>CALSBJ010000010.1:0-104825 GCA_943373155.1 Akkermansia muciniphila | reverse complement strand
TGGAGCATCTCCGCCTCGGCGGCACGTTGCAACTCGGCGCGGACCTGCGCAGGCACATCGCTTTCGCTGAGCGGCGGGAGGAGAGGGTTTGGCGAATCCGTCCAGGCTCCCAGTGTGGGAAGGCCAGAGGCGTCGATGCCGCCGACGGCGAGCTGGCCGGGGTTCGTGAGGCGGTGCGTGCCGATCACCCGCAGCTTCGCGCCAAACATATAAAACACCGTGAAGTCATCCATGCCCTCCAAGGTGCTGCCGCCGCGTTGCAGCACCGGTTTGCCGCGTAAAATGACCTCATCATCACTCAGCAGCAGCTCCTGGCAGAGACCTTTGGCAGGTTCGAGGAAGTTCATCTCGATGAAGACGCGGCCCTTGGCTCGCACACGGCGTGGTGTGCCGTCTGCATTGGTCTTGGTGACCTCAATGCTATCCGCCGCCACCTTGTAAAACGGCGGAAATTCGATGCTTTGGGCACTGAGCGTTTTCGCCTCGTTGAAGCTCATGCTCAGCAAAAAGCTCACATCGACGGCGGCGGAGGCGTCTTCGCCTTTTTTCTCTTCCCCGTCCTTTTTGTCTTTGGCGTCTTTTTCTTCGGTTGGATCGGTTTTAGAGCCGTCTTTCTTCTTGGAAAGCGCCGCGCAGCCGCTGAGCGAAACAAGCGCGAGCAGGCTGGCAGTTGCGATGAAAAGACTCCGAAGGATCATGGGCTGGGATGAGCAGGGTACATCATTCCCGGCATCCGACACCCGGAAATTCGGCTTTGCTGAAATGTTTCACCCTCGCCGGTAATCCGCGAAGCACATCGGAAAGGCATTTTCGGCATCGGCGGCATGATCGACGCTCGAAACGAGCTGCCACGGAGGCGTTCCGATCTTTGGAAACGATACGCCGGCTCCCAAACGAGTGCCCACATGCGTCACGAGCAGCCTTTCGGCATGCGGAAACGCCAGTTCGTAGGCCGCCGAGCCGCCGCAGACGAAAATCTCGTCCACCCCGGCTTTCGCCGCGAGGTCGAGAGCTTGCGGCACGCTGCTCACAGCCTTCCCAATCGGTGGAACGAAGGTTGGATCCCGTGTGAGCACGAGCGGGGTGTGATCGCAGAACCAGCCGATCATCTCGTCATAGGTGCGGCGGCCGAGAAGCAGCCATTTTCCGGCGGTGGCGGTGCGGAAATGAACGCGATCCCGTGGCAGATCCCAGGGCACGCCTTCGCCGCGTGAGATGTAGCCATCCTCCGAAATGGCGGTGATGAGGGTGAGGCGCGGTCGCGTGCTCACGGCGGGCAAAACACGGCGGACTCTCCTTCCCGCAGTCGGCGAACACGGTCATAGATCTCCCTTTCCTTCGCGGCGAGTTCGAGGCGCTCGATGGGTTCGTGCAACGGCTCGCCGCTGAGCGGGTAGGTTTCAAAATGCATCGGCACCATGTGGCGGGCACCCACCATCTCGAAGGCATCCAGCGCCTCCTCCGGGTTCATGTGCACGGGGCGACCACTCGGCGGCTGGTAAGCGCCGATGGGCATGAGCGCCACATCAATGCGGGAACGTTTTCCAATCTCCGTGAAGCCATCAAACATCGAGCTGTCTCCACAGTGATAAAGCGTCTGCGATGGGCTCTGAATGAGGTAGCCACCAAAGCCGCGATGGGTGTCGTGAATCATGCGAGCGCCCCAATGGCGGGCGGGAGTCAGCGTGATGCGCAGATCGCCAAAGGTGGCGCTTTGCCAGGTTTTGAGCTCCACGATGCGGCCAAAACCGCAGTTCTTCACGAGGCTGCCCACGCCTTCCGGCACGATGATTGGCTGGGCAGCGGCCAGTTTTCGAAGGCTGGCGAGGTGCAGGTGATCGTGATGGGCATGCGTGATGAGCACGAGGTCGATCGGCGGCAGATCGTGCGCCCACACACTGGGATGGCGCAGACGTTTCGCCGGGCCCAGCCACAGGGCCCACACCGGATCGATGGCGATATTGAGGCCGCCCACCTGAGCAAAGAAGCCCGCGTGGCCCAGCCACGTCACCCCGATTTGCTCCGGCGACGCGACCGGCAGATCGCCGTAATGGCAGCCCGGCTTCCGCGGGGCGAGGATCGTCGGGATGAGCACCTGATTGAGGAAATCCATGTTCCGCTTCTGCCACCCCTCCACGGGTCGCAGGCCGATTTTGTTTTCGCTCTCACCCAGCACACGCCGCCGGAGACTGAACCGCCTGGGAGGGCGGCTCGTGGCGGCTGGGGTGGAGAGAGGGTCGTCGATCATGGTGGGGAATATCCACTGACGGCTGAAAACTACGAAGAAGAGCCTTGAAACTCAAGACAGAAGTCACTCGAATCAAGGCCTCGAACCCAAGCAGCCGCCCTCGCCGAATGCGCACGCTTTACCGAAGCCACCACCCTCGCCGAAGCCGCCTTCCAACTCGCCGCGCGGTTCGGTAACAAGCCCCTCGCCGATTCATTGCGCGATCAAATCATGCTCTATCGCTCGCAGCAGCCGGTGCGTGAGGGGGCACAGCCGCCACGCTGAGCTCAGGCGCACGTCTCACTGAGATTGGGTAGAAAAATTTGGGGTAGAAAGATTTTCCCAAGCCTCTGATTCTGAAATTTTTCTACCCCTAATCTTTCTACCAAACATGCTTTCGCATCACACCACCCAAAGACATCCCGCCTTTCGCCGCACGAAGCGTTTGCCAGGCAGGTTGACCTTCGCTGGACCATCGGGGAGGAGCAGGGAGGCGACCTCTCGGATTTCGTCAAAGCCGACGCCGGGTAGTTTCAAATGCTCGCGAAGCCAGAAAGCGATCACGCGGCTCAAAATCGCCGGATCAAGCTCACGGAGGGAATCGAGCTGCGTGAGCGTGCGACCTTCGCGACAGGCTTCAAACCAAGCGGTGGCCTCGTCGTGCAGAAAAGACTCGTCGCGCTCGGCGATGGTGCCGAGGCGATTGAGCAGGGGCACCACATCGCGACCGGCGATTTCGCTGAGGAAGGGCAGTGCTTCGTGCCGGAGGCGATTGCGGCGAAACTCGGCGGAGGCATTGGAGCTGTCTTCGCGGTAGGCGATGCCTTGGGCTTGAACATAGGCATCGATTTCCGCCCTTCTCACTCGCAGCAGCGGACGCAGGAAGCGCAGGCCATTGTCGAGATCAGTGACGAGTCCCATCGCCGCGAGACCTTCCAGTCCGCAGCCGCGAAGCATGTTTCCGAGGATCGTTTCTGCCTGATCCTCGGCGTGGTGGGCTAGGAGCACATCGCATGTGCCGTGTTTGCGGCTCATGCGCTTAAAAAAGGCATGTCGCGCCTCCCGGGCGGCTGTTTCGAGCGAGAGCTTCTTTTGCTTCGCCTGCGCCTTCACGTTCGTTTTGGCGATTTCGCCCTCCAAACCATGCTTTTCGGCCAGCGAGCGAACAAAGGCGGCGTCTTCGTCCGATTCACGGCCTCGCAGTCCATGGTTCAGATGGCACAAAACGAGGTCGCGATGCCCGGCGGCGAGCAGGAGGTGCAGCAGCGCCACGGAATCCCGGCCGCCGGAGAGGCCGAGCAGCGCTTTTCCATCCGGCAGGCAGGCGAGAGCGGGTAAGGATGAATTCATGAGCGCAGCGGGCGACATTTCGTTTGACGCATCGGGCCTGCAAACGCTAAATACGCGCCGTTCGCAGTCGGCAGCGCCGGGGCAAACATTGGAGAGATGGCTGAGTGGTCGAAAGCACATCTTTGCTAAAGATGCGTAGCCTTAACAGCTACCGAGGGTTCGAATCCCTCTCTCTCCGCCATTTTTTCCCTGGAAGTCCCGGGCCTCACGGAATACTTGCGTGAGCGCCTGCTGAACGGCATGAAAGGCCTTCCATGAAGCCCTTCTACATCACGACCGCCATTGATTACACCAACGCGCCGCCGCACATCGGCCACGCGTATGAAAAGGTGCTCGCCGATGTCATGGCCCGCTTCCAACGGCTGCAAGGGCGTGAGGTTTATTTCCTCACCGGCGTGGATCAGCACGGTCAGAAGGTGCAAAAGAGCGCCGAGAAGGTCGGACTCAGCCCGGCGGAGTTCGTCGAAGGCATCACGCAGCATTTCACCGCCCTGTGGGACAAACTGAACGTGCGCTTCGACGGCTGGGCCGCCACCACGGACGATCGCCACAAGCGGGTGGTGCGTGCGATGCTGCAAAAGCTCCACGATTGCGGTCAGCTTTACAAAAAGAGCTACGCGGGATTCTACTCTGTGCGCCAGGAGCAGTTCCTCACGGACAAGGAACGCGGTCCGGATGGTCAGTACGGCGAGGAATGGGGCGAGGTCGTCGAGCTTCAGGAGGAGAATTGGTACTTCCGCCTCAGCGAACATGTCGAGTGGCTCAAAGGCCACATTCGCAGCCATCCCGATTTCATCTACCCGCCACATCGGGCGAACGATGTGCTGAACTCGCTCGAAGGCACGCCGCAGGACCTTTGCATCAGCCGCCCCATCGAGCGACTGAGCTGGGGTATCCCGCTGCCCTTTGATGAGAAGTTCGTGAACTACGTCTGGTTCGATGCCCTCTCGAACTACATCACCTTCGCCGGTTACATGGCCGAGGAATGCGGCAACGAAGGCCTGCCGAAGTTTGAGACCATCTGGCCCGCCGATGCCGAGATCATCGGCAAGGACATCCTCGTCCCTGCGCATGCCGTTTACTGGCCGATCATGCTTCATGCGTTGGGTTTCCCAGACGATCAGATCCCGAAACTCGTCGTCCACGGCTGGTGGAACGTCAAAGGAGCCAAGATGAGCAAGAGCCTCGGCAATGTGATCGATCCGAATGTGCTTTCGGATACCTTCACGCCGGATGGTCTGCGCTACTACCTCATGCGCGACATCGCCACCGGCTACGACGCCGATTTCAGCGATGAGCGCATCATCATGAGCTACAACAAGGAGCTCGCCGGCGGTCTCGGCAATCTGCTCAACCGCTCGATCAACATGGCTCAAAAGTATCGCAGCGGCGTGCTCACCCGCGGCGACTACGATGACGAGATCAATCAAGCCCTGCGCCAGACCGTGGCCGAGGCGGTGCCCGCCTACATCGAGAAGATGAACGGCTGGGACATTCACGAAGGCATCGCCGCCGCGTGGCGGATCGTTTCACATGCGAACGCCTTCGTCGATAGCACCAAGCCCTTCTCGCTGGCCAAAGATCCCGAGCAGGCCGCTCGTCTCGACAGCGTGCTCTACCACCTCGCCGAGGCGCTGACGCAGGTGAGCGTGCTTCTGAATCCCATCATGCCCACCGCCATGGCCGCCGCTCGTGCTCAGATCGGCTGGACGATGCCCGATGGCTTTCTCGTGAGCGATTTAAAGTGGGGACTGCTAGCCAGCGGTCATCAACTGGGGGCTCCGACACCGCTTTTCCCACGTCTGGAGATTGCTGAGGAGAAGTGAGTGGCGGCAACGGCTGAAAAAAGCGAGGTGCAGCAACGATTCTACCATCTGGATGAATTTGCGTGAAACCTCTCGATGTCGTCGAAAGCCTGGAAAGTGGAACAGGTTTGCAACCTGTTCAGGCCAATGAGTCGTTCGTGAATCTGCGGAAGGCGGCACCAAGAGGCGTCAGGATCGTTTATTATCCCGCGTCAGCCTTTCGCTTCGTCGAGCACAGGTTGAAAACCAGTGCCACTTTCTTCCCAGCGCTTTCGATTGCATGGAAACGGCTGAATCACTCGCCTTGAGGATTCGAGAGATACTCCAGTGCTTTCGAGAAGCTGGCTTGGGTCAAAAAGTGGTTCAGGCGGGCGGGTAGATTGGAGCGCTGCTTTTGATGCTCCGCCGTGAGGTCTTCGGAGACTTTTTGCAGGGCGGCGAGGTGCGCGGCGGCATCGCGGTCCCGAAACGCGTGATCGGCGATGAGGTCGAGGCGGCGTTGGAGGAGATCGCGGAGGTGGGAGAGATCGGCGGGCATGGGTTAAGGAGCGTGCAAGATGGACGCCTCGTCAAGGAGCCAAGGCTTGACCTTTGCGTAACCTCGCCGCTATCTGGCCGCGTGATTGATTTGCCCCCTGATTGCGAATGCGTGCTGCTCTTCGATGGCCTCTGCCACCTGTGTGATGGCGGGGTGCGATTCGTGGTGGCGCATGATCAGGCGGGGCGCATCCACTTTGCCCCGATCCAGGGTGAACTGGGCCACCGGCTTTATGCCGAGCAGGGACTGGATGCCGATGCGCCGAATACGATGCTGCTGGTGACGCGTGAGCAAGTTTTCCGTGCCAGTGATGCGGTGATCGAGATCGCTCGACGGCTCGGCGGAGTATGGAAATTGGCCGTTTTGGGCAAAGTGATCCCTCAAGGCCTGCGGGATGCGGCCTACTACTTCGTGGCCCGGAACCGCTACCGATGGTTCGGGAAGCATGAGACCTGTTTGATGCCGACGCCGGAGTTGCGTCGCCGGATGCTTGCATGAAGGTTTGGCCATGAGTCCCCCTACCCAACTGGCCCTGCGAGTCTCTCCGAATGCCCGAAAATCGGAGTTTGCTGGCTGGACGGCGGATGAGAAAGGCCGCCCAGTGCTGCTGGTGAAGCTGGCGGCTCCGCCGGTGGACGGAAAAGCTAATGAGGAACTCGTACGCTTCCTCTCGAAGGAACTCGAGGTGCCCAAAGGCAGCATCACCCTGCTCCGTGGTGCCGGGGGCAGGCAAAAGATGGTCGAACTGCCTGCGGAGGCGGCGGATCGACTGCCGCGCCAAGGGTGAATGGAGATCGTTTTGCCCTTTGGGTTAATCTCGCAGTTCCAGCCCTGAAATAGTAACGGGCGTGTGCAGGAATTCTGCACACGCCCGGAATATGGAAGCGGCACGAAAGTATCCGCGGTGTTATTTTCGCTTAGGTCATCGCTCCGAAGAGCTGCCGTCGTTGCTTACTTGCTGGAGAATTGGAGCACCCACTTCCGACCATCGGCGGCCATCAGGGTGATTTTGGTGTCATTGTTTGAAACGGTACCGGACACCGCGATTTTCTTTCCATCTTCGTGGATCGTGCCGGTGTAGCTCGCCCCTTTCTTCACGCCCGAAAAGAAGAGCGGCGACTCGCCGGAAGGTACATAAAACTCGCGCTTCGAACCGTTCGCGACGAGACCGTAGGTGGCGCCGTTGCTGCACTTCCAATAGGAGGCGTATTCGTCTTGCCCTTCGACGGCGGAGAGGGGGGCGACGGAGAGGGAAAGAACGGCCACGAGGGCGAGGAAGCGGAGGAGGTGAGAGATGGTGGACATGGATGCTAGGAGTAATGGATTGAGTTGACAGTCATGGCTCGTTTAAATCCACCCAACCACCGGGCTGAGCGTCAGAAAATAGCTGACTGCCGGTTAGGCAAGTGCCGAAATGAGAGCACGGGTCAAACAGATTTTTGTTGAGTGGGGAACTTGTTGGGAGTCGGGATGAGGGCATGACAAAGATCAACCGAGCCAAGGGGGAATTTCCCCTCCGGCGGCTCTTCCGCCAAACTTTGCCCCTGAACGCAATTTTCCGTGCGGAAGCCCGTATTTTGCCCGACCCCAAAAACACCCCCATGTCCCTCCTCCGCACCTTCCTCCTCGGCACGGCGGCTTTTGCCTCCTCGGCGAGCCTGTTTGCCTCCTACCCGGAATTCTCGACGACGAAGCCAAACGGCGGCCAACGCGGCACCGAGGTGAAGCTCACCGTCACGGGTAACCGCCTCGATGATTTTGAGGGCCTCATCTTCTTCTCGCCCGGCTTTACGCAGAAGAGCGTAGAAAAGGTGGAGAAGAACAAGGTGGACCTCACCATCGCCATCGCCCCCGATGTGCCGCCCGGAAATCACCTCATGCGCATCCGCACGAAGACCGGCATCTCGCATGCTCGCCAGTTCTTCGTGGGTATCTTCCCCAACGTAGAAGAAAAGGAGCCGAACAGCGAATTCGAGACGCCGCAGGTGCTGCAACTGAACCAGACCGTGGAAGGCCTCATCGCCAATGAAGATGTGGACTACTTCAAGGTGCCGCTCAAAAAAGGCCAGCGTCTCTCCGTCGAGGTCGATGGCCTCCGCCTCGGTTACACCGTCTTCGATCCCTTCCTCGCCGTGATCGACAAGGATCGCTTCGAGAAGGTCATCAGCGATGACACCATTCTCCACCGTCAGGATGGCTACTGCTCCTATGTGGCTGAGGAAGACGGCGACTACACGGTGATGATCCGAGAGTCTTCTTACCGTGGCGGCGGCAATTCCTTCTATCGCCTCCATGTGGGCAGCTATCGCCGTCCGGACGTGGTCTATCCCGCCGGTGGCAAAATCGGTTCGAAGACGAAAGTGCGTTTCATTGAGCGTGACGGCTCTTTCGAAGAAGAAGCCCAATTGCCTGCCGAAATCGACCCGGGCTACATGATCTATTCGAAGTCGCAGGAGCCAGCTCCTTCCGGCAATCCCTTCCGCCTCGTGAACTTCGACAACGCCCTCGAAGTGGAGCCCAACGACGAGCAGGCCAAGGCCTCGCCGGCCGTTGGCGAGCCCATCGCCCTCAACGGCGTCATCGAGAAGCCCGGTGATGTGGATTTCTTCAAGCTGCCGCTGAAAAAGGGCATGACGCTGGAGTTGCAAGCCTTTGCCCAGAGCCTCGGTTCCCCACTCGATAGCGTGGTGAATGTGTACAACGAAAAAGGCGGCAGCCTCAGTGGCAATGACGATGGGGGGGGCCGCCGTCGCCTCGATAGCAAGTTCAAGGTCGCCATCCCCGCCGATGGAAATTATTTCGTTCGTGTGGCCGATCACCTCGAACGCGGCGGGCCAAACTATGTGTATCGCCTCGAACTCATCGCCGCCGAGCCGGAGCTTTTCTTCTCCTCACCGCAGTTCACGGTGAATGACACGCACTACCGCCAGTTCATCGCCGTGCCGAAAGGTGGTCGCTATGCCACGCTGGTGAACATTTCTCGTGTGAACGTCGGCGGCGACTTCAAATTCGATGCCACAGGCCTTCCACAAGGCGTGAAGCTCCTCACCGAGATGGCACCGAAGGATCTCGGCAATGTGCCGCTGCTCTTCGAAGCCGCTGCGGATGCTCCGCTCGGCCACCAGACCGTGCCGGTGAAGCTCAATCCCGTGGACCCCAACACCAAGATCACCGGCAAGCTGCGTCAGGAGTTCGACATCGTGCGCAATGGCAACGTCGTCTATTACACCGAGATCGAGGACAAGCTCCCCGTGGCCGTCATCGACGAAGCTCCCTACTCGCTGAGCATCGAAAAACCCACTGTGCCACTCGTGGCCAATGGCGTGCTCGATTTGAAGGTCGTCGCGAAACGGAAGGAAGGCTTCAAGAATGCCATCCGCGTGTTCATGATCTGGAAATCCCCCGGCGTGAGCTGCCTTGGCGAGCAAACCATCCCCGAGGGACAGAACGAATGCGTCTTCAATCTCGATGCCAACGCTGCCGTCACGGACGGCAAATGGAATTATACCGTCATGGGTGAGGTGGATGCTGGCAATGGCCGCATCTACAATGCCAGCCCCTTCACCGAGGTCGCCACCACCACCGCGCATCTCACCGCACCCGCCATTCCGCTTGTCGCCGTGGAGCAGGGCAAGGAATCCATCATGGTGGCCAAGCTGGAGCCTCTGAAGCCCTTTGAAGGCAAGGCCAAAGCCCAGGTGCTCGGCGTGCCGGATACCATTCAAATCGAAGCGGCTGAGATCACGAAGGACACCAAGGAAGTCTCCTTCAAGGTCAAGACCACGGATAAATCGCCCGTGGGCAAGCAGGGTAATCTTTTCGTGCGTGTCGATGTGCCCGTCACTGGCGGCACCACCACGCATCGTATCGCTCTCGGCTCCACGCTGCGCATTGATGCCCCTCGGAAGGCTCCGCCACCTCCTGCTGCACCCGTCGTGGCTGCCGCCAAGCCGAAGGAAGAGCCTAAGCCCGCTGCTCCAGCCGCACCGAAGCCGCTCTCACGCCTTGAGCAGCTCCGTCAGGAAGCTGCGGGTGGGAAAAAGTAAGCTGAAGCGTCTTTGAATCCAAAAGCCAACAACCCGCACCGAAAGGTTGCGGGTTGTTTGTTTTAGAAATCGACGTCTTCAAACGTGCCTGCCGCCGTGATGTGGGAGCGGACGATGCAGCGGGTGAGGCGGGCTCCGGTCACCACTTTGGCTTGGGGCCAGAGAATGCAGTCCTCCAGCCAGCAGCCGGGTTCGACGGTGGCTCCAGGGCCGATGACGTTCGTGCGGCGAAGGACGGCATCGGGGGCGACGTGGGCCTCGGGATGAATCGCCGGGCCGTGCATGCCATTGAGCGCGGCGTGAGCCGCGAGGTATTGCGTGCGGCTGCCGAGATCCCACCACTGACCTTCATCGAGCACCACCGCGCCCACTTTGACGCCGCGACGGATCATTTCGAGGAAGATCGGGATGACGGATTCGACCTTGCCCGGCGTGAGCCAGTCGTGGATGGCGGGTGAGCAGGCGTAGATGCCGGTGAAGAGGTGCGTGCCTTCATCGCCGGTTTCGAGCTTGTTGCGGATGTCGGTGATGCGGCGGCCTGCCGCGTCGTAGGCGATGTGCAAAGCAGGGCCGTGGCTGCGCAGGGCGAGCGTGATGATGTTCCCGCTGCGCTGGTGCTCCTCGATCAGTGGCGCGAGCGGGAGATCGGTGAGGATGTCGCCGTTATAGACGAGGAAAGGCTCGTCGTGAAGGAGGTCACGCACATTGGCGATGCCGCCAGCGGTTTCGAGGCGCACAGGGCTTTCATTGCGAAAGGCGATGGGCATGTCCTGGTAGCGATGGCCGGGAAAGGCCTTGTCGTATTCGCCTGGAAGGTGGTGCGTATTGACAACGAGACGCCGCACACCGGCCGCATGCAGATGATCAAAAGCATGCGTGATGAGCGGACGGTGGAAGACGGGGATGAGGGGCTTCGGGAGCTGCTCCGTCAAAGGACGCAACCGCTCGCCGAGGCCCGCGCCGAGTACGAAAGCCTGATTCACGGCGGCGGTCCTACCTGCCAGCAGCGGCGGGCGCAAACGGGAAGTTTAGCGCCCCTTTTTGATGCGCACGATGAGCAGCGCCACGAGGCCTAGGAGCACAAGCCAGACTAAGGGAGAGGCTCCGCCGCTTGATTCGCAGTCGCAGGAGTCGGCAGGTGCTTCGGCGGGGGCTTCATCCTTCGCCACGATGATGGCAGGTGGTGGCGTGCGTGGCTGCCAGGTCTTGAAATCCAGGGTGTAGCTCTTCTCGGAAGGGAAGAGCACCTGAAAGCGCTCCAGCTCGGTGCCACGCACGACATTGCGCAGGATGACGCTGAGGCTGCCGACCTTGGTCGCCTCGATGGAGAAGCCGGTGGCTGCGGGCGGGAGCTTCACGCTGGCGGTGCCGGTGAGCACGACGACATCCTCATCGCTCTTCAGCGGCACGTTTTCATGGGTGGTAAAGGTCCACTCAAAAACCGGCTCCAGCGGCGGGGCGCCATCGAGGAGGAAATTCACGGTCTTCCGCATGTATTCGCTGGCCTGCGTCTTCCACTGCTCCTGCTGCGCGGCGGGCGTGAGGGCAAAATCGGCCTTGGTGACAGATGGTGCGGTGTTCGGGTCCGGCTCGAAGCAGCGCGGGTCCACCTCCGTGCGTAGGCTGAGGCTGCCCTGACCGTCGAAGGAGGCGTGAATGGGGATTTCCGGCAGCGGATGGGCGTGGGCCAGACCACAGAAGAGGGCGAAGACCAAGGCTGGGAGGAGGGGGAGGCGCATCTGGCCAGTCTGCCACGCGAGCGGGGGATGAGACGAGCAGTTTTTGCCGCCCCCACAAAAATATTGATAGCCAAATGGCCCGCCGCCCGTGTTTAATGCTGCATTCCGCGAAACTGGCGTCCCGAGACCGGTCCGCCACACGGAACCCTCAAGTTAAACACACCTATGAAATCCATCCTCACCACCCTCGTGATCGCCGCCCTCGCCGCTCCTGCCTTCGCTGGCTGCGGAAAAACCGAAGACGTCTCCGGCAAGCTCAAGAGCTTCGACGCTGAAAAGAAGACCGTCGAGATCGGCAGCAAGAGCTACAAGCTCGGCCCAGCCGCCTCCGTCGATGAGAAGCTCGTCGGCAAAGAAGTGACCGCCAAGGTCGGCCACAACAAGGTCGAGTCCATCGCCGCCAAGAGCTAATCGGATCATCGCATCACGATTCAATAATCTGAGCCCGGAGGTTTCCCCTCCGGGTTTTTTTATGGACACGCATGGCGTGGGAGGAGTCAAATCGAGCTGGAACCGCATCCTTATCAGGCGGCGGCTCCACATAGATAAAACATAGACATACCCATACCATGAAAACAAACACACACAGAAGGGACGTCGGCTTCACGCTGATCGAACTGCTGGTGGTGATCACCATCATCGCGATTCTCGCGGGCTTGGCGATCCCTGCTGCGCAGGCGGTCTTGAAGTCGGCACGTCAAAACCAGGCGGTGAATAATTGCAAACAGGTCATCACGGCCTTGAAGCAGTTCGCCGCTAAAAATCAGTCGCAGTACCCTGACTCGGTGCTGAACCCGCTCACCGGCGGCACGGCTCAAAATGCGAACGAGGCCTTCCACCTGCTCTTCCAACAGCATGTGGTGACCGATGAACGCATCTTCGGCAGTCCCGCTGGCTACAGCCCGGATGGCATGATCGGCAAATCACCCGCGTTTGATCGTGCGGTGACCGCCAATGAAAACCACTGGGCGATGACCGCCGACCTCACGGACACCAGCGCCAGCAATGTGCCGCTGGTGTTTGAAAACCCCGCCGCCGCCGCCTGGCCTCCGCAATGGAACGCCAGTGTCGCCGGGCAAATCCGCCCAGGTCGCACTTGGACGGGCGGGCAGGTGATCATCGGACGGCAGGACGGCAGCGCGGAGGTCGTCGATCTCAATGGCATCACCGGCATGGTCACCGTGCCGCAAAAAGCCGGCGGGATGGATATCTTCACGCAGGCCACCGATGGGCAGACGCAGGGTATCCTGATGCCTGTCGTGAAAGGTGGCGTGACGATGACGACAAAGGAAAACCTCATCGACCTGCCCGGCATACAGCCGAAGGCCGAGGATCTGCTCAAGCCTGCCACACCACTCGAACATTGATCGCTGATTGAAACTGTCTCACACCGCCGGATGCCCTGTGTGTCCGGCGGTTTTTTATAACCGATCACTTCGCCAACAAACCGAGCACCGCAGAGGTCATCGCCTTCACACCCGTTTCGATCGTGGGTTCGGGGATGGGTTTGAAGTAGGGTGAATGCAGCGAGGGCAGCGTGGTGCCTTTCGCTTTCGCCTCGGCGACGACCTCCGGCGGCTGCGTGCCGAGCCAAAACATGCACAAGGGCACTTTTTCCTTCGTGAGGCCATACTCGGCAAAATCTTCCGCGCCCATGATGGGTTCGCGGGTGAGCACTTTGGAAGCTCCAAGGGCTTTTTCGAGATGCTGACGCACCTCAGCGCAGAGTTCCGGCTGGTTGTAGAGAGCAGGGGATTGATCATCGGAGACGAGCACTTCCGGCATTTTTTCTGCCGGCATGCCCGCCGCCTCCGCCTGGGCTTTCGCGATGCGTTGAATGGAGGCGATGAGATGCTTGCGGGTTTCCGTTTTGTAGCTGCGCAGCGTGAGCTGAAGACGCACCTCGTCGGAGATGATGTTGCTCTTCGTGCCACCGTGGATGCTGCCGATGGTGACGACGGCGGGATCACCGGGCTTCACCTCACGGCTGACGATGGTCTGCAAGGCCAGCACGATCTGTGAGGCGAGCACGATGGGGTCTTTGCAAAGGTGCGGCATGGAACCGTGGCCGCCCACGCCCTTCACGATGATCTCGACGCTATCGACATTCGCCAGCGCATAGCCTTCCACGATGCCGACGGTGCCGTGAGCCATGTCAGACGAGCAATGCAGGGCGATGGCTTTGTCCGGCTTGGGGAATTTGGAGAACAAACCGGCCCGCAGCATCAGTCGAGCACCCAGCACCCGCTCCTCCGCTGGCTGGCCGATCAAAACGAGCGTGCCTTTCCACTGATCGCGGAGCTTGGAGAGCACGCGGGCTGTGCCGATGAAGCTCGTCATGTGGATGTCATGCCCGCAGGCATGCATGACGTTCACCTCGCGACCGGTGTCATCCTTCACCACCTTCGTGCTGGCATACGGAGCATCCGTTTGCTCCTTCACCGGCAGCGCATCGAGATCCGTGCGCACGAGCAGCGTCGGCCCCTCGCCATTTTTCAAGACGCCGACGAGGCCATGACCGCCCACCTTCTCCGTGACCTCAAAACCCGCCGCACGAAGCTCCTTGGCCACGACGGCGGCCGTTTCGACCTCGTGCATGGAAAGCTCCGGGTTCGCATGCAACTCCTTGTAGAGCGTCACGAGCGAAGGCAGCTCGCTTTGAGTGACCGTCGTGAGATCCGCGGCGAGGAGCGAGGTGGAGAGAAGGAGAAGCAGGAGGTGTTTCATGTGAAAGAGATCAGTTTGAAAGCCAGCCCATGGACGCCATCCAATCGGCGCAGCGCTGAGGCCAGGCGTTGATGGGTTTGTTGTCGGCACGCATGCCGAAGCCGTGACCGCCTTGGGTGAAGAGGTGAAGCTCGCAGGGGATACTGTGCTTTTTGTATTCGAGGTAGAGCACGGCTGCGGCGGTGGCGTTCTGACCATCGTTGTGAGCACAGGCGAGGAACATCGGGGGCGCGTCGGCGGGAACGCTGAAGCCCTGTTTGAGCTTCGTGGGTTCTTTGGAGTCCACAAAGCCGCCGCCGTAGATCATGATGCCAAAGTCGGGACGCTCCAGAGGCTGGCCGCGATCACAGGCGAGATGGGCGAGGAGGTTTCCACCGGCGCTGAAGCCAAGGAGACCGACGCGTTTCGGATCGAGATGCCATTCGGCGGCACGCTGGCGCACGAGTTTGATGGCCTGTGCGGCATCGGCGACGGGTTTTTCGTGTGGCGCGGCCTCATCGCGGGTGGGGGTGCGGTATTTCAGCAAAATGCCGGTGACGCCGATGCTGGCGAGCCACTCGCAGACCTGCGTGCCTTCATGCACGGCGGAAAGGAAGACGTAACCTCCGCCAGGGGCCACGATGACGCTGGTGCCGTTTGGTTTGGCAGGCTGGAAGAGCGTGAGGGTAGGCTCGTGAATGTCGGTGAGGGTGCTTTTGCCTGCTTTCGTGCGGATGAAGTCCGCCGTGGCCTTCGAATGCGGCAGCATCTGGCCGGGAGCGCCTTCGGGCCAAATTTTGATCTCGGCAGGATCAGCGGCGTGAAGGGCGAAGGAAGCCAAAACAAGGGCGAGAAGGGGGCGGAGCATGTGGAGAGGCAAAACGTGAGCGGCGGCTGGGACGTTGCGCTGAGGAGCGGGAAAGTGAGGCAGGCACTCCTGCCTGCCAACCAGGGCGGGCAGGAGTGCCCGCCTCACTTTTTCAAAACAAAAGAGCCTGCGAGGTATCTCGCAGGCTCTTGAGAACATGTGCCACGGGATCGCGGCTTATTCGTCGGAGGCGGCTGCGCCACCGCCGCTGCCCTTCGGAGCCGCGCCTTCTTTTTTGTCCGCGAGCTTTTGCTTCACCGCCGCCTCGATCTCTTCATAAACGCTGGTGTCGTTGCGAAGCACTTCCTTGGCGGCATCACGGCCCTGGGCGAGCTGGGTGCCTTTGTAGCTGATCCACGAGCCGCGTTTTTGCAGAATCTCGAAGTCCATCGCGAGGTCGAGCAGGGAGCCGACATTGCTGATGCCCTCGTTGTACATGATGTCGAACTCAGCTTCGGTGTAGGGCGGTGCGAGCTTGTTTTTGACGACTTTCACCTTCGTGCGGTTGCCGGTGACGGTGCCATCGGTGGTCTTGATGGCGCCGATGCGGCGGATATCCACGCGGACGCTGGCGTAGAATTTGAGTGCCTTGCCGCCAGGGGTCGTTTCGGGGTTGCCGAACATGACGCCGATCTTTTCACGGATCTGGTTGGTGAAGATGACGGTGGTGCGGGCTTTGCTGATGATGGCGGTGAGCTTTCTCAGGGCGGCGCTCATGAGTCGGGCCTGGGCACCGACGGTGCTATCGCCGATTTCGCCTTCGAGTTCCTGGCGGGTGACGAGGGCGGCCACGGAATCGATGACGACGACGTCGAGGGCATTGGAGCGGACGAGCGTCTCGCAGATGCGCAGGGCTTCTTCACCGCTGCTGGGCTGGGAGACGAGCAGTTCGTCCATCTTCACGCCAAGGCGGCGGGCATAGCCGGGATCGAGCGCGTGCTCTACGTCGATGAAGGCCGCGAGACCGCCGGCTTTTTGGGCTTGGGCGATGACGGTGAGGGTGAGGGTCGTCTTACCGGAGGATTCCGGGCCGTAGATTTCGACGACACGGCCGCGGGCGAAGCCGCCGACGCCGAGGGCCTGATCGATCAAGAGATTGCCGGTGGGGATGACGGACACATCGACTTTGCTCTCTTCACCCATGCGGAGGATGGAGCCTTCGCCGTAGTCTTTTTGGATTTGCTGGATGGCCAGATCCAGATTCCGGGCACGAGCCTCGGCGACTTTGTTACTGGCGGATTCGGAGGGGGATTCTTTGGGGGCGCGGGCCATGATGGTGTGGGTTTGGTGGTTAAAAAAGCTGTTCGCCAGAACAGAAAACGCATTTTCACCATGCCGTAAAGGCTTTTTCCTGCCGGGCCGGATATTTGTGTCCGCAGCACCTCTTCAATACGGCCTTTTTGCCCTCTCGTAGGCCGGACGGTGCTCGGGGGCGGTATCGTCGATGGGCTCCACGACGCTGACGCGGTTTCGGGACGATTGGAAACTTGGAATCAGAAACGTGAAACGAAGTGCCAAAATCGACCCGCTCGCAACGCTTCGCCCGCCTTCATCGCTGGGCGAAGCACGGCGGGCAGGCGTGACGATGTGGGCGGGGGACGATGTCTGGATTCTGCGCCCTTTGCCCTTCGCTTTAACGCACTAGAAGCTCCTCGCCGCGATAGATCACGCGTTCGACCATGCCTTGGAGCGTTTGATCGAGGAAGGGCGTGTTTTGGCTCTTCGACTTCATGAAGTCGCGACTGAAGGTCGTGGTGCGAGTGGGATTGAAGACGATGAACTCGGCGATGCCGCCTTCTTTGATCGGCACGGGCGGCAGTTTGAAAAGGCGGCGCGGTTCGGCGCTGTAGCGTTTCACGAGAAGGCTCCAGTCGAGGAGGCCCTTGCTGATGAAGCGGTCATAGAGGGAGACGAGGGCGGTTTCGAGGCCGGTGATGCCAAAGGGGGCGCTGGCGAAGTCCTGGTTTTTCTCGAAGGGCGTGTGCGGGGCGTGATCGGTGGCGATGACGTCAAAGAAGCCGTCTTTGAGGCCCTGGAGCAGCGCGGCGTTGTCCTCCGGCGTGCGCAACGGCGGGTTCATTTTGTAGTGCGTGTTGTAGTCGCCGATGTGCTCGTGATTGAAGATGAGATGGTGCGGGGCGATCTCGCAGGTGACGCGAATGCCGCGGTCTTTGGCGCGTTTGATGGTGCCCATGCCACGCTCGGTGCTCACATGCTGGATATGCAGATGCACGCCGGTGAATTCGGCGAGGCGGATGTCGCGGGCGATGCAGATTTCCTCCGAAATGGCGGGGATGCCGGGCAGGCCGAGCGAGTAACTGATTTTTCCCTCGTGCATGCAGCCTTTGCCGCTGAGCTCTTTGACCTCGCAATGGCTGGCGAGGGGGATGTCGAACTCGCGGGCATACTCCATGGCACGGCGGAGGACCTGTGGGTTATCCACCGGGAAGCCATCGTCGGTGAGCAAAACGGCTCCGGCGGCCTTCATGCCGGCGATCCCGGCCAGTTCCTCGCCTTTGCGGCCTTTAGTGATGGCTCCCGAAGTGTAGATACCAGCCCCGATGCGCGTGCGGCGGGCGCTTTCGAGCACGCTGCGCACCACGCCCGCGTTGTCGATGGCGGGAGAGGTGTTCGGCATCATGATGAAGCCGGTGACGCCGCCGTTGATGGCCGCCTCCGCGCAGGTGGCGATGTTTTCCTTCTCGTCCTGCCCGGGCTCGCGGGCGTGGACATGGATGTCAAACATGGCGGGCATGAGGATTCGCCCGGTGCAGTCGATCACCTCCGCGCCGTCGGCTTTTTCGATCTTCGCAGCCACTCCGATGATGTGGTCGCCTTCGACGAGCACATCGGCGGTTTGGAGCTTTGGCGAGTCTTCGCTGGCGATCTGGGCGTGGCGGTAGAGGCGTTTCATCGGCCGCCGAGAATGCCGAGCATGGTAGGGGAGGCAAGAGGCGGGCCGGGCGATCTTTCAAACTGGGCGCAGATCGTTGGAATCATTCTTGACCCGGAAACGGCGAATCCGGTATCCTGCGAATATTGTTCATAATCAGGCCAAACCTGTGGCCTGAAGTTTTCCCGACCCTTCAACCATCCCGAGCCATGCGCATCGTCTCTGCACGCGTCTTGTCGTCTTTTGCTGCTGTCTGCCTCCCCATCGCGGGGCTTGCGGGCACGGATAACTTCAGCACGGCTGCCGGTCAGGGTGGGCCTGATGGGCTCTGCGATGTGTGGCAGATGCTTTACAATGGCTGGGGCCTCGTGACCACGGACGACACGGATAACGATGGCTGCTCGAACATGATCGAATCCATCGCGGGCACAGATCCTCGCAAGGCGGGGGATTGCCTAAAGGTGGGCAATACGGTCGTTTCGGCGGGCACGGTGGTTTTTACCTTCGATGCGGAGAAGGGGAAAAAGTATCGCGTCATTGCCTCAGACATGCCGAATGCAGCTCCGGGGGATTGGCAGCCCGTCGCGGGCAGTGACAAGGTACCGACGGCGGATAATCCGGGCGAGACGATCGTGATTACGAGGCCTCCGGGCTCGAAGAAATTCTACAAACTCGAAGTCACGGACCAGGATCAGGACAATGACGGCCTTTCGGACTGGGCGGAGGCTGAACTGGGCAGTGATCCGACGCAGGCAACAAGCGCTACCAATGCCTCCGGGGGGGCGGCGAGTGATGCGAACACGCTGGCCTCGCTGATGTCGATCACGGTGACGCCGGGCGTGACGGATGCCTTTGAAAAGGAAGGCGTGGCGGCCACGGTGCGTGTGCAGCGCAGCGTGGGTACGATGCCGCTAAATATTAAGCTTGCGGGGCTGCCTGGGGCGACGCTGCCGACGAAGGCGAGTGCCACTGCGGCTGAGGTGGTGATCAAAACGATGGCGGATGTGGCCTCGGATACGGTTTTGCTTCCAGAGGGCGAGGGCGTGAGTGCGCCGTATGAGATCGCCAAGATCGCGCCGATCGCGGATACGACGCTGGAGGTGCCGGAGGAGCTGAAAGTGGCTGTGGCGCTGCCTGGAGCCACCGAAACGACGGGCGGCCCCGGTGCGAAGGTGACGATTTGCGATGCCAATCCGGCCGATCCGCAGAATCAGCAGCTCTATGTGGCCTTTTTGGGTCGCGAGGCGGGTGCGGCCTCCACGGCGAGTGGTTACGCGACGGCGCTGGTGGATGGTGCGAACAACACCGCAGCGATCTCGGTGGTCTTTAACAATCTCTCTTCCGATCAAAACACGGCCTACATCCGCATCGGACCGGATTTGGAGCTGCAGGCGTTGCCTGTCGGCCAGGTGAGCGGAGCGGGCTGGAACATCCGCGCTGGGCAGACGATCCCGACCGACCAAAAGATGCTCGATTCTCTGGAGGACGGCGAGGTGTATTGCGCCATCACCACGGTGAATTTCCCCGACAAAGAAATCTGGGGCTATTTTGGCAAAGCGGCAGGCTCGGTCGAGTTTGACCCGAACAACACGAATCTCATTCCGCCGGTCCTCGGCAGCACGCTTTGGACGAATCCTACTGGTGAGGCGCTAGAGCGTGACATTTGGCGTTTCATGAACCAAGCCACGATGGGCGGCACGACGGCACTTTATAACGAGATTCGGGCCAAAGTGGACGCGGCCATCGCGGGCGGCGGCACCTACATCGACGGCCTCTCAGCGTGGATGGACGATCAGATGAACCCGGTGCTCACACCGACGATCAATTACCAAAAGCTCGTCATGGCGGCGGATGCGGAGGAGTTTGCGCTGCGCGGCAACAAACCCATCAATTACAACAACGATCCGCTGCAAGCTGGCGGCACGGTGGGTGTCACCTATGTGAACGGTATGCCAGTGGCGAACAGCGGCAGCCCGAACACGAATGATCCTGGCGGCAATTACCCGCAGAACTCGCCAAACCGCCGTCGCGAGTGGTGGACGATGGTGCTGCAAAGCCAGGACCAGCTTCGCCAGCGTGTGACGCAGGCTTTGAGCGAGATCACCGTCATCTCCGAGCGGGATGCGGGCGTGCTCCAGTGGCACTACGGCGCGGCGAACTGGTGGGACATGCTCGCCGAGGGTGCCTTCGGCAAATACCGCGACCTGCTGCAAAAGGTGTCGATGAACCCGATGATGGGCATTTACCTCACCAGCATCTCCAACCGCGCCACTTACGATGCCGGCGGCGGCATCATCATCAGCCCGGATGAAAACTACGCTCGTGAGATCATGCAGCTTTTCTCCATCGGCCTCGTGCTGCGGCATCCGGACGGTAGCCTCATTTTGAGCAACGAGGGCCTGCCCATCGCGACTTACGACAACAACGACATCTCCGAGCTGGCCCGTGTCTTCACTGGCTTCTCGCACGGCGCACGGCATGGCAATGTGCGTGCGGGCATCAATGGCGGTTACGGCAGTGTGGGGACGACGGATCAGCGCATCTCGTCCACGATTTATGCGAACGGCAGCGGCAACAACATCTGGTTCGGCCGCCAAGACGGGCACCGCTACTGGCAGGCTCCGTGGACGACGCCGATGGTCGCCATCGGTCGTGTGGGCTCCACGACTTACCATGACTTTAACGGGAAGACGCTTTTTAATGGCAAACACGCCGAGCTGCCGCTGGCACCCACCAACATCAGCGCATTGGCCGATGCCGCGGCGCACACGGCGGCGATGGCGGAAGTCACCAAAGCACATGACATGCTGGCCGGTCGCACGACGGACGTCACCTATCCAAACTACGACGAAGTCTCCCCGACTCGTCCCGGCCACACGAACACGCCGATCAACATCTCCCGCTGGATGATTCAGCGTCTCGTGACCTCGAATCCCTCCGCAGGATACATCTACCGCGTGCAGAAGGCCTACCGCGATAGCAACGGCACGCTCGGCAATGTCGTGAAGGCCATTTTGCTCGATTATGAAGCCCGCAGCCTCCAGCTCGCGGACACTGCCATCTCCCACGGCAAGGTGAAGGAGCCGATGATCCACTTTGCGCACATCCTGCGTCAGTTTAAGGCCTTCTCCGGTGCTCCGGTGAGCCTGCTGAGCAGCATGGAGACCGGTTTTTCCGATACCGATGCACCGATGGCGAAATACCCCGGCAGCGAGCTGGCGAAATTTGGCACCTACAACCTCTCCCCGCCCTCCAAGTCCGCCTCGTGGCCGGATGGGCCGTTCCGCTTCCGCATCGACTCATTGCGCACGAATCTCGGTCAATCGCCGCTGGATGCGCCGACGGTGTTTAACTGGTTCTACCCCGATTTCACCGTGCCGGGCAAACTCTCCCAAGCGGGCCTTTTTGCGCCGGAAATGCAGACGACGACCGAGTCGGCGGAAATCTCGAAGATCAATTTCCTCTATGGTTACACCTGGATGACGCTCGCCCCGATGAGCGCCACGCCGGGGGCTGGCGCGGCGGATTTTATCTTCCGAAATGGCAGCGCCACACCTGCGGTGCGCTTTTCGACCAATGGCGGCTCCTCGCTCATGAACTGGCCGGCGACGATCCAGCTCACGGAGGCGAACTGGAACACCGGCATCACCGTCACAATGGTGGGCGTGAACAATCAGCACATCAGCCAGATGGCCTACAGCGGCGTGCGCATGGCTGCCACGGCCACCGCGCCGGGTTACGGCGGCATCGCCATTCCACCCACGCCGGTCACCTTCATTGAGAACGAGCCGAAGAATGACCGGCTCGTCGTCTCGGAGACCAGCTCGGGCACCTGGGTGCATGAAGGCGGTGTCACGGATGTGATCAACATCCGCCTTGCCTCGCCGCTGCCACCGGGAGCCTCGGTGGACGTGTCTTTTGCCTCCGCGAATGGCGAGGTGAGCATCTCGCCGACGACGCTGACCTTCACGGACGCGAATTGGAATGCCAACCAGCCCATCACCGTCACCGCCACGGATGACACGGACGTGGAAAACATTGGCACCGACAATGACCGCATCGTCATTACCACGAGCAGCACCACCTCGGCGAACTACCACGGCCTCGTCACCACCGACGTGCCTGTGAATGTGAACGACAACGATGGCGGCATCGGCGTCGTCATTGCGGAGAGCAGCAGCTTCACGGATGTCGCGGAAACGTCGGCCAGCACTGTGAGCCCGCTTTCCGCAGGCATGGACAGCTACACGATCCGCCTCGCCAGTGCGCCATCCGCCAGTGTGGTCGTCACCTGCACTGGAAACGGCGTGCAGGTGAATCAAACGGCCACCAGCACGACTTTTGGCACCGCTTACACACGCACCTTCACCACGGCGAACTGGGACGTGCCGCAGACCGTCGTCGTGCGTGGCAACAACGACACCACCGGCGAAGGCCCGCATTGGGGCCGCGTGGTACACACCGTGGCCACCGCAGGCGGTTACACGGCGGGCATGCCCATCCCGCTTGTCACCACGCACATCGCCGATGACGACGACAGCATCATCCTGCGCCACACCGGCACGGAAACTCGCGTCATGGAAGGCGACTTCACGGACACGATCACCGTGGCGCTACGCACGAATCCGAACGCGGCCGTCAGCGTCACGCTCAGCTCGCCGCAGCTCACTTTCAGCCCCTCCACCATCGTTTTCCAGCCCACGGGCGGCAGCGGCATCCTCTGGAACAGCCCGCAAACGGTCACGGTGACGGCGAATGATGATTTCCTCAACGAAGGCATCATGATGGGCTTCACTTCCGATGCTCCGCCAGTGCCTGCGAGTGCCACGGCGGCGATTTCGAACTTCCGCGTCACCGGCACCACCATCACGAATGTGGGCAATGGCTATGTCGGCGTGCCTGGGGTGTCCTTTGCTGCTCCTGCGGCTGCTGTCACTGGCACCGGCACGGCTGTGCTCTCAGGCGATGGCGTGGGCTCGGTCACCATGGGCAGCGTCGGCGCAGGCTACACCTCCGCGCCGGCGGTCACATTCAGCGCACCTGCTGCTGGCACTACGGCCACGGGCACAGCCAGCGTGAATGCGAGCGGCCAGTTGAGCGGCATCACGATCACAAACCCAGGCTCCGGCTACACCTCCGCGCCCATCGTGACGATCGCCGCACCGGCTGCACGCATCACCGCCACGGGCGTCGCCAAAATGACGGCGGATGGCAAACTGGACTCCATCGTCATCACGAACCCAGGCCTGGGCTACACCTCCACTCCGAGTGTCACCATCACCGCACCGCAGATCCCGCCGGTGGTCATCAATGCCATGTCGCAGAGCAGTGGCACCAATTACAACGGCACCACCGCTCCCGTGCTGCCCGTCACCGTCATCGACAACGACGACTCCCGCATCGTGATCGCCGAAAGCGGCGGCAGCACCGTCGTGAACGAAAACGGCACCACGGACAGCTACACCATCGCCCTTGGCCGCAGGCCGGATGCAGGCACCACCAGCACCGTCACACTCGTGCCCAGCAGCACTGGCATTCAGGTCTCGCCCGCCGGGCCCTTCACCTTCACCGACGCGAATTGGAACACTCCCGTCACCATCACCGTCACCACGACGAATGATGCCACCGCTGAGCCCAGTGGCACCGCTACCATCACGCACAACATCACCAGCACCGACCCGACCTACAACCGCGTGAATTCGCCCGTCGTGGTCGTCACCGTCGATGACAACGATCCTGCGCTGGCCGTCACGCAGAGTAATATCTTCACGCAGGTCAAAGAAGGCGGCACCGCCGGCTCCGGCGGCACACCAAACGTCGGCGACACCTTCACCGTCGGCATGAATGGCCGCAATCCCGCCACCGGCACCACCGTGACCGTCACGCTCGTGCCCAATGGTCAGATCACCGTATCACCGGCGACATTGAGTTTCAGCAGCACCGATACCACGACGAAAACGGTGACTGTCACCGCCGTGAACGACACCGATGTCGAAAGCACCGTCCACAGCGGCGTCATCGGCTTCAATGTCGCCAGCACGGACAGCTACTTCAACGGTGCCTTTGTCCCGCCCGTAACCGTTCATGTCACCGATAATGACTCCGTCGGCGTCAGCATCGTGGAAGGCGGCGGCACCACGCAGACCACCGAAGGCAGCAGCACGACAGACAGCTTCACCGTCGTCCTCACGCAGGCACCGACTGCCAATGTCGTGCTCGACTTCAATGGAGGCTCCCAGAGCCGCCTCAGCACCACCAGCACCGTCGGAGCCGCCACCACGGCCTCTCTGACCTTCACCTCGGCGAATTGGAATACCGCGCAGACGCTTTGGACTCTCCCCGTCGATGACACCGCCGCCGAGCTCCGTCACCTTGCTCCGATCAGCGTGAGCGTGAATGCCAGCTCCGCGCCGGAATACGCCGGACTGACGCTTTCGAGCATCACGCACATCATCACGGACAACGAGAACAACACCGCCGCCAACGTGGTGCGCATCACGGAGAGCAGCGGCTTCACCAGCGTCACCGAAAGCACCACCAGCGACACCTTCACGGTCGTTTTGAGCCAGCAGCCGACCTCAAATGTCACTGTGACCTTCACCGGCGATTCGCAGGTGTCCGTCACGCCGAGCACACTCACCTTCATCCCGGGCACCACCGGCTCCGGCACCTTCAACGTGGCCCAAACCGTCACCGTGCGTGCCATCGACGACGCCGTCATTGAGCCCGCCATTCTGCATTGGGGCACCGTCACGGCCACCGTGGCCAGTGCGGACACCTTCTTCGACGGAAAAGCCGTCACGGCGGTCAATTCGACCGTTTATGACAACGATGGCTCCCGCGTGAGCGTCATCCAAAGCGGCGGCAGCACCCTCACGAACGAAAACGGCGTCACCGACACCTACACGCTCGCTTTGAGCCACGCACCGACCTCCGACGTGGTCATCACTGCGACCGCAAATGCGCAACTCAGCCTCTCCCAGAGCACGCTGACCTTCACACCGGCCGATTGGGCACCGAAGACGGTCACGATTACCGCTGTGGACGACGCCGCAATCGAAGCCGTCACGCACAACGGCCTCATCACCCACAGCGTCATCAGCGCCGATCCGCTCTACCACAACGCCAGCGTCGCCACGCTCACCGTGCCCGTTTGGGACAATGATGTGGCTAGCGTGGATGTCACCCACGTCGGCGGCACCGACACCGTCATCACCGAAGGCGGCGCACCGGACAGCATCCTCATCAAGCTCAACACCCAGCCGCCTCCAGGCACCAATGTGACCCTCACGCTCTATCCGCCGATGGTCTTCATCCCGCCGCCGCAAATCGGCAAGAGCAACGGCTACTTCAACAGCGACCAGGGCGGCAGCAACCAGCGTGACAACATCGTCATCGACTACACCGAGAGCATCCTCAAATACCGCAGCACCTTCTACAGCACGCTCGCCGCGCTTTACTCTCCTGCGGCCATTCCGTCCAATCTTGCCACTGCACCCACCGCCGCCGACAACATCAAGCTCCAAAAAGCCCACTGGGCAGCCAGCAAAGCCGTCGTCGATCAAATGGACCTCTGGTTCAACGGCGGCAGCATGAAGGCCAAATTCCCCATTCTCGTCGAGCCGCACGCCACGCCACCGAGCCCGCTGCCCCCCGTGAATGCCCGCCAGGCCATCATCGAGGCCATCTACGCCCACAGCGGCGGCACCAATCTCCCCGCCACCACCCGCTACACCGCCGAAGGCACCTACAACGCCAAAACCCCGCCCACCGACACCTTCAACACCGACATCCGCGACCGCGTGAGATGGTGCGGTTATCTCATGACCGTCGGTGCACCTGGTTTGATCAGTCATTGATCCGTCCGATCGGTCCGATCCGTCCTATCTCTTCCAACTTTCACTCCCCTCACCGCCATGAACATCTTTTTGAAGAAAACCGAAGACCGCTCCAAGCCCAACCGCCGCGACTTCCTTCTTCGCACCGGCTGCGCCTCCATGGGCCTCACCTCACTGGTGAACACCATCGCCCAATACAAGCTCGTTGGTTCAGCAGCGGCTCAAAGTGCCGGAGACGACTACAAAGCTCTCGTCTGCGTCTTTTTGAATGGTGGCGGTGATTCGAATAACTTCCTCATCCCCGCAGGCTCCACCGCCGCTCGCACGGATTACAATGCTGGACGCGGTGTCCTGAACATCCCGGACACGCAGTTTGACTACTCCCCTGCGGCCAACAATGGCTACTACAACGGCACCACGAACAACGACACCAGCGCTGTCACCACTCGCATCGCGCCGCTCAATGCCGGGCAGTTTGAGCCCCTGAACCGTCCCAACTACACGCAGAGCAATTTTGCCCTGCATCCCGGCGCTTATCCGCTCAAAACGCTCTTCGATTCGCAGGACCTCGCCTTCGTCGCCAACATCGGCACCCTTGTCGGCACGCAGACCATCACGCGGGCCAATTTCAACACGCTGCCCGCCTCCACCAAGCCCCCGCAACTCTTCTCTCACTCCGATCAGCAGGTGCAGTGGCAGTCCTCGTTGCCCGACAAGCCCTTCTCGCAGGGCTGGGGCGGGCGCATCGCCGAAATCGTCGCCGGCATGAACAGCGGCGACCTCGGCGTCAGCGTCAGCATCGCCGGAGCGAACAGCTTCCAGATCGGCCTCACCGAGCAGCCTTACTTCATGAACACCAGCGGTGCCGTGAGCTCCCTCACCGGCTTCGCAGGTGGCAGCCCGAGCAAACCGTACGGCTCCGCGCTGCGCAACACCGCCCTCAATCCACACTACCCCCAGGGAACGCTCCCGCCGAACAAATACACCCCTCTCGCAGGCATCAACGGCCTTACCGCGGGCGATCCGCTCAGCGCCACCAATTATCAAAACACCAGCGCCGGCTATCGACTCCGCGCCCTCGAGCAAATCCTCGCCGCCTCCCACGACAGCCTCTTTGACGAAACCTACGTCGGCGTCCCGCAAAGCGCCCGCAACACCGAAGGCCTCGTCGGCAACGCCCTCGCCCAATCCGCCGCGCCCAATCCCACTCTGGACCAGCATTGGACCAACTGGTTCCCCGGTGGCTTCGGCCAGACCGACCTCAGCAACCAGCTCAAAGTCGTCGCCCGCATGATCGCCGGACGCAGCGTGCTCTCGAACAAGCGCCAGATCTTCTTCGTCCAGATCGGCGGCTGGGATACCCACACCTCCCAGATCCCCAGTCCCACCAATCAGGGGCAGGGTCAGTACAGTCTCATTAACAACCTCTCCCGCAGCATCAAGGCCTTCTCCGATGCCATGAAGGCCATCGGCATGTGGGACAAAGTCATGATGTTCACCGCCAGCGACTTCAACCGCACCTTCACCCCCAACAAGAGCGACCAGACCGGCGGCTCCGACCACGCCTGGGGCGGTCACAGCATCATCGCAGGCGGCGCGGTCAAAGGCGGCCGCATCTACGGCCAGTTCCCCGACCTCACCGTCAACGGCGGCATCGACGCCAGCGGCAACCGCGGTCGCTGGATCCCGACCACCGCCGTCGATCAAAAAGCCTCCCTCATCGGCAAATGGTTCGGCCTCACCGACGCTCAGGTGAACCAAGTCTTCCCCAATCTCACCCGCTTCCAGCCCGATCTAAGCCAAGCCACGCTCGATGCGCGGAATCTAAACATGATCGACTTCGCGGTTTAGGTCTGAGTTCGCTCAGTTATTCACAAGTCAAGGTTCGATTTGCCACTTCTGCTCATTCCAGATAGGGCGAAGGGCTAATATTCTCACAAAACCGTCGCAAAGCTGCCAAGGTTGTGTTAAAGTTGGATCTCCTATGGCTACCACGACTACTACCGCTCCTGTACGCAAGACACGTTTTTCCCGTCGAGTCCCTGACCATGTGACTGACGAACTGGTCAATGTCCTTTCCAGCCAGGAAACTTACGAGTTCAACCAGCTTTTCCGCCTCGTTTACGACAATCTCAAGCTCAAAAACGCCGTCAGCGGTGGTGAAGAAATGCTTCGCCTTCGTAGCTACGAGAAGCTTCAGAATCTCGTCAGCCGTGGCCTCTGCGCCAAGGTGGGCAAGACCTACCGTGGCCTCGAAGGCCTTCGTGAGGCACATCAGGCCGCCATCGCTGCCCGCAATGCGGCTGCCATCGCTGCTCGCCGCTAATCCATTTCAGCCTAGCTCCTCGCAAACAGGCCGTCCGTGAACCGGGCGGCCTGTTTGTTTTGTGAACAAGATTTGACGCCTCCTCACCCGCTCGCTACCCGTCAGCCTTCCCCCTTATCCGCTCGCCCCATGCTGGAAAATTACCTTCCCATTCTGCTTCAATTGGTCATCGCCGCCGGGTTTGCGGTCGTCACCCTCATCGCCTCCGCCCTGCTCGGGAAGTCAGCCAAACGGAATGTGATCAAAGACAGCGCCTACGAGTGCGGCATGCTGCCCATTGGGGATGCCCAGCCGCGCTTCAGCGTGAAATTCTACATCGTGGCGATGCTCTTCGTGCTTTTCGACATTGAGGTCGTCTTCCTCTACCCTTGGTCCATCGTTTATAAGGACTACCTCGCCGCCTTTGGGCCGTCTATCCTCGCCTTTGCCTTCGTCTTTGCCGCCATCCTGCTCGGAGCCTTCGGCTACGCCTGGAAAAAGGGCGTTTTGGACTGGAAATCCTAACCGGCCGCCCATCCCGGCCCCCCAAAACCGACCTCTACATGATAGCTTATCTGAGCCTCTTTCAGCTCAAGCCCGAGGTCACCCCGGAGAAGCTGGAGACGATCATGTCTCAGACCCGTGTGCTCCTCCTCCGCGTGCCGGAGGTGCTGGTGGTCAAAACCGGCAAGCGGGTGAATCCCTCCGATCCCTACCCGTGGTTCGTCCACATCGAGGTCGAGACCATGGACAAGCTCGCCATCTGCCAGGACGACCCCTACTACATCAAATACCGCGAGGAGGTGCTCAAGCCGAACATCTCCGAGCAAGAGAGCACCGCCTTCGAAATGGAGCCGCGGAAGGACGTGAAGTATTCTTGAGACCTTAGCGCCCGGTTTTGCTTTCCAGCACCTTCTTCACCTCATCCAGCGGCAGGCAGTTGATGACGTCCTCGCGGCGCAGCCAGCCTTTGCGGGCCACTTTGATGCCGTAGATCAAGGCCTGCAGGCCTTCGATGCTGTGGGCGTCGGGGTTGATGCTACACTTCACGCCCTTGTCGCGGGCCATTTTCCACCAGCGCCAGTCCATGTCGAGGCGCCAGCCGCTGCAGTTCAGCTCAATGATGGTGCCGGTGGCCGCGGCGGCCTCGATGATGGCGGGGATGTCCACCGCGTAGGCGGGGCGCTGGAGCAGCAGGCGGCCGGTGAGATGGCCGAGCATGGTGATGTGCGGATTTTCGATGGCGCGGATGATGCGCTTGGTCATTTCCGCCTCGGGCAGGTTGAAGACGTTGTGCACGCTCGCCACGGCGTAGTCGAGTTGGGACAAAATCTCGTCGGAGAAGTCGAGCGAGCCGTCCTTGAGGATGTCCACCTCGCAACCGGCGAAGAGATGGAGGCCATCGAGTTCGGCGTTGAGCTCGCGAATCTCGGCGATCTGCGCCAGCAGGCGTTTTTCATCGAGGCCATTGGCCTGGAAGGACGATTTGCTGTGGTCGGAGATGCCCAAGTATTGCAGGCCGAGGTCGTGAGCAGCCTCCGCCATCTGGCGCAGCGTGGCGCGGCCATCACTCGCGGTGGTGTGGTTGTGGAAGGTTCCGCGAAGGTTTTCCAACTCGATGAGCCGCGGAAGGCGACCGTGCTCGGCGGCGTCGATCTCGCCGGTGTTCTCGCGGAGTTCGGGTTCGATGAAGTCGAGGCCGAGGGCACGGTAGAGGTCGCGCTCGTCGTGCACTTCCGGCGCTTCGACGCCTTCTTTCGTGATGGTGAAGCCGTATTCGTTGAGCGAGAGGCCCTGCTGAAGCGCCCGGCCACGGATGGCCACGTTGTGCTCTTTGCTGCCGGTGAAGTAAGCGAGCGCAAAGGGGAACTCGGCACTGGAAACAGCCCGCAGATCGCACTGGATGCCGTCTTTGATATGCACGCTGGCCTTGGTGGGCCCTTGGGCGATCACATCCACCACCTCCGGCAGCTTCACAAAGGCGGCGATGACCTCCTCCGGCTTCTTGGTGGCCACGAGGAAGTCCAGATCATGTACGGTCTCCTTGCCGCGACGGAAACTGCCGCACACCTCGACGCGTGAGGCGTTCGGATGCTCTCGCAGGGCCTCCAGCATGGCCTGCGCCAGCGGGTAAACGTGGTCGAGCCGGAACTCGGAGGCGTGCTGCTCGTGGAAGGCGATGCTTTCGAGGATCTTCTTCACCGTCTTCTCGCCAAAGCCGGACAGCGCCGCCGCCGTGCCGTCTTCGCAGACGCGTTTGAGGTCCGCCACGCTGCCCACACCGAGCTGGCCATACAGCGCGGCCACCTTTTTCGGACCCAGTCCTTGGATGTCGAACAACTCAAACAGCGTGTCCGGGAACTCAGCCTTCAATTTCTCGTAAAACTCCAGCCGCCCGGTGGTCGCCATCTCGTGGAGTTTATCGCGCAAAGCCTCACCGAGGCCCTTGATGCCGGCGAGCTGGTTTTCCGCCGCCAGCTTCATGATGTCGCCGCTGAAGCTCTCGACGATTTCTGCGCCCGAGCGGTAGGCGCGGGTCTTGAAGGGATTCTCTCCCTTCAATTCGAGCAGGGTGGCGATGCGTTCAAAGATGGTGGCGGCGTCCTCACGGGTCATGCGAGGGACATGGCGCGGAAACGTGGAGGCTCAAGAAAGTAGATTCGAGTGTCACTCGAATCCCTGAGGCTTCGATTGCCAATCGAAGCTACCGCCCCGGCGGATCGACTTCCTTTACGGTGGCTCCGTGCGTGTCGCTGAGCACCAGCACGGCCAGTTTTGTCACGCTATCCAGCTCTGCCGGTTTCAGCATGGCGTAATCCAGCCCGTTCGCGGGTGCGCCGCTGTCGGAAACGGGCGGTGGCGTGGCGTTTTCAGGCGCATTCAGGCTGGCGTAGTCAAAGCGGCCGCGGAGGTCGGTGTAGCCGTCTTTGAAGAAGCGGACGGTGCCGTTGTTGAGCTTCGCATAGACCTTCACGTAGGCCTTGGGCAGCGGTTTGTCGGTGGTGACGTCGCGGGTTTCGAGGCGGCCGTAGGTTTCGGTGAGCGTGAGCTTGAGCGTGTTGGCGTGGTAGGCCTGCGTCTGGCGTTTTCCGGCGCCGATGACCTCGACGAGCACGTTTGCCTTCGTGAATTCGCCTGGCAGCGGCAGGTCGAGCTTGGTGGCGTCTTTGGGAAGGGCCTGAGTGGCGGTTTTGTTCGGCTTGATGATGCTGAACCGGCCGGCGTCCTGGCTGACGAAGGGATTGCTGCTGAAGCTGAACTCTGGATCCATGAGGTAGTAGTTCAGCGTGACCTCGGAGAGGTTTTTCCAGTTGAGCGAGATCGTCTGTTTTTCGACTTTGAAGTCAAAACCGGGCTCCGTGGCCGCCAAATTGCTCTGCTGGGCCTCGCGGTCGGGTTGGGCGGGTTTTTCGGGTTTTTCGGGTTTCGTCGTTTTTCCATCCACCTCATCCGCCTGGGTGAGCACGTCTTTGAAGAGTGTTTTCCAGCGTGGAGGCAGGTCTGACTGGTCTGACTGGTCGGACCTGTCCGACGATGCCAGGCGCTTGGACGCGATGCCACGTGCCGCGGCCACATCGCCTTCATAAAAGGCCGCGTAGCACTGGAAGTAGTCGTGTTGCAGGCGCGACGGCAGTTTCGTGGCGTCGATGGCCTTGAAGCGTGTCAGCGCCTCCTCCACGCGGTCCTGGAGGAAGAGGTAATAAACCACGCTCATGCTGTCCATGGCATCGAGCTGCGGCTTGTGCGCCAGCGCGGTGAGGAGCTGCGTGTATTGCTGCAGCACCGCCGGATTCGCGATGCGCCACTCGCTGCCGAGTCGATGGGCGCGTTGATTCACGAGCGGCGAGTATTCGAGGTGCTCGTAGCTGCGCAGCTCGATGGGTTCGATGGTGAGCAGCTGGCTGGCGAAGTAGGGGCCGTAGCCGTCGTCGTCCTTCAAAAGCTGGCCGAGCATCGCGGCGTCGTTGTGCAGGAAGGCGTAGCTGAAGACCGCGTCGTCGCCGACATGATGCTGATTCATGAAGCCGACGAGCTTCTTGTAGAAGTCCGACTGCTTGCAGCGCCAGGCGACGCGTTCGAGGTCGAGCGCTTCGAGGTTGTTCTGCTCCAAAAACGCGAAGACCTCGGCCTCGGTGCTGTTTTGCGAGACGTAATCCCACGAGGCCTTGTCCACCTGCGTGAGTTTGGCCACGACGTTGAATTCCATCGGCTTCGCCGCCGCACCGCCGACGTTCACGGGGAAATGCGCGAACTTCACGCCTGCCTTGGCCGACACGGCGGGGAAGTAGAAGTGATACTCAAAGGTCTGCGTCGTGTAGGGCTCCAGGCGCACTTGTTTCGAGTCGGTGGCCTTGCTGCCGAGGATGGGAAGCGCTCCCTGCGGGATTTGCAGCAGCACGGCGGCCTTCACGCGACTGCTCGTCGGGTTCGTGACGACGACATTCGCGCCGTAAGTCACGCCGGTGAGGAATTCGGCGCTCACATACTTCTCGAACTTCTCATTGCCCTCCATCCGGTAGCGGTCGCCATGCCGGAAGAAGCTCTGCGAGACGAGGAGCTGGCCCTGCGCCGACTTGTCGCCGTCCACGGGCTTGATCTCCTTGTGGAAAAGAATGCACGGCCCGCTCGCGGTGAAGGTGAACTGACCGTTCTCCGCCTTCGTCGTGTGCTTCGGCGTCTCAAACGGCAGATCCAGCACCGCCAGCGCCAGCATCATCTCCGGGAAGCTGTGGCAAGCCTCGGCGATGTTCGCCGAAACAAAGCCGCCCTTCGATCCCGCCGCCACCCACGCCGCGTAGTCGCGCCAAAAGGCATTCACCGTGATGAGTTCCGCATCCTGCTCGTCGATGCGCCGCTTGTAGTAATTGTTCTCCGCCCATTCCTTCGTCGGGCCGAGGGCGCGGTAGAAGACGCGAACTTCTTGGCGGGCGGCAGCAGCGGCGTCTTTGCCGAAGTAGCCGAGCGTGCCGCCGCTGATTTCGACGTTGCCCGAACGAAGACCCGCGACTCTACCCGAGAGACTCAGGGCACCTCCAAGGGTCGCTGCTCGCTCAGAGAGAATTTCGGAGCTGCTCTCAGTGATGGGAAAAACAACAACTTCATTCGTTCCCACTCTGAACCTGCATTGGGCCAAATCGCACACATACCGCAATGCCTCACCCAGCGGAACATCGCGCAAGCTGAGTGAGATGGAGTGCGCCGGATTAAGACCACCAAGGTCCAGAATGATCCTCACGCCTTTCCCCGAAGGGTCGATTTGCTGGCTCCTGACGCTCAAGAATTCGATAGCTTCTTGAAGGGTGGCGTTTTCAAACTCCACGGTGGGAATGATGAGCTGGTTCATTTGGGCGATCAGGGGCGATCCAGCGTATCGACGCTGAATTTCCCGATCAGCCAAACCGCTGACTGCCATGCCTGGAGCAGCAAAATGATCTGCTGCCGCTTCGCCTGGCATTGGCGCTGCCGCCGCTGGAGCCATCGCGAGTGCAGGTATCTGGGGCGCATCTGCATCGGCTCTGCGTTTCGCGTTGTTGAAGCCTCCTTTGTCATCATCGCCATAGCCACTCTCCATCGCTCTTCCTCGCAGCGCCGTTTCAAACAAGCGATCCGCCTCCTCGGGATTCGGTGGAATCATTTCCCACAGCTCACGCACATGCCGTGCAGCATTCGGCGCTTCGTTTTGAAGGCGCTGAGCCAGCAGGATGCGCTCGACGATGTTGAGGCGGGCGTAGGCCCAGGGTTCGAGGTGTTTGGAGAGATCGAGGCCGAGCAGATACTCGTCCATGAAGGTCTTGTCCTTCTTGTGGGCGAGGTAAGGTTTGATGACTTGGTCGAAGAACGGCTTGTCCTTGCGCTGGAGGAAGAGGTTCAGCTCGTGGCAGGCGTATTCGCCGTATTTGGCGAGCTTTTCATCGTCTTTGAGTTTCGGCCAGTTCAGCACGAAGGCGAACTCGGCGAGGTGAGGATTCAGCGTGTTCAAGAGGCTGTACACGCCGCTGAGCGTGTCGTAGGTCTCCAGCTCGCTGGTGAGGATGTCGGCGAGGGTGAGTGACTTGCCGGTGTCGAGCACGGTGATCTCTTTTTTCTGCGTGAAGGGCTTCGCGGGATCGAGATTTCGCGCGAGGCGTTGGTCGGCAAATTTGGTCGGCACCTCCGGCAGGGTGAGCGTGCGCCACGAGGCGTTTTGCAGGTCCTCGGCGTAGATTTGCACATGCTGGCGGTCGCCGAGCATCTTGCGCTCGATGCGCACGACGCCGTCTTTGTCGGGAACGAGGTTGTAGATGACCGGCGCGGCATTGGCGAGGAAGTCGAGGTTTGAATCCGATTCGGGAGAGACAAACCGTTCCTCCTTTTGGGTGAGGTAGTTTGCCGGTTTGGCCGTGGGGGCTGCGCCTCCCGAAGTGGAGGTTGCCGATTGGCCTGTGGCTTGTGCCAACGCTTCTTGATCGGTGCTGCGAATCTCCCATGGATTCAGCAGCAGGCCTGGCCGGGTGAGCATGTTGCCGGGGAAGAGCTTCGCGTAACGGCGTTCGAGGATGTAGCGGTATTCATCGCCAATCTCGCGGCCAGCAGAGTAAAGGTTAGGCAAGCGAGCTGGAGTGCTAGAGGCGGCTCCGAAGCGTCTGAAGCGACCCAGGCTGGCAGAGATGCCAAATCCGTGATCGAAGCGAGTCGTGACGACATGCACGCGAGCAAAGGGGCTGCTGTGGGCGAGTTTGACGGTGACAAAGTCTTTGTCGCTTTGAATGCCAGCAATGTGCAGCGGTGAATTGCCCTTCAGTTCGAGCTGGCGGTGTTTTCCGAGTGCCCAGCCGCCTATCGCGCTACCACCAACGATTTTGATAGTGATGGCTTCATTGCCAAGTTGGAGTGAGTAATCACCGGGTTTGAGTCCCGTGACAGTAAAGAAGTCATGTTCAGTTTTGAGGAGGGCGGAATGGTCGCTGATAAAGGTTTCAGCGGCTTGGGAGAGCAGAGAAGGAGAGAGTTGCTCCCACCCTTTCTTCGGGATGCGGATGACTTCGCCTTCAAGGGCATGAATCGTGGTGTTGGATGTCGAATTGGCTATGAAGGGCAGGTACCAGTGCCCATTGCGACCATTGGGACATTTGGCGTTCATTTCGAGGATGTCTGAGAGCTTGCCGAGCAGGATTCGTCCCTTTTCGTCAGTGCGCAGCGGTACGGTTTGCGGGCGATTAAAGCCTTGATGATGAAATGTGAAGATGATCTGCTGGTCAGCGACGGGCTCGCCGTTTTTGCCGAGCAGTTCAAACACGCGGTTGCCGTCGAAAGTGCTGAGGTGGGCGTCGTTCGTGGACTCTGTTTTGTCGATGCCGTTGATTGACCAAGACATCCGATCGCTCAGCTCAAGTTTGGTTCCGCCATTGGAGAGGATTTCTACTTTGCCGCTAAAGGTGACGGTGAGATTCGCCAGCCGTTCAGGCACAGTCAGCGTGTGCGTGAGGACGCTGCCGGCGCTGAGTTTGAGGTCTTTGACTTCGCGCGTCGTCGAAATGCCGTCGTGCGTGGTGCTGGTGATGGTCAGCTTTGGCTCGGTGAGCAGTTCGGGGGCGAGATGGGTCTCGCCGAGCATCAAAGCCGTGCGCACGGCCAGCGTGGCCTCGCGACGGGCGAGGAGTTGCTCGCGCTCGATGTGGAATTGAGCGTCGAGACGATATTCCTCGGCGTGGTGGTTGAATTGCGTGAGCGTGGCGAAGGTGCCGGCGGCATCGCCGATGATGAGGTTCTTCGTGCCGGGCTGATTCGTGAACGGAATGGCGATGCGGCCAAGTTTTTCATCGACGCTGAGTTTGCGACCCTCAAACCATGCGACGGCGTCTTTGACGGGCTGGTTCTTTTCATCGAGCACGAGCACCAAATCGCCTGCGGGGCCGGTTTGCTGCAAAATGTGCCACTGGCCGGTGCGGATGAGCGCACGGCTGCTGCGGCCGCCGCCGATGAATTCGATGATCCAGGCACCACGTTTGTCTTTGAGGTCGGGGAAGGCGAATTTTTGCCGTGTGCGCGTGAACGGGCCGCCGTCGAAGGCGTGCGTCTGCTCGCTGTTGGCGACGAGGCCGTCGAGATTGAGGTCGGTGTTGAGCTGGCGCTGCTGCGTCTGGAAAAAGTTGAGCGTGTTGAGCTCGAAAATCTTCACGATGAGCTTCGGCGTGTTTTTGACGACCACATCGAACGCGATGTCATCGCCCGGCAGGAACTGCGGCGCGTTCGTGGAGGGGAATTCGATGTCCACGCGGTCTTTGATCGCCTGAAACTCCGTCGGCGTGATGAGCGAGGCCCAGCGCTCGGGATTGCCGATGCCATTCGTGATGAGCGCCTCGGCGAGGATGGGTTTTAGCCAGGTGTCGCTGACGTGTGCCGTGTAGGGGGAGAGGAGTGATGGAGTGGTGGAGTCTTGTTTCGCCTCGGCGGCGAAGAGATGGAGGAAGTAGTCGCGGACGAGTTCTTCGTCGTTGTGGATGGGTGGCGAGCTGATGAGCGGATCGCTGAGGTCGGCGTCGAGGTCGCACCAGTCGGAGTGGTAGGTGCGGAGGAACTCCTCGTTGATGTAGGGCAGGCGGCGCGGGAGCTTCAGGTAGGTGAGGAAGCGCTCGCGATCATAAACGCCCTTTTTGCGGTCGTGATCGAGTCGGAGGTAAAGGATGCGAGCCTTGAGGGTTTTGTGCGATGTGAGGACTCTCGCGAAGGCCCAAACGCGATCGAGCCAGGCCTCGCGCTCGGCTTCGTCGTATTCGAGGCTCACATCGGCGCTGGGGGCCAGTTTGCGCAAATAAGTGTAGATGAAGCTCGTGCTGCCGATGTTCTGGCCTCTCAGCTCATCAAGCTGCGTGAGCAAAAGCTGCCGATGAATCGGCAGATCGCCAAAACCGATGCCCGGCTCGGCTTGGAAGTCCGCTTTCACCGCCTCGATCAGATTTGGCACGTCGGGGCGCTGGAGTTTTTGCAGCACGGCGCGGCGTTGATCCGGCGTGAGCGGCACCTGATCGCGAATGAGCGCGGCGAGGGCGTCCTGCGAGAGGCTCTGGAGGCCGCGGTCGTTGTTCAACGCATCGCGCAGGAAGACCTCGCGGCTGATTTTGGCCGGATCGAGGCTCGTGGGCAGGTCCGGCTTCGCATCCGGCACCTGGCGCTGGTGGTCGTGGCGGATGCCGAGGCGCTCGATGAGGTATTTGAGGGTGCCCTGCGGGTCCTTCTCGTAGCCGAGGATGGCCTCGCGGTTCAAAATGACGCGGCGGGCCTCGTTTTCATCCGGCGTGCGCTGCCGCCACTCGTTGAGGAGATTGTTGAGCTTCGCCGTGTCGCGGACGTTTTGATAATGCAGCGCATGGAAGAAATAATACTCCTCCGAGCCCGGCACGAGCTCCCCGAGCGCCTTTTCCCGATCCGCCGCGAGGGCGAAGCGCTCAATGAAGCCGATTTCGTTTTCGGCGAGGGCCGCAAGGGGCAGAAGGAGGGCAAAGAGGAGCGTTTTCATGATCGGCATAAGGATACTGGACCGAGCATGACGGGGGAAGGGCGATTTTATTGTGATCGCCCTTTGAGATAGAAAATCACAGTTCTGGAAGCGTGTAGGCTCCGGCGCGGAGGACCTGATCGTAGTTTTTGGGCGTCACGGGCAGGGGGGCTACTTCGTACTCGGCTTTGGGCTGGAAGGCGGTCTCCTGACTTTTTTTGACGAGGATGCGCAGGGCGAGATCGACGAGAGGGGGGCGGGCGATGGTGGCATCAATGTCATGGTTCCGGAGCAGTTCGAGGCCTTCGTTTCGGCCGGGCAGGGCATCGGTGCCGATAATGAGCGTTTCTTCGCGATTTTTGGCCAGGACGGCATGCGCGGAGGCAAAGCGGGCGATGGCATCGCCATGGCAGAAGATGACGTCGTATTGGGTCTGGATGCGGCGGGCCTCTTCCATACGGCGGTGGGCGCTTTCTGCGGTGCTGCTGGCGGGGGCATCGTGGACGAGGGTGACGGATGATTGTGCCTTGAGGGCGGCTTCAAACGCGGCGGATATCTGCTCGGACCAGCGGGGGGCGTCTGCATTTCGGAGCTGAACGACGCGGCCGGTAGGCTCGGCTTTGCCTTCATCGGCGGCTTTGCGCGTGAGGGCGGCAATGACGAGGGTGGCGGCGGCTTTGCCAATGGCCTCCGGAGAGGTATGGACAAGGGTGACGCCGTTGCGGACGCTATGATCGAGGCTGATGACGGTGATACCAGCCTGGACGGCCTCGGAGATGGCGATTTCAAGAGCAGGATCAGGAATGGGATCGAGGAGAATGGCGAAGGGCTTGCGGGTGATGGCCTCGCGGAGTTGCTGTGCCTGGGTGGCTGCCTTGCCTGCGGCATCGAGCGGGGTGATGAGAAAGCCGTGTTCACGGCTGGCTAGGACGCGGAGAAGATTATTCTGGTAAGTGGAGAAGGGTGAGGTGCCGGTGGATTGTAGAAAAAACACCTCTCGACGGCCATCCTCCGGGACGAGACCCAAAGTGCGGACGATCTCCTCGGGCGGGCGGAAGGTCATGCCGCCCGCTTGGTCCATCTTGTGCAATTGCTTGTTATGCTGGGCGAAGGGGTCGCTGGCCTGCTCATCGGAAGGGCCACAGGCAGTGAGCGTGGCCACCAAAAGAAGGAGAATGGGGCGAGTAAACGGGAAACGCATGGTGGTGAGCGAATGAGAGGACGTTGCGCGGGAACAAATTGCGCGAATTTCTGTGTTTGTTCTGCCATGAAATGGAGCTGCGCACAAGGGGGCAGCGCACTGGTGTGACCTCGGGAGTCTTCACTTGCGCTATGAAGGTTTGGCTCCACACTCCGCGCCACTTTGCCCCCCCCTACCATGAGCTTGAAGAAAAAAACTGCCGTCGTCACTGGAGCTGCCGGGTTCCTTGGGTCACACCTCACGGACCTTTTGCTGGCAGAGGGCTATCGTGTGGTGGGTATCGATAACTTGGTGACTGGCAACATGCGGAACATTGAGCACCTAAAGGGCAATGCGGATTATGAGTTCATCAACCATGATGTGACTAAGTTCATCGACGTGCCAGGAGAGGTGGATCTGATCTTCCATTTTGCCTCGCCAGCCTCACCGATTGATTATCTGAAGATTCCGATTCAGACGCTGAAGGTGAGTTCGCTGGGCACGCACAACGCTCTGGGCCTAGCGAAAGCGAAAGGGGCCACGTTTTTGATCGCCTCGACGAGTGAGTGCTATGGCGATCCGCTGGAGCACCCACAAAAAGAGACGTACTGGGGCAACGTGAACCCCATCGGCCCTCGCGGCTGCTACGACGAGGCAAAGCGCTTCGCGGAAGCCATCACGATGGCCTATCACCGCGTCCACGGTGTGGATACAAAGATCGTCCGTATCTTCAACACCTACGGCCCACGCATGCGCCTGGATGATGGACGCGTGGTGCCAGCCTTCATCGGCCAGGCTTTGGAAGGCCGCCCGCTGACCGTTTTTGGTAACGGTGCCCAGACACGCAGCTTTTGCTTTGTCTCCGATCTCATCGCCGGAATCTACAAGCTCTCGCAGAGCAATTACCACGAGCCAGTGAATATCGGCAACCCCACGGAGATGACGATTCTCCAGTTTGCAGAGGCGATTTTGCGCATCACCGGCAGCGATCTGCCGATCGTGAACAAAGATTTGCCGCAGGACGATCCCAAAGTGCGTCAGCCGGACATCACGCTGGCCCGCCAGCTCCTCGGATGGGAGCCAAAAGTCTCCTTTGAGGACGGTATCACTCAAACCGTGGCGTATTTTCGCGATTTTCTGCGAATCAAAGGTTGATGAGATGGCTGCTTTGTTGATAAAACAGTAAATAATCCGAAACACATTTTCCCGACCATGAAACGCCTCGTTATTTGCTCCCTCGCCGCAATGGCATTCAGCGGGCACGCCATCGCCCAGGCCCCAGCTACCATTCCAGCCGTGAAGGTGGATATCAAAAAGGTCATCGTGGCTGAGCAGGGCACACCAGATGTGGCCGCAGGTAATGTGACACCGAAGCGCTGGCGTCCGAAGAAGTGGCTGGAGATTGATGTGGAGTTTGACATCGACGTTCCACGGGATGCAGGTGGCCGGAATGGCACTTACGGAGCGCTTCAAATGAATGTGTACTTGGCCCTCCAGCACACGACCAAGGACGGAAAAAAAGAAGTCATCAAAGGCACCCTCAATCTGAGCAACATTCCTGCGGGTGAGCCTTGCCATGCGCTCGCCTATGTGTCCCCGGCCAGCCTTCGTGCCATTTTCCAGAAAGACAACATGCTGGCCAGCTCAGATGTGCAGGGTTGGGGCGTTGAATTTATCGCCGATGGCCAGCGGGTCGCTGGTAACTCCAGCCTCGGTAAGCAGCCTTGGTGGGAGAAAGCGGAGAGTTTTTCCTTTATCGATGGAGTGCTGCTCGCCAAGAGCGAATCGCCCTTCGCCTTGCTGTTCGGTGATTATGATGTGCAGGCGAAAACCAAATAAGCAGCCCTCCCAACACTCAGTTCGTCGCAGAAACCTTTCCCTCATCGCATGGCAGACCCCAAAAGCATCGCCGTCATCAATCTAGGCTCGCAACGCATCAGCGGGGCGATCTTCGGCAAGACCCCGGGAGGAGATCTGATCCTCAAACGTCATGCGATCATCGACATGGATGGCGATCCCAGCGTGGACGTGAGCCGTTTGCCTCAGCTCAAAGTGGCTGTGGGCGAACTTATCAATGCCCTCAAGATCAAGGGACAAAAAGTCTGGTACAGCGTGGCGGGGCACACCGTCTTTACCCGCTTTGTGAAGCTGCCTCCTGTGCAAGGGGACCAGATGGACCAGATCGTGGAGTTTGAGGCGAAGCAAAACGTGCCTTTTCCTATCGACGAGGTCACATGGGACTACGAGGTCGTCAGTGATGCCTCAAGCATTGAAAAGGAAGTCGTCCTCGTGGCGATGAAATCGGACGCGTTGAACGAAATTCACGAACAGGTCGTGGCTGGTGGTGTGAGTGGAGCCGGAGTGGATCTTGCTCCTGGAGCCCTTTACAACTCCTTCCGCTACAATTATCCGGATTGCGATGAGCCTGTGCTAATCATCGATCTCGGAGCTCGCTCGACCAATCTTGTGTTTGTGGAAGAAGGTCGGTTCTTCACCCGCAATCTGCTCGTGGGTGGAGCTGCTGTGACCAATGCGCTCGCGAAAGAGTTTGGTATTTCTTTTGCTGAAGCCGAGGCCCAAAAGTTGGCGCAAGGCTTCGTAGCCCTCGGAGGTGCTGTCGAGGACCATCCCGATGAGGCAATCAACGCCATGTCCAAGGTTATGCGTAATTCTATGACCCGCCTACACGGTGAGGTGATGCGCACGATCAACTATTATCGCAGCAATCAGTCAGGTGCTGCGCCGAAGCGTATCCTACTCGCGGGTGGCGGTGCTCAGATGGGGTATGTGGCCGAGTTCTTCGCCGAGAAACTGAAGCTGCCGGTCGAGCTATTCGATAGCCTGCGCGGTGTGCAGTTCGAACGTGGTGCTAATGAAGAGGTCGCGCGAGCAGCCTCGGCTAGTCTTGGCGAGCTTTCTGGTCTGGCCTTGAGGGGCCTTGGCGGATGCCCGCTGCAACTCGAGCTTATCCCGGATGCCATTTTCACCTCAAGGGACGCCGCTAGGCGTGCTCCAGTGCTCATCATGGCGGGAGTTTGTTTATTCGCCACGCTAGGTGCCTCTATCATCTGGTGCCAAAAGGCGCAGGCGGCTATCGAGGAGCGGCATCTAAAGCTCCGCAATGAGGGCGAAGGTCTGATCAGTATCGGACGAAACATCCAGGCTCTCGAAGCCGAGCAAGAGCAGCTACGCACCCGTGCCTCGCAGCTCCAGCAAATCGTGCAGGAGCGCTCCTGGTGGGTCAGGTTGTTTGATGATTTGAACAAGAATTTCTCTAACGATCTCATTTGGCTGACGATTGTGGAGCCCTTGAAAGACAACAAACCGCTCACCCAGCCGCTCTGGGGTGGGCAAGAGTCCGAAGGCGCATCTGCCGAAAAACCTGCTGCCAATGCCATTCCGAAATACGAATTGCGCATTCAAGGTCTCTACCGCAAAAACAACGACGGAGACCAGCAGGTGGTCACGGATTATGCCACGAAGCTATCTAAGCTACCTTGGTTTGACGCAGCAGACTTCGAGACGAACAAGGATTCCTACATCATCAAGCTGGACACTGGCGCTGGGGATGAGTCCCGCTTTGCCCACCAGTTTGAGTTCAAATTCCCGCTCAAAAACCCACCTCAATTTAAATAAGGCCGCCGCATGGACTGGATTCGTGAAAATAAAGTGCTCTCTGCCATACTCGGCTTCATCGCCGTGGGTGTCGCCGGACTCGGCTATTTGCTCTTCGATGCTTGGGGTAGCTACTCTGCAGCGCGTGCTGAATATTTGGCTCTCGGAGGGCAAATTGCTCAGATCAAAAGCTTATCTTTAGCTCCAACCGCAGCCAATCTTCAGGCTAAGAAGGCGCTGGTTCAAGAGTTCTCCACCAACGTGAACAAGCTCGGTGGAGCACTTTTGTATCTACAGCCCCCCGTCGCTCCAGCTAAGCAGGCGGAGTTTCAGACAAAGCTTAAGGGGCGCGTTCTCGAGATCAAAAAGGTTGCGGCTGAAGCAAAAATTGGTCTCCCGGCAGAATTTAGTTTTGGATTTAACGAGTATCTCGGAACCCTCCCAAACTCGGATACGACTGCTACGGAGCTCTCTGGTTATTTGGACGGTATCGAGGCGGTGGTAAAACTGATGATCGCCTGCAAGGTGCGTTCGATTGATCTTTTGGATCGCACACCACTGGAAATGGAAAAAGATTTAACCAAAGCCACATCAAGCCAATCGAAAAAGGGCCCCGTACAACGCCCCGGGGCTCCTCAAGCCACTGCTTCAGCCGTCGCCGCCATCTCAGAAAAGCGCCAAGTTTCATTCGTTGTTACCCTTGATCAAGGCTCACTTCAAAATCTGCTGAGTAGGTTGGCAAATCCTGTCGATATGAAGATCACGCCTGAGGCTGATCAATCACACTTTGCCAGCCTGCGTTTGCTGCGAGTAGAAAACCAAATCAAAGAAGGTCCCATTCGTCGCAACTCTGCCGTGAGCGTGGGCACCGAGCAGGAGGAAATCAAGCCTCTTGTAGTAGACAAATCGAAAGCGGGAAAAGAAGAGCCAACTGGCCCAATCACTTTAGTTCCACCAACGCCCGCTCCGGTTGATTCGATTCCTGTCATCGGTCAGGAATTACTCAAAGCCCAGATGGAGATCGATTTGGTGAAATTTCTCGATGCTGCCAAAGGCATCACATCCCAGCAAAACCGCTGACCCCTGGCAACCAACCCGCGACTTTCGTAGCATCATGCAGAAAAGCTCAGGCAATTATCAAACTGTTATTCTCGTCCTCTCAGTGTTGGCCGCCATTGCTACCGCCGGCTACTTGATCATGTTAACGCAAGGCTTTGACGAAACACTCGTCTTACCGGGTTCGGTAACAAAGAATAATATGAATCCACCTGATACCAAAGGCGTTGTGGATGCTATCGAAACCATCAGCAAGCGCTACGTCTGGACACCACCGGTGATCAACAAAAAATCTGTGCCACTCAATAAATCGGTTCTTCTTGTTCGCAAAGGCGGGGAAGTCTTTGATCTCGATGTTGAGAAACCTGTTTTCCGCCCTCCAATGACGAATGTTTTTCTTGTTGGGAACAAAAATGGCGAAGTTCCTGAAGAGCCACTTCCAGATATTTTTTCTCCAAACATTGGAGATCTTGATGCGGACGAAGATGGGTTTTCTAATTTGGAGGAATTCAATGCGAAGACAAATCCGCGGGACGCTACCAAAATGCCGCCTCACACGAACAAACTCTTCCTCAAGCAGCGAATTAGCAACGATTACGTTTTGAAGCTTCTCAATGGTGAAGACTCAGGAGCATTCCAGATTCGTCGCCTCTCGCCCGAGCCTGCTAAAAGCGTTTTTGTGACATTGAACTCGGAGTTTGGCTTCGATAAAGGCGTAGGGCGTTTTGTCGCACTCTCTTTTGAGAAGAAAAAGATCAATCACCCAACGCTTGGAGAGATAGACTCCTATATAGTTAAAATGCGTGACAACGCGACCAAATCAGAATTTGTTCTTGAGCAAGGTATAGAAAAAAATCTTGCCGAGTATGAAGCCCAGTTCGAATTCCGATGGAAGCAGGTGGACATCATTGCGGGTGTTAAAAAAGGTAAAACCTTCCAATTGCCGCGTGTGGGGACTACTTATCAAGTACTCGAAATTGAAGACAACAAAGCAGTGATCTGCCCAGTTGATAAAGATGGAATAGCATTGCCCGACCAAAGGCTTGAAATCCTTCAAAATTAAACTCCATCAAATTTTTCTCCGCTCAGACGAAAAAGAACTCGCCAAGACGCCCCCAATTCTGTTAATGAAATCGACTTCAACGAAAAACACGCCCTCAAGTTCTCATATGTTCCGACAAACTCGCATGGTCTCCCGTATTTCCTGTGCACTTTTGCTAGCTTTGGCACCGCAGGCTTTGCTTTCACAAAGCGTATCCGGTCTTGCTGAGCGAGAAATCATGCGCCGCTATGCCCGCATCGAAGACGCTAAATCGGCCATTGCCCGAGGTGATAATCTCTTCCGTGAATCGGACTACGAAGGTGCATTGTCATCTTATCAGGCGGCTGTGCAGTCTATTCCAGATGCACCTTATACAACCGAGTGGTTGCAATACGCTGATTTGAAATACACAGATTGCGCAGTGGTGGTAGCCAAAGAAAGAGCTAAAGAAGGCAAGTATGATGAAGCTCGAATTTTGTTAAAAGAGGCCGTGACGAAATACCCTGAGCACAAAGGTGCGAAAACTTTGCTCAAACAGTTAGATGATCCTGATCGCTGGCCGCCAGCATTGACCGCTCAGCATGTCGACAATGTGAAGAAAGTTGAAAAGGGTCTTTTGCTCGGAAATAGCTCTGTGGAACTTGGCAATTACGATCAAGCCATTGCGCAGTACCACGACGTTCTGAGAGTTGATCCATACAATACTGCGGCTCGGCGTGGTATGGAAAACGCTGAGCGTCAGCGTATTCGTTATTTCCAAGCAGCATACGATCATCAACGTGCCAAAATGTTGGCTCAAGTCGATGAACTTTGGGAGGATAAGCCCCCTGCTGCTGTAACCCCAGTTGCAGCCACCACCACCAACTCTCGTAGTGCAGGTGCATACCTGACTCAGAAAATGGATTCCATTGTCTTCCCGACAGTGACTTTTGAGAACGCTACCATTGAAGAAGCTGTCGAATATCTGCGCATCAAAAGTAAGGACCTCGACGATGCAGAGCCAGACCCAACAAAAAAGGGTGTGAATATTATCATTCGCACAGGCGATGCACCTGCTGCGGCGGCAATTAGCCTTGATCTGAAGAATGTGCCGATGTCTGAAGCTCTTCGGTACATTTGCGATCTCGCTCAGATGAAATACAAAGTGGAATCATTTGCTGTCGTGGTGGTCCCGATTTCGGAAAGCAGCACGGAAATGTTCACTCGCACCTACCGCGTCCCGCCGGATTTTCTTTCACAAGCTGGCGCTGCACCTGCAGCTGCAGCTCCTGCGGCTGACCCATTTGCAGCACCTGCTCCAGGTGGAGGAACCGGACTCAGTCCTCGTGCTACCGCGAAGGATGTTCTGATTGGCGCGGGCATCACGTTCACCGAGGGGGCATCCGCTTCATTCACGGCAGCAACCTCCACGCTTGTTGTTCGAAATACTCAGCCAAACCTAGATTTGATTGAAACTTATGTCGATGAACTCAATAAGAATGGCCCAAAGCAGGTGGTGATCACCACAAAATTTGTTGAAGTTTCTCAGCGTAACACGGAAGAATTGGGCTTTGATTGGATGTTGGGCGGCGGAGGAAGTAATCCTAAAGTTGATTTTGCGGGTGGCACCACTGGTAATTCGGCTCTTTCGAGCACTCGTTCGACTAGTTTCCCATTCAATTCTCAAGTCTTTGGAACGCCTGTGGCTGCTGGTCTGCCTCCTACCGCAACAAATGCTCCGGTGGGAACGAATTCTGGTTCAATATCTGGCAGTGGTTCGCTAACATCTGGGCTACGTTCTGGCAACAGTGCCATTGCAGCAGGAAAGTTGGATGATTTGCTCACCACAGGAACTACACTTGGTCAGACTCTTTCACCTGCACCTGGTATTCTTTCGATGGCGGGAATATTTACTGACCCTCAGTTTCAGGTTGTTCTCCGCGGTCTTAGTCAGAAAAAAGGCGTTGATTTGATGAGTGCTCCCAGCGTGACGACAAAGGGCGGAACTCGTGCCACCATGGAAGTGACACGTGAGTTCATCTACCCAACAGAATTTGATCCACCTCAACTCCCGCAAGGTAACCAAGGGGGGAGTGTTAGTTTGTTTGGAGCTACAACTTCGATGATTGCCACACCAACAACACCAACAGCCTTTGAAATGCGGCAGACTGGTGTTAAATTGGAGGCTGAACCAACCGTCGGTCCCGATGGAAATACGATTGAACTAAACCTCTCTCCTGAGGTAGTTGAATTTGATGGTTTCATTAATTATGGCTCACCTATCAATCAACCAGGCCAGACTCTCCCTATCTACAATTCTATTTCGACATTCCTTCCGGGTCCCCCTCCATCTACTGTGACTTCAACGACTCTGGTTGGATTCAATAACACCGGAGATCGCATTATCACTCCAAACGTTATCAATCAGCCTATTTTCTCGGTTCGCAAAGTGACGACGGGTGTTACGGTTTGGGATGGTCAAACGGTTGTTCTTGGCGGATTGATCCGCGAAGATGTGCAGGACGTTGAGGACAAAGTGCCTATCCTTGGTGACATTCCAATCTTGGGCCGTCTATTCCGCACCGAGGCGGAAGAACACTTCAAGCGTAATCTGATTGTGTTCGTTACCGCTTACTTGATTGATCCTTCTGGCCAACGTGTCAAAGCACCTGTGACAGGCTTGTCTGGTGTTTCACCTGAAGCCTCTGTTGGAGCTAATCTTCTACTTCCGGCTGTGGGTGGTGCTCGTTGATTCAGAGCCACTCAGTTAACTCAGACTTTCCCATAAAAAACGAGCCGCATTCATTTGCGGCTCGTTTTATTTCATAAATATGAAAAATCTTGTGATCTCAGGAGGGGTTGGCACTGGTAAATCAACTGTGTTAGCTGGTTTGTTACCATTGTTTTTACGGAAATTAGACTCGTTTTCGTCCGATAAAGCAGTTATTGAGCTTTATGAAGGCAATGCTTTCAAGCGAGAGCTGAGTGAGTGTTTTGGGCAGGAGGTCCTTAAAATAGATGAATACGGCATCACGCGAGTGGATCGTCGTTGGCTGCGAGAAATGGTGCTGCCTGATATATCAAGGCGTTCGAAACTCGACAGCCTCGTCCATGCCTACATTTTGCGAGCCCTTGAAGAAGCAAGGGCGAAGGCCAAGGATCAGGATGCCAAGGTTTTTGTTGCGGAAGTCCCCCTGCACTATGAGATTGGTGCTGTAATCTCAGCGGACTTGGTCATCGTGGTGGCTGCTAGCCGGTCGATGCAAGTCAGGCGAATGATGGAAAACAGGCGATTAGACGAGGCGACAACCCAAGCCTTTCTGGATGCCCAGTTACCCATCGAAACCAAGGTCGAAAAAGCCGATGTTGTCATTTGGAATGATGGTGACTCTTCCGCTTTGGAAAGCCAGACGCTGCTCCTTGCCAATCTTCTTAACTTCGAATGAACGCAATAAATGAAAGCACCTCGCCCACTACCACGGAAGCCGTGGAGGGGATGCAAGCTGTAACCAATTACGCCTCCGCGCGGGATTCTTCTTTGAAAGGAATTACGTCTGGTCCTGAAAACGGGACAGCCCTTGTGATTGAATTGGAGAATAAAACGAACACTGAAACCACTCAGCCTGCCTCCGAGGCACCAAGAGCCGAGGAAGGTGCGTTGCCGCCTTTCCCGCAAGAGGTGTCGATCAATGATCTGCAAAATGCCACATTGGCTGAGATTCAAGCTTTGGCTGAGACTGTGGGTTTCCGGCTCAATGCTGCCCGCACGAAGCACCAACTGATTTATGATCTCTGCTCGTTCATGGCGGAGCATCGCACGAGACTGAAGGTTGAGGGTATTCTTGAATTGGGTGTGGATAACTTTGGCCTGATTCGTTATCCAAAATATAGCTTCGCTCCGCTACCTGAGGATGTGTTTGTTCCGTTGTTTTTGGTGCGTAAATTTAATTTGCGAGCCAGTCAGCGCATTGCGGGCTATGCCAAGGCTCCAAAAGATAAAGACAAATATATCGCCATCGACCGTATCACGGATGTGGAAGGCACGCCGATAGATGAGTGGGAGTCTCCGACCGATTTCGACAAGCTCACGGCTACTTTCCCGAACAAGCGCATCATTCTGGAAATGCCCAAACCGTGTCCTCCAAGCGTTCGGATCATGGATCTGGTTGCTCCATTGGGCAAAGGCCAGCGCGGCTTGATTTGTGCGCCGCCGAGAAGTGGCAAAACAATTTTGCTGAAGGACATCGCCCGTTCGATCGTATCGAATCACAAGGAGGTCGTTCTGATTGTCTTGCTGCTGGATGAGCGTCCCGAGGAAGTGACTGACTTCGAGGAGACCGTGCAAGGAGTTGAAATCTATAGTTCAACGTTTGATGAGAGTCCGAAGCGTCACACACAGGTGGCGGAGGTCGTCAGAGAGCGTGCTTGTAGGCTCGTGGAACTTAAAAAAGATGTCGTAATCCTTTTGGATAGCATCACGCGCCTAGCCCGTGGCTACAATATGCTACAAAGCGGTAAGGGCGCTCTCATGTCCGGCGGTGTGGGTAAGAACGCGCTGCTGAAGCCGAAGAAGTTTTTCGGCTCTGCACGCAATGTCGAGGAAGGCGGCAGTCTAACGATCATCGCTACGGCGTTAATTGAAACGGAGAGCCGCATGGACGACGTGATCTTCGAGGAGTTTAAAGGTACAGGAAACATGGAGGCGACCCTGGACCGCGAGATTTCCGAGCGTCGGATATTTCCCGCTTTGCATGTGCTGAAGTCAGGTACTCGCAAAGACGATCTACTCTACCACCCAGAGGAGTTTCGCCGTATCGCCCAGATTCGTCGGCAACTGGCTCAGGTGCCTGCGGTGGACGCCCTGGAGTTACTGCTGCGTAACATAGGACGCACGAGCAATAACGCCGAAATCCTTCTCGGCGGCCTGAAATGACGCTCAGCATGGCTTCCGCTCCTCATCAGCATGCCGACAGGCCCGAAGCGACGGATACCTCCGCCGCATTAAAGGACTGGGTCTTCATCGATACTCCGGCTCAACTTTCCGCCTGGCTGGCAGAGATGCGTCAATGGCTCGCCCAAAGTCCGGACAAGCGTTGCTGCCTCGATACAGAGGCGGACAGCCTACATCACTACCATGAGAAGCTCTGCCTCCTCCAAGTAAATTGCGCTGGGAAGTATGCGCTTGTCGATCCACTGGCCATATCGGACGTGGACGAGCTTCTCGTGCTTCTCGATGCGCATGAGCTTTGGTTCCACGGGGCTGATTATGATCTGACACTGCTGCGCCGAACTTATGGTTGGAGTCCGCGGGTGATTCGTGACACGCAGATCGCGGCTCGCTTGCTTGGTGCGAGGCATTTCGGGCTCGCGGCTCTGGTAAAGAGCCATTTCGACCTCGATCTCTGCAAAGCCTCGCAAAAGGCGGATTGGAGTCGCCGGCCGCTGCCGCCGAACATGCTAGCCTACGCGGTGGATGATGTGCGTTACCTTTTGCCACTGGCAGACCGGCTGGTGGCTGGTTTGCGTGAAAAGGGCAGGGAAGATTGGTTTCATCAAAGCTGCCGCTCTCTTCAGGACGATGTTGCAGTTCGTGAGCAAGCTCCACGTGAGGATCCTTGGCGCGTGAACGGTTGCGGACGCCTTCATCCACAGGGGCTCGCCTTGCTCAAAGGCATGTGGGAGTGGCGGGAAGGCATCGCTAAGGAGCGTGATCTGCCATGTTTCAAGATCATGTCCAATAAGCAGATGGTGTCCTACGCCGAGCAATTTGAGACCGGCACGGCTTCGCTGATGCCTCCTAATGGCTGGAGGCCGCGTTGGAAGCAGCAATTTCATGACATTGTGACCTCAGTGTTGGCCTCAGCGCCTACCGAATGGCCGCAGCGTCCGAAGAAGACCAAGAGCCGTCTTAGTGATGCACAACGGGATGCGATTGATCGCCTCTGCGGTCAGCGTGATACGATTGCCAATGGTCTCGACATTGAACCGTCCTTGCTTGGCTCACGTTCTACGGTGGAGGATCTCGTGGTGGAGGGCGATCCTATGACGCATCTAATGCCTTGGCAGCATGAGTTGCTGTTTGATGCGGTGAATCAGGCGCTTACCAAAGGGTAAAGCTTACTAGGCCCGCACGGCGTACCTTGCTGCTGAAAAGCATCAGCAGGCAGCCCACCCCGTAGGCAAGGTTGGCCATGCCAACCCAGATTGGAAGAAGAGAATGGGGCACGAGAGGTGCCTTGGGCGGCGTCAGCGATGGAAAGATGCTATTGGTGAAGTAGATGCCTGCGGCTGCGATGGTGGCGAAAAGGGCGGCGATAATCCACTGGCACCAGCGGAACTCATTCATGAAGCCTACCATGGCACCGAGTGTCACCAGATACCAAGCCAGCGCCGCGCCGAACCAGCCAAACAACTCGTGGAATAGCAGCAGTGCGATTACCACCGCTCCAGCGATCATATGTACCCACATCAATTTGCGGGTGAAAATGACCTCATGGATGAGTGGGTTCCCACGGTTGCGTTGGACGTCGAGCATCAGACTTTTGACATTAGGGAGAGCTGGGCAGGTTGTCCTTGATCAGGACAGAGGACCCCGCAGAGAAGCGGAGCCATGACTTTTGCTTAGCAATTTTCCGCCCGGAGTCCATGCAAAGATTGCTACTCACGAGGATGTTTTTGGCCATGCCATCACACCACGCGGCCTCAGTGGAGAGTCCGGAGAAGGTGTTGCCGTTGATGATCAGTCCATTCACGCCGTTTTCGACGAGGATGCCTGCACCTTCGTCGATTCCCATGGGCGTTTTGGCTTCCGGTGGTCGCTTTTCTTGTCCTGCGCCGATGTAAGTATTGCAGAAGGTGTTGCCGGCGATTGTGTTGCGCTCAGAGGCAGTCCGCACACGCACGGAAAAACGATGGGCGATGGTGAAGGTGTTCGCGCTCAGGGTGCAGCCGCAGGCGTCGCGCAGGTCGATGCCACCTTCGAGGTGATGGGCAATCACATTAGCGCTCAGCGTGATGCCGTAGCAATCCCTGTCGAGGATCAGCGCGGTGCCATTGCATTCCTCGATCATGTTTCCGCTGACCACGGACCCATAGGTGTTCTCGATGATGATGCCATTGCCGAGGTGGTCGTCGATGTTGTTGCCGTTCATGCAGAGGTTGAAGGAGTCGGCGCAGCGCAGGGCGTCCTGGTTTTCCTCGAAGTGGTTCGCGTTCACCACAATGTCGTGGCAGTCGAAGAGTTCGATGCCGCACTTTTTGTTGTAGGTCAGGATACAGTCGGCAATCCGCGGGTCCTCAAAGCAGCTCTTCAATTGGATGCCGTGGCCGCCATGGTGGTCGATGGACACGCCTTCGAGGTAAATCTCCTGGATGCACTCGGCGAAGATGCCGTCCCCGCTCTTTTCGCTGCCGCTGATGCGCAGATCGGCCAACTGGACACGCCAAAGGCGGGCATTTTTGTCCTCGTCGAGTTTGGGCGGGCGGAGGATAAAGGCCGGGGCACCCGCCTCGTTCTTGTTAACCACATGAGTGGCAGCCCCGGAGCCGACGATCCGGGTGTCGCCGGTTTTCACCCGCAGAGGCTCCGTAATCTCGAAAACACCTGGTGGGAGAGTCACCAGTCCACCGGCCTCAGGGACGGCATCGAAGGCCGCCTGGAGGCTGGGAAACTTCGAGGCATTCACCGTGGTGGGGGCGGGAGTTGCACCCAGTATCACGGAGAGGGCGAAAAGGGCGAAAAGTGGCTTCATAGGCACTGGATACGGTCTCCCAGATGACGTTTTCCCAGTGATTTTGCCTCTTGTGTTTCTGCCTGTGAACAAGCAGCCAGCTCTTCTGAGCTGTTTCTCATCGTTCACAAGTTCATTGATAGGGTTGCGACGCAAAACCTGAAAAACGGCCCAGGGGAGTTCTGGAAGTGGTCTGGGCAAAATGGGCTTTCCTGAGCAAATTGGACTCGGCGTGGCTACTTGAGCTTGTGGAACTTACCTTTCACAGAGGCTTCAGAGGTAGGTTAGCCATTGAGTGCTGCCTACCTGCAACGCCATATGGCGCTGGAGGCCTTGTAAAATATAGGATTCAGCGTGATTGGCTGCCTTGGAGGGTGGTTTCAGGCCATGCTCGTAGAGTGTTGGGAGCGTGACGGCTTTGTCACGCTCCCAGCATCGTTCCTCGTCGTGATTCCGTGCGTTCCACAGTGGAATGATGGAATTTCGGCAAGCCCGTGGAACAGCTAAGCCGCCAGGAAAGGCCTATTGGCAGGCCTCAAACGCTGACGAAGATTTCATCCCTGAGATGAGCCCAATTCGCTGTGAATAACTTGTCAAAAACTCATTCTGTCGCAGGAGAAAATTGCGAAAAAGCTGCCTCAACAGTTGGTTTGCATTGGCGCTCAGGGAAATTAGGCGCTGAGGGGGATTTTTCTTGCCTTCGAGGCTGATTTTTGACACGACATCGGGCAGTACTTATTCGCTGCTCCAACCATGGAAACGTCCCCGCTGTCTCTGCAACTCTTCACTCTGCGCGAAGGCCTCGTTTCGAGCACGGCGGACCAAACTCTCGTAGATGCCTTCGCGGCCGATTTTCAAGGTTTGCGGCACTTTGGGGCCAAATTGGGGGAATCGCTTGAACTGGGGCCTCCCTGGACCGGGACACTTCAGGAGGACGATTTCACCCTCAATTTCGCCTACCTCGATGCCGGGACGAGTTCCCTGGACCCCGGAGCCGGGGCGATGATCGGCGAGAAACGTCCCTTCTTCGAACTGCTGAACCGCATCAACGAACTCGACGCCTGATTTTTCTGCCATGGCCGCCACGATCACCCCATCCCTCCGTTCCGCGCTGGAGCGCCTGAAGCACGCCGGCTCCGTGAACGGCCTGCTGCTCGGCTGGCGCCGCCAGATCCTCATCAATCTGCTGCCCTATGAAGACTTTCGGGCGGAGCGGGCGCTTCACATGCTTCTCGATGCGGGTGGGCATTTTTCCAGTGGTGGAGATCGAGAGGTGAAATCCTATTGGTTCGGCTTCGAGGGTGTCTTCGCGCTGGCCTTGTTTCATGGTGAGAGCACGCTGCTCATCCTGCACACGCAGGCCGCAGAGGTCGATTTCCTTCGCAGTGCTGCCACCACCTTCCTTGATGACACGCAGTTGCTCGTCAAGTCCGTGCTCCAGCCTGGTGAGGAGCCGGTGACGCAGGTTTTGATCTGAAAAACATCCGCGTGAAAGGAAAGGGCTCCGGACGGCGAATCTCCTGTCTCCATGCTCACCACCGCCGCCTCCCAGCCACGCCGTCAGTTCCTCCAGACCACTGCCATTCTCACCGCCGCAGGCACGCTGCGGGCGCAGCAGAAGGCGGATTCGAATGAAACGCTCCGCATCGGTCTCATCGGCTGCGGGGGCCGTGGCACCGGAGCCGCTGCTCAGGCGCTGCGGGCCGATTACAATGCGAAGCTCGTCGCCGTGGCCGATGCCTTCGACACGCAGATTGAGAACAGCATCAAGAATCTCTCCACGCAGTTCCCGGACCGCGTCGATGTGAAGCCGGACAAGAAATTCACCGGCCTCGATGCCTACCAGAAGCTCATCGACTGCGGCGTCGATGTCGTCCTGCTCGCCACGCCACCCGGATTTCGTCCGCTGCACCTCACCGCGGCCGTCGAGGCCGGGAAACACATCTTCTGCGAAAAACCGATGGCCGTCGATGCCGCTGGCTACCGCGTCGCTCAGGCAGCTATTGAGAAGGCGAAGCAGAAGAAGCTCAATCTCGTGGCTGGCTTCTGCTGGCGCTATGCCACCAGCCGCATTGAAGCCTATAAGCGCCTCCACGACGGCCAGATCGGCGACATCACGAGCATCCTCGCCACCTACTACGCCGGCCCGGTGAAGCCGATGCCGCCCGCCAGTGGTCGTCCCGCAGGTATGGGCGATGTCGAGTGGCAGGTGCGGAACTGGTATAACTTCTCCTGGCTCAGCGGTGATTCGCTCGTCGAGCAGGCTGTGCACAGTCTCGATAAGATTTGCTGGGCGATGAAGGATAAGCCGCCGGTCTCTGTGATCGCCACGGGCGGCCGTCAGATCCCAAATGAAGGCGGAAACATCTTCGATCATTTCCACGCGGCCTTTGAATGGGATGGCGGCCTTATCTGCCACATCACGAACCGCCAGATCGTCGGCTGCCACAATGAGGTGATCGATGTGGTCAGTGGCACCAAAGGCCGTCTCGTGATCGGCAAAGGCTCTGCGCCCTTCATCGACGGCGAGCAGCGCTGGCGCTGGCGTGGTGAGGAGAAGAACATGTATGACCTCGAGCACGAGGCGCTCTTCAACGCCATCCGCAAAGGGGAGGTGATCAATGATGGTGACCGCATGATGAGTAGCACGCTCATCGCCATCATGGGCCGCGAGGCCGCCTACACCGGCCAAAAGATTCAATGGGCTGCCGATGCGTCACCACCACTCACAGAGGAAGAGAAAAAGGCGAAAAAGGCAGGTAAAGATAAGGCTGTAGCGGCTTCCGCTTCCCGTGTGCCTTCCATGCTCGCTTCGCAGCAAGACCTCGCTCCGGACAACCTTCAGTTTGGAGACAAATTCGATCCAGGTCCGATCCCGCGTCCGGGCGTGACAAAATTCGTCTAATCAGCGGGCGGGAGCTTCGAGTGCTTGCTCGAGTGCACGCCAGCCGAGCATGGCGCATTTGACGCGTTGGGGAAATTTTTGAACGCCTTCGAGGAGCGTGAGCTCACCGAGGGCGTCTTCATCTTGTGGCTTGCCATCACCCATGACGACGCGGCGGAAGTCTTCACGCATGGCAGCGGCGGCGGCTGTGGACTGGCCTTTGACCTTCACGGTCATCATGGAGGCGCTGGCCTGGCTGATAGCACAGCCTTGGCCGGTGAATTTGATGTCGGCGATGTGGTTTTGATCGTCGAGCTTCACCCAGACGTCGATCTCGTCACCGCAGGAAGGATTGTCGCCATGGGCGTGCAGGCATGGAGGTGGGATCTCGCCGTGGTTCCGTGGTTTGCGGGAGTGATCGAGGATGACGGACTGGTAGAGATCGCGGAGTTCTTCGGGGGACATGGCGGGGGATTACGAGAAGAATTTCCGGGCGGATTCGAGCACCTCGGCGAGGCGGTCGATCTCCTGCGTGGTGTTGTAGAGATAAAAGCTGGCGCGGGTGGTTCCGGGGACTTTAAAGCGTTTCATGAGCGGCTGCGTGCAATGGTGGCCGCCGCGCATGGCGATGCCGTAAGTGTTGGCCCATTCGACGATGTCGTGCGGATGGGCGAAGTCGCAATGGAAGGCGACGAGAGAACCGCGGGGGCCAGTTGTGGGGCCGAGGATGCGGAGGCCTTCGATGGAGCCGAGTTTTTCAAGGGCGTGAGAGGCGAGCTGGAGGCCGTGCTGCTCGATGTTTGGAAGGCCGATGGCTTCGAGATAGTCGATAGCGGCGGCGAGGCCGATGGCACCAGCAATGTCGGGCGTGCCAGCTTCGAAGCGGGCGGGCGGGGCTTTGTAGGTGCAGCTATCGAGGGTGACGGTGAGGATCATTTCGCCACCGCCATGCCATGGGGGCATGTTTTCGAGCACGGCCATGCGGCCGTAGAGGACGCCGATGCCGGTGGGGGCGCAGATTTTGTGCCCTGAGAAGGCGAGGAAGTCACAGCCGATGTCCTGGACGCTGAGGGGGATGTGCCCGGCGCTCTGGGCGGCATCGACGAAGGTGGTGGCTCCAAGGGCTTTTGCCTTGGCACACATTTCGCGGACGGGATTGATGGTGCCGAGAGAGTTGGAAATGTGAACAATGGCGAGGAGCTTGACTTCGGGTGTGAGGAGCTTTTCAAAGGCCTCCATGTCGAGCGTGCCGTCGTCGAGCACGGGGATGTGCTTCAAGGTGGCTCCGGTGCGCAGGGCGGCGAGTTGCCAGGGCACCAGATCGCTGTGGTGCTCCATGCCGGTCGAGAGGATGACATCTCCGGGCTTCAAATTGGCGCTGCCCCAGGCATTGGCGACGAGATTGACGCCTTCCGTGGTGCCGCGGGTAAAGATGATTTCGTTCTCCGAGGCGGCGGAGAGGAAGCGAGCGACGGTGCGGCGGGCGGCTTCAAAGCCGTCCGTGGCCCGCATGCTGAGGGCGTGAAGGGCACGGTGAACGTTGGCGTTGTCACGCTCGTAGTAGTGCGTGAGAGCGTGGATGACGCTGCGGGGTTTCTGCGAAGAGGCGGCGCTATCGAGGTAGATGAGCGGGTGGCCGTTTACCTGTTGGTGGAGTATGGGGAAGTCATCCCGGATGAGCTGCCAGTCCATGATGGGCGTCGAATTCAACGGTTGGCGATGTTTTCGACCACGATGCGTCGAGGAAGACTATTCCGTCCTTCGTAGGCGGGGGCATTTTGGATGCGGCCGGCACGCGTTTCGATGCCCGCGCCGGGTTTGCCAGCCTCGTTTTCAACGAGCAGGTAGGGCCAGAGGCGCAGGGCGGTATTCAAGGCACTGCCGATCAACTGACAACTGCTCAAGGATAGACTGGCGAGCAGGAGCAGGGCAAGGTGGAGGGCGGCTTTCATGAAGGAGAGTTCGCCGTTACCATGCTGCGCAGGGCTTTGCAAGATGGCTCAAGAACGCTCGACGGCGGCTCCACGGCCGATGCCGCGGTATTGGAAGCCAAAATCGGCGGCGGCGATGGGGTCGATAAGGTTTCGACCATCAAAGATGAGCGGGGTACGCATGGCCTCGCGTAGCAGGGCGAGATCGATGGCGGCGAATTCGGGCCATTCGGTGGCGATGATCAGGGCTTCCGCATCGGCGGCGGCTTCGAGGGCGGATTTGGCAAATTTGACTTTGGAGGCGATGGGTAGCTCGCGGGCCTTTTCCATGGCTTTGGGGTCGAAGACGGTGACTTCGGCTCCTTCGGCCACAATGGCTTCGACGAGTCGGATGGCGACGGATGAGCGGACGTCGTCGGTGTTGGGCTTGAAGCTGAGGCCCCAGATGGCGAGCTTTTTTTCTTTGAGCACCCAGAGGGCTTCGCGGATGCCGTCGAGGAAGCGTTTGAACTGGCGGTCGTTGATGCGCTGGACTTCTTCGAGGAGGCCGAAGGGGCTGCCGAGCTGTCGGGCGATGGCGATGAAGGCAGCGATGTCCTTCGGAAAGCAGGAGCCGCCGTAGCCGAGGCCAGCATTGAGGAAGGCGCGTCCGATGCGTTTATCCGTGCCGATGCCTTCGGTGACTTTGAGGACATCGGCTCCGGCGGCTTCGCAGATTTCGGAGAGGGCGTTGGCGTAGCTGATCTTGAGGGCGAGGAAGCTGTTGGCGGCGTGTTTGATCAGCTCGGCGCTGTTGATGTCCGTGACGAGCACGGGGGCGACGAAGGGCTCGTAGATTTTTTGCATCAAGGCGAGGGCGCGGTCGCTATTCCCACCGATGACGATGCGGTCGGGCTTCATGAGGTCCTCGACGGCGCTACCTTCGCGGAGGAATTCGGGATTGCTGATGACATCGAACTCGACGCCGGGCTTGGCATAGCGGCGAATGGTGTTGGCAACGCGTTCGCCGGTTTTGACCGGGACGGTGCTTTTATCGACAACAACGCGGTAGGAGTTGAGATGGACGGCGATCTCACGGGCGACTTTTTCGATGAAGCTCAGGTCCACGCTACCATCGGGCTGCGGTGGGGTGGGGACAGCGATAAAAATGACCTCGCCATGCTCGACGCCCTCCTCAGTGGAGGTGGTGAAGCGCAGACGACGGGCGGCGACGTTCTTTTTGACGACGGATTCGAGGCCTGGTTCGTAAATGGGGATCTCGCCAGCAAGGAGGGACTCGATTTTGCGTGGGTCATTGTCCACACAGCAGACCTGATGGCCGACTTCTGCAAAACAGGCGCCGGTGGTGAGACCGACGTAACCGGAACCGATGATGGTGAGTTTCATGTGAGAGCTAGCACGCTAAGAGCACACGGCTGGCGGCTCAAGTACACGCTGCAAACTTTCTCGTCGCGATGGGCAGGATCAATTGCCACCGGTGGTCTGCTGGCCTTGGCCGCCGATGCCGGGATTGAAGTCGAAATCGAAGTTTAGCTGAGGCAGATCCTTGAGGGTGAAACCGAACAGGATGCCGTAGTCAGAGATGCCTGTGCGGTTGTCACGCACCATGGCACCGATGGAGAAGAGCCAGCTGCTGAAATCACGTGTAAGAGCATAGCTTTGAAACTCCATGGTGCCGTCATCTGCCTCAAAGACATGAGTCGTGGAGAGACCCCAGTTTTCCGTCAGGCGGGCGTAGAAGGAGGAATACACGCGACTGGAGTCCTGCGGGAAGTAGGGATTGTTGTTGAGATACTGATGCCCCAGAGTGATCGACATGTGCTTGTTGGGCATGAAGGTGATGGAGTTGTTGAAATCGGCGAAGTTGCCACGGGCACCGGAAAGAGGGAACTGCATCTGGGAATTGAAGGTGATCCACGGCATGGGGGACCAGAAGATGTCGTTGTAGAGGTTCGAGCGATCGCGCCCGAATTCAGGATCCTTGGCGAAGAGATCAATGTAGGTGTTCATTCCTAGCCAGTTATGGGTGCGCTCCTCGGCGATGAGCTCGCCATTGTAGGTGCTGGCAAAGCTACTGTTGAAATTGTGATCGCGGCGGGTCTGGAGGAGGTTCATGACGCCGATGCGGGCGACGTTCCAAGAGCGCAGGGCATCCACAGCGGTGAAAAGAGCTCCGTCGATGGAGCGGGGGCGGGTGGTGGCGCTGAGGCGATCAATGGCGGGCAGTCCAGCATCCTGGGAGGCATCCATGAAGGAGTAGTTCATGTAGGGCTGGAGGACGTGGCGGATGCCGTCGAGGCCCCAAGCTTGGTTTTGATAGTCAGACCATGTTTTGGTGACCTTGAAGGAGACATCCAGGCCGGCGCTCATGATGGCGCGGGAGTAGTTTCTTTTTCCGGAGAGGCTGCCGTCGATGCTGTGGTAGCTGGTGAAGCCAGCTCCGAGGCGCGGGGTGACGTTCAGCCAACCGAAGAAGGTCTTTGGGTAGAGGAACTCATGGTAGGTGTGGAAACGGGTGAAATCAGGCTCCGAGAGGCGGGAGTTGATGACATTCAGGCCAGCGAGGGTCTCCAATCCGCCAATCTGGGAGCCAAGAGGCAGCCCGAGCAGGCTGGCATAAGATGCGGTCGCTCCCTGGGCGTTGACAGCCGCCGCTCCCAGTAGGCCGATCGCTCCTAGGCGCTGGAGTTCTGCCTGCTCATACTTGCCGATACGCTCGGCATACACACCTGCCGAAATGGTGCCCTGATGCTGCAGCCGTGTGCCGAAGATCGGACGCCGGACAAAATCAAACGAAAGTTCCGGAAGGCGTTCGGCAGAGCGGTAGAATTTGTTGAGCTGCACGCGGGCCATGAGCGTGGCGACGAAAGCATCCGATTTCTTGACGACGGAAATCTGGTTGTCCGGCTCTGGAGTGGATAGAAACTCGTTGAAATAGAAGTCCTCGTAAAAGTGGACGTCACTAAGCTTGTTGATATCGAAATCAATATACCAAGTGCTGACATCAGGGCCTGGTAGGTAGATGCGATGTTGGAAATTCAGGCGATAACGAGTCTTGTCGATCGTGGCACGAGCCGTGCCAGTCGTGTTGCGGTTCGCACCGCTATCATTCATGCCGTAGAGCTTGAGTTGACCAAAATTACCCCGATTGGCATTGTGGCGCATGGAATAGAAATCGACACCGCCCGCGATGCCACGGAAGCTGCGCAGATCCAATTGGTAACGCGCCTCGGTGTGGGTGCCGTGAAAAACCGTCAGCCGATTGAGAAGGAAGGCACCCCAGCGGCTATTGTAGCCGGGGGAGATGCGGAAGCCTTGCTCCTGTTCCAAACCCTGGGCGAGGTAGGGCAGATAAAGCACTGGGGTGCTGCCTGCATAATATTTGATGTCGTGCATCCGCACTCTTTCGCCGGGCTCGATCTCCATCTTGTTGCCCGAGATGTGAAAATTCGGGTTCGCAATGTCATGAAGGGTGAACTCGACGTCCTCGGCCTCCACGATATCGAGCAGCTTGGTCTCGGTGTGGAATTTTTTAGCACTGTAAAAGAAGGTGCCCGGGTTAGCTGGCATGCCGGAGCGGACGTTGTTGCCGGAGAGTTCTCCGGTGAGCACGTTGTAATCGATGCTGTCACCACGGTAGATGGTGCCAGAACGCCAGATGAGCACATTGCCCGTGGCGTGGATGTCTCCTGTGAGGTTGTTGTAGCTGGCCTGGGCGCAGCGGATTTGGACATCCTGATATTCCACACGAACATCACCAGAGACGGTGGCTAGGCCGGTCTCGGGGTCCATGGTGGTAGTCAGGCCATCGATTTTCACATCGCCGGACATGCTATCCACGAGGGACTGGGCATGTGCCAACCCGCCGAGGGCGAGAAGACCGGCTGTGACGGCTGCGCAAAGTCTCGAAAAGGTCATAGGCTCGGATAAAAATCGGGTGCGTGGCCGCAGCACGCGGGCACGAATTTGTTTCTTAGGCCACCGCTGCTTCGGTGACAACCAAAAGGGCGGATTTTTTGCCCGCTGCATTCCAACCATTAGAATTGTGAATGATTGCCGAGGTCTTCAGTCCTCTCCCCGCCCTGGGCGCACGGGGCACACGCCTTTTTTGCTAGGTGCCTGCACAAATTCGAGCAAGCGTTGGGCTTTCTCCGGCCATTCGTGTGTCGCTGCTTCGGCCACGGCCTCGGAAAGGTTTCTCCCGGAGCAGAACAGGGTGTGGAAGAGCTTTTTGATCGCCGCCCGGTCTTCGGAGGTGAAGCCATTGCGGCGCAGGCCGATGACATTGAGGCCGGTGATGCGGTTGATGCGCTGGGCGGCGCAGTAATGCGGGATGTCTTTGCCGAAGCCGCCATTGCCCTGCACCACACAAAAATCCCCGATGCGGATGAACTGGTGAAACACCGCTCCACCGCCGATGAAGGTATTGTTCCCCACCTGGATGTGCCCGGCCAGCAGCGCCGCGTTGGCGATGATGTTGTGATTCCCCAAAACCACGTCGTGGGCTAGGTGACTGCCTGCCATGAGGAAATTCCGATCCCCGATGCGGGTGACACCGCCCGGCTTGCTGCCGCGGTGGATCGTCACATGCTCCCGGATGGTGTTTTCGGTGCCGAGGACGACCTCGCTGTCCGCCAGCGGATCATAACCAAGGTCCTGCGGCTCGCCGCCGATGATTGCTGCCCGGCCGATGATCGTCCCGGCACCGACCGTCACCTTCCCCACGAGCTGCGCATGCGCCATGACCTTCACTCCGGCGGCGATCTGAGCTGGCCCGTCGATGATGGCGTAGGGGCCGATCTCGGCGGTGGGGTCGATTTGAGCTCGTGCATCAATGATGGCGGTGGAATGGATCATGCGGCGAAAAAGATGCCGAGCATGCCGCAGCGGGCAAACTTCCTCTTTGCAACTCGGCTCCGATGGATAACCTCCGCCGCTCCGCACAGCGGCACCAGGAGAGGTGGTCGAGTGGTTTATGGCTCCAGTCTTGAAAACTGGCGTGGGGTAATTCTCACCGTGGGTTCGAATCCCACCCTCTCCGCCGTCGCGAAGCGACAAGGGAGGGCATCGCACCAAGCGAAGCCTTTTTCGGATGGGCGCAGCGCAGCGCAGCCAATCCCACCCTCTCCGCCGTCGCGAAGCGCCGGTGTGCGGCAATGACCAAATTGATCCGGGAATGCGCCTTGACGCTTCCGGGGCCGCTCCTACTATCGCCGCTCCTTTTCCATTCCCCCAGATGAACATCCACGAATACCAGGCCAAGCAGTTGTTTGAAAAATTCGGCGTCGCGACCCCCAAAGGCATCGTCGCCAGCACGGCCGAGGAGGCTGGGAAAGCCGCTCGCGAGATCGGTGGCCCTGGCCTCGTCGTGAAAGCCCAGGTCCACGCGGGTGGCCGCGGCAAGGGTACCTTCAAAAACGGCTTCAAAGGTGGCGTGCATGTCGTCGATACCCCGGAGCAGGCAGAGGACATCGCGGGCAAAATGCTCGGGCAGACGCTCGTCACGCACCAGACCGGCCCTGAGGGCAAACTGGTGAGCAAGGTCCTCATCGCCAAGGCGGTGGACATCACCAAGGAATACTACTTTGCCATCCTCTTTGATCGCGGCAGCAGCAGCCACGCCATCATCGCCTCCACCGAAGGCGGCATGAACATCGAAGAAGTGGCCGAAAAGACGCCGGAGAAAATCTTCAAGGAGTTCGTCAATCCAGCCCTTGGCCTTCAGAGCTACCAGTGCCGCAAAATCGCCGCCTCGCTCGGCCTCCGTGGACCTCTCGCCAACCAGGCCACAAAGCTCTTCACCGCTCTTTGGAATCTCTACCTCAAGAGTGACTGCTCCCTTGTGGAGATCAATCCTCTCGCCATCACGACGGACAATCAGGTCGTGGCCCTCGATGCGAAGTTCAATTTCGACGACAACGCGCTCTACCGTCAAAAAGACGTCGTCGCGATGCGTGATACCACTGAGGAAGACCCTCGCGAAGTCGCCGCCAGTGAATTCGGCCTCAACTACATCGGCCTCGATGGCAACATCGCCTGCCTCGTGAACGGTGCCGGCCTTGCCATGAGCACGATGGACATCATCAAGTTCCACGGTGGTGAGCCGGCGAACTTCCTCGATGTGGGTGGTGGTGCCACGAAAGAGCAGGTCACGGCGGCCTTCAAAATCATCCTCGGTGATCCGAACGTGAAAGGCATCCTCGTGAACATCTTTGGCGGCATCATGGATTGTAACATCATCGCCACCGGCATCATCGCTGCCGCGCAGGAAGTCTCTCTCAGCATTCCACTCGTCGTCCGCCTCGAAGGCAACAACGTCGAGGCTGGTAAAGCCACTCTCGCCGCCAGCGGCCTCGCCATCACCAGCGCCAGCGACCTCACGGATGCTGCGCAAAAGATCGTCGCCGCTGTGAAGGCCGCGTAAGCAGCTCGATCACGTTTCAACTCTATCTCGCAGGGCGGGCCGAAAGGTCCGCCCTGCGTCGTTTCGGGGAGGGGGGCAGTGGAGTGATGCAACCCAGCCCAATACTCCAAATCTCCATCACTCCAGTTCGCCGTCCGCGCCATCGCCGATCTTGTCCGCATGACGCGAATTTTGCGGATTGTTGCATGGGCAACGCAAGATGTGTGCTGTCTCCGGCAAGCATGGTGGAGCAGCGAAAGGCGGGCGCGGCATAGTGCCGCCGTGAGAGTTTTCCTCCTCTCCTAACGCGCCATGGAAGTTTTTGCCGTCACCATCTTCGTCAGCCTGATGTTCGCCGTCCTTTTTGCGGCGCTGTTTCTGGCGGAGCGCATGCAAAAAAGGCGCGGAAGCATCGAGCAGGTGGCGCTGCTGCCGCTCGACGACGGTGGAAGCCCCTCCGCCGCGAATTTCACCCGAACCCATTCCCATGACCAGCACATCCGCCACCAAAGTACCCATTGAGTTCAACGACAAGGTCGTCCGCCAGTTCATGCTGGCTTCGATCATCTTCGGCGTCGTTGCGATGCTCGCCGGCGTATTCATCGCCACGCAGCTTAACTTCCACCAGCTCAATCTGGCGGAGTTTCTCACCTTCGGCCGCCTGCGCCCGCTTCATACGAACGCGGCCATCTTTGCGTTCGTGGGAAACATGATGTTCGCCGGCATCTATTACTCCACGCAGCGCCTGTGCAAGGTGCGGATGGGCAATGACACGCTCTCTGCAATCCACTTCTGGGGTTGGCAGCTCATCATCGTGGCCGCAGCCATCACGCTGCCTCTTGGCTTCTCACGCGGCAAAGAATACGCCGAGCTCATCTGGCCCATCAACGTGGCCGTGGCGGTCATTTGGGTTGTCTTTGCGATCAATTTCTTCATGACGCTGCACAAGCGGAACGAGCCCAGCCTCTATGTGGCCCTCTGGTTCTACATCGCCACCATCGTCACTGTGGCGATGCTCTACATCGTCAACCACCTCTCCATCCCCACGAGCCTCACTCATAGCTACGGCATCTTCGCCGGTGTGCAGGATGGCCTCGTGCAGTGGTGGTATGGGCACAATGCCGTGGCCTTCTTCCTCACCACGCCGATCCTCGGCATCATGTACTACTTCCTGCCGAAGGCGGCGGAACGTCCGGTCTATTCGTATCGTCTGTCCATCGTTCACTTCTGGTCCCTCGTCTTCCTCTACATCTGGGCCGGTCCTCACCACTTGCTGAATACCGCCCTGCCAAAGTGGCTGCAATACTTGGGCATGTTCTTCAGCCTCATGCTTTGGGCTCCCTCCTGGGGTGGCATGCTGAACGGCCTCCTCACCCTCCGCGGTGCCTGGGACAAGCTTCGCACGGACCCCGTGATCAAGTTCTTCATCGCCGGCGTCACCTTCTACGGCATGTCCACCTTTGAAGGCCCGCTTCTTTCCATCCGCGCCGTCAATGCGCTCTCCCACTACTCGGATTGGACCATCGGACACGTTCACAGCGGTGCTCTCGGCTGGAACGGCTTTATGGCCGCCGGTCTCTTCTACTGGCTCGCTCCGCGTCTCTGGAATACGAAGCTCTACTCCGTTCCGATGGCGAATTTCCACTTCTGGATCGGCACCTTTGGCATCCTTCTCTATGTCGTCGCCATGTGGATCAGCGGCATCATGCAGGGCCTCATGCTCAGCCAGGTCACGCCCGATGGTCTCGCTTTGAAAAATACCTTCCTCGATACCCTTCAGGCCATCCGTCCGCTCATGGGGCTGCGTGTCATCGGCGGTGCCATGTTCCTCGTCGGCTGGCTGGTGATGTGCATCAATCTCTGGAAGACGATCCGCTCCGGAAAAGCCACGAACGAGGTTCGTGAGGTCGCCCTCCTCCAGCGGGACAGCAGTCAGGTCATGGGCCTCGGCGAGACCTTTTTCAACGACCCGCTCACCTACTCCATCGGTGGTCTTCTACTGATCTGCGGCTGGCTCTTCCTGCCTCCTGGTGCCGATATTGCCTCCCTTATCTGTGCCTGCATTTTCGCCTTCATCGCCGTGAAGCGCTTCCAGAAAGCGCATCAAAACTGGTCCTTCTGGTATGAGAAGCTGCTGCACAACTATCTGCCTTTCACCATCCTTACCTTCGTCGCGGTGGTCATTGGTGGCCTCATTCAGCTCATCCCCACCATCACCGTCAACACGGCGAAGAACATGGAGGACCGCATTCAGAAGCTTTATGAGCCCCTCGAACTCGCCGGACGTGACATCTATGTCTCCGAAGGCTGCTACAACTGCCACTCGCAGATGATCCGCACCCTCGTTCCCGATGTGATGCGCTACGGCGAATACTCCCGTCTCGGTGAAAGCATCTACGACCATCCTTATCAGTGGGGCTCCAAGCGCACAGGTCCGGATCTCGCCCGTGAAGGCGGTGCCCGCCCGAACTCTTGGCACTTCGAGCACATGATGGACCCTCGTTCGATGTCCCCGCAGTCCAACATGCCACCCTACGCGCACCTCAAGGATAAGCCCTTCGATCAAAACGCCCTGCCGAAGAAGATCGCCGTCCTCACGCAGCTCGGCGTGCCTTATCCCGCCATGGATGCCACCACCATCAAGATGAAGGCTCTCGAACAAGGCGCTGCCATCGCTGAGGACCTCAAGAAGGCCAACATTGTTGTCCGTCCGGATAGCGAAATGGTCGCCATCATCGCCTACCTGCAAAAGCTCGGCCAGTTCGAGACACCCGCCATCGAGGAGACCCTCATCAAGAAAGGCGGCGGCATGCCCTTCCCACTCACCCCCGTGAATCCTGACAAGGCCCGCAGCGCCATGGTCAAACCCTGATCTCTGATCGCTCATCCCTATGTATAGACGCATCATCTACGAAAACTGGCACGCGATCATCCCCCTCGTCGCCTTTGCCACCGCTGGCGTGGTCTTTGGCATCATGACCGTGCGCGGCATGCTCCTCCGCAAGGAAAAGTCCGAACAAATGTCACTTCTGCCACTCGACGATTAATTCTGCCATGGACACTCATCCCACATCCTCCTCTGACGAGCCGAAACTCCGCGATCACGTCTATGACGGCATCCAGGAGTATGATCAGAAGCTCCCGAACTGGTGGCTTTTTACCCTCTACATCACCATCGTCTGGTTCATTGGTCATTGGCTTTGCTACTACCAACTCGGCATCGGCAGTTCCGACCAGGACGAAATGGACAAAGTCATCGCGGAGCAAAAAGCTGCTCGTGACAAACAGACGGAAAACATCACCGACGAGCAGCTTTGGGCGCTCTCCCGCGATCCGCAGGCCGTTGAAGCCGGAAAGGCTGTCTTCATGACCCCTGGGATGTGCGTCACCTGCCACGGACCTGATCTCACTGGCACCCTCGCTGGAGCTAAACTCCCGGGCCTCCCGCTCCACGACCAGGAATGGAAGTATGGCGGCAAGCCCACCGAGATCTTCAAGATCGTCCGCAAAGGCTCGCCCGATATCACCAAGGGCATGGCTGCTTGGGAGCTCGTGCTCGGCGTACAAAAAGTCAGCCAGGTCACCGCCTTTGTCCTCAGCAAGCACAAGGAAGGTGAGCCCATCACGAAAGCTCCTGATGCCCCAGGTTCGCCAGGTGCCACCGCTCCTGCTGCTGGCTCGCCCCCTCCCGCGACTGCCCCAGCGGCTCCCGCACCGGCACCTGCGCCCCCCAAGTAAGATCTGCCCGCACATCCTCAAACGCAAAAACGCCGCGTGAGACATCTCACGCGGCGTTTTGATGTTTTTGGAACTCTTAGCTCAAACCACCACGGTCGCTGTTCAGCGACACATCGCCATACTTGGCACGCGGCGAGGGCGTGAAGTCGAGCGGGGTCCAGGCGGCGTTGTTGGCGGAGGATTTCACGACGGCCTCGATGAAGGCCATGCCGGCCACGCCGTCCTCGATAGTCGGGTAATCCATGTCGAGCGGGTTGGCGGGAGCTCCGGTTTCGAAGGCGCGAACATGATTGATGAAGTTCCGATACACGTTGGCGAAACCTTCGAGGTAACCTTCAGGATGGCCGGCGGGCGTGCGGGTGGCCGCGGCGGCGGCGGTGCCCAGGTAGCCCATGCTCGTGCGGAGAATCTGCTTCGGCTGGTCCAGTGAGGTGACGATGAGGGTGTTCGGATCGAGCTGGCTCCATTCGATGCCACCCAGTTCGCCATAGACGCGGAGGCTGAGGTTGTTTTCACAGCCCACGCTGATCTGGCTGGAGTGCAGCACGCCCTTGGCACCATTGGTGAAGCGCAGCAGCACGTTGCCGTCGTCCTCAAGGCGGCGGCCCTGGTCGCCGAGGAAGTGGGTGAGGTCGGCGGCGAGTTCTTTGACATGCAGGCCGGTGACATACTCGGCGAGGTTCATGGCGTGCGTGCCGATGTCTCCCATGCAGCCGGCGGCACCGCAGATGGCGGGATCGACACGCCAGGAGGCCTGCTTCTGGCCGGTGTTTTCCAGCATCGTGGCCAGCCAGCCCTGCGGGTATTCGGCCACGACTTTGCGGATCTTGCCCAGTTTGCCCTGCTCGATCATCTGGCGGGCGTGGCGGATCAACGGATAGCCCGTGTAGTTGTAGGTCACGCCGTAGAGACGGCCGCTCTTCTTCACGATCTGGGCCAGTTCTTTCGCCTGGGCGAGGTCAAACGTGGCGGGCTTGTCGGAGAGCACATGAAAGCCGCTTTCGAGCGCCAGCTTGGCAGCGGGGAAGTGCATGTGGTTCGGCGTCACGATGCTGACGAAGTCCATGCGCTTGTCGGCGGGCAGGGAGGCCTCCGCCTTGATCATCTCCTCAAAGGTGCCGTAGCAGCGGTCGGGGGAGAGGTAAAAATCCGCCCCACTGGCTTTCGACTTCTCCGGGTTCGACGAGAACGCGCCGCAGACGAGTTCGAGTTGCTGGTCGATAGAAGCTGCGATGCGATGAACGCCGCCGATGAAGGCGCCGCGTCCGCCGCCGATCATGCCATAACGAATTTTCCGGCTCATAAAAAAGGGAAGGGAGGTGAGGTTGAGTTCAGGGTGAGGGCGGCGAAAGTGGAGCAAGGCCTCGAAAAGCGCAAGCAGCCTGCGGAGAGGGTCACGCGAAGCCTTTTTGGCGCTTCGCATGCACCGCAGCGGAGTATTCGGCGCTGTTGAAATCGACGTACTCTTCTGAGAGATCGCTGGTGTAAACGGTGTAGCCGCTGGTGCCGAGATTCAGGTCGATGGTGACGGTAAATTTCGGTTCCTTGACGACCTTTTCCATCTCGGTGACGGGCGTTTTGGTGGCCAAGCCGCCTTTGCAGGCCATGAGGCCACCGAAGTAGATGTCGATGAGCTCCTCACGAATTCGTGCGCCGGAATAACCGACGGCGTGGATGATGCGACCCCAGTTTGGATCGCTGCCGTGGAAGCTGCATTTCACGAGCAGGCTCTTGGCGACGGTTTCAGCCACTTTGCGGGCATCGGTGAGGGTGCGGGCATTGCGCACGCGGATCTCGACGAACTTGGTGACACGCTCGCCATCGCACACGATCATCTTGGCGAGTTCGAGCATGACCTTGTGCAAGGCGCAGCGGAAGAGCTCGGCCTCGGGCGAGTTCTTTTTGAAGGCCGGCAGGCCGCTCTGGCCGTTGCTCATCACGATGACGGTGTCGTTCGTGGAGGTGTCCCCGTCGATGGTGATGCAGTTGAAGCTCTTCTCGACCGCGTAGCGCATGCTGCGCTTCATCTCGTCCTTGCCGATTTTGGCATCGGTGGTGATGAAGCAAAGCATGGTGGCCATGTTCGGGCAGATCATGCCGGCGCCTTTGCAGATGCCACCGATGCGGAAACTGCCGTTTTTGCCCACAGGCACTTCGACGGCGAAGGTCTTCGGCTTCGTGTCGCTCGTCATGATGGCCCGCATAGCGGCCTCGCTGCCCTTGTCGTTCAATTTGGCGACGGCATCAGGCACTCTGGGAAGGATGCGCTCGATGGGTAGAGGCATGCCGATGATGCCAGTGGAGCACACGAGCACCTGGCGCATCTTCACGCCGATCTCCTCGGCGACGGCCTTCGTCATGGCCTTGGCATCCTGGATACCCTGGACGCCGGTGCAAGCGTTTGCGTTACCACTGTTGGCGATGATGGCTCGGGTGTCACTCTCCTTGATGTGCTGCTGGCACACGCGGACGCAGCCGGCACGGACTTTGTTCGTGGTGAACACGGCATCGGTGACGGTCGGCGTGTCGGAAACGATCAGCGCGAGGTCGAGGCGGGTGGCTTCCGGGTTTTTGATGCCGCAGGTGACAGCGGAGGCACGGAAACCTTTGGGTGCGGTGACACCGCCTTCGATGATTTTAAATGGAACGCGGCATTCGCGTTCGTCGTGAGCTTTGACGGCCATGGTGATCAGATGTTGAGGAGTCCGGCGGTGGCTTCAAACCCGCAAATGAGGTTCATGTTCTGAACGGCCTGTCCGGAAGCGCCCTTGCCGATGTTGTCTTCCGTGCTCATCAAAATGAGTTGTCCCGCGCGGGCGTCGTAGGACCAGCCGATATCGACGAAGTTGGTGCCGGTGACGTTTTTGGTGTCGGGAGACTGGTTTTGGCCGAGCAGGCGCACAAAAGGCTGCGCCTGATAGGCGGCGTGCAGAGTCGCGCCGACCTGCTCAATCGTCTTGCCGGGCGTGAGCTGCGCAAACGTCGTGGTGCAGATGCCGGAGTGCGTGGGCATGAGGTGAGGAACGAAGGAGAGCTTCACTTCGCGGTTTGCCGCCAAAGCAAGTTCCTGGCCGATCTCGCTCAAATGGCGGTGCAGTGGCACAGAGTAGCTGCGCACGCTGTTTTGCACTTCGCAGAAGAGCAGGGGAATGCTTTCCTTGCGTCCGGCACCGCTTGCGCCACTCATGCTTGCAACGGAAAGGGGGGATTCGGCCAGCAATCCGGCCTTCAACAGGGGGATCAGCGGCAGCAGGATGCTCGTGGGATAACAACCGGGGCAGGCAATGAGCCGCGCGGTCTTGATTTGTTCGGCTCGCACTTCAGGCAGGGCATAAACAGCCTCGTCGAGCAGTTCCGGCGCAGGGTGTGCATGACCGTAGAATTCTTCATACAACGCGGCGCTGCGAAGGCGAAAGTCGGCGCTTAAGTCGATGACCTTCAAACCAAGCTCGAGCAAGGGTTTGGCATATTCCGAGGCCACACCATGCGGCACCGCGAGGAAGGCAATTTCAGCGCCAGCGGCCTTCAACGCCTTCGCATCCGGGGCTGAAAAGGTGAGTGAATCCGCCACACCGACACCGCGAAAGCGTGGGAACTCTTTCGAAAGCGCTTTTCCGGCCAGCGAGCGGGAGGTGACGGCGACAAGTTCCGTATTTGGGTGACGCAGCAGCAAACGCAGAAGCTCTGCTCCTGAGTAACCACTGGCTCCAACGACGGCGACTTTGACTGATGCGGACATAATTGCGGGGGGCGGAGTATGAGGGGACACCAAGGGCGTGCAACCCGGAAAAGTGTTTGAGGCATGAAAGACAAAGCCCCGCGTTTCCGCGGGGCTTTGCAAACAACACACGATGCACATCCAGCGCGATTAGCGCTTGGAGAACTGGAAGCGCTTGCGAGCGCCCGGACGGCCTGGCTTCTTACGTTCCTTGGCGCGGCTGTCACGAGTGAGCAGGCCATTGGATTTCAAGGCGGCACGATTTTCGGGGTTCACGCGGATGAGAGCGCGAGCGATGCCGAGACGGACTGCACCGACCTGGCCGGTGATGCCGCCGCCATTGGCAGTCACGGTAAAGTCATAGGTCATGCGGCTGTTGGTGAGAGCCAGCGGGAAGAGAACCTGATTCTGATGGGCGACGATGGGGAAGTATTCCTCGAAGTCGCGGCCGTTGACGGTGATGCTACCGCTGCCTTCGCGGATGAAAACGCGGGCGATGGCGGTCTTGCGGCGGCCGGTGGAGTTGGCGATGGGCTTGCTCATGAAAATGCTGCTAGGGAGAGACTACGGAGAGGGAATCAGGCGACGGCGAAGGGCTTCGGGTTCTGAGCCTCATGGGGATGCTCGGTGCCGGTGTAGATTTTGAGCTTCTTCATCACGGCGCGGCCAAGACGGTTGTGGGGGACCATGCCCTTAACGGCACGCTCAATCAGAAGCTCAGGGCGACGCTGGCGGACGCGCTCGACGTTTTCGACCTTCTGGTTGCCGATGAAGCCACGCTTGGAGGTGTAGATCTTCTGCTGCTCCTTTTTGCCGCTGAGGCGGACTTCGGCGGCGTTGAGCACGACCACGAAATCACCGGTGTCGACATGCGGGGTGAAAATGGGCTTGGTTTTACCGCGGATAATGTTCGCGGCGGCAACGGCCACATCACCGAGGATTTGGTCCTTGGCATCGATGACATACCACTGGCGGTTGGTCTGCTCTTGGGCTTTGGCTGAAAAGGTCTTCATTGGGGGATTCTAACAGGAGGGGAGTTTCCACCCCTTGGGGGCGAAAGGGCGGGGAGAATAGGAGTCCGCCCCCGAGTGTCAACCGGAAACTAGGCCGTTCTGGGGTAGTTTAATGAACCCCTCGGTCGGCGAGATAGCGTTCGGCCTCCAGACCGGCGGCGCAGCCCTGCCCGGCGGCGGTAATGGCTTGGCGGTAAACATGGTCTGCCACGTCTCCGGCGGCGAAAAGGCCCTCCGTCTTGGTGAGGGTGCCCTTCGTCTGGATGATGTAGCCGTTTTCATCGGTATCGACGAGGTCGCCGAGGAAGCCCGCATTGGGAATGTGGCCGATGGCGACGAAGACGCAGGCCACTTCCAGCTCCTTCTCGGCACCATCGACGAGGTTTTTGAGCATCACGGCCCGCATCTCGCCTTTTTCATCGGTGAGGTATTGGCTGACGGTGGAGTTCCAAACGGGTTCAATCTTCGGGTTCGCCAAGGCGCGGTCGGCCATGATCTTCGAGGCGCGGAGCACATCGCGGCGATGGATGAGATAGACCTTGGAGGCGAATTTGGTGAGGAAGGAGGCCTCTTCGCAGGCGGAGTCGCCGCCGCCGATGACGCAGACGGGGACGTTGCGGTAAAAAGCGCCATCGCAGGTGGCGCAGCTCGTCAAACCGTGGCCGATGAGGCTTTTCTCATTCAGGAGGCCGAGGTGACGTGGCGAGGCACCGGTGGCGACGATGACGGTGTGGGCCTCCAAGACGGTTCCGCTTTCAGAAATCACTTCGAAGTGGCCGGTAGCGGTCTTTTTCACGCTGGTGACGAGGGTGTACTCGATGCGGGCACCGAAACGCTCGGCCTGCGCCTGCATGTTCATCATCAATTCTGGCCCCATGATGCCCTTCGGGAAGCCGGGGAAGTTTTCCACCTCGGTGGTGGTGGTGAGCTGGCCGCCGGGAAGATTGCCGGAGAGGATTAGGGGCTTGAGGTTGGCTCGTCCAGTGTAGATGGCGGCGGTATAACCTGCGCAGCCGGTGCCGATGATGATGACGTTTTCCATGGAAGGGGAAGGGGTGGGAGAAAGGAGAGTCGCGATGATGGAAAGGGCCGTTCCGGGCGCAAGGAACGCTTTTACCTTTGGTTCGCGGCGGATTCCGAGCATCATCCGCGCCTCATTGTCTCTGCTGCGATGCGTTTTGCCCTTCTACTGACCTTTCTCACCACCTGCGCCGTGCTGCGCGGGCAGGTGGCGATTGGTGGAAAGCAGTTTGTGAGGTCCGCAGCCGAAACGGGGACGAAGGGCGAGTGGGTGATGTATGAAAAGGGAGCACCTCAAAACGAGGGCACGAGGCGCTGGCTGACGAAACGCGTGCTCGTCGAGCTCCGACCCGGCAAGGCTGCCGCCGACCTGCGAGGTCTTGCGGGCGTGGTGAAGGCCGAGGCACGCGGCAAGTTTGCCGTGGTCGAGTTTGCCGGCAACGCAGACGCGGCGCTGACGGGGGCGAAGACGCTTCAAAAACAGCCTGGCGTGCGTTCTGCGGAGCCGATGCTGGCCCGGCAGCTTTTCGGCAAGTGGGTGCCGAATGATCCCTTCTTTACCTACAACGCCGCCAATGCCGGTTTCCAATGGCATCTGCGGAACACCGGCCAAAACGGCGGCACAACCGGTGTCGATGTCAATGTGGTCCCAGCTTGGGATGCCTACAAAGGCACGGGCATCCGCATCGGTATCGTCGATGATGGTCTTGAGGTCACGCACCCCGATCTCGCCGCGAATGTGGACACGGTGAATGATCGCGACTTCAACGGCCTCGATGATGATCCCTCTCCAGGTGAAAAAAACTTCCACGGCACGGCCTGCGCCGGTGTGGCGGCAGCTCGCGGCAACAACGGTCTCGGCGTGACCGGTTCCGCGCCAGAGGCGACCATCGTGGGCCTCAAGCTCATCGCCGCGCCGACGACGGATGCCGATGAGGCGGACGCTTTTGGCTTCAAAAAGGACCTCATCCACATCAAGAGCAACTCCTGGGGCCCTTACGACAGTGCTTTCGGCCAGGGCGGTCCCGGCCCGCTGAGCCTCGCGGCGATGGAGGACGCCGTCACGAATGGTCGCGGGGGTAGAGGCACGATCTTTCTGTGGGCCGCCGGCAATGGAAACTACTCCGGTGATGACTCGAACTACGACGGCTGGGCCAATTCGCCCCTCGCTATCGCCGTTTCCGCCATCAATGAAAAAGGCCGCGCTTCTTATTATAGCGAGCCGGGATCGAACATCCTCGTCTGCGCCCCATCGAGTGCGGGCAATCAGGGCATCACCACGACCGACATCACCGGCGCGAATGGCTACAACGAGGACGGCGGCACCGTGGAGCATCCTGATTTCACGAGTTTCGACTACACCAACGGCTTTGGCGGCACGTCATCGGCCACGCCGACCGTCGCGGGCGTGATCGCTTTGATGCTTCAGGCAAACCCGAACCTCACTTGCCGCGATGTACAGGAGATCCTCGTGCGCACGGCGGTAAAGAATGACGAGTTTGACGGCGATTGGGTGCAAAACGGCGCGGGCTTACATTTCAATGTGCGCTACGGCGCTGGCCTCGTGAACGCTCAAGCCGCCACCGCCACTGCGGCGACTTGGACAAGTGTGGCTCCGCTGCAAAAGAAGACCTACACGCAGGCTGCACTCGCCCAGCCGATCCCGGATTTCGACACCACCGGCACTTCGAGAACCTTCACCGTGCCTCTGGCGGACAATCTGCGGCTCGAGCATGTGACCGTCAATGTGAAGGCCACGCATCCTTACATGGGGAATCTGGAGTTTCGCCTCACCTCGCCCAGCGGCGTGAAGTCGCGTCTCGCTCGTGCACGCTTCAATGATGACAGCGCCAATCTGGATTGGACCTTCATGAGCACGCACTTTTGGGGTGAGCGTTCCCATGGCGATTGGAAGCTGGAGGTCTTTGACCGCATGGTGGACCACGTTGGCACCCTCGATGAGGTCACCATCACCTTTCACGGCACCGCCACGCCTTCCTCATTGCCTTTGCCCGTGCTTACTTCGAGCTGGATCATCGTGGGACGTGAGGACTGGAATACAGACCATCAGCTCACGGCATCGAATTTTCCTACGGCCTTCGATGTTGGGCGTTACTGGCCTTTCAGCGGTCTGCCCACTGGCTGGACCTTCAACCCGACCACCAACCGCATCACCGGCACGCCCACCGAAACAGGCCTTACCGATGGCTATCAGGACGTGACGAGCACCAGTGGCACCAGCAGCGAGTACAGCTACTTTTATGTGCTCGGAGCCGAGCCCACGCTTTCCACGGCGGTCGAGCAGCCGACGACGAAAAAGATCATTCCATTCGGTTTTGGTGATCCAGTGAGCCAAACGAGCATCACCCACGACGGCATCGATGCCATCGCGACGGCTGCCGTCGGTGATGAGGAGTATTCCGGCATCGAATTCACCGTGACTGGTCCCGCGAGGCTCGCCTTCCAGTGGAAGGTCTCGTCGGAGAAGAACTTCGATTACATGATCCTGAGCGTGGATGGCTATGTGAAGGACTACATCACCGGCGAGACGGATTGGACCGAGTCTATCACCGACCTCGGCAGTGGTCCGCACAATGTGGACATCTACTACTTCAAGGATGAAGCCACCGCCAAAGGCCAGGACAAAGGCTGGGTCGACGAGATCAGCATCACCGCGACCAACACGCCGCCGGTCATCACGCCCACCACGGTGAATGTGTGGAAGGACACCTACTTTCGCCACGCTATCGAGGCCACGCATGCTCCGACGAGCTACGCGGCGGACAATCTGCCCACCGGCCTCTCACTGCATGCCGCCACCGGTTTGATCTACGGCAGCGTCGCCACACTCGGCACCTATCCGGTGACGATCAATGCCACCAACAGCCTTGGCACGAGCACGGAGACGATCACCATCCAGGTCGGCACCATTGAACAAGGTCTTGCCGAAGTGCTTGATGCTCCTTCACAAACCATCACCTCCTCCGGCGACCTCCCGTGGGTGCCTCAGCAACTCTACGCCCGCGATGGTGAGGACGGCGCACGGTCCGGTGCCATCGGCCATGAGGAATCCACCTCCATGAGCACGCAGGTCACCGGTCCGTGCAAGGTCACCTTCTACTGGGGCGTGTCGTCCGAGGAGGACTACGACTTCCTTCGCTTCTACATCGACGACGTGGAGCAGGATGCCATCAGCGGCGAGCTTGGCTGGACGCGGAAGAGCTTCCTTATCGCCTCCGGCACGCATACGCTGCGCTGGACCTACAGTAAAGATGAAGCGACCGAGAGCGGGCTCGACTCTGGCTTTGTCGATACCTTCGCCATCCATCACGACAACGACGGCGATGGCATTTACTCGGACATCGAAACGTGGTTTGGCACCAGCGACAACAGCGCCACTAGCCAGCCAGCCTTTGCTTTGAGCCGTGGCACCTCCACGACCCTTCAGTTTCCTACTGTTTCAGGCAACGACTACCGCGTCGAATACAGCGACGACCTCAAGAAATGGACACCCACCATCGTCACCGCCACCGGTGCTTCAACGACCTGGACGGACCTCAACGCGGTGAGCAAAACCAAGCGTTTTTACCGCGTCGTGATCCCGTGAGTCAATCAGGTCAAAATGACCTCACTGACCTCGTGGACGTATGTCCCGGCCTCAGCTCGCCAGCCGCACATCAATATCCGCGCGGAGCTTCTCCCACATGCTGGCGAGGGAGTTGCTGACCTTGTCCTTCGCGGCGGCGAGTTCAGCGGCGCTGAGCTTCTGGCCTGCGGCAGGCGTTTGGCGGCCAAACATGTAGTATTTGATCTTCGGCTCGGTGCCGGAAGGGCGCACGGCAAAGCTGCGACCATCGGCCAGATCGACGAAGAGCATTTTTTCGGTCGAAACGGGATCGCCTTCCTCGTCGATGATGCCGGTCTTGCGGAAATCACGCACGCGGGTCACGGCGCTGCCATCGACTTCCTTCGGCGGGTTCGCACCGTAGCTGTCAGCGAGCTTTTGGATCTGCGCGGCACCGGCCGCACCTTCGAAAACAACACTCTCATTGCGCTCCATGAAGAAGCCGATGTCGCAATACACCTCGTCGAGCAAGCCGGCGACGGTGAGGCCTTTTGACGCGGCGTAGGCGGCGAGCTCGGCGAACATGACGACGGCGCCGTTGCCGTCTTTATCGCGGCTGAAGTCATCGCCCATGTAGCCGTAGCTTTCCTCGCCACCGAAGACGAGGAACGTGCCGTGTTGAAGGCGCAGCGAGCGTGATTCGGTGGCGCTGAGGTCGCGATATTTGGCGCGGATGTCGGCAGGGAGAGCGTTTTCGTATTTGTTCAGCTTGGCGCTGATCCACTTGAAGCCGGTGAGCGTGTTCACGCAGGCCACGCCGAAACGGGCCGCGATGGCATCCTGCATGGGGCTGGTGACGAAAGTCTTGAGGAAGACAGCGTTCTTCTTGTTCGACTCGTTCAGGATGCCGAGATCAAACATCGTCTTGAGGCGATACCAGCCCATGAGTGAGCCGGTTTGGTTGCCGGTCAGGAGCTGCATCTTGCCGCTGGCATCCCGCACGCCCACGCCCATGCGGTCGCAGTCTGGATCGGTGCCGATGACGATGTCCGCGCCTTCTTTGTCGGCCAAATCGACCGCCATTTTCAAGGCGGGCGCGTTTTCCGGGTTCGGCGACTTCACGGTGGGGAAGCGGCCATCACGCACGTCCTGCTCGGGCACGGTGAAAAAGTTGAAGCCGAGCTTTTTGAGGATCACAGGCACCAAAACGCCGCCCGCGCCGTGAAGCGCGGTGTACACGATTTTGAGCTTCTTCGCGGCTTCCTGCTGGAGGAGCTGCGGCTGGAGCATCATCGTCTCCACGCGTTCCAAATATTGAGCATCCATGTCTTCGCCGAGCATCGTCAGCTTGCCGCGCTGGGCTTCCGGCAGCGGTGTGTAGCTTTCGTCTTTAATGGCGTTCACCTCAGTGATGATGCCCTTCGCGTGAGGCTCCACAATGCCTGCGCCGTCGCTGTAATTGACCTTGTAGCCATTGTCATGTGCTGGGTTGTGGGAGGCCGTGAGCATCACCCCGGCGTCGGTGCGGAGCTGGCGCACGGCAAAGCTCATCTCCGGCGTCGCACGGCAGCCATCGAAGAGGTAAACATCCGCGCCGTGATCCATGGCGATCTGGGCGCAGCGCTTGGCGAACTCCGGCGAGAAGTGACGTGTGTCATGGGAGAAGACGACGGTCGGCTTGCCGCCGAGGCCCGCCTTTTCGCGATAGGCTTTGATGTAAGCCACGAGGCCGCGGGTCGCGCGGGCCACGTTGTAGAAGTTCATCGCGTTTGTGCCGACGCAGGGATGATCAGGACGCTGATCGGCGGGCGCATGGCCGCGCTCGGCCTTGGTGACGATTTTGCCGATCGTGCGGCCACGCAGCCCGCCGGTGCCGAATTTCAGCGCCTGGAAGAAGCGGTCATTGAGCTCGTCCCACTGCTCCGCAGCGGCGAGTTCCTCGATGCTGGCCTTGTAGAGAGGCTCGCTGCTCGCAGCGAGCAGGGCGAGGATGTTTTGATGCGTGGATTCGAGGATTTTGCCCGCGGCGGCGGCGCTGGTGAGGGTGGCTTCGAGCGACATGAGAAGTGGTGGAAAGCCATGACGATAGCGGCGGCCTCTGTTTTGGCAAATCCCCATGCCTGAGGGAATGCTTGGGGGCGGGGGATGGAAGTGTTTGCCTCCCGATCAATCGCCGCCAGACTCCGCTTCCATGCTGAACCACATCTGGGCCGTTCTTCTTTTCACCGGAATCCTCGTCGCCGGCCTCACCGGGCATGTTTCCGGCGAAGGCAGTGTGCTCGATGCGGCAGCAAAAGCGGCCGAAAAAGCCGTCATGGGCATCGCCCTACCGTTGGCGGGCATGATGATGTTCTGGCTCGGTGTACTGCGCCTCATGGAAAAGGCCGGCGTGCTCGATGCGCTGGTCCGCTTTCTCTCACCGCTGCTGCGTCGGCTTTTCCCCGATGTGCCCAAGGATCATCCCGCGATGGGGGCCATGGTGATGAACCTCTCCGCGAACATGCTCGGCCTTTCGAACAGCGCCACACCGATGGGCCTGAAGGCCATGGGGCATCTGCAGGAGCTCAATGCGCACAAGCAAAGCGCCAGCAATACCATGGTGACCTTCCTCGCGCTCAACACCGCCGGATTCACCCTTATCCCGATCACGGCGATGAACTTCCTCAACGCCGCAGGCATCAGCAACAGCTTTCGCGTCATCATCCCCACCATCATCGCCACCGCCTGCACCTCCACCGTGGCCGTGCTTGCCGCGAAGACCTACCAGCGCTTCTCCCCGCAGCTTCCCGATGAAATCGAGCAGCCCGTCGAAGAGAAGAAGGCCGTGCAAACGGGCATCTCCGGCCGCTCCAAGTTTTTTCTCGGCCTTCTCGCGTTGCTCTTCGCTGGTATGGCCGTGCTCGAACTCGGCCCCAAGAACCTCCGTGGCGATCTCTTGCGTGAAACCGGCCTCTCGTCCGTCATTGAAAAAGCCGCCGAACGAAAAGCCACTGCCGAAAAAGTCCTCAGCGAGAAAAAAGCCGCGCAAACGCAGGCCGTCGCCGCGGCCGAGCCTCCGGTGTGGCGTCGCATGATGGATGGAGCCTCGGGTCTCGCCATTCCGGCCATCCTTCTCGCCGCCGTTGGCATTGCCTGGGCTCGTGGCGTGCGGGTGTATGAAGAGTTTGTCGAAGGCGCAAAGGAAGGCTTCGCCGTCTCCACCCGCATTATGCCCTACCTCGTCGCCATGCTAGCGGTCCTCGCCATACTCCGCGAATCCGGCGCTTTCCTGCTCTTGGAGTACGCGCTGGCACCAGTGCTCAACCTACTCGGCTTCCCGGTGGAACTTCTCACCCTCGCCCTGATGCGTCCACTCAGCGGCAGTGGCGCTCAAGGCATTCTTAATGAGATCCTCACGCGTCCCGATCTCAGTGAGATGGTCAAATTCACCGCCGCCATCCTCTACGGCTCCACGGAGACGACGTTCTATGTGCTCACCGTCTATTTCGGCAGCGTCGGCGTCCGCCGCTTCCGCCACGCCCTGCTCGCCGGCCTCACCGCCGACTTCATCGGCATGTGCGCCGCGATCTTCTTCGGCCGGTTGTTGTTTGCGCTGGGGTGAGAGAAGTCCAGATTTCAACCACCGAGCACGCTGGACACAGAGGTCATGGATCGGGGACTCTGTTCGCATCATGCTTCTGACTGACTTCTCCATCGTCAGGGGGATCTATAACGATCGAGTCTCTTCCAAACGAGCTGACAGCACATGGGGACAAAAAATGGATCTATTTCCTGTCCCCATGTGCTGTCAGCCAAAACCTTCGAAGAACAAGCGGATTGCCTCTGAAGTTACTCCCTGTTCCACATCCAGGGCTCAGAGATTCACTTGCTCTGTGGTGTCATTCTGTGTTCCACGAGAGGTGCTGCTGGCAAAATGCTCCTGAGCGGTCATCATCGCTCATGCGCCTCGCCTGTTTTTTGTTTTTCATCTCCTCGCTTCAAGCCGCTGATCTCGTGACGCATGCACCGGGGGATGGCAAAGCGGCTTTCACCTTTGACAAAACAGCCTGGAGCACGGACGAGGTTACGCGGAAGCTGCCCATCGGCGTCTTTGATTCCGGCATCGGCGGGCTCACGGTCATGGAGGCCATTTTGAAGCTTGATGCGTTTCACAATGACACGCTGGCTCCAGGTGCGGACGGCGTGCCGGACTTCCAAGACGAGCGCTTCATCTACTTCGGCGACCAAGCGAACATGCCCTACGGCAACTATTCTGCGGCCGGACGCACCGATTACCTTCGCGAGCTGATTTTGAAGGACGCTGTCTTTCTCCTCGGACGTCGCGTGTGGGCTGCGGAACCGCGTTTCGACAAGCCCCCGGTCAAAGCCATCGTTATTGCCTGCAACACAGCCACGGCCTACGGCCTCGAAGACATTCGCAAAGCCATCGCAGCCTGGAAACTGCCAGTCATCGTTGTCGGCGTCGTGGAGGCGGGAGCACGCGGCGTGCTGGAATCGAAAGCCGAAGGCGGCATCGGCATTCTCGCCACCGTGGGCACCTGTGCCAGTGGCGCGTATCCAAAGACCATCACCAGCACGCTCGGCCTCGCGGGCCGTTCCGTGCCGCTGATCGCTCAGCAGGGCAGTGCCACGCTTGCCGGAGCCATTGAGGGCGATTCAGCCTTCCCGGACTCCGTTTCGAGTTATGCGCTCAAAGAGGCCCGTTCGCTGGCAGAGGCTTATCTGGCTCTCAAACCTTCCAAACCGCTCGAAACCATCGTTTTGGGCTGCACGCATTACCCGCTGGCCCAGGCAGAGATCGATGCTGCTTTCGCTCAAATTCGCACTGAGCCTGCCATGAAGGATGTGATCGCTGAAAAGCGGAATTTCGTCAATCCCGCCCAACTCACCGCTCGCGAGCTTTTCCGCGAACTCGCTCTCGCCAAGCTCCGCCTCAAGCCCGGCGAGGCCTGCGTGCTCGCGAAGGATCTGTTTTACCTCTCCGTGCCGAATCCAGTCAGCCTTGGCATCAAACTTGCCTCCGATGGTAGCCTTGATCGCGATTACAAATACTCGCGCACGCCGGGCAATCTGGAGCGTGAGGACACCATGAATGTGCCGCTCACGCCCGACATGCTGCCAGCCCCTTCGGCACGCTTGCTGAAGGAGCGTTTGCATTCAGTTTGGAGCCGTCTTCTGATCGTCCCGTAATTTTCTCTCACCCATGAACACCACCCTCCGCCTCACGCTCATCGCCCTCGCCTGTCCGCTGCTTTCCATCGCTCAAGATGAAAGCATGAAACCCGTCACCGCCGAGCAGGCGCTCAAGTTCGGGGCTGAAAAGCTCGCCACCGAATACATGAAGGATGAAAGCGAGGCTGGACTCGATGAGGCCGCTCAGCTCTACGCCGCCGCTCTGCGTTTGAAGACCGAAAACGCCCTCGCGAAGAAGGAGCTGCGCGATGTCTTCACGCTCGATCACATGCGCGAGACCCTGAGCCGCTGTCGTGAAACCGCCATCGACCTCGGCGGTTTCATCAGCGGTGGCGGCACGATGTACAGCCATGCTTCCGCTCGCGACAGCGCTGAGGTAGAAGACTTCCTCGCCAAGCTCGTCGCCGCCGGATTCCCGCCTCCGACAGGTGAAGGCAGTGCGAAGGCCCGCAAGACCATCGAGCAGAACGTGGCCTTCCTGAAAAAGCTCAAAGCCGGTGAGGCCGCGAACGACAAGGAGCTGCTCGCGGAGTTTAACAAGTATCGTCAGGAAGGCCTGCAAGCCTGGGAGAACCTCGGCTACCTCATCGACGGCCTCACACCGGACCAAGCGGTCGCGTTTGTCGAGTTCGCCTCGGGCACGATGGAATGGCTCAAAGAGGAAAATTGAACCTTCTTATTTCCCCCCCGCCGCGCCGCGAAACTTCGAGCGATACTCACTGGGTGTCATGCTCGTGACCTGACGGAAGCGGCGGTTGAAGTTCGCCAGATTTCGATAGCCGCAGTCCATCGCGATATCGGTGATGTTGAAGGCATCCTCCGCCAGCATGCGGCAGGCACGGCCGATGCGCACCTCGTTCACATACTCCGGCACGGTTTTACCCGTGCGGGAGTGGAAGAAGCGGCTGAAGGCTCCCTCGCTGAGATGAGCCAGTTTGGCGAGTTGTGCTCGATCAATGTCATCAGTGAGATGCGAGTGGATAAAATCACACACGCGCTGCATGCGGCCCTGGTCGGCGGATTCGAGCTTCGGTGTGTAACCGGCGCTGGAGAGCGGTTTCACATCGCCTTTCGCCTCCGCGAGCAGATGTAGAATGGCGAGCAGTTCTAAGATGCGGGCAAAGCCTTCCGTCTCCGCGATGCGCCGCATGTGCGCCGCGATGAGGCCTCGGGTCTTGCCGCGCACTTCGAGGCCTCGCGAAGCCTTTTCCAGCAGGCGGCGCACGCTGTCGAGTTCCGGCAGCTTGAAGAAATCTGACCCGAGCGTATGCGGATCAAAGCGGGCGATGATCGCATGCACGTCCTTCCCGGCGTTTTCATCCTGATGCCATACATGCGGCAAATTTGCGCCGAGCAGCACGATGTCGCCATCCGTCAGCGGGGCGATGTTATCCCCGACGACGCGGTGACCGCTGCTCTGGATGGCCAGTGTGATTTGAAACTCGGGATGAAAATGCCATCGCGTGCCGTAGTCACGGCCGCGCACGATTTCGCAGTGGAAGGATTCCCAATCGCGTTTCGGGACTTTTTCAAAGACGGGCTTCATGGGATCGAGGGACTACTTCCGCTGCGGGTGGATGGACTGGGCCAAGTTCTCGAAATCACCCTCCTCGCAGCAGCGAACGAAGCCCTCCGCGTAGCGTTTGAGGTCATCCCACTCATTTCGGATGTGATCTGCCTCCTCAGGGGAGATGTGGCTATCTCCGGCGGCCTTGCTGATGGCGGCCAGCACATCGGCGAAGCGCATCACGATCTCCTGGGTGGCAGGGACGACCTCGAATCCCTTCACGCACTTCGTGGGCGGATTGCGCACAAAGACGCCGCCGGATTTCTGGCACAGCCAGTGGATGAGCTGCTCGTCTTGCGTGATCTCGAAGAGCTTCTGCACGCGGTCGAGCGGGTTGGTGGCGCCTTCGCCTTTGTAATCCTCACCGGAGGCCCATTTATAGACGAGCGAGCTGGAGATGCCGAGCTGTGCGGCGACTTCCTTGACGTTCGAGTTCTTATCAATGGCCTGCTGGATGACTTCGTGGGATTCCATGGGGTGATTTGTCTCAAACGGCGGCCTGTTTGGCAAGCCGGATTCCTGCCGGGTGGCTCGGCGGTGAAAAAGTCACCGCGCAGCGTCTTTCAGGTTGTGGCGGCGGCAGGCGATGCCGTAGGGTGGCAGCCCATATTTATGAAACTCTCGCGTCTCATCCTCGCCGTGGCGGCTGTTTTCGGACTTGCCTCCTGCCTTGAAATCAAGTCCACCGTCATAGTCAGCAAAGATGGCAGCGCCATCGTGGAGGAGACCGCCCTGCTCGGTGCTCAGCTCGCCGCGATGATGGCCCAGGGCGGCGGTGCCGGCGGTCCTGGTGAGCAGCTCAAAGGTCTCATCATGGACAAGGAACAGGCCGAAAAGCGTGCCAAGGACCTCGGCGAAGGCGTCACCGTGAAGTCCATCGAGGAAGTGAAGTCCCCCGATGGCAAGAGCGGCACGAAAGTGACCTTTGTCGTGGCTGACATTCGCAAGATGACCTACAAGCCGAACACGCCTGACAAGGAAGAAGGCGGCGAAAAGAAGGAAGACGACAAGATGACCTTCGCTCTCGAAGGCTCCACGCTCACCATCACCAACCCGCAGGCGGACAAGAAGAGCGAGAGCGGCGACAAGCCGAAGAAGAGCGCCGAAGAGATCGCCCAGATGAAGGCTCAGGTCGGCATGATGAAGCCGATGTTTGCCGGCATGCGTGTGTCGATCGAAGTGAAGGCAGCCTCCGGCATCGCCAGCACGGATGCCAGCCACCGTGAAGGTGAAGGCATCACCTACCTCGACGTGCAGTTCGACAAGCTGCTCAACAACATCGACGCCTTCGCGGAAGTGATGGAATCCGGCGATAGCGGCCTGACCATGGCCGAAGCCGCGAAGAAGTTTGAAAAAGTCGAAGGCCTCAAAATCGAAGGCAAGAAGGTCGTGAAGGTCGAACTGAAGTAAGCCTCAAACTTTCCATCATCACTTAATCATGGATCGACGGGCCGGAAGGTCCGTCGATCTTTGTTTTTACTCAAACACGATCAGGCTCCGCGCCACCTCGCCGCGCTGGAGGGCATCGTAAGCTTCGTTGATGCCGGAAAGCGGATAACGGGCCGTGACGAGTTCGTCGAGCTTCAACTGGCCCGCACGGTGCATGTCGATGAGCGTCAATAGATCCGTTCGAGGCCTCGTGGTGCCGTAAATGCTGCCGCGCAGCGTCTTCTCGGCATACACGAGCTGGTTGATGTTGATCGCGGCCTTGTCCGCGGCGCTGGTGATGCCCACGACGACGCACATGCCGCCCTTCTTCGTGGCATCGTAAGCCTGTTCGGTCGTTTTGCCGCTGCCGTAGGCCTCAAAGCAAAAATCGGCTCCTTTGCCTCCGGTGAGCGCTTTGATGCCTTCGACCGGATCGGTGGTGTTTACATCGACGTAGTCAGTGGCACCAAACAGCCGCGCATCGGCCTCTTTGCGGGGAAATCTATCCACGGCGATGATTTGCCGTGCTCCAGCCAGCTTCGCGCCTTGGACGATGTTCAGCCCGATGCCGCCGCAGCCGACGACGGCCACCGTGCTGCCGGGCCGCACCTGCGCCGCATGCACCACCGCACCCACGCCGGTGATCACGCCGCAGCCGATGAGCGCGGCTTTTTCAAAGCTGATATCCGCCGGGATCTTCACCACACTGGCTTCCGGCATCGTCGAGAGGGTGGAGAAAGCGGAGACGCCCGCGTAGTGGCGGATGCTCTCACCTGCGGCATTGCGGAAACGCGTCGTGCCATCGGGCATCGTGCCGGTGAAGCGCATCTGCGTGCCCATGTCGCACAACGCCGGGCGGCCATTGGCGCAGTATTCACAGCGGCCGCAAGACCCGCGCCACACGAGGATCACCGGATCACCCGGCTGCACGCTCGTGACGCCCTCGCCCACCGCCTCAATGATGCCGCTACCCTCATGCCCGAGGATGATCGGCATCGGCATCGAGAGATCGCCTTTCATCACATGCAGATCGCTGTGGCACACGCCCGCCGCTTTCATTCGCACCGTCACTTCGCCTCGTTGTGGTGGCAGGACCTCCACGTCCTCGATGCGGAGAGGTTTCCTAGCTTCGTAAAGAACAGCGGCGGGGGTGATCATGGTCGTGGGCTGGGTGAAAACCTAGAGTGGCAGAACTGTCCCCCGCCCGCAACGCAGGGATGGTATGGTCTCCGTGGTTCTTTCTCTTCCTCCTACTCCTACTCTTCCTCCCCCCGTCGAGCGTCTCAACGGCCCATTCCGAGAGGAAGAGTAAGAGTAGGAGGAAGAGGCGGATTGTTTCCTGAGGTTCTCCTCGGCCCGCGAAAAAACCACTTCCCCTGCAAGACACCCCCGCGCTACGCTTTCTACCTCCCACCTATGCGTTCCCTGATCTGCCTCGCTCTCTCCGCTGTTGCCGCCTTGGCGGCCGACACACACAAGCTCGTCCGCGTGTATGAAAAACTCCCCACCGAGCGGCCCATTGCCGTGGTGATCCCGGAGGACGGCACGCAGCGCCAGTTCCTGGCCCTTCAGCGTGGCAAAATCCTCATCCTGCCGGCCGATCCAAATGCCACTGAAGCCAAAACCTTCCTCGATCTGAGCCCTCGCGGCATGGAAGCGAAGGACGGCCTGTTTGAAGAAGGTCTCAACGGCCTCGCTTTCCATCCGAAGTTCAAGGACAACGGCCTCTTCTACCTCTGCTACACCCTGCAGAAGCCGAAGCGCCTCATCATCACCGAGATGAAGGTCAATGGCGATGTGGCCGACGAAAAAACCGAGCGAGTCATTCTCGAGATCCCGATGATCAATTGGAACCACCACGGCGGAAACATCCTCTTCGGCCCCGATGGCTACCTCTACATGGGCATGGGCGACAACTCGAAGCGCAACGGCGAGCTCAAGATGTCCCAGCTCAACGCCACGCTCTACGGCAAGATCCTCCGCCTCGATGTGAACAGCCGCGAGTATGCGAACGCCTACGGCATCCCTGCCGACAACCCCTATGCGAACGGCGTGAACGCCCTGCCGCAGATCTACGCCACCGGCATCCGCAATCCCTGGGGCCTCAGCTTTGACGCCAAAGGCCGCCTCTGGTGCGCCGATGTCGGTCAGGATCTCTATGAGGAGATCAACTGGATCACCAACGGCGGCAACTACGGCTGGCAGTTCCGCGAAGGCCCCGCCGCCTTCGCTCTTTGCACCGATACCCCGCCTGCCGATGCCAAATTCATCGAGCCCATCCACAGCTACAACCACGCCGAAGGCCTTAGCATCACCGGCGGCTATGTGTACACTGGTACCGCCTTCCCCGAGCTCACCGGCGCTTATGTCTATGGCGACTTCATCCTCGGCAAGGTGTGGGCGCTGAAGACCGATGACGCCGGAAAGGTGCTCTCCAACAACCTCCTCTTTGCCAGCCCGCTGCTCCCCGCTCCTGAGAACCCCAAGAAGAAGCCCGCGCCGCTCATCAAGCCCACCGCCTTCTGCCCCGCCGCCAACGGTGACATCCTCGTCCTCGACTGGAACGGCGGCATCTACAAGCTGGCCAAATAGCATGGAGCAAGGGGCTTGTGGCATGGAGCCCAAGCCCTCATACCCCATGCTCCAAGCTCCTTGCCCCACGCTCTATGCCCGCCCACGCCGATTCGTTCTCCGTTCCCACCCGCGGAAAAGGCACTTACGAGATCACTTTCCGCCACGGGGCGAAGTCATTGTAAAGTGTCTGCTTGAGCTTGATGGAGCCTGGAAAACGGTTCGCTACATTCTGTCAGCCAGTTGCAGCCTGACCTCGGTCAATTCGTTTCCCAAGCACGATTCCCAGCAAGTAGCAATTCATCTCAATTAGCTTCCCTCAGCTTCATCAGCCACTGCTCCGGGGCGACTTCTTCGAGTCGCTTCATCAAAGCAGCACAGAGGGTGATCATGTCCGCATCGTCATCTTTCGTGAGCGTCTTCATCAGGCTCATCATCGCAAGCGAGATCGTGGGCATGTCCATCATCTCTTTTGTAAGCGCCAGCGTTATCTGAGAGGCTGTCTGGATGAGGCAGGGCTTGCCATGAATCTGGGGATGCCTGGTCGCATGAATTAAAGCGAGCAGGTAATGATGTCGGATGCGGCTGTCGGCCGAGATGTGAGTTGGCGGTTGATCAGACGGCAGCGCACGCCCCTCAAAGCCCGGCCACATTCCCTGGCTCAATTGATGCCAAAGAGCTGTCGCTGCGCGGAACTGGCCCGACTTGGCGCAGAGCTCCATCCGTAGTTCAGCGCGTCTTTCGGCGGTGAGTGTTGCGTCTGCGAGCTGTGTCAGCGTGTCCTGTCGGCGATGCAGCATGGGGGTTTCTCGCTCGATCTTGGGATGCTTCACCACCTTCCGTCCATGCATACTCACCAAGCCTACGCGTAGCCGTGCAGCTAGATTCAGCGGAGTCTCTGACTGCGGGTAGATGTAGATGTTTTTACCAACGAATGTCGCACAGCTCTGCTGATCTGGACTCTTCTCTTGGTGTCGAGTTTTAGCGCGTTGTTGGAGGGCTGAACGGTCAGTGGGAGTGACGCTTATCTCCGCTCCTGTCAGCGTATCCCAGACGTTGAGGGTGCATGTAAAAACCGCGCCTTCCCAAGACGAACAGGTGGCCTCAAGCTGTTTGCTGTCTGGACTGAATATGAGATGAAATACCTCGCCACAAGAAGTAGGAAGTTCGGCGAGTTCAATGCCTGTGGCAGCATCCCAAATCCTGATCGTTTTGTCATCAGCCCCAGCCAGACGGCTGCCATCAGGGCTAAAAATGGCATGCCTGCCTCTTCGTCTGAGAAAATCGACATCCCAAAGCTTGATGCCGTTCGTCCCATCCGGCGTGGCGAGGCGTGATCCATCCGGACTAAACAGAATTTCGGACGCATCGGTGTCACGTTGAAAGAGAATTTCCTGCTTGGAGGCCACATCCCAGAGCTTGATGACACAGAAGCTTCCTGAAGACGCAATCATGGCACCGTCTGGACTGAAATTGACACTCTGCACGCATTCAGAATCACCTTTGAAGCAGGTCAGTTCTTCACCCGTCGCGACATCCCACAAGCGCACAGTGGGATCTTTTCCTCTGCCTGCATCGCCAGATCCACTCACGAGGATGGAGCCGTCAGGGCTGAAGGCGACGCAATTCACGCTCTCACTATGCCCACAGAAAGGGTGCAGTTCCCTGCCGGTAGCGGTGTCCCAGATCTTGATGGTACCATCCCAATGACCACTGACTAGGCGTGAGCCGTCTGGACTGAATGCCACGCAGGTCGGACGAGAGTAGCTACTCTGGGGCGTGGGGTCATCATTCCATATGCCGCTGGCCTGACGAGTGCCGTCGGGCCGATAGATGACCTTTGTCGTGCGATACGGATGAGGCTCATAGACAGCGACCTCTTCTCCGGTGATGCTATCCCATACCTTGATGGGACCCATTTCTGTACAACAAGCGAGGCGAGTGCCATCCGGGCTAAAGGCGATATCATTCACCGCCTTGCTGCGCCCATTCAGCGTGATTAGTTTTTTCTGCGTCGCTGTGTCCCAAACATGGGTCGAGCCATCCAATGAACCGCTGGCAAAGCGGCTGCCATCTGGACTGAAGGCCACACAAAACACAGGTGCGCCGTGCGTTTTGAAATGGGCCAGCACTGTGCCCGTAGAGGTATCCCAGAGCTTAAGTGTCCCATCCTGACAACCACAGAGAAGATGTGTGCCGTCAGGACTGAAGGCGGCGCTTTTTGCAAATGCCGAGAGGGCACCTGCCCACATCGGCAGAAACTCTGTCACCCTATAATTGATGAAAAAGGTGACTTCCTCAAATTCTTCAACGCGCGCCTGTTCTGCGGCAGCACCCTCCATCTCTTCGGCAAGCAAGAGCGGGAAAGCTTGGTTGAAGTCCGCATCATCCAGATCCTCACGACCATATCCCTGATAGCCCAGGGCTCTGCCCGCCAGCATGAGAGCATTAAAGTGATCGCCCTCTTTCTCCGCGGCCTCTGCACGCAATAACCACGCACTGCCTTCTTCGACTTGGTATCGCTCGATCAGGCGCCTGAGTTTGGCGATCTCTTTCCGCGCCTTCTGTAACTCCTCCTTGGCTTGGTTCTCATCTTCAGGCTGTGGGTCAACTTCGGCATCGGGAGGAGAAATCATGAGATATGGAGGCGAGGTAATTGCCAGCATGGACAAAAATCATACGGGCCATCTGCTGGCAGGTTGCTTGTAAAGGCAACAGGATGGGCCGGGACATGAGGAAACGGGAACAGGGTGCAACTGCTTGACGAAACGTTCGCATTCATGAACTCGTGGCATCGGCTTCTTGCATGAAGTGGTGCAGCTTTCCAGCACCTTCTTGATCGCAGCGTTGCCGTCAAAGCGACGGATTCGCTGGCTCCATTCGTTGCTAGCCGCTCCACTTTTCTCGTCGAGTTCTCTGCTAGCTGTTACCCATCAATGCGCCTGAAGCATCATTGAACAGCGCCCGCCCCTGAACTAAAGCGAGCCATCTGTCCCCACGCTCCAAGCTCCTTGCCCCACGCCCTATGCCCGCCCACGCCGAGTCGTTCTCCATCACCACCCGCGGAAAAGGCACTTACGAGATCACCGAGCGCTGCCAGCAGATCGTTCGTGCCAGTGGCATCCGCACGGGCAGTGCCACGATCATGGTGCGGCATACCAGCGCCAGCTTGGTGATCTTTGAAAATGCGGATCCATCGGCTCGCACGGATTTGCATGCCTTTTTCGACCACCTCGTGCCGGAGGATACGCCCTACTTCGTGCATACTTATGAAGGTTCGGACGACATGCCGAGCCATCTGCGCATGGCGCTCACCCGCACCTCCGAAGTGGTGCCGGTGATGGAAGGTCGCCTAGCGCTGGGGACTTGGCAGGGTATCTTTCTTTTTGAGCATCGCAGGGCTCCGCACACGCGGGAGATCGTCGTCAGCGTGGTGGGGGAATGACGCGCTGCCTTGACCTCGTGACTGCTTGACCCGATAGACGCGGATGCGCCCTCCGCCGCGTCCCAATCGCCCCACCCGCCGCCCGCCTCCTCCAGCTCCCGTCACCGCCGTGCCGGGCAGTGATACCTGGCGCACGCCGTGGGCCCAGATGAAGTATTTCTCCTTCAATCCGGCCGTGTATCCGAACATGATCACCGCCGTCTCGCCGGATGCCGGACCCGGCTCGCTGGTGAATGTGTATGACAAGGAAGGCCAGCCCTTCGGCACCGGTTTCTTCAATCCAAACGCCCGGGTGCCTCTTCGCGTACTGGATCACCACGCGGAAAATTTCGACGAAGCCAGCCTCGATGCCCGCCTGGATGCGGCGCTGGATCTGCGCCTCAACACGCTGCGACTGAACGAGGTCTCCGACGCCTGGCGGGCCGTTCATTCCGATGGCGATGGCCTCAGCGGCCTCGTCGTGGATCGCTACGCGGACACGCTTTCCATCGAAGTGACGAATCTCGGCATCTGGAGTCGGCTGCGCCGCTGGCTGCCACGGCTGCATGAGAAGCTGGGCACGAAGCAGCATGTCATCCAGGTCGATCCTGAAATCGGCCGCATGGAAAACATCCGCCGCGTGGATGTGCCGGAGGCCAATGACCCGGCTCCGAAGAGCGTCCGCGTGCGTGAGCATGGGGTGCGCTACGCCGTGAATTTCGAGGACGGGCACAAGACCGGCTTCTTCTGCGATCAGCGGGAGAATCGCCTCCGCTTTGCGCAGATGGCGCGAGGGCGTCGTGTGCTCGATTTGTGCACTTACACGGGTGGCTTCGCTCTCGCGGCGAAGGTGCTCGGGGGCTGTGAAGACGTCACGGGCGTCGATTTGGATGAGAAAGCCATCGCCCAGGCGAAGAAGAATGCCGATCTCAATCAAACACGCCTCACCTGGACGCATGGCGATACCTTCACCTGGGGCCGCCAGATGCAGCAAAACGGCCAGACGTGGGATGCGGTGGTGCTTGATCCGCCGAAGCTCATTTTCTCCCGCGAACCGGAGGAAGGTCAGCTCGGCCGGAACAAGTATTACGACATGAACGTCGTGGCGCTGAGCCTGCTGAAGCGTGGCGGGCTTTTCGTGAGTTGCTCCTGCTCCGGCTTGCTCGATGTGGCCGAATTTGAGGACATCGTCATGCGGGCCGCTCATCGCAGCAAACGCCGCCTCCAGATCCTCGACCGCACGGGCCCCGGTGCCGATCACCCCGTCATGTCCAACTGTCCCGATGGCCGTTACCTGAAGGTGCTGTGGGCGATGGCGCTCTAGCCTGCTGTTTGTCGTTCGGGCTTTAGCCCGTTCAGGACCGACCGAACGCCGCTGTGACGAGTGTGGAACAGGGACTAACTTGTCTGCGCTTCCCAGGGGGCAAACTGACGTTTGCCGCTACGAATCCAGCGGGAGCCACCGTGTCGTGGAAGTCGTCAAACTTCCCCGAGACTGGCAAGTTAGTCAGGAGTACCTGAACTTCGCTGCGCTGGAGTGTGGAAGAGGTAGTAACTTCAACAATCAGCAATGGGAGTTCAGCAATCTGCGGTTTCGGAGTCGTGCGGCTGGCGGAACCGGGAATATCGATTGCTGATTGCTGATTGCTGATTTTTGAAGGGTTCTGAGTCGATAACGGGGTGGATAATCCTTCAAGTTAGTCAGGAGCGTTCAAGCACGGCCTGAAGGCCGAACGACGAGCGCATCACGCCTTCGGCACCACGGTGAAGCCTTCCTTGCTGTCTTTGATGAGCCAGCCCGCGGCTTCGAGTTCTTTGCGCAGCACATCGGCGGTGGCCCAGTCTTTGGACTGCTTGGCATCCCAGCGCTGCTGAGCGAGAGCTTGGATGTCCGTAGGCACCTCGGCGGTGGCTTCTTCCTGCACGGGAGGAAGCACGAGGCCGAGGGCCTTGAGCATGAAATGCAGGCCGCTGCGGGCCGCAGTGGCTTCGTCGGCGGAAATGGCGGCGGGCTTGAGCTTGTTGAGCACGCTGAAAATGCCGCCGAGAGCGCCGGGGACATTGAGATCGTTCAGCAGCGTGTCCCAGGCGTCCTCGAAGGGACCGGGAGTATGGGAGTGTTGGAGTGCTGGAGAAATGGCCGAGAGGGCTTTGTCGGCCTTGGCGAGCTTTTGCATGGCCTGACGGGCGGAATCGAGGCTGTGGAAGGTGAAATTCAGCGGGGCACGGTAGTGGCCGGAGATGAGCACATAACGCACTTCCGCAGCGGAATAACCGCGTTGCTGGAGGTCGGCGAGGGTGTAGAGATTGCCGAGGCTTTTGCTCATTTTGCCGCCATCGACCATGAGATGCGCCACGTGCATCCAGTGATGCGCAAAGTGGCCGTGTGTGCTGCAGCAGCTCTGCGCGATTTCATTCTCGTGATGCGGGAAGATGAGGTCCACGCCGCCGCTGTGCAGATCGAAGTCCTCACCGAGGTATTCGAGAATCATGGCGCTGCATTCGAGATGCCAGCCGGGTCGGCCTTCACCCCAGGGGCTGGGCCAGTAGTTGCTGCCGTCTTCAGGTTTGCGAGCCTTCCAGAGGGCGAAATCGGTGAGCGAGTCCTTGGTGTATTCATCGCTGTCCGTGGCGCTGGCGGCCTCGGAGGCTCCGAGACGCAGTTCGCGATCCTCGAGGTGGCTGAGTCGGCCGTAGTCTTTGAAGGAAGACACGCGGAAATACACACTACCATCTGCTGCGGCGTAGGCGTGACCTTTGGCGACGAGCTTTTCGATCATCGCGATCTGATGCGAGATATGAGCGACGGCACTCGGCTCGACCGTTGGCGGGAGGAGGTTCAGTGAGGCACAATCGGCGTGAAACTTCTCGGTCCAGCCGCGAGTGAAATCGATGAGGCTTTGACCGGCCTTTTGTGAGTCGCGGATCGTCTTGTCATCCACATCGGTGATGTTGCGCACATGCAGGGTGGGTGTGCCGGAGGCTTCCACCACGCGGCGCATGACATCCTGGGCCACGAAGGTGCGGAAATTGCCAATGTGTGCCGGACCATAGACCGTGGGGCCGCAGCAGTAGAAGCGCAGGGTTTTGCCATCGAGTGGCTTCACCTCGCGGTCGGTGCGGGACAGGGTGTCGTGGAGATTCAGGGCGGGCATGAGGGCGGGTAGATGGAATGAGGAATGCGGAATGTCGAATGGGTAATGCCTCGTGCGCACGCTGGCGGCAGGGCAGGGCAGGGGAGAGGAGCGCTTGTAAAGCCTCAACAGGGCTTCACATGGCCGATCGCCGTGACCCACTTGCCTTTGCGCAGGATGCGGTCGGCCTTGAAGCCGGCTTTTTTGCCTGCGGCGAGGCAGGAGTCCGCCTGAGTATGCAGGATGCCGGAGAGGATCAAAAGACCGCCGGGAGCCACGGCCTGCACGAGCTTTGGAAACGCGGCCTCCAGCACATCGTGGAAGATATTCGCGGCGACGATGTCCCACTGCTCCTTCGGTTCCCACTGGAGCACATCGAGTCGGGTAAAGCTTGCCTTCGGCGTGTCGTTGCGTGTGGCGTTCTCTTTGGCGATACGCACGGCCTGGGGATCGTAGTCACAGCCCCACACCTTGCGGGCGCCGAGCTTCAGCGCGGCGATGGCGAGGATGCCGCTGCCGCAGCCGAGATCGGCGAGGGTCCACACTTTGTCGGAACGGCGAAACTCATCGGCCGCATCGACGAGTAGTCGGAGCACGGTGGAGGTTGTTTCATGGTGTCCGGTGCCGAAAGCCATGTCCGCCGGGATGGAGAGAATCTCGCGCCCGGCGTGCTCGCGACGCAGTTTGGCTAGTTCAGAGGTCGAGCGAGTGGCGCAGACGAGGAAACGATCCCGCACCTTGAGCGGCGGCGTGGCCTTTGATGCCATCGCGGCCCAGTTTTTGGTCTTCAGCTCCCGCACGGAGCCGCCCCACATTTTTTGAATGGCGGTGGCGCGGCTTTTCTTCGGGCAGTAGGCCTCGACGCGGATGGTTTCACGGCCAGGGAAACTGGAAATGACGAGGGTGAGGTCGGTGGCACCCGCGAAGCGCTCCTCCCAAGCATCCGACCATTTCGCGGCGGAGAGTTTCGACCAGACAAACATGCTATTTCCGTGGGATTGCGGGGACGTTCCACTTTCTGAGAAAGTGGAGCGGGTGACGCGATTCGAACGCGCGACATCTTCCTTGGCAAGGAAGTGCTCTACCACTGAGCTACACCCGCGGGGTTGAGGGTGGTGATACTGGCGTGCGGGGACGTTCGTGCAAGCACAAAGTTTGATGCCTTCGTTGGAATTTTGCGGTGAGGAAAACCCGGATGGGAACTGACTACCGGCAACCGGGTGAGAGTTGTGACTTCCGAGGTTTCACCGATGATAAACCACACGCCATGAGAGTCTCCCTTCTATTGTTCCTCTCCATTGCCGCCAGCCTCCCAGCTCAGCAGCCGAAGCCGGTGGCCATCAGCAGCAAGGCGGGCCTGCGCAGCGGCACCGTCCTGCGTGAGAAACGCGAGATCCTTGTCGAGAAAGGCACCGCCACGCTCCAGCAGGCCTCCGGTGAAAAACGCTCCGTGTCCGCTCGCTGGTTGCTGCGCCACCATCTCATGCGCCGCGTGCAGGGCAGCGGCGCGGAGGAGGTCGAGGTGCGTGAACATGTCTTCGAGGAGACGCAGTTTGCCCTGAATGGAGCCGCCCCGGCCTCACAGGTCAATCGAGGTGCTCTCAATGGCGTGACCTTGCTCGCGAGACAGCGCGGTGGCGGCTGGAACTTCGAACTCAAAGGCATGAAGCCGATCGAACGGCAAAACGCCGCGCTGCTCGATCTGCAATTCTTTGCCAACATGATGGAGATCGTTCCCGCTGCTCTCGGCACCCAAGCTCGGCGACCCGGAGAAACATGGAAACCGATGATCCCCGCGCCGCGTGGGAAAGCCTACGGCCTGCCGGTCTTCAAAGACGTGGAGGCCACCTTCGGCAGCATCGAGGAGCGCCCGGATGGCCCGCACGCGAAGCTCTTCATCTCCGGCAGTTTCACCATGGAGCGGCCCATGAATACCGTGTCCAGTCTCGAAATCACGTTTGGCATCTCTCTCACTCGTCGGCTGGCCGATATGCTCGATGTCGAAACGGAGATCAAAGGCCTCTACAAAGACACCATCCAGACACGGCTCGACGACGTGAAGACGGGCTTCATGTTTCACGATTACCCCTACCGAGTGCGTCGCACGGTGAGCATCGAGAAGTGATCCCCGTGGCCGATTTCGCCCAAGAGATGGCCGGGTTTGCGCCTTGCGCTGGCTTGCTTTCCGGCTCCCATAGCCGCCCCAACTCCACCCATCTATGAAAGAAGCTTTCCCAGACATCCAGAAGATCCAGTTTGAAGGACCGCAGAGCCGCAATCCGCTCGCGTTCAAGCACTACAACGCCGACGAGGTCGTGGGTGGCAAGAAGATGCGTGATCACATGCGCTTTGGCGTGGCCTACTGGCACGCGATGCGGAATTCACTCTCCGATCCCTTCGGTGGCGGCACGGCTCAGCGCCCTTGGGATGATGGCACGGACTCCGTCGCCAATGCCCAGCGCCGTGTGTGGGCCTGCTTCGAGTTCATGGACAAGCTTGGCGTGGATTATTACTGCTTCCATGACCGCGACGTGGCCCCCGAGTGTGCCACGCTGGCCGAATCCAACAAAGCCTTCGACGCTGTCGCCGATGAATTGGAGAAGGCGCAAAAGGAAACCGGCAAGAAGCTCCTGTGGGGCACCGCCTGCCTCTTCGCCCATCCGCGTTACTGCCAGGGCGCGGCCACCAGTCCGAACGCCAATGTCTTCGCCTATGCCGCCGCCCAGGTAAAGAAGGCGATGGACGTCACCCACCGCCTCGGTGGTGAAGGCTATACCTTCTGGGGTGGCCGTGAAGGCTACGCCACGCTTTGGAACACGAACATGAAGCGTGAGGTCGATCACCTCGCCCGCCTGCTGCACATGGCCGTCGATTATAAGAAGCAGATCGGCTACAAAGGCCCCTTCTACATCGAGCCGAAGCCACGTGAGCCCTCCACGCATCAATACGATTCCGATGCCGCTGCCTGCCTGAACTTCCTCCGCGAATACGGCCTCACTGAGCACTTCAAACTCAACATCGAAACGAACCACGCCACCCTCGCCGGCCACACCATGCGCCACGAACTGCAAGTGGCCGCCGCTGCCGGTGCTCTCGGCTCCATCGATGCCAATACGGGCGACGAGCTCATCGGCTGGGATACCGACCAGTTCCCCACGAACATCTACCTCACCACCCAGATCATGATCGAAGTGATCAAGATGGGCGGCTTCACCACGGGCGGCCTTAATTTTGATGCCAAGTGCCGTCGCGAGTCCTTCGAGCCGGTCGATCTCTTCCACGCCCACATCGGCGGCATGGATGCCTTTGCCCGCGGCCTCAAAATCGCTCACCGCATCATCGAAGACGGTCGTCTCGATGGCATCATCAAGCAGCGCTACTCGACCTTCGACTCCGGTATCGGTGCCAAGATCGAGAAAGGCGAGGTCGGTTTCGCCGAACTGGAGGCCTACACGCTCTCCAATGGTGAACCCTTCATCGCCAGCGGACGCCAGGAAATGTGCGAGAACCTCATCAACGAGTATCTCTGATCTGGTCGCGGGAGTGATGGTGTCTTGGAGTGATGCCCAGCTCGGCTTGCCGAGCTGGTTGAGCCCCTTCACTCCATCACTCCACTTTCGGCGCTTCGTGGGCTTGTTCGGAGAAAATCTCCTCCTCGGCCCGTTTCTAGCGCTGCCACCTTGATGATGTCCTACCTCGCCATCGGCCTGTGCCTGCTGCTCTCATTCCTGCTTTCAGGATTGGAGAGCGCCGTGATGGCCGTCAGCCGGGTGCGAGTGCGTCACGCCGCCGCCAATGGCGATCCACGGGCCCGTGGCCTGCTGGCGCTCATTGAGGATCGTGATGCGTTGCTCGGTTGCATCACGGTGGCGAATCACATCGCGAATCTCGCGGTCTTTCTGCTCGTGGCGCTGCCGCTCGTGCGCCATGCCAGTGTGTTGGAATCCAGCATCGTGTTCCTGCTTTCGCTGCCGATCTTTCTCATCGGCCTTGAAGTGGTGCCGAAAAAGCTCTTCCGCCGCTTTCCCTTTCGTTCGCTGCGCAGCGTCTGGCTCTTGCTGCATGCTGTCGGCATCGCGAGACCTGTCTTTCGGGCTTTCTCGCCTTCCAAAGCCACCCCGGTGCGTGAAATCGAAGGCATGACTACCTCCACCGAAAGCCAGCGGCGGGATGATTTGAAGCAGCTTGCCCGTTCCCTCGGCATCGAGCACCAGCTCTCCCTGCCCGCCACGAGGCTCATCGAGCATATTCTGGACTTTCACCGCCTTACTGCGGCGGATGTCATGCAACCGCTCACGCAAAGCGTGGCCTTGGCAGCCGAGTTGCCCTTGCACACGGCGCTCATCCTCGCCCGTGAGCAAAACACGCCCGTCCTTCCCGTCCTCGGTGACAATGGCACCTTCATCGGCGTGCTCGATACCTCCGAGCTGCCCACCCAGCTCCCGCCGGATCGCCTCGTGCGCCAGCACATGCGCACGCTCGATAGCATTCACGCCAGCGAATCCGCCATTCGCGCTCTCCAGCGCCTCCGCAAGCAAGGCCGCCGCCTCGCCATCGTCACCGATGCCCGCGGTCTGCCTGCCGGGCTCATTACGGAGGAGCATCTGCTGGCTCCGCTGATGAAATAGAGAGCGAGGGAACGTTCCTTCCCCGCCATGATCCGCCTCACGCTTTTCGCCCTCTTTGCCGCTGTTTCGGCGCTTTCCGCCAAGGAACCAGCCCTCGTTTCTGATCCCAAGTTCGTCGCCATCCCGCAGGCGATGCAAAAGTTCGTCGAGGACGGCTCGCTCTCTGGTTCGGTCACTCTGCTCGCTCGCGAAGGCAAGGTGCTCAGCTTGGAAGCCGTCGGCCTGGCGGACATCGCCACGAAGAAGCCCATGGAGTGTGACAGCGTCTTCTGGATCGCTTCGATGACGAAGCCGATCACCGCGCTCGGTGTCATGATGCTGCAGGAGGAGGGCAAGCTGAGCATCGACGATCCCATCGAAAAACATCTCCCAGAGTTCAAAGGCCAGCTCATGATTCGCGAGAAGACCGGAGAGCAAACGGTGCTCGTGAAACCCTCCCGCCCGGTGACGATCAAAGACCTGCTCACGCACACCAGCGGTCTCGTGAGCAATTCGCCACTCGATGGCGAGGCGCTGGACGTGCTCAGCTTGAAGGAAGCGGTCATCACCTACGCGCTCTCGCCTTTGCAGTTCGAGCCCGGCTCCAAGTGGTCCTATTGCAATCCCGGCATCAACACCCTCGGCCGCCTCATCGAAGTCGCCAGCGGTCAGGACTATGCGGAGTTCATGGAACAGCGGATTTTCAAGCCCCTCGGCATGCGTCACACCACCTTCTGGCCAGACAAAAAGGAGCTCTCCAGTCTCGCCACCTCCTACAAGCCCTCCGCTAATGGCAAAGGCCTCGAACCCGTCGGCATCCGCTACCTCACACCGCCTTACTCAAACAAAAAACGTGCGCCGCTGGCCGCTGGTGGCCTGTTTTCCACTGCGGAGGATTTGCTGAGGCTCTACCAGATGATCCTCGATGGCGGAGTCATCGGCAAAAAGCGCCTCATCAGCGCCGAGACACTCCAACTCATGGCCACGAATCACACTGGCGAGATGAAAGCAGGCTTCGCCGATGGCATGGGCATGGGGCTGGGCTTTCAAGTCGTGCGCCAGCCCACCGGCGTGACCGCCATGCTCTCTCCCGGCACCTTCGGCCACGGTGGTGCGCACGGCACTCAGGGTTGGATTGATCCCACGACCAAAACGATTTACATCATGCTCATCCAGCGCACCGGCCTCAAACCCACCGGTGATGCCTCCCCCATGCGCCAGGCCTTTCAAGAGGCCGCCGCCGCCGCGATGAAGTGAAAAACTTTCAGCGTTCAACGATCAACGTCAATTCGCCATCGTCCAAGCCTCTCGACTTGGGTGGGCTTGAATGTTGAGCGTTCAAAGTTCGATGTTGAACGTTCACTCCACGCTCTCTAAACCAACGGGCCCATGTCTGACTCCATCCCCAACGTCCTCGCCGAACGCTACGCCACCGCCCCCATGCGCGCCCTCTGGTCGCCCGAGGGCAAAGTCAGGCTCGAACGCGATTACTGGATCGCCGTGCTCAAAGGCCAGCGCGACCTCGGCATCCCCGTGCCGGAGGGCGTGATCGAGGCCTATGAGAAGGTGAGGGATCAGATCAACGTCGCCTCCATCATGGAGCGTGAGCGAGTGACCCGTCACGATGTGAAGGCACGCATCGAGGAGTTTTGTGATCTCGCTGGCCACGAGCACATCCACAAAGGCATGACCAGCCGCGACCTCACAGAGAATGTCGAGCAGCTCCAGGTCTTCCGCGCCTTGCTCGAAATCCGCCGCAAAACCGTGGCCGTCCTTGCTGGCATCGCCCGCCGTGCGGCGCAGACGCGTGACATTCCCCTCACCGCCCGCACGCACAATGTCGCCGCTCAGGCTACCACCCTTGGCAAACGCTTGGCCATGTTCGGTGAAGAAACCCTCCTGGCCTTTGGCGACCTCCAAAACGTCATCGCCACCTATCCCGCTCGTGGCCTCAAAGGCGCTGTCGGCACTCGTCTCGACCAAATCACCCTCTTCAACGGCGACGCGAAAAAAGCCTCCGAACTCGAAAATCGCATCCTGCACCATCTCGGCATGCCCGCCGCCTTTGGTGCCGTCGGCCAGGTGTATCCGCGCAGCCTCGACATGCAGGTCATCGGCTCTCTTTGCCAGGTCGCCAGCGGTCCCGGCAGCTTCGCTCGCACCCTGCGCCTCATGGCTGGCCACGAACTCTCCTCGGAAGGCTTCGCCAAAGGTCAGGTCGGCTCCTCCGCCATGCCTCACAAGATGAACAGCCGCTCCTGCGAACGCGTCAACGGCCTCCACGTCATCCTCAAAGGCTACCTCGCCATGGCCGCCGGACTCGCCGGTGATCAGTGGAACGAAGGCGATGTGTCCTGCTCGGTCGTGCGCCGCGTGATGCTTCCCGATGCCTTCCTCGCCCTCGATGGCCTGCTGGAGACCTTCCTCACCATTTTGAACCAGATGGAAGTCTTCGAATCCGTCATCGAGCAGGAACTCATGCGCTACCTGCCCTTCCTCCTGACCACCACCGTCATGATGGAAGCCGTCAAAGCCGGTGCCGGCCGTGAAACCGCACACGAGGTCATCAAAGAGCACGCCGTGCAGGTCGCCAAAGACATGCGCACCGGCAAAGTCCGCGAAAACGACCTTCTCTCCCGACTCGTCGCCGATGAGCGCCTCACCCTCACCGCCGAAGACATGCAACGCCTCGTCGATGCAGGCAAAAACAACACCGGCGATGCCCCCGAGCAGGTCGATGCCTTCTGCGCCCGCGTCGCCGCCATCGCCAAAGAGCATCCCGACGCCGCCAGCTACGAGCCCGGCGTCATTTTGTAGCCTCCACCCGCACCGCCGAGTGCTTGTAACTCGGCTGACGGCTCAGCGGATCAAATGAGGCATGCGTGAGCTGGTTCACCCGCCCATCATGCATCGGCAGATAAACCTCACCGGCCTTCACACAGCCCGTCAATCGGGTCCATGCCGTCAATTCCGCTCTCTTCGAGATCACCCGCACCCGCTGCCCATCTCGAATGCCTAGCTCCGCCGCATCCTCGGGATTCAAATCGAGCATCAACTCCTCCGGCACCATCTTCGCCAACACCGCTGACTTCCCGGTCCGCGTTTCCGTGTGCCATTGCGCACTCGTGCCGCGGCCCGTGATCAAAATGAGCGGAAACTCCGCACTCCGCTGCTCCGGCGGTACCTCCGGCTCATCAAAGCAAAACTTCGCCCGCTGATCCTCCGTGAAGAACCTCCCATCTTCGAACAACCGCCGTTCATTCGTCATTCGCCATTCGTCATTCGTCATTTTCGCCGGCCATTGCACACCGCCATGTTTGCGGATCATGTCATACCCTTCGATGCCAGTTATTTCACACGGCTGGGCTTCGGAACAGCGTTGCAGCACGCGAAATACCTCTTCCGGCGTCTGCCACTCGCGAAACATCTCCCCACAGCCCCAGTAGTGCGCGATGAGGCGGAAGATGTGAAAGTCCGCCAGCGACTGACCGGGAGCACGACGCACCTTTGGGCTGTAGCCGATGCGACGCTCGGAATTGATGAAGCAGCCTTCTTTTTCGCCCCAACCCGCCGCAGGCAGCACGAGGTGCGCACGCTTCGCGGTCTCGGTGCTGCAGTACATGTCCTGCACGACCAGGAAGTCGAGCTTGTCGAGGATGCGGTTCATCTCGTTCTGGTCGATCCACGAGTGACTCGGATTCGTGGCGACGAACCAGATGGCCTTCACCGTCCCTACATCGGCTGCCTGAATGATTTGGTCATAGGCCAGACTCGGACGATCCGGGATACGCTCCACCGGAATCCCAGTCGCCTTCGCGACCTTCTCCCGATGCGCCGCATTGCGAAAATCATGTCCACCGAGCAAATTGGTCGTGTTGGAGAACAAACGCGAGCCCATCGCATTGCACTGGCCGGTGATCGAATTCGCGCCCGTGCCCGGCTTGCCGATGTTGCCGGTCATCAGTGCTAGATTGATGATCGCCTGCGCCGTCCGCGTGGCTTGGTGGCCTTGATTGACGCCCATCGTCCACCAAAAGCTGACCGCTTTACCTTCTCGGATGGTTTTCGCAAAATGAAGCAGTCTTTCGATGCTGATGCCCGTTTCGGCGGAGACACGCTCCGGCGCAAAAACCGCCACAAAAGCCGCGAAGGCTTCAAAGCCATTGGTGTGAGCTTCGACGAAGCTTTGATCCACACCACCCTCGCGAATCAGCAGATGCGCGAGGCCGTAGAGCAGCGTCAGATCGCTCTTTGGCTTGATGGCATAATGCTGCGTGGCGGCCATCGCGGTCTCCGTGGTGCGTGGATCGACCACGATGATCTCCGGCTGGTGTTTGTTCTTCAACACCCGCTGCCACATGATCGGATGGGCGATGCAGGGATTCGCGCCGATGAAGACGAGCACGTCGCTCTCCTCAAAGTCGGCGTAGGTGAAAGGCGGCGCGTCGAAGCCGAAGCTTTCTTTGTAGGCGGTCACCGCGGTAGCCATGCATTGGCGCGTGTTGCCATCGCCATGGATCATGCCCATGCCAAACTTCGCCAGTGCGCCGAGGAAAGCCATTTCCTCAAACATGATCTGCCCCGTGCTCAGAAACGCGGCAGCCTCAGGACCATGCTGGTCGAGGATGCGCTTCATCTGATCGCAGAAGTAGCTCAGCGCGGTGTCCCAATCGACCTCCTTGCCATGCAGCAGCGGCATCTTGGCCCGATCCGGTGCATCGAGCACGCTCAGCGCCTCCCAGCCCTTTGGACAGGCCGTGCCGAGATTCACCGGATAGTCGGAATCAGGCGTGAGATTGATCGCCGCGCCCTCTTTGAGGTGGATGTTCAATCCGCAGCCGGTGGAGCAGAAGCCGCAAACCGCCTTCGTCACCGCATCCGGCTTCAGCAGCGACGGAATTTGCCCCAGCCCAAACTTCGCCGGCTCACGCACCAGATCCGCCGTCAGCGGGCCGGTCCATTCGCGGAAAGTCATGGCAGGGAGAGTTAGCATCAGACTTTTGGTAGAAAAATTAGGGGTAGAAAGATTTCAGAAGCAGAAGTTTGGGGAAATTTTTCTACCCTCAATCTTTCTACCAAATTCAAAGTGGTGGTTGATGTATTCATTTCAGTTACCGGGCATTTTCGGGCCGTGGCAGGCGGTGAAGAAGTAGTGTCGCTCGATCAACTGACTGCTCAGCGTGATCGCGACGGACAACGTAAACACGGCAGCCACATGGAACTGCGTGAAGATGATGGCCGGCAAAATGATGCCAACCATGCCCAGCATGATTTTGCGGGCCTGGAGCAAGTGCGGCAGTTTTTCGGTGAGAAGGCGGGCAGACATGTGCCAGGGGCTCGATGCATCCTGACGGGCCATTTTGATCTCCCGCATCTCAAACAGCGAAACGCACCAGCGCAGCACGAGGGCGGTCGGAACGGCGATTTTCGCCAGCGGATGCCCCATCCAGGCCCAAATCACACCGGGAATGGCCGTGCCGAGCAACAGCATCGTGCCGAAGAATTTGCCGCCGGTGAGCTTCAGCGACCAAAACGGCCGCCGCGTGTCGACATAGACCATGACGGAGGTGTAAACGGCCAAAACGCCCGCGAATGCCGCGAGACTCAGCGTGAGCTTCGATGGAAAAAGCAACGAAACGGCTCCCAGCTTCGCAAAGAGCCCGAACGTGATGATTTCGCGTGAGAGCCAGGATTTGCGCCAGCCCAAAAACGCCCGCCAGGCCTTCAAAGGCTGCCCGAGATGCAAAACGCTCAGCGCGATGCCAACGACACCCGTGATGAAACCCACCAACGAGCAAACCCAAGCCTCGTGTTGCCCTGTCAATCCAGTCAAAGAGGTCAACGCAGTCACCAAAAACGTCCCCGCACTGATCTGCGTGAGAACGAGCATCCAAGTCAGTGACAGGTGAGCGTGATCGAGTCGGAGTTGGCCTTCATCGGCGGGCCTCGCATCAGGCCGCACTTTGGCTGAGACATATGTCGTGGTGGGTCGCGTGTAACTCGAATCAAACGCCCCGGCGATGATTTGGCCGCGATCCGGCACTTCGCTGAGTTTCACCACCTGGATCTTGATCGCCTCGTTCGGGCAGGCTTGCACGCACGCAGGCGCTTCGCCCTCGGCGAGGCGTCCCTGGCACATGTCGCACTTCCGCACGATGCCGCGCTTCAGGTTGAACTTCGGCACATCATACGGGCACTTCAGAATGCAGTAAGAACAGCCGATGCACTGATCATCCA
>CALSBJ010000009.1:0-107251 GCA_943373155.1 Akkermansia muciniphila | reverse complement strand
CAACGCCTGAAACGCCGCATCGCCAAGGCCATAGGTCTTCGACAGCCCTTTCAGTTCGATGAGAGGAGAATCCCGCGTGTCTCCAGCGAGCTTTTGAGGTGTGACTTCAGTTTGAATGGCAGCAGGCTCCGTGACGGGTTCAGCGCCAGTCTAAGCCGCTGCTACGACCCGATGAATGGGGTGAATACCTGCTTTTGAGCCGATGGATCGTGAACGAAGAAGGCTGGTAAAAGATGAAGCCCTATTCCCCATTGTTCATCCTTCACAATTTACCAAGGCACCGGCGGCTACTGCACCATCATCGCCGAGATCAGCGTCGTCGATGAACCCACCACCCTCTGCGCCCTCAAGCTCCTCACCAACCGCTCCATCGTCGTCCCCCCAAGAAGCCCAAGAAAAATACGCCCTCGTCCCAATTGCGGCCTGATTCAGGTGGAGATAAATCACTGTAAATATATTGCATTGTGAGAGCTGGACTTCACCTCACAATAGAATTACTGGCGGGGGCTTTCCCAGACTCCCCTGAAGTAAACAAGCTGGCCGGATTGATATTGGATCAGCCGCATTTTCAATCTCGTCGTGATAAACATATCGGCCATTGATGAAGCATGTGGCATTGATGCAATTGCATACGTCACAGATTTAATGACGGCCTCAGTAATGTCTTCAAAGAAGACCTCAAGCCATCCGGCTAATTGTAATTTTTTGCGGAAATCGGTAAGGCGGCTTATTTGCACTGCATCAGCAATGACCATCAAAGGGGCAATCTGATTTTTCAGCCTAGCATTCTCAAGGAGTTCCACAAAGTTAGGGATCGCGTGAACACACTCAATACAGACGATTAGATTGCAGTTGTCAGGCCAGACATCAATAGCATCTGCTGTTGCATGGCAAAATTTTAGATTCTGGACGTTAGACCACTTGCCATTTGCTGCATGGACAGCTCCAGCAACGGGATCAATTCCTACCACCATTTTAGCTTTCATCGCCAAACGCGCCGCACCTGTTCCTCTGCCGCTACCTAGCTCAACCACTGTTTTGTCTTGCAGATCAACTTCGCTAAGGGCGACATCATACAAGCGCTCCTGACATTCGCGAAAATTCACCGGGGCATAACCCATTTCTAAAATTCCATGGTTTAGGAAAGGCATTTCATCCAAATCGAATGCGGCCGCAAGTAACTCATAATTCAAAAGCAGTTCCGATTGCAGATCGACACAGTGCAGCTCTCGTAACCGAGCGAGGTCATTCGATACATCCGCCCATTCAGCAGGTGCTTTAAGTCCGAATTCGGTGAAACAGGCAACTAGCGCCAGCATTCGCGCTTTGTTTCGCGGAACTGAAGCGACACTCTGATGAATTTCTAAACTGTATTGAGTCAACGTTTTCATGTCGCTATGTTTTAAACTGCCTGACCCCTTGGGAATTCAAGGGCAGAACGAATAGTCTCAGCTTGGGCACGCATCACATCGGCTGAAAGCTTTGCCTTAATATGAAATTTGTGATTGGGTTCCGGCGGAACAGAGCCATTCAGTTTCATTTCGTGAATCACGGATGAACCACTGAAATGTGGAATACTTGCCTCACGAATCGCTGCGATCTCAGCCGCGATAACATTTTCGTTAAAATAGAGCTTGGACGACTCCAGAACAGGTGAATCAAGCAGTTGTCGCTCAATCCTATTAAACGTGTCAGTAGAGTTACTCAGAAGCATTTGTTGAATGAGCGCGTGGTAAAAGGCTGTTGGCCGGAAAACGACCCTCACGCCGTCCAAAGAGGAAAATATCTCTTCGACAATATCCCCGATTTTGTCTGCATTGCCCTCTGCAACACTATGGGCCTGGTTGAAGCCATCGAGAATTTCATGCAGAAAGTTGACAGCTGTCACAGGTTCGCCTCCAAAAATAGGGACTGAATCTGATGTTTTTGTAAACGTGAATCGGTCGAAAACGAATTCACCGCTTCTAGACAGGGCACTTCCGTAATCCGTGAATCGGCGCGGTTCGTTTACCGATAAAGCACCAAAGACGAAATCTGCACCAAAGAAGGTAGGCCTGCTCACAGGTAACATCCCAGTGTCGAGAACTGAAAACGGTGACTTCCCCGGAAACCAGTGAGAATGGCAGACAGTTTCGCAGTCAATCAATACAGGGAATTCACCATTTGCTATAATGTTCTCGGAAATAACGTCGCGGGTGCCCAGGAGCCAGAGCCAAAATAGCAGCTTCCCAGCTCGTCGATAAAATCGATTCAATGCATCAGGACTGTGCACCTCCAAGACGGGAACAAAACTGCAAATACCGTTGTCTGGGCCAGAAAACAGAACCGAGGAATAATACAAATCGGTTTGAATTCCACTCGCCTCTAAGGCTTGAATAAAGCGTTGCCACCGGGACTCGCCCTCAACACTTCTTGGCTTATAAATGACCAATTTATCAGGTCCGATTTGAGCCCTGCATACTCCAAATGAAGAGTGAAGATCACCCAATGGCGCAGAAATGTCGCTCAGTTTGCTTTTGGCAGGCAAATAACCTTCGAAAGAATCAAATAAGCTCCGAAGTTTTCGAACCCTACTTACTTGGAAGTCCTTCACTAGCCCCGAAAGAAACCAATTTTCCCGAAGCAAGTCATCGAGCGTTGGAAATGCCGCAGCAAATGATTCAACTGGCCGTCTACCAAGCCTGACGGGAGTTGCTGTGCTAAACGCGCAGTATTTGATATAAACAAATGGGACAATTAGCTTCCAAACAGATGCGGAAAAATGTCCACGTAAACTATCACAACAAGCTTTTGTCAGCAGTCCGGAATAACCCGAAATTAATTCTGCTAACGCGCCTTTGGCATGCCGTTGACAGACTCCATCAATATCTGTCATAGGCTTATGGCTCTAAAAAGATTTGCAATAATCCTTCTTGAACCAATCGACGGACAATCGTGAGTTTTGATTCATCGTCCAATGGAGATGGTATATCAGTAGCGCGGAACGGCTCAACCATTGATGCAATGAACTTGAACGCTGCAAGTGCGCTGAGCGGTGCATCAAGAGCTCCGGCATGAAGATCTCTTTCGGAGGCGAGGCCAACACCTGGAAACTGAATTCGTGCTCTTCCTCCCTTTTCAAAAACGTTCACTGGCGAACTTTGCCTGCGAACAACTTTAGTCTCGTTTTTGATTGAACCTGCTTCGAGGCGGTTCGCAATGTGAGCGCCCGGCAACGGCCTCAGCTGCCCCAAAAATGCTTCCGAAAATCGCTCAAAAGCCAATCTCCTGAACCTTGCGGATTCACACATTTCTTGGAAATCAGCTAATCGGGCCGAAAGATGATCGAAAGTTGGGGGGGAAAACCGACTGCCGACAGAACGCCGGACGTCAACATTCTCCGAGGCAAACTCATCCACCAACGAATGAAAGTAATCTACCCATCTTAGTGGGCGATAACCGGCTGTTAAGTGGAGAGACGCTTGTTCGGCTGTATATGCACCGTGGACCACCCCCCGTGGAACATAGAGTAAATCTCCAGGCTGAAGCGTGACTTCAAGGGATGGTTCGCCGATAGAAGATTGATCGATCAAATATATTTGGTGATCAACAGGTAAAACGATCCGATGATCAAACAACTTCCAGGTCTTGGTTCCCTCGAGTTGAAGAATGAACACATCATGTGTGTCAAAATGCGGATTGAACCCGTGGTTGTTCGGCGGGGTCAGGAACCCATTCGCAGCAACTTTCCCTCCCGTTGCAACCTCAATGTCTCTCACCAGCCGCGCGATGGCTGGGCACATCGTATCCATTCCATTGAGGATAAGCGTGTAACCATTTCCAAACTGATCAATCGACCACCTGAATACGTCCTTCCCGGAGGATCTTGGTGGTGGCTGCAAATAGCTTCCCTGTCTGTTGACCCTCAAAACACGGTTTAGCTTTTCTTCCTGAGACCAAAGGAGATTCTCAAACCCTTCTATGCCCGGCAGCCCTTTATAAACTTGCTGCACTTCTCTGGAGCCAATATGTAGAGGTTGAACCTCGTAATATTCCCCAAAAAATTGGGCAAGAGTGATGGGCGAAAGAATCGCCTCAAGCGCGTTTGTGAATTGCATGACCGGGCTGTGTGGGCTGAGCGAACACCAACACGGATCAAAACAACTCTAGCTGAATGGCTAGACGTTGGGCTGCAAGCACCGTTAAATCCTTGTCTCGCAGAGTAAGAACTTCTGGGGGTGCAGGAAGAACAAAATGACGTTCGTGGCTGGTATTTTCGTGAAAGTGCACTTTGATTTTCGATTTTGGCATTTTGACCCCTTCATTCTCGAGTATCTCCATTGGCTCCGACAAAAGGCGGCTTTTAAAATCGGGATCAGTCCATGCCTTCACAGTGATGCGGGTCATGATCTCGGCGAGTTCTTCTGCTGGTTGGGATATTGAATTTTTCATAAGAATGGCATTCTGCCTTGGAGCTTTGCAGGCAGTCAACTCCCATCTATTTTTTTTGCGCGATCACTTTTTTCTTTCTATTCAGGACTAGTGGGCAGCAGAGGTTGCGGCGGAGGGCGTCGGGGGTGTAGGCAGAATCAACGGCGCATGAAAAATGCAGGCCGCAATGGCCCGCATTTCGTGGTGTGGTGTTGTTGATAACGTCAGGCACTATTTCGCGGGTGGTGTGGGTGCGGCGGGATCAGTGCCGTCCTTCTTGTCATCGCCTATGCGGCGGCGACGGCGGATGTGGGAAGCGGTCTGCCATTCGGCGAGGGTGGCGGGCTGATCGCGGAATTTGTTGGTGACGGAGGTGTTCAGGATTTTGAGCAGATCGTTGCCTTCCTTGATGAGGCCGCGAATTTTCTCGGTATCGCCAGCATCTTCACGTTTGTCCTCGATCTGCTCCTCGCCAGTCACGCCGATGGCGGCGAGGTCGGCCTGGAGATCGGCGACGAAGTCGGCGGGCAGGTCGTAGGCGATGAATTTGGCGGCGACGCCGGGCTTGGCGAGTTCCTTGAGGAAGGCATTGGCGGTCTGGATTGAGCAACCCCACCGCTCGGGTGAACTCGGCTTTGGAAAGCCGAGCTACGTCGCAGAATGCCTCGCTCACGTCCCTACCACATTGTTCCGCAAAATCACCAGCATCCCCTCACTCAAACCTTCGCCCGAAACCTCCGTGTATCGACCATCGGTGAGACCGGCCTTAACGAGGATGGATTCGGCTTTGCCGTCGCGGAGGATGTAGAGGTGGGCGGCGGGTTTGGTTTTGTCGTCTTTGTCGCTGGCTTCGGGGCGGCTGCGGTTGCGGGTGGGCATGGGGATGAGGCTTTGGACGAAGGATTTCTTCGCGGGGCCGGTTTTGGCAGCGGTGGCGGGATTGAAGCGCAACGCGGCGGTGGGCACGAGGAAGACGTTCTGGCTGGCGGCGACGCCGATGTCGGCGGTGGCGGTCATGCCGGGGCGCAGGCTGAGGTCGTCGTTGCTGACATCAAGATCGGCTTCGTAGGTCACCACGTTTTGCGTGACGGCGGAGCCGTAGGACACGACGGAAACAACAGCTCTGTAAGTGCGATCCGGCCAGGCATCGACGGTGAAGGTGGCTTTCTGACCTTTCTCGACGCGACCGATGTCGGCCTCGGCGATGGTGACCTTTAAAATCATGCGCTCCAGCTTCTCGGCGATGACGAACAACTGCGGCGCGGTGAAGCTGGCGGCGACGGTCTGGCCGGGCTCGATGCTGCGCGTGAGCACGATGCCGTCGATGGGCGATTTGATGATGGCGCGGCCGAGATCGTTCTCGTTGATGCGCACCTGGGCCTCGGCGGTGCCGACTCCGGCCTGCGTGTTGAGCAGATCGGCCTTGGCACGCTCGGCGGTGGCGATGGCGGTGACGATGATGGCTTTGGAGGGCACTTTGCCACCGCTGATGCGCTGCAGCTCCTGCTGGCGGGCGAGCAGCGCGGCGCTTTCCTTCACCGTGGCCTCGGCGAGCGTGACGCGGGCCTGCGCGGCTCGCACGGCGGCGCGGTTGCTCTCGGTTTGCTGCAAAAGCTTGCTGGTGTCGAGCTTGGCGAGTTGCTGGCCTTTGGTGACGCGGTTGTTGATGTCGGCATTCACCTCGAGCGTGATGCCGGAAAGCTCGCTGCCGACGGTGACTTCGTTTGTCGGCTCCAGATTGCCCGTGGCGGTGATGGTGAGGAAAACATCGCCACGCGTGAGCGGTTCGGTCACATAGAGCGGCACTTGTTGTTTGGCCTTTTCGATGCGGCTGCGCCAAAACCATCCGCCCAGGCCGAGCGAGATGACGATGAGGCCGAAGATGGCGTTGCGTTTGAAGTGCCCCTTGGATCCGCTGGCCTGGATGGTTTTGGCGAGATCGGCTGGGGCCAAGGGCGTGGAGGTTTTCATATCAAAAGGGCGACCAACCTCCGCCGAGGGCCTGGTAGAGTTGCACGCAGGCATTGGCGCTCTGCGCGGTGGTGGTGACTTCCTGCTGCTCCAGCGTGAGAAGCGTGCGCTGCGCATCGAGCGACACGAGTAGGTCCACCTGACCAGCTTCGTATTGCCAAGCAGCGAGCGTGACAGCCTCTCGCGCCGCAGCGGCGGCTTTTTCGACGAGGCGATGCTGCTCAGCATACCGACGCACCGCAGCGAGCGCGTTTTCGACCTCGGCGAGCGCATTGAGCACGGTGGCCTCATACGCGATGAGCGCCTGCCGCTCGCGTGAGCTCACCGCGCGGATGTTTTGCCGAATGCGGCCCGCATCGATCACCGGCGTGGCCAAACCCGCGAGAATGCTCGCGATGGCTGCTTCAGGTGAAAAAATGTTTCCCGCCTTGAGAGCGTCGATGCCGATGGAGCCGCTCAAAGTCAGCGAGGGAAGCCGCGCACGCTTTGCCGACTGTGTGCGGGCAAAAGCGGCCTCCAGCGCATGCTCAGCCGCACGCACGTCGGGCCGCTGACGCAGTGCCTCAGCAGGAATGCCGGCAGCGATGCGTGAAATCATCTCCGGCACGCGATGCGAGGCCGCGAGCCGCGAATCGAGCGAACCCGGCGTGCGACCCGAAAGCAGCGCGAGCTGATTTTTGCTCTGCACGACGCTGAGTTGCAGCGCCGGCATGGAGGCCCGCGCCTGCTCCAGCGTGCTGATGGAGCGCTGGGTGTCGAGTGCATCGCCCGTGCCCGCCTGCTCGCGCCATTGCGTGAGCTGCACCGTCTCGCCCCGCGTGCCGAGACTGCGCTGCACCACGCTCAACTGCGCCTCCGCCGAACGCAGCGCGACATACGCCGTCGCCACATCGGCCGCGAGCGTGACCTGCGCTCCGTAAAAGTTCTCGCCGATCTGTTCGAGATCCGCCGTGGCCGCTTTGAGCGTCTGAAACTGCTTCCCAAACAAATCCACCTGCCAGCTCACATCGAACGAGGCCTTGTAGCTCTCGCTCGTGGTGATGATGTCCGTGACGCCGCTCTTGGTGCGTGCGCCACGCCCCGATTGATTGGCATAAAGTGATGGAAACAAGTTCGCCGACTCCACCCCACGCCGCGCACGATACTCCGTCACCTTCTCCAACGCCGAACGCACCGTCGGGCTCGCCTTCAGCGCCTCCGCGATCAAGTCATTCAACACGGGATCACGAAACCGCCTCCACCACAGCGCCACATCGAGCGGTTTCGATGAAGACGCCCCCTGCTGCCACCTCGCAGGCACCACGACGGCATCCGCCGCCATTTCATGCGTGCCATTGCCGACGCAGGAAGTGAGCAGCAGTAATGTAAATGTCGGAAATCGCAGTCCGAGCTTCAAAAGCAGCAATGAAGTGACTTTGTCTATGACCGTAACTGCTCGTCTCCCTGGACGAGAAGCTGTTGAATGAGAGTCATGAAGGCCCTGAGCATTCACCATGCTCACGCAAGCTGAGGTGGTTTGGAATCGACCACGAGGGTGAAAGTGGCCTCGCCGCGCAGGGCTTTGGAATAGGGGCAGGTTTGATTCGCAGCCTCCATGATGCGCATTGCCTGGTCGGGCTCGACGCCCGGCAGAAGCGCATGCATCTCCACGGCGAGGGCATAGCCATCGTGATCGTCCTCGACCAGACTCACGAGCGCACGAACGGTGGAGCCATCAATCGTGAAACCCATGCGCCGGGCGGCATTCACCAGCGAGCCGTGATAGCAGGCGGAGTATGCGCCAGCGAAGAGCAACTCGGGATTCGGGCCGCGTTTCTCGATACCTGCCTCCAGTGGATTGCCCAAAGCGACATCGAGGAGCCCATCGGGTGATTGCAGCGTCCCCGAACGACCATCTTTGGAGATCGCTTCGGAGGTGAAGAGTGTTTTCATGAGGCAGCGAAACTAGGGGTCAGCCACAACGAGTGCGATGGGGTGTTATCCTACTTGCCGCCGCCTTCGTTCTCCCAGCGTTCGAGGGCGTCTTTTTTCAAGAGAGTGGACTCAGGCAAAGCCTTGACCGGCGATAAAGGCGTACGCCAGACCTTCAGCAGCACGGTGGTGATCGTCAGCGCCACTGGACCGAGAATGAGGCCCGCAGCACCAAAGAGCATCAATCCACCGACCACGGAGATGAAGGCGAGCACAGTGTGAAGTTTCAGCCTGCTGCTGACGAGGACGGGGCGCAGGAGATTATCGATCGTGCCGACGATGAGCATGCCCCAAAGCGTGAGGATGAGCGCTTTGCCCCAACTGCCCTCCAGCGCCAAAAACAGCGCGGCAGGTATCCACACGATGAAAGCGCCCAGCATGGGCACCACGGCAAGGATGGCCATTACCACGCCCCACAGCAGCGGTGCTGGCAGTCCAAGCCACCAAAACATGAGCCCGGCAAGCACGCCCTGAAGGGTGGAGACGGTCAGCGTGCCGTAAACGGTCGCGTGGATGGTATCGCGCACGCGGAGGAGCAGGGTCTCGGTTTCCTCCCGCGAAAGGGGGGACAGGTGATGCAGCGAGGCGAGCACGACGCGGCGATCCCGCAGAAAGAAGAACAGCAGGTAAAAAATCAGGCCGAAGCTGATCACCTGAAACACGGAACCGCTGACGATGGTTCCTGCGGTGTTGCTGAACCATGCCGTGAGGGATTTCACCGTGCCCGGCAGATCCAGCTCGCTCTCTATTTTGTCCGCCAGCGGTGCCAGACGCGGCTGCGCCTCGATGGCACGCCGCCATTCGCCGGAGGTCACCTTGTCTTCAATGAGCCGTGCTCCCTGCGCAGCCTGCACGACAAGGTTTTGTCCCACAAACAGCACAGGCACGACCACGATGAACACGATGACGACGACCGCGATGCTCGCGGAAAGGCCGGAATGCGTGAGCTTTGACTCTAGCCATCGCTGGAAGGGCGTGAAGAGCACAGACAAGGCCAGCGCCCACGCGAGCGCCGGTAAAAACGGCTGCGCCAGCAGGAAGCAGAGTCCCAAGCCTGCCGTCGTGGCCATGACGAGAACGAGTGTGCGCAACGTGAAGGCCTGTGGGGCAGGTCCGGGTGATGAGATCACCGGCTATTCCTTTGCTTGCTGGGTGGCGTTGAGTTGCTGGCCGGGGGCATCGGCATCGTGGTAGCCATTCTTTGCGGGCGCGGGACCAGCCCGCAGGCCCGGAGTGACGCTTTCGTCCCAGATGGCGATGTCGGTGGTGATTTCGACATGGGTCACGATAGCGGCGGCCTTTTTCTCAGCCCGAGTAATTTCGTCAGGGGTGGTTTTCATGCGTCCTCCACGTTGAAGCCGACTTTGAGCGTGACCTGCCAATGATCGACCTTGCCTTTGTCGATGGTACCGCGTGTTTCGATCACCTGGAACCATTTCAAGTTTTTGACGGTCTTGTGAGCACGCTTGATGGCCTTTTCAACAGCGTCCTCGACGCTGGACTTTGAGGTGCCTGTGAGTTCGACGAGTTTATAGACCTGGTCATTCTTTTTGGCTTCCGTGGATGTTTGGGGCTTGGATGGGCGAGGCATGGGATGGTGGAGGTGTGAGGTTGAGCGAGTGGCGGATCATCCGCAGTGTGCGCAGGTACCGCCATGGGGTGAAGACCTACTCTTCAGCCAGCTCAGGCTCACCTGGGGTGGATCGGACCGACCAGTAGGCGTCTCCATGCGTGCCGTGGATGCAGGGTGGCAACTCGTCGGCACCGTAGAAGTGGTCCAGCCCAAGGCGCAGCCCATAGGAGATGGGCGCATGCTCACCCGGCAGGGGGATGAGATTGCACACGCAGCGCGGCCCTCCGCGCAGGTGGCAGTTCATCGGGCAGGTGGCGTGTGGTTGGAGGTTATCCATGACGGCTTCGCAAAGGCACGCGGTGAATGGATCAGGTATGGGCGAGGCCTTGCTCAGCGCAGAGAGCGGCTTCAGCGGCGAGCCAGTCCTCCACGTCATGACCATCGGCAGCGCCGTGGTTTTGGTAGTTCAGGTAAGCGCGGGCAGCCACCGCCTCAGCGGACGGGGTGAAAGCATGTGCGGAGGGCGAAGGATGCGCCGCGTGGCCGTTGTTGGCTTTGGAGGCGGATTTAGAGGTGGTGGAAGGTGTGTGTTGTTTCATGGGATAGCCATGTTGTTGAGCCTGAAGCGATTTGACCATGGGGTGAATGCCCACTTCACTGTGACGTGACAGCACATCGTCACTCGGCAGAAAGCCTGGCGGCCATGTCACGATGGGCGCGAAGCAGTGGGATAGTCTCTGTCACGAAGGGCTTCAGGCGCTGGCTGGTGACGTCGGATGCCTGTGCCTCAAATGCAGCGAGAGTGGCCTCGTGGCTATTCAGGAGTGAGAGGAGGAGCAGCGCATCAAACTCTGCCAGATCACATGTCCCCAAGCGATGCAGCAGCGCAGCATCCTCCACTCGCATCTCCAGCTTTGCCGGCATGAATTCCTCTGCGGCAAAGGCTTTCAGGTCGAGACTGAAGCGGCGATGATCCTGCATCAGCATGCCAGCATAGGCTTGCAGAGCCACCGTGCTGCCCTGGCGCACCGCGAGACGTGCGAGACGGATTTCCAGTGCGGCGGAGGTAGCGGCTGCTTTGAGAAACGCCACCTCGCCGGAGGTGAGGCCAGGCGTTGTGGTTCCGCCTAAAGCGGCACGAGAGGCCAAACCAAGCACGAAGCACAGTAGAAGGCTGGCGAAGAACTTGGCATTCATGATGCATAAACCCTGCGGCGGAAGAGCGCCACTCCCAATGGGGTGATCACCCCATGGCCCCGCCATGCCGCCCCCGGCATGCTTCTCTGACAAGGCTTCCCCCATCATGACCCAACCGACCCCGCTGAGCCGCCTCGAAGGCCGTTATCTCAAGGCGCTACGCCATCACATCCGTGATGACGCGGGCACAGCGCAGAACCGCAGTCTCGGAGATCATGCGATCGCCATCGGCCTGGAGACGCTGGATCTCGCCCGCATCCATGATCAGGCGCTGGCGAAGCTGCTGCCTGCCGCAGGGACATCCACGGAGCGGGCGACGATGACCACACAGGCAGGAGAGTTCTTCACGGAGGCGGTCATGCCGCTGGAGGAGACGCACCGCATTGCGCTGGAGGCCAGCGCCCATTTGATGGAGATCATCGACACACTCGGCAGGCGCACGGACGAACTGGCGATCTCCAAACGCGAGTTGGAGCGGGAGACGAGCGGCCGCGAGGCCTCCGAGGCGGTCTTGAAGTCCAGCCACATCGCCTTTGATGCGCTGCTGCGAGAGTCCCGCGTGCTGGAGGCGCAATTGAAGGGCATGGCGCACCAGATCCTGATCGCAAACGAGCAGGAGAAGCACCTTGTCAGCACGCAATTGCGCGACGAGATCGCCCAGACGCTGCTGGGTCTGCATGTCCGGCTGCTGGCACTGAAGAAGGAAGTGACCGACAGCCATGCCTCCATCACGCAGGAAATCGCCGCCACGCAGCAACTGGTGGAGGATTCCGTGCAAACCATCCAACGCTTTGCCCTGGAACTCGGCCCCCGTCATGAAAGCTAAACTGCAAGCCCTCGCCCGCAGCTATCGCGCCGCCCTTCAGCGCCATGTGCGCGCTGTGAAACCTGCGAACCTCGAATTGGCCCGAAAGCTGGGCCACCGGGCCGTGAAGGTGGGCCTGGAAACGCTCGACCTCGCCCGGCTGCACGAGGAGGCCATGACGTCGCTCATTCTGCCGGGGCAGGCATCTCACAGGCGCGATGGCGTGATCGGCCATGCAGGCCTCTTTTTCGCCGAGGCCCTCACCCCGATCGAAGAGACTCATCGTGGTGCCCGCGAGGCGAACGTGCATTTGAAGGTCATCATCGAAACGCTCACGCAGCGCACCGTGGAGCTGGCCGCATCCAACGAGGATCTCAAACGCGAAATCGACCGCCGCCGCAGCGTGGAGAACTCTCTCCGCACCAGCGAGCAGACCTCCAGCCAGCTCCTGGAGAAATCCCGCCGCATGCAGGAAGAGCTGCGCCTGCTCTCCCGCCGCATGCTCTCCGCCCAGGAGGAGGAGCGCAAAACCATCAGCCGCGAGCTGCACGATGTCATCGCGCAGATGCTCACCGGCATCAATGTGCGGCTCGCCGCGCTCAAAACAAAGACCGTCTCCAGCACGCGGGATCTGCAAAAGAAGATCGAGATCACGCAGCGCCTCGTGGAGAAGTCCGTGGACATCATTCACCGCTTCGCACGAGATTTGAGGCCAGCCGTGCTCGATGACCTCGGCCTCATCCCGGCCATGCGTTCCTATTTGAAGCTCTTCACGGAGCAGACCGGCATCCGCTGCACCTTCACCGCTTTTGCCGAGATCGAAAAGCTCGACAACGCCAGCCGTACCGTTCTTTACCGCATCGCCCAAGAGGCACTGACGAATGTCTCACGCCATGCCAAGGCTACCCTGGTGAAGGTGAGCATCCGCCTCCGTCAGGACCGCGTGTGCATGGAGATCCATGACGATGGTCGCGGGTTCCAGGTAGAGGACGCTGCGGCGATCCAGCACAGCAAGAGACTCGGCCTGCTCGGCATGCGAGAGCGGGCGGAGATGGTCGGCGGAAGCTTCTGCGTCGATTCCGCACCTGGAAAGCCCACCACCGTGCATGTCGAGATCCCCAAGGATAAAAGCAGCGCCCGCAAGAAACGATCGGCGGGAAAAACGAAACCCACTCCTCTGGCCTGCCCATGAAAAACATCACTGTACTCCTGGCTGAAGATCACGCCATTGTGCGTGACGGCCTCTGCATGCTGCTCAAAGGCGAGGAAGGCATTGAAGTCATCGCCCAGGCAGAAAACGGCCGCGAAGCCGTGAAGCTCGCCGCGAAGCTCCAGCCCGATGTCATCGTCATGGACATCGCCATGCCGCATCTCAATGGCATCGAGGCCACTCGGCAGATCATGCAGGCACGCCCGGAGGCGAAAGTCCTCATTCTCTCCGCCCACAGCGATGACGCCTATGTGGAGACCGTCATGGCCCTCGGTGCCTCCGGCTATCTCATCAAGCAAATCGCCGCGCAGGTGCTTCCCGAGGCCATCCGTCGCGTGCATCAGGGCAAAAAATGCTTCAGCCCCACCATCGCTGATCGTCGCAAGCATCACCGCCAGCGAGCGCATGATCGCGGTGAGATACGCACCAGCAAGGACGCGCCCCCTTTAACCTCACGCGAAGTGGAGGTTCTCCAGCTCATCGCGGAAGGGCGGGCGAACAAAGAGAGCGCTCAGGAGCTGCACATCAGCGTCAAAACCATCGAAAAGCACCGCCAGAGCCTCATGGATAAGCTTAACATCCACGACACCGCTGGCCTCACGCGACATGCCATCGCCACCGGCATCATCGAGAGCAGCGTGCAGGTCACTATCCTGTGAGGCGACTGGGGTCTTCACCCCATGGCGGCGTTTCCAAAACGGGACGAGCATGGCTGCCTCACCATGAAACTCACCACCACCGCCTTCCTCGCTCTCGCCACGCTTCTTCTCGCCAACTGCAACAAGGAGAAAGCCGCCATTGATGCCCGCACGGATGCCACCAAAGCCGCCATCGACGACGAAAAGCGTGCCGTGAACGCCGCTGCCGAAAACGCGACCAAGCAGGCCGACCTCAACGCTGCTGAGAGCAAGGCTGACATCGAAGCTGGCAAAGATGTGGCTCAGGCCCAGCTCGATGCGGAAAAGAAAAAAGCCGATGCCGAAGCTGCTGCCGCCAAAGCCAAGGTGGATGCCGCCGCGAAGTAACTCCCGACTTTGGTTCTTATGAATATCCTCCTCATTCTTCTCATCGTGCTGCTGCTAGGCGGTGGCGGTTATGGCTTCCGCTCTGGGAATCATTACCTCGGCGGTGCCGCCTCGGTCATCGTCATCATCCTCGTCGTCCTGCTTCTCACGGGGCGCATCTGATGCGGCACCAGGTGACCTGTGGGAGCCTATGATTCACCTCCCTTCTCTCCTGCGTGAGACGTTCCGCCAATGGGATGCGCATCATGTGCCGAAGATGGGCGCGGCGCTGTCCTTCTACACCGTCTTCTCGCTCGCGCCGCTCGCCATCCTGGTGCTTTCACTTGTCAGCATGGTGGTGGAGCGCACGGCGGCCAAGGCGGAGATTGTCGGTCAATTCAGAAACTTCGTCGGTAATGAAGGAGCGGAGGTGATGGAGATGATTTTGACGCAGACGGCCGCGGAGAGTGCCGGCATCTTCGGCACGCTGATCGGCTTTGGGGTGCTGCTCATCGGCGCTTCCGGTGTGTTCGGTGAGCTACAGGACTCACTGAACCAAATCTGGGGCGTGTCCTCGAAGCGTCACCCCGTTTTCATCCTGGTGAAGGAGCGAATCTTCTCCTTCGCGATGGTTTTCGTCATGGGCTTTCTCATGCTCGTCTCGTTTCTATTTTCTGCTGCCATCGCTGCCGCGGGTGGTTGGCTGCATGCGCGGTTCCCCGGCCTCGATGGCCCGTGGGACTTCGGCAATGCGGTGATCTCTGTGGTGGTGATCGCGATGCTCTTTGCGCTGATCTATCGCATGGTGCCTGACGTTCGCATCACATGGCGGGATGTCTGGCTTGGGGCGGTGATCGCCGCCGTGCTCTTTGAGGTGGGAAAGTTCCTGCTCGGCTTTTACTTCGGTCGCAGCGCCATCGCCACCAGCTACGGCGCGGCAGGTTCTCTCATCATCATTTTGGTGTGGGTGTTTTATTCGGCCCAGATCCTCTTCTTCGGCGCGGCGTTCACGAGGGTTTATGCACTGCGTTACGGCTCGCATCGCACGGCGGAGGAAGTGGGCGTAGCCGCCTAAACCATCACGAGCTGATCGTAGAATGCCTCTGCCAGTCTTCAACCATCACGCGGATGGCGTGCAGATGCTCATCCGCCTGACGAGCAAAATACAGCAGGCCGATCGTGGCTCCGAGCAGACCTAAAGTCAGCAGTGCAGCACCACCGTCAGCCAAGTGAGATAGTGGGTCAGCTTGGCGAGGTGGTGGTGAATCACCGCCTGCTCTTTGATGATGCTCAGGGATAAAACCGCGCTCTAGGCCGCTGTCTTTGCCAATTGCGGCCCCGGTGCCTGCGCGGTGTCTGCGGCCTCTTTGTAGATCTCCAGCAGCAGCTCGTCGGTGGTCAAAGACAGATGGTTCGCGATGGCGTCCGCACATTGCTCATCGTTCATTTCTTTTTCGTCCGTCATGGTAAAGCGTCCATGGGGCGATTGTGAAGCAACCGCAAGGTCGATCCATGTGTGGAAGGGTTTCACCCCATGGATAGCAATAGCCTGCTACCGCAGTTAATACTCCCCCATGGAACCTCCATCTCCTGCCATCTGGCACTCCATCACCGCCGAGGAAGCAGCAAGCTCCCTCGGCGCTTCTGTGCAAGAAGGTCTCAGCACGGCAGAAGTCATTCGACGGCAAAAAGTAGGCGGGCCGAACCGCATGAGTTCCAAACGCGGCACACCGGCGTGGTTGAAGTTTCTCCAGCAGTTCCACCAGCCGCTCGTTTACATCATGCTGATCGCGGTGGGCGTGACGGCGTCTCTCGGCGAGTGGGTGGATGCGGTGGTGATCGGTGCCATCGTGCTCATCAATGCCATCGTCGGCTTTTTGCAGGAAACGAAGGCGGAGACGGCCATTGAGGCGCTGGCAAAGATGGTCGTCACCGAGGCCACGGTGCGGCGTGAGGGCAAAAAACAGCGTGTGGCGTCCGAATCGCTCGTCGTGGGCGATGTGGTGCTTTTGCAGTCCGGTGACCGCGTGCCGGCAGACATGCGGCTGATCGAGGTTCGCAGCCTCCAGGCAGATGAATCGGCTCTCACAGGCGAATCACTGCCGGTAGCCAAACAGCCCGATGTTTTGCCCGAAGGCATTGAACTGGCTGATCGAACAAATCTGGCCTTTGCAGGCACTTTCATCACCAGCGGGCAGGCGGAGGGCGTCGTGTGCCTCATCGGTGATCAAACCGAAACCGGCCGCATCGCAGGCCTGATCGCAGGCGCGGCGGAGCTCACCACGCCGCTGACGAAGCAAATCGCCCGCTTCAGCCAAATGGTGCTGTGGGTCATCCTGGGCCTCGCAGCACTGACCTTTGCGGTAGGCGTGCTGCGTGGCGAAAAACCGGCGGGCATGTTCATGGCGGCTGTCGCTTTGGCCGTCGGAGCCATTCCAGAAGGCTTGCCAGCAGCCGTGACCATCGTTTTAGCCATCGGCGTCTCCCGCATGGCACGGCGGCAGGCCATCATTCGGAAGCTGCCCGCCGTGGAGACGCTCGGCAGCACCACCATCATCTGCTCAGACAAAACGGGCACGCTCACCGAGAACCAGATGACCGTGCGCGAAGTCCTCGCGGGTGGCAGGCTCTACACCGTCACTGGCAGCGGCTATGAGCCGAAGGGCGAGCTTTCGCTCGATGGCAACGCCGTAAAACTGGAAGAGCATGCGGCATTGGCCGAGTGCCTGCGGGCCGGACTGCTTTGCAATGACAGCCAGCTCGTGGTCAAAGACGGCCGTCACGCCGTGCAGGGAGATCCCACCGAGGCCGCGCTCATTGTCGCCGCTGAAAAAGCGGGCCTGAAACACAATGCCACGCACCGCGAATCCCCCCGCGTGGACATGATCCCCTTTGAATCGGAGCACATGTTCCGCGCCACACTGCACGAGGATGAGAACGAACGCGTCATTTACCAAGTGGGTGCGCTGGAGCGATTGCTGGACCGCTGCACCGACGTGCTCGGTGATGACTGCCAAACCACCGCTCTCGACAAAGCCGCCGTGCTCCGCAGCGCGGATGAAATGGCCTCCCACGGCCTGCGTGTGCTGGCGATGGTGCGCCGGCAGGTGGACAAAGCTCACGACAACCTCGAAATCGAACACGTCGCCAAAGATCTGACCTTCCTCGGGCTTCAAGGCATGATCGATCCACCACGCGCCGCCGCCGTGGCTGCCATTGCGAATTTTGCGAAAGCAGGCATCGCGGTCAAAATGATCACAGGCGATCACCTCATCACCGCGCGTGCCATTGCCACGCAGATCGGCCTGAAGGGTGATGCGGCGCTCACCGGCAGCGAATTGGAAAAAATCTCCGACGCCGACCTGCCCGAAGTGGCTGAGCGAACCACCGTCTTTGCCCGCGTGGCACCGGAGCAGAAGCTGCGACTCGTCCAAGCGCTGCAAGCACGTGGTCACGTCGTCGCGATGACCGGCGATGGCGTGAATGATGCGCCAGCGCTGAAGCAGGCGGATATCGGCGTGGCCATGGGCATCAGCGGCACGGATGTGGCGAAAGGTGCCGCCGCGATGATTCTCACCGACGACAACTTTGCCAGCATCGAGGCCGCCGTGGAGGAAGGACGCGGCGTGTATGACAACCTCACCAAATTCATCGTGTGGATCATCCCCACGAATCTCGGTGAATCGCTCATGCTGCTCAGCGCCATCCTGTTTGGTCTGCCGCTGCCGCTCGTGCCGCTGCAACTGCTATGGATCAATCTCACCGACACCGTCCTCGGCCTCTCGCTGGCCTTTGAACCCAAAGAAGCCGATGTGATGAACCGTCCACCGCGTCCCACGCAGCAGCCCATGCTGCCCAAGGCGCTCATGCTGCGCTCCGTGCTGGTTTCCTCCATCATGGTCGCAGGCGGGCTCGGCCTCTTCTTGTGGGAGTTGCGTGTGGCAAACACCGGCCTCGCCTCCGCCCGCACCGCCGTGGTCAATGCTATCGTGCTGGTGCAGGTGTTTTATCTCTTCAACTGCCGCTCGCTGAAGCACCCCGCGCATTCGCTCGGCCTCTTCACGAACCGCTGGGTCATCGCCGGATCGCTGACCATGATTGCCGCGCAGGTGCTCTTCACGCATGCTCCCATGCTCAACCACCTCTTCCACAGCGCCCCGATCTCCGCCGGAGCTTGGTTCCGCGTCATTGCGGTGGCTTCGGTGGTGTTTATCGCTGTCGAGTTTGAGAAGTGGTTAAGGTTTCGTCGTGCGTGACATGGAAATGGACATGGACTGCGGCAGCCTGTTGCCGTCGCCCAAGGGCTAATCTTCGAGAGAACTGCAACCCAGTTACTCACCAGCTCCCTCGCCATCACAGCTTCAAGGCCGGAGCGCGGACGCCCTCGTCCGCCTTCATGGAGTGGCGACCCGTGGTCGCCATGCTAGGCCGTCGATTCGTCGGCGTTCCATGCTCATTGCACGAGCAAGAAGGCTCAATCGACGATCACGGCAGCGTCACCTGCACGCGACCGAAGCACCTCGGAGTCGTGGCTGCATCGTAGGGTTCCTCGTAGATCACGCGTTCCCAGGTGGCGTCGATGGAGATGACGGTCGGGAGGTCGGTCAGCGGCACCCAAGCGGCGGGATTGGCCAGCTCGTCGGATTTCTGCGGCGTGTAGATCAGGCCGCTGTTCTTCCGGCGCAGGAACTCATAGCGGAAGATGCTGCTGGCTCCGTTGGGCTGCGTGGTGATGCCCGGCAGGCCGCTGTTGCCACTTGGAGGCATCGTCGCAGCATCCGGTCCGCTGAGGTTCATGTTGAAGGCATATTTGAGCAGATTTGCCACGCCATCTCCATGTGGCGTGGCATTCAGAGCGGCATTCGGGCCGCTGAGACCGGCCGTGGTGAGGGTGGCATCAAACACCTGCGCAGGCGTCAAGACGGTGGGAAGCCTGAAAGTGTACGCCGCGCCGGAGTCGGTAGCGCTGTCGTCCGCCTGATTGCCGCCCACCCCGGTGGCGTTGCTGTCCTCCTTGTAAGCTCCGCTGACCACCGTGTCGCCCGACACGGCCACGGAGCGGCCGAAGTTGTCATCCGCCCCGGTGTTGCTCGCTTTGAGATAGGCCTGTTGGGTCCAGACCCCGGCGCAGCGAGAGAACACGTAGGCCGCGCCGGAAAAGCTGGCGCTGTTGTCCGCCTGGTTGCCGCCCACCCCGGCAGCGTTGCTAGACTCGCTGTAAGCCCCGATAACCGCCCTGTCGCCCGACAAGGACACGGACCAGCCGAAATAGTCATCCGACCCGGTGTTGCTGGCTTTGAGATAAGCCTGCTGCGTCCAGGTGCTGCCGCTGCGGGTGAACACATAGGCCGCGCCGGAGTTGAGGGCGCTGTTGTCCGCCTGGTTGCCAACCACCCCGATGGCGCTGCTGGCCTCTCCGAGAGCCCCGATGAGCGCCGTGTCGCCCGACACGGCCACGGAGACGCCAAAGTAGTCACCTGCCTCGGTGTTGCTAGCTTTGAGGTAGGCCTGCTGCGTCCAGGTGCTGCCGCTACGGCTGAAGATGTAGGCCGCGCCAGAATAGCTGGCGCTGTTGTCCGCCTGGTTGCCGCCAACCCCGGTGGCGTTACTGGACTCCAATCCTGCCCCGATGACCACTATGTCGTCTGATACAGCCACGGAGACGCCGAAGTAGTCACCCGCCTCGGTGTTGCTGGCTTTGAGGTAGGCCTGCTGGGTCCAGGTGCTGCCGCTGCGGCTGAACACATAAGCTGCACCAGATTGGAAGGCGCTGTTGTCCGCCTGGTCGCCATTCACCCCGGTGGCGTTGCTGGCCTCCCCGATGGCCCCGATGACCACCGTGTCGCCCGACAAGGCCACCGACTGGCCAAAGTAGTCAAACACCTCGGTGTTGCTGGCTTTGAGATAGGCCTGTTGGATCCAGACCCCGGCGCTGCGAGTGAAGACGTAGGCCGCGCCGGAATAGGGGCCGTTGTTGAACTCATATGGAGCCCCGATGACCAGCGTGTCTCCCGCCAGAGCCACGGAGGTGCCGAAGCGGTAAGCCGCGGTGTTGCCGGCTTTCAGGTAGGCCTGCTGCGTCCAGGTGCTGCCGCTGCGGGTGAACACATAGGCCGCGCCTGAGCTGGGGGCGCTGTTGTCCACCTGATTGCCGTTTACCCCGGTGGCGTTGCTGGCCTCCCCTGGTGCCCCGATGACCGCCGTGTCGCCCGACACGGCAACGGAATAGCCGAAGGAGTCCCCTGGCCTCGAGATGTCACCTCCGCCGGTGTTGCTGGCTTTGAGGTAGGCCTCCAGAGCAGCGAGTGGCTCCCCCCCAGTGTAGGTGAAGAGCGTGTTGGCCGCATTGCTGCCGCCAGGCGTGGTGACGACGACACTGACCGCACCCGCGCTGCCAGCGGGCGTGGTGCAGTTGATCGTGGTATCATTGACCACCGTGACACCCGTCGCCATCACCACGCCAAAGGTCACGCCTGTGGCACCGGTAAAGCCGGTGCCGGTGATCGTCACGCTGGTGCCGCCAGCGGCGCTGCCACTGCTGGGGGTGGCGGCAGTGACAGTGGGGGCTACATCATAGGTGAAGAGCGTGTTCGCCGCATTGCTGCCGCCCGGAGCGGTAACGACCACACTGGCTGCACCAACGCTGCCAGCGGGCGTAGTGCAGGTGATGATGTTAGCATCGATCACGGTGACGTTGGTCGCCGCCACGCCGCCAAAGGTCACGCCGGTGGCTCCAGTGAAGCCGCTGCCGGCAATCGTCACGCTGGCACCACCTGCGGTGCTGCCGATCGAGGGGAAGATGCCGGTGACTGTCACCACTGGACCCAGCCCGGTGAAGATGTAGGCCGAGCCATAGTTGTTATTGCCGTTGTCCGCCTGAGTGCCGTTCACCCCCGTAGCGCTGCTGTCTTCCAAGGGTGCCCCGATGACCACTGTGTCGCCCGACACGGCCACGGAGATGCCGAACTGGTCATGCGCCCCCGTGTTGCTGGCTTTCAGGTAGGCCTGCTGCGACCACGTGCTCCCGCTGCGGACAAACACATAGGCTGCACCGGGATTGCTAACACTGTTGTCCGTCTGGTTGCCGTTCACCCCGGTGGCCTTGCTTTCCTCCATGTAAGCCCCAACGACCGCCGTGTCTCCCGATACGGCCACGCACCAGCCGAACTGGTCCTGCGCCCCCGTGTTGCTGGCGTTCAGGTCGGCCTGCTGCGTCCACGTGCTCCCGCTGCGTTTGCACACATAGGCCGCGCCGGACCCGATGGCGCTGTTGTCAGCCTGATTGCCGCCCACCGCAGTGGCGTTGCTGCGCTCCCCGTCAGCCCCGATCACCACTGTGTCGCCCGACAAGGCCACGGAGATGCCAAACCGGTCATACTCTCCGGTGTTACTGGCTTTCAGGTAGGCCTGCTGCACCCAGGTGCTGCCGCTGCGGACAAACACATAAGCCGCACCGGACCCAAAGCCAATATCGTCCACCTGATTGCCACCCACCCCGGTGGCGTTGCTGGACTCCCCGTAGGCCCCTATGACCACCGTGTCTCCCGATACGGCCACGGACCAGCCAAACAGGTCATACTCCCCGGTGTTGCTGGCTTTCAGGTAGGCCTGCTGCACCCAGGTGCTCCCGCTGCGTTTGAACACATAGGCCGCGCCGGACCCGAGGGCGCTGTTGTCCGCTTGATTGCCGCCCACCCCTGTGGCGTTGCTGTCCTCCCCGTCGGCCCCGATCACCACGGTGTCGCCCGACACGGCCACAGAGATGCCAAACCGGTCATTCGTCTCGCTATTGCTGGCTTTCAGGTAGGCCTGTTGCGTCCAGGTGCTGCCGCTGCGTGTGAACACATAGGCCGCGCCGGACCCGATGGCACTGTTGTCAGCCTGATTACCGCCCACCCCTGTGGCATTGCTGGCCTCTTTGTTAGCTCCGATGACCGCTGTGTCACCCGACACGGCCACGGAGAAGCCGAAGCCATCTGCCAGCTCGGTGTTACTGGCTTTCAGGTAGGCCTGCTGCACCCAGGAGCTTCCGCTGCGAACGAACACATAGGCTGCACCGGCATTGCTAGCACTGTCGTCTGTCTGGTTGCCGTTCACCCCGGTGGCGTTGCTGTCCTCCAAGTAAGCCCCGACGACTACCGTATCCCCTGAAATAGCCACGGACCAGCCGAACCAGTCCCCCGCCCCCGTGTTGCTGGCCTTCAAATACGCCTGCTGAGCAATCGGGTCGATGGTGAGGGGGTATTGAGCTCCGGTGTCATCGTAGCGGACGGCGAAGCCTTCAATCGTGGCCTCGAAGTGGGTGGGGACGGTCTTGCCGGTAGCGTCCCAGGCCTTGAGGCCAGAATAGGTAAGCTGACCGCCGAAGGTGATGCTCTGGAGAGAGACGCTCGGCTTGAGATTGCCCCGGACTCGAAGTCGGATCTCCGCAGGGGCGCTGAGGGTCCAGCCTTGCTCCAGGCCGCGTGCGTCGTTGACGAACCATTCGGTGATCGCCGGGGTGAGCTGGCGGCTGAGGCGGTTGGCCGTAGCTTCGAGTGGCACTCGAAGTCGCACGTCGCCAGAGCTTCGAGTGCCACTCGAAGCTACTTCCAGGCCCCAAGTCCATGCTCCATCCTCCGGCTGGGCGGTGAAGCCACGCTCATCAAATTTCATCTTCCAGCCCATGCCGGGATTCCGGGCCACATGGCTGCCATCCTCCTGTTTGAAAAACCGGTGGCGGCCCGCCTCATACGCCGCGCGAATGCTGCTCCAGTCCGAATTCGCGAGCCCCTCGGGAACTTGGTCCGGGGAAGTGAGCTGCGGGGGCTTCGAAGCGGGCACCGTGGCAGCATGGGCAGAGAGCGTGCAGGCGACACTGAAGAGAAAGAAACCAAGGATGGCCTTCATGGAGGCCTGTCCACTTGGTTAAATAAAAGACAAGCCACGATTTAGTTTCATCACCCTTCAGATCCGTGGCCGAAATACGAGAGCATTCGGAGATTCAAGCTGACTTTGGGGAGATGTCACAATCCAACTAGCGGTAGGGTTTCACCCCATGGCGGAAAACGAAGATGCACGCTCCGGTGACTCACATGCACACCAACATCGGTCTCTGGATCGATCACCGCAGGGCGGTGATCGTTTTCCCCTCCAAACTCAGCGAGGAAACCTCCATCATCGTCTCCCAGGCGGAGCGGCACCAACGGCGGGCGGAGGGTGCACTTCCCACGGAGGCCTTTGAGGCTCAACGCGTGCAGGCGGATGATGTTCAGGACCGCAAATTCGAGCACCAATTACAAGGCTTCTATGATGAAGTCATCGCGGTGGTGCATGGCGCGGCATCGTTGTTTGTCTTTGGTCCCGGTGAAGCGAAGGGCGAGCTGGTGAAGCGCCTTGCGCATGAAAAACCCACCAGCCGCAGCGTGAACGTGGAAACCACCGACAAGATGACGGACCGGCAGATCGCCGCGAAGGTGCGTGAGCACTTTCAGTCCGATACGCCGGTGATTGTGCTGCGCTGATTGGGGTGATGACCCCATGGCGGCGCTGCAATCACAGCGCCTATCGCATGGGTGATGAAAAACACCCTCACCCACACGCGAAACAGCCTCCCAGAAAAGACTCGCCTCGAAATGGCCGCCCTGCTTCAGGACCGGCTGGCGGACTCCATCGACCTGATGATGCAGGCGAAGCAGGCACACTGGAATGTGAAGGGGCCGAACTTCATCGCCCTGCACGAGCTCTTTGATAAGGTCTATACCGAAACCGGCGAGCATGTGGACCTCATGGCAGAGCGCATCGTGCAGCTCGGTGGCGTGGCACGAGGCACGGTGCGTGTCGCGGCGGAAAAATCCACGCTGCCAGAATACCCCACGGACATCTCCAGCGGCCGCAAACACGTCGCGGAGCTCGCCCACGCGATCGCTTTTTATGGCGAGCAGGTACGCAAGGCCATCGAAACGGCCAACCAGCTCCAGGATGCCGATACGGCCGACATTTTCACCGAAGTCTCCCGCAGCGCCGATAGCAGCCTGTGGATCGTCGAAGCCCACGAACAAGCCGAACATTGACCCCCAATATGAAAGCACTCGTCTATCACGGCCCCGGCTCGAAAAGCCTGCAGGACATGCCAAAGCCCGCTCTACGCGACGCCACGGACGCCATCGTGCGCATTACCAAGACCACCATCTGCGGCACCGATCTGCACATCCTCAACGGCGACGTGCCCAGCGTGACCGAAGGCCGCATCCTCGGCCATGAGGGCACCGGCGTGATCGAAGAGATCGGCAGCAGCGTTACACGCTTTCATGTGGGTGACCGCGTGATCATCTCCTGCATCACGGCTTGCGGAAAATGCGATTACTGCCGCCGCGGCATGTGCTCCCACTGCGAGCACGGCGGCTGGATTCTCGGCAATACTATCGACGGCACCCAGGCGGAGCATGTGCGCATTCCATGGGCGGATACCAGCCTGCATCCCATCCCGGCAGAGGCCGATGAGGAAGCCATGGTCATGCTCAGCGACATCCTGCCCACCGGCTATGAATGCGGCGTGCTGAATGGCTGCGTAAAGCCTGGCGATACCGTCGCCATCATCGGCGCAGGTCCCATCGGCCTCGCGGCGCTGCTCACGGCCCGGTTTTATGCACCGGCGGACATCATCCTCATCGATCAAGATGAAAGCCGACTCGACATCGCCAAAAAACTCGGTGCCACCATGCTCATCGACCCCCGCGATGGCCGTGCGGTGGAGAAAGCCATGGCGATGACACTCGGCAAAGGCGTGGACGTCGCCATCGAGGCCGTCGGCGTGCCGCAGACGTTTGAGCTATGCCAGTCCATCATCGCTGCAGGCGGCCACATCGCCAACGTCGGCGTGCATGGTCAAAGCGTGCCGCTGCATCTGGAGACGCTGTGGTCGCGAAACATCACCATCACCACACGCCTCGTGGATGCCGTGACCACCCCGTTGCTGCTCAAAACGGTGATCGCAGGCAAGCTGGAGCCGAAACAGCTCATCACGCATCGTTTTGCCCTGCACGACGTGCTGGCGGCCTACGAGACCTTTGGCCACGCGGCCCGCGAGCATGCGCTGAAGGTCATCCTGACCAGCGAATGAGCCTGGGGCATGCACCCCATGGTGAGGCCTTCGTGACTGGGCGAGGCTCACCCCCATGAAACCTCACTCTACCGCTCCTCCCTTGCTCTTGGTCACCGCTTTCGCCGCTCTCGGCCTCGCCTCGTGCGTCGTCCCGGCGAGTTACGACGATGGTAGTTACGGGAGCCGCGGTCGCTCCTCCTACAGCAGCGGCATCGGCATTTATAGCACCCTGCCTGTCGGCTACGTCGGAAACGCCTACTACCACGGCAACCGCTACTACTCCGGCGGTCGTTATGAAACCGGAGCCTTCAATTACCAAGGCCGCCGCTATGACAACCGCTACCAGCAAGGCAATGGCTCCTATCTCTACGGCGGCCAGCATCAGCACTACCCTGGTCAGTCTTCCTCCCACGGTCGCGGCTCACACGCCTCCTTGAGGCCTAGTACTGGCTTCAAGCCCGGCTTCTCCCCCTTCCGTCGGCCATGAATCTTCTGACGCTGCTCAAGCGCTTACCCCAATTTGTGCCGCTGCGTTCTCCGGTGCGCAACATGACGGAAACCCGGCGCACCCACTTCATCCCCTGCCCGACCTCGAACGGTGACCGCTACGGGCATGTGATCTTGGCCGAACCGCCTTAAGTGGCAAAAAACAAGGGAGGCACAGTCTTAAACCACTTTTGCCGCAAAAATTGGAAGTGCATGGCCGTTGGCACAAACGTATCGCCCGCTGACACTTTCATATTATGCTCAAAACGCTCTCCCTCGCTCTTCTGACACCCGCAGCCGCTTTCGCGGGTGTCGAGTTCAACAAGGACATCCGCCCCATCCTCGCGGACGCGTGCTTTCACTGCCACGGGCCTGATCCGGGCACGCGAAAGGCTGGGCTGCGACTGGATACGGAAGCGGGCTTTTTCACGGCCAAGAAGGGTGAAGAGCCGACCGTCATCAAAGGCCAGCCGGAAAAGAGCAGCCTCTACCAGCGCCTGCTTTCGACGGATGAAGACGAGATCATGCCGCCGCCAGAATCTCACAAGGAGCTGAAGCCAGCGCAGATCGCCCTGATCAAAACATGGATCGAGCAAGGTGCGCCGTGGCAGCCACATTGGAGCCTGATCCCTCCGCATAAGCCCGCCGAGCCGCCGGTGAAGGACAAAGCCTGGGTGAAGAGCCCGGTGGATCGTTTTGTGTTGTCCAAGCTCGAAGAAAAAGGCCTGAAACCCGCCCCTGAGGCCGAGGCTCATGCGCTTGTGCGTCGTATCTCCTTGGATCTTACCGGGCTACCGCCTTCACCGGAGTTGGCGAAGCGCTATGCCACGGCCACCAATCTCTCCGACGCCCAGATCGGCCAGCTCGTCGACGAGCTTATGAAATCCCCCGCCTACGGCGAGCACCGCGCCCGTTACTGGCTGGATGCAGCACGCTATGGCGACTCCCACGGCCTGCATTTCGACAAACCTCGCGAGATGTGGCCCTACCGTGACTGGGTGGTGAAGGCCTTCAACCGTAACCATCCTTTCGATCAGTTCACCATCGAGCAGATCGCGGGCGATTTGCTGCCAAAGCCAACCGAGGACCAGCTCGTCGCCACCGGCTTCCAACGTTGCAACATCACCACCAATGAAGGCGGCACCATCGATGAGGAAAACCTCGCCAACTACGCGGCGGACCGTGTCCAGACGATGGGCTGGGTTTACATGGGTCTCACCACGAACTGCTCGCAGTGCCACGATCACAAGTTTGATCCGATCACGCAGCGTGACTACTACTCGATGGCTGCGTTCTTCCGCAACACGACGCAGAAGGCCAAGGACGGCAACGTGAAGGACGGCCTCGGCCCCATCCTTGTGCTGCCCACGGAGAAAGATCGTCCGCGATGGACAGCCCTGCCTACCGAGATCGCTGCCTCAAAGAAGCTTCAAAACGATGCCCGCACTGCGGCGGCGAAGTCTTTTGAGACATGGTTTGATTCCGCCAAACCTTCGGACCTTGCGGCTGACATTCCGACGAAGGGCATCATTGCCCACATCCCGCTGAATGAAGGTAAAGGCCAGGAGGTCGCTGCCACCTGTGGCGAGACAAAGACCGCGAAGACCTTCAAGTCGGCGGGTGCCATCACATGGAAACCCGACGGTAAACTGGGTCCGGCACCTGAGATCAAACCTGGAAGCAATATTGACCTCGGCGATGTAGGGAATTTCGAGAAGGACAAACCCTTCAGCTATGGCCTGTGGTTCCGCGCTGGCAATGTGACGCAGAGCGGCAGCATCCTCGCCCGCATGGATGAGAAAAACGGCTTCCGTGGCTGGGACATCATGCAGTCAGCCAACAAACTGAGTGTCCACATCATCAGTCAGTGGCCCGGTGACGCTCTCAAAGTGACCACAGCTAAACCGGCGCTTCGTGCCGGCGTCTGGCAGCACCTCTTTGTGACCTATGACGGCAAGGGCAAGGTCGGCGGACTCCGCATCTTTGTGGATGGCGTGGACACGCCGGTGAAGGCGGATGTGGCCTCGCTGAAGGGAAGCATTGTCACCACCACCCCGACCAAAATCGGCCAGCGTAGCACGACGCCCCTTCGTGAAGGCGGCGTGCAGGACATCCGGCTTTACGACCGCCAGCTCGCGGCCGCGGAAGTCCAGACTCTTGCCAAGGTGGTGCCACTTCAGCAGTTCGTCGGAGCCAAGAAGATTCACCCGAAGAATCGCGAGGCGCTATTCGATCACTATCTCGCCACTCGCGACAAGGCTTATCAGACCGCATCCACCCAAACCAACAAGCTCACCGCCGAACAGGACGCCATCAAGGCCCGCAGCCCCATCACGCACATTCAGGAAGAGAAGATGGACGCGAAACCGATGGCGAACATCCTCATGCGTGGCGCTTATGATAAAGTCGGCGAGCAGGTCGATGCCGCCGTGCCCGCCGCGCTAGGCAAGCTGGCTCCCAACGCGCCGAAGAACCGTCTTGGTCTCGCGCAATGGCTTGTCGATGCCAGCAACCCGCTCACCGCTCGTGTCACGGTGAATCGCTTCTGGCAGGAGCTTTTTGGTGCTGGCATCGTGAAAACCAGCGACGACTTCGGCATCATGGGCAGTGCTCCCACGCATCCTGAATTGCTCGACTGGCTCGCCGTCGAGTTCCGTGAGAGCGGCTGGGACGTGAAACGCTTCTACAAGATGCTCCTCACCTCCGCCACCTACCGTCAGGCCGCACTCCTCACGCCGGAGAAGATCGAAAAAGATCGCGACAACTCCCTCCTCAGCCGGGGTCCGCGCTTCCGCATGGATGCCGAGATGATCCGCGACTACGCCCTTGCCGCCAGTGGCACCCTTTCACCTCGCATGGGCGGCCCCGGCACCATGCCGTATCAGCCTGAGAACATCTGGGAAGTCGTCGGTCTCGGCACGGAGAAGTACAAGCAAGACAACGGCGAAAACCTCTACCGCCGCACGCTCTACAACTTCTGGAAGCGGATGTCCCCATCCCCAAACATGGACATCTTCAACGCCCCCAGCCGTGAAGTCAGTTGCGTCCGCCGCGACCGCACCAACACCCCGCTGCAAGCCCTCGTCACCATGAACGATCCGCAGTTCATCGAGGCCGCCCGCAACCTCGCGCAAAAAGCCATTGTCTGTGGCTGCAACGACGACGCCAAAGCGCTCGCCTACCTCGCCGAACGCGTGCTTTGCCGCCCGCTGAAAGCCAAAGAGCAGCCCATCCTCACCGCCAGCCTCGCCGACCTCCGCAAGCACTACACCACCAGCGCCGCCGACACCGAAGCCCTCCTCAAAGTCGGCGAATCCAAGATCGACGACAAGCTCCCCAAAGCCGAACTTGCCGCGTGGACGATGCTCACGAATCAGCTCTTCAATCTCGATGAAGTCTTGAACAAGTAATCCGACCTCAATGCCCACCACCTCGCCATATCCCTTTCCGGGACTAAACCCCTACTTCGAGAGTTGGTGGTTCGAGGTGCATCCTTTGATGATCGCGCATTCCTTGGGCCGTTTGCAGCGTCAGCTTCCGAATGGGCTTCACGCCTCCATTGAGCATGGGATGACGATCTCAGGCACAGGCGGCATCGAGTCACGGCCCAAACGACCTGATGTAACCATCACACGGCTGCGGGAAGATCCGCCCACACTCCCTCCACCTGCCAACTACGTCGCCCCAGTGTTGACGAGGATCGTGGCCCCAAAGCCCAGGCATTTGGCGATCCGTGAACCGGACGGCACATTGATCACCGTGATCGAATATCTCAGCCCGACCAACAAGCATGCCGGTGGCTCCTTGATGTATGCCAGCAAGCGCAACGCCATCATGGACACGGGGGTGAATCTGGTGGAGGTCGATCTCATTCGGAAATGGGGCTTAGCTTTCACCAAGTTCGATCCATACAACGTCGAGGAGGATGTGATCCAAAGTCTCGGAAGACCGCCCGCCCACGCCGTCATGGTTTTCCGGGCCGAGATTCCCGAGCAGCGGGAAATCTATCCAGTTCACTATCAAAATTCTCTACCAGCCTGCAAAGTACCTCTGCGCCCAGACGATCCTGATATCTGGCTGAACCTTCAAGAGCTTGCTGAACTCTGCCACGCAGACGCCGCCTTCGACCAAATCACCGACTATTCCAGCAACCCCGAGCCACCGCTATCCGAAGAAGACAACGTCTGGCTCGATGCTCACCTCAAAGCCAAAGGACTTCGCTGACTCCAAGCTCTGATGACCCACCACTCATCCACCATCTCAATCAGACCCGCGCACGACGCTGTCGCGTCCCTTCCCACCCCATGAACATTCGCCAACGCATCTTCTTGAGTTTGCTCATTGCCCTCAGTTTGATGGTATCGATTGGATGGTGCCTACTTGAGATTGGTTACTACAATGCCGAATCTCTGACAGACTCCCAAGGAAATGAACTTGGCTTCAACAAGCCTCTCACCGCCGAATTGATGATGGGTTTGGCGGATGCCGCTTGGCATGCCGAGTGGAGTGAATGGTCTCGCTGTGCCTGGAGCTTGGTTTGTGCGGCCATGCACATCTGGGGCCTATTTTGGCTCTGGCGTCCATCCTGCAACTCTTCAATCGCTCGAACATGGTTTGCGATCCAAACCCTCTTTTTCTTCCCCGGGCTTCTTGGATTGCTCATGTGGCCTTATCTTGTTTTCAGTACACAGCCATGGGATGGCGAGACGGTGTCAGAACCCACTGGAATCTTTACCACTGCCACTCCGTGGCTGCTCATCACATGGATTTATTTGTTCATCACACGCCACAAAGCCTCACCTCAACCTGCATTGGCAGCCGCTTGAAACTTTAAACCTGTAACCTGAAACTCAAATCCCATGAACATCCTCCAAGAATGGAACACCTTCCAAACTCGCCGTCAGCTCTTCGCTCGCGGTAAAAACGTGCTCGGTGGTGCGGCGCTGGCTTCGCTGTTTGGCGAATCCTTGGCCAATGCATCGAATGCACATGCGCAAGGGCCGCAATTCCCACCGAAGGCCAAGCGCGTGATCTATTTGCATATGGTCGGTGGACCAGCGCAGATGGATTTGTTCGACTACAAACCGCAAATGCAGGCCTATTATGACAAAGACCTGCCGGAGAGCATTCGCAACGGGCAGCGGCTCACCACGATGACCAGCGGTCAGGCGCGCTTCCCTATCGCGCCGTCGAAATTCCAATTCAGTGCCGCAGGTCAGTGCGGCATGATGATGAACACGCAGTTGCTGCCAAACCTCGCCAAGAATGCCGATGACATCTGCTGGATGCGCTCGCTGCACACGGAGGCGATCAATCATGAGCCGGCCATCTGTGCCATGCAGACGGGCAATCAGATCGGCGGCCGTCCCTGCCTCGGTTCCTGGGCCTCTTATGGCCTCGGCTCGATGAACTCGAACCTGCCCACCTTCGTCGTGCTCATCGCCACGCCGAGCAATCGCGAGCAGGAGCAGGCCATTTCGTCACGCCTGTGGTCCAGCGGCTATCTGCCCGGCGAGCACGCGGGCGTGAGCTTCCGCAGCAAAGGCGACCCCATTCTCTACATCAACAACCCGCCCGGCGTGCCCGATAGCGTGCGCAAGCGCACCATCGAAGGCCTCAACGCCCTCAACGAGATCAACTACCAGGAAGTCGGCGATCCCGAAACGCACACGCGCATTCAGCAATACGAGATGGCCTTCCGCATGCAGGCTAGCGTGCCGGAACTCACTGACATCACCAAGGAGCCCGATCACATCTACAAACTCTACGGCGAGGAAGCCAAGAAGCCCGGCAGCTTTGCCAACAGCGTGCTCATGGCCCGCCGACTCGCCGAACGCGGCGTGCGCTTCATCCAGATCTACCACAACAACTGGGATCATCATTCCAACGTCGGCGGACGCATGCCCAGCCAGTGCAAAGACGTCGATCAGCCCTGCCACGCCCTCATTCAGGATCTCAAGCAGCGCGGTATGTTCGATGACACCCTCATCATCTGGGGCGGCGAATTCGGTCGCACCATCTACAGCCAGGGCGGCCTCACCAAAGAAAATTACGGTCGCGATCACCACCCACGCTGCTTCAGCATGTGGATGGCCGGCGGCGGCACGCGCGGCGGTCAGATCTACGGCGAGACGGACGATTTCAGCTACAACATCGTCAAAGACCCGCTCCACATTAGCGACTTCCACGCCACCGTGCTGCATCAACTCGGCTTCCACGCCGACCGCTTCAGCTTCAAGACCCAGGGCCTTGACGCCAAACTCATCGGCGTGAACCCCGCGAAGGTGGTGAAGGCACTGCTGGCGTAGGGAAGGAGGAGCGCAGTTAAGAGGTCAGAAGGGCGTGTTGTTGGCCCTGTCTGAATTTCATGTGCGTAAGGCTGATGGCAATCTCCGCTGAAAGGCGGCATGTTTGCGCCCGTCACGTCTGAAGAAGACGCTCATGACACCCTTTTGAACCCCATTGCCGAGAAGATCGCCCACCGTGGCGATACGGCACATCATGAGACGGCGAAAATTCTGGCTCGATACCTCGATCCGGTGCTGGCTCTGTTTCCCGGCGAGGGGGATCTGCTCGTCTCCGGCGAGGGAGCCTTCTGCATCGCTTTTTATTCATCGAACTCGCGAAACCTAGCCATCCTCACCAGCTAGCAAGCTGGCCATCACGGACGGGTGAAGCAAAGCCCCCCTGCGCTTCTTCCTAGGCTTGCTCATGCTGCTGGCGATGCTCGTGGGCTTCGTGTGCGTCATCTACCTCGTTTACGATCTGCTCTTCTACGCCACCGTGAAAGCGCCGCTGCCTACGGCATGGCTGTGAGATAAGGACCAGATGCTGACAGCACATGGGGACAAAAAATGGGTTCTGAGATTTTCTGTCCGCATGTGCTGTCAGCCTGTTTGGATCTCCCGCGCAAGGTCCCCCTGCCCTGTGCGTTCCCAGCCGTCATGTTTCGTTTTCTCTTCCTCGCGCTGCTCACCGTCTTCACGACCTCCATCGTGGCTGCCCCCAAGCCCAACGTCATCCTCATGCTCGCCGATGACCTTGGTCGCCAGGATCTGGGCTGCTACGGCAGCACCTTTTACGAGACACCGAACCTCGACCGCCTCTCCAAGGAAGGCGCTCTATTCACCAACGGCTACGCCGCCTGCCCCGTCTGCTCGCCCACCCGCGCCGCTTTCCAAACAGGCCGCTGGCCGCAGCGCACGGGCATCACGGATTACATCGGCTCGCCGTTGAAGCCGGAGCTTTGGAAACGAAACACCCAGCTGCTGCCAGCGCCTTATCAAGACCGCCTCGCACATGAAGAAGTGTCCCTCGCCGAGATGATGAAGACCGCCGGTTACACCACCTTCTTCGCCGGAAAATGGCACCTCGGCATGGAAGGCTGGTATCCCGAGGATCAAGGCTACGACATCAACCAAGGCGGCATCGAAAAAGGCGGCCCCTACGGTCCCGGCAAATACTTCACGCCATACAACAACCCTCGCCTCCCGGATGGCCCGCCCGGTGAACACCTCGCGGATCGACTCGCGGCCGAGACCTGCCAGTTCATTGAGGCGAACAAGGACAAGCCCTTCTTTGCCTGCTACGCCTTTTATGATGTCCACACGCCGCTGAACGCCAAGAAGGACCTCGAAGCCAAGTACGAGGCCAAGCGGCAAAAACTCGGGCTCAGCGCCCAATTTGGCCGCGAGGAGCCTCGCGAGGTGCGCCTCGTGCAGGAGCACGTCACCTATGCTGCCATGGTGGAGGCCATGGATACCGCTGTGGGCACCATTTTGAACAAGCTCGATCAGCTCGGCCTCGCGGAGAACACGCTCATCGTTTTCACCTCTGACAACGGCGGTCTCAGCACCAGCGAAGGCTCTCCCACCAGCAATCTCCCCCTCCGCGGCGGCAAAGGCTGGCTTTACGAAGGCGGCGTGCGCGAGCCGCTGCTCATACGCTGGCCCGCTGTGCTCAAGGCCGGTCGCGTCATCGACACGCCCGTGTGCAGCATCGACTACTTCGCCACGCTCCGCGATGTCTGCGGCGCTCAGTCCACCTCGAAAATCGACGGCACCAGCCTCCGCCCGCTGCTCGAAGGCAGCAGCGGGCTACCTGAACGCGCCCTCCTGTGGCATTACCCGCACTATGGCAATCAAGGCGGTGCCCCCGGAGCCGCCATTCGTCGTGGGGATTGGAAACTCATTCACTGGTTCGAAGGGGATCGCCAGGAGCTCTACAATCTCCGCAGCGATCTCTCGGAGAAAACCAACCTCGCCGAGCAAGAACCTGAACGCGTCAAAGCCATGCTCGTCGAGCTTCAAGCATGGCAAAAAGACGTGGGTGCCCTCATGCCCACGAAAAACCCGGCTTTCGATCCCTCGAAGCCGGATGGCCGCAGCGCCGCCTCACCTGCCAAAGGCGGCAAGAAGAAGGCGAAATAGAGCGCGGGCTACTTCTGCAGCGCCTCGCGCACATTCTTCGCGGCTGCTTCCACGGCACCCGCCGCCTGCGAGGCTTTTTCAGCAGCTTTGTCCTTCAATTCGCCCGCTTTTTCCTTCAGCTCAGCCGCTTTCTTCTCCGCCGCCTCTTTGAGTTCGGCCGCTTTTTTCGCGGCGGCTTCCTTCGCGGCTTCTGCCTCGACCTTCGCGGCATCCATGCCGGACTTCGCCGCTTCTTTCACTGCCTCACCGGCCTTCTTGGCATCCTCAGCGGCTTTTTGATTTTCAGGTGTTTTTTCACAGGCGGCGAGAGCCAGGATGGAAACGAGGAGGAGGGAGGAAAGGCGGATTTTCATAGGATGGAAGGGAGCGGAATGTTTTATGACAGCCGGGAGGAAAAATGTCTCGCAAAATCCAGCGAAGCGATGGAAACCAGTTCGTTTCACATGGTTCAATCCGACGCCATGAAAGCTCTCCTCCTCCTTCTCACTGCCGTTGCCCTCACTTCCTGCTGGCTAGCCCCACGCCGCCATCCGCTGAGCCCTGGCGGGCCAGCCATCACCCCGATGGAACGCCATGACCGCAGCGTCCTCAGCCCTGGCGGTCGTGCCATCACCCCGCGTGAGCGTTACCACCGCCGCCATTGATCCTGCCAAAAAACCCTCTGCCCATGGCCGACGACGAAACGCATCTCTTCCGCACTTCCTGGAGCCTCTACGACGCACTCTCCGAGAAGAACTACATGTTCCATCGTGAGATCTACGCCCTCATCGCCAGCCTGCTCCAGCAGCAGCGTGAGCGAGGCGGCTATTCCATGATCGATCTCGGCTGCGGCAACACACGCTTCCTCGCCCCTTGCCTGAAAGCGGCCCCGCCCGTCCGCTATGACGGCGTGGATCTCTCGTCCACGGCCCTCGACGAGGCTCGCAGTCATCTGAGCGGCTTGGACAACATCACGCTCCGCTGTCAGGATATGCTCCACGCTCTGCATGAGCGTGAGGCAGCCTCCCTCGATACCATTTTCTCCAGCTTTGCCGTCCATCACCTCGATGGGGCCGAGAAACAGCAACTCTTTCATGCCTGCGCCCGTGCGCTCGCCCCCGGCGGCGTCTTCATCCTGGTCGATATCGCACGCGAAGAAGGCCAAACGCGCCAGCAATACCTCGATACCTACCTCCACACCATGCGCAGCCAGTGGACCGCCGTGCGCCCGGAGGACATCGACGCTGCCTGCGCCCATGTCGCCGCCTACGACTTTCCCGAAACCGTGGCCGATCTCCAGCAGATGGCGTCGAAGGCAGATTTTCGGGAATCCAACCTCCTGGAGCGCTTTGCCCAGCATCATGTGCTGGTGTTCAGAGGGTGATCAGAGGCCATGAAAGAATAAACAATCGCAAGGAATAGCCGCTTGAATGTCCACACTGTGCCGCCGTCATAGGGCACGCGTTTTGACGCACTCACCTACATGAAAAAAACATCCCTCATCTCGACACTCGCACTCACCCTCCTCGCTTCCCTGGCTTTTGGCGGCACGCTGAAAGTTCCTCAGGACGAGCCCGCCATCACCGTGACCATCCCAGACAACTGGGAGCCTGAAGCAGATGGAGACGGCGTCTTGGCTGAATCTCCTGACAACGTCGCCACCCTCTATCTTGAAATCGTGACCTCCGAAGATGAGCTCAACGAAGCCATCGAAGGCAGCACCGAATGGCTGGCAGAGCATGAAGTGAAGATTGACGAGGCCACCGAAGAAAAAAAAGATTTCAAGACGGGTGAACGCGAGTGGAAAGTGATCTCCTGGACAGCTGATCACAAGGAATGGGGTCCTGCCTCCGTGGGCTTCCTCTTCACCGAAGCGGGTGACGGCAAATTGCTCACCATCACCTACTGGATCTCCAAGAAGGACAGTGAGAAGAGCCTGGAAACGCTGGAAAAGATCTTCAGCAGCGTGAAAACCGTGAAGTAATCCTCCACCGGCTTTTTCAATTCCCTCAACCAAGCGGCATCGGTCTCCGATGCCGCTTTTTTTGCCCCATTCACCTCGGCGGGGGAGGCGGCGGCCCAAAGCCCGGGCCGCCTCGGCGTCCGCGAGGGGGTGGGCCAAAGCCAGGCGGTCCGCCTGGTGGCGGTCCAAAACCAAAGCCACCGGGACCTCGCGGAGGACCGCGGCGCTCGAAGCTGGCGTCTGGCTTGCCGACAAATTGTCGTGGAATGTAGGGGAACTGCTCCGTGAGCACATAGTAGTAGGTGCCCTGCGGAAATTCAGGCGTGACACCCATGCGGCCATTGCTCGCATCGAGGTCTCCGTGGCCCTCCACCCATTCGTAATCCTGCACAAAGGAGCCATCGTAGTTTCCGCCGGGGGCGGCATCTGCGGGACGAGGACCTTGCTTGATCTGGTAGCCAGATTTCATCGTCTTTAAGGGGCTTTGGGCATCCTTGGCCTCCGCGTGGGCGAGCGGGCCGTAGATAGGGAAGCCATCCGCAGCCCAACCGAGCAAGGTCATGCGCTTCTCACCGCTGGATAGACGCTTGAGCAGACCATGGGGGATGCCGTGGTAATGATAGGCACCATTGGGCTGCACATGCGCATTGTGTTCATCGAGACCCAGATCAATCGCGCCGCTTTGAGGTTCGTATTGCCAGCCGCTGGAAGAATCTCCGCGCCACCATTCCGCCGCAAAGGGATCCAACACCACGCCATTCACCGCGACGCCAAAAGGCTGCATTCGAAAGGGCGATGGCTTCTCCTGCGGCTCCGGCTTGATGGGCACGGTGTAGTGATAGTCCTGCGGGCGGATGCTGTTCGGGTTGTGCGCATTGGGGAAACGACCCGTCGCATGATCCGGGATGCCATTGGAGCGGATGTGCCGCAGACCGTCCTCCTCGGTAATGCGCACCTCGTTTTTTGACGAGGGAGCTTGGCTGAGGGCTGGCAGGGCCAGCATGGAAAGCAGGAGCGGGAGACGCATAGCCAAGTTAAAACCCAACGAGAGAAAGATGTTACAGCCTTTTACGACACCATGATACCGCCGAGCTTTCGCAAGCGGGTGGGATGGCGCAGCTTGCGGAGGGCTTTGGCTTCGATCTGGCGAATGCGCTCTCGGGTGACGTTGAACTGCTTTCCCACCTCTTCGAGCGTGCGGCCCTGACCACCATCACTGAGGCCGAAGCGCTGATCGAGCACCTCACGCTCACGTGGATTGAGGCTGTGGAGCACATCACGCAGCTTATCGCGGAGCAAATGCATGGAGGTGAGCTCCATGGGATCGCGGGCTTCCTTGTCCTCGATGAAGTCACCGAACTCCACATCGCCCTCACCGCCATCACCGCCCACTTTGGCCTGCATCGAGATGGTGGGCTGGGACATGCGCAGCACGGCGTTCACCCGCTCGACGGGAATTTGAATCTCCTCGGCGATCTCCTCCGGCGTGGGCTCGCGACCCAGCTCTTGATTGAGCTGGCGGAAGACCCGCATGAGCTTGTTGATCGTCTCGATCATGTGCACCGGGATGCGGATGGTGCGGGCCTGATCGGCGATGCTGCGTGTCATGGCCTGCCGGATCCACCAGGTGGCGTAGGTGCTGAATTTGTAGCCGCGGCGGTATTCGAATTTCTCCACGGCCCGCATGAGGCCCATGTTTCCTTCTTGAATGAGATCGAGGAAGCTCAGGCCACGGTTCGTGTATTTTTTGGCGATGGAAATGACGAGGCGCAGATTGGATTCAATCATCTCCGTCTTGGCCCTGGTGGACTCCGTGACAAGCTTCACCGCGCTTTTCGCCTCATCGCGAAAGCTTGAGGCACACATCCAGACGCCATTTTCGAAGTCTCGCACCGCATGCTGCTCGGCATGGCGGCGGGGATGCTCGTTGAGAGCCTTTTCGAGCTTATCGAGTTCCGCGAGGCGCTGCTGGGTGAGGGACATGAAGTCCTCCATCACCTTCTGCTTGAAGTGAAACTTCTCGCACAGCTTGAAAAGGGTTCCGCGTAGAGCCTCGAATTCCGCCTTCAGGCTTTCCTTCTTACGCGGGCCAGCTTCGGCGAGCGAGGCGTAGAGGGCTGAGCACTTTTCGAACTGCTCGCGGGCTTGTGGGAGACGGGTGCGCAGCTTTTTGAAGTAGCTATCCCGCTCAGCGGCCTTGTGATCGGAGACGAGCTTATCAAAGCGTTCCGCGCCGCTATCGAGATTTCCGGCATGCTGGATGTAGGCCTCAGCCACAAAGCCGAGCTGGTGCATGCAGTGGCGGAGGCCGTTATCGGCGCGTTCGATGCGCTTCGAAATTTCGATCTCCTGCTCACGGGTGAGCAGCGGCACCTGCCCCATCTGGCGCAGATACATGCGCACCGGATCATCGAGTGAATCAAGCTTCGCGGATTCCGCATCGCGTTCACGCGCCGTTTCACGACGTGCCTGCTCCACCTCACCATCATCGAGCACGCGGATCTCCATCGCCCGCAGTCGGGTCATGAGCTCGTCCATCAGATCAGCGGTCACAAAACCGGACGGCAGCGTGTCATTGAGATCATCCCAGGAGAGATGCCCCTGCTCACGGGCTAGGCGGATGAGCATGCGGAGGCGGCTTTGAACCTCGCTGGAATTGATATCTGAATGGGTGACGGAAGGTCCGGCGGCACGCTGGCTCTGGAGATACTTGGGCGGGCGACCGCGGCCACGCTTCACCGGCAAGCCATCCGCAGAGATGGGTGGTGGCAGCTTTTCCTTCGGAGGATGAATTCGCGGACGACCACGACCACGCTTCACAGGAATCTCGGAGGAGGAGCCTGCCGGATGCGTGTTGGAGGAGGGAGCGTGGGGACCTGGATGTTTCGATTTAGATGCAGCCATACGCGCCGCTGGGGGTTCTCTCCGGAAAAGTTACTTCTGGCTGGAAGCGGGCGGACTATTCGGAGGCCCCCGCAAACGGTCAAGGCTTTCTTTCAGCCTCGAATTAAGCTCCATGACCCGGTGTTGGATGACCTCCATTTCCTGCGCGGAGAGTCCTGGGTGCCGCAATTGCCCCTTGGTGCGCTGAATCAGATTTTGCAGCCGCGTCACATCGAGAGCGTCCATGGTCTGTCGGGCATCCAACATGCCACCCGGAGGTCGTTTGCGCCCCAGGAGCATGCTAAAGGCCGCCTCCAGATGCCTCTCCAGCCCCGCCATGAAGGCCGTGCGGGCAAATTCATCCAGCGGATCGTAGCGGCTGCGCCAGAGAATGGCGAGCAACTCGGTCCCAGGCACTTCGCTGAGGATTTCTTCGCAATCCGTCTCCCGCAGCCAGTAAAGCACCTCTGCATCGGCGAGAGCAAGTTGGCTCAAAAGCATGGCATTGGGGTTTTGGGCCGCCACGAGCTTCTTTGCGCTTTCATCGGGTTTGGCGGCAGGCTCAGTGCCACCCGGGGACTTTGGCGCGTCCTTTTTGTCCTTCGCGGCGCGGGCCACCATGCGGTTGAGTTCTTCTTCAGGCACTTCGAGCAGCTTCGCCACCTTGTTCACCGCCGCCACCCGCTGCGCCACACCGCTGAAAATCGCGATGGCCGAGGCCACTTGCTCCGCCATGCGCACTCGCTCCACCATCCCCTCGCCCTTGGTGCTGGCCCGAAGATAGCGGATCTGATGCTCCAGGAACTCCGGTGCGGCATCCACGATAGCCCGCAGCGCATCCGCCCCTTGCTTGCGGATGAGTGAATCTGGGTCTTCGCCCGGTGGCAGGGCCGCCACGCGGACGGAAAGGCCATGCGGTGAGAGAATCTCAAACGCCCGCTCCGCTGCTTTGCGGCCTGCCGCATCGCTGTCGTAGCAGAGGATGACTTCATTGCAGAGGCGCTTGAGCATCTTGGCATGCTGTTCGGTGAAAGCGGTTCCCTGCCCTGCCACGACATTTTGCAATCCAGCCTCGAAGACCATGATCATATCGATCTGGCCTTCACAAATGATCGCCTGGCCAGCCTTGGCGATGTGGCGCTTCGATTTGTCGAAGCCAAAGAGCACACGGCTCTTGCTGAAAAGCGGCGTCTCGGGCGAGTTCACATACTTTCCGCCCTTTTGATCTTTATCGAGGATGCGCCCGCTGAAGGCGATCACATCCCCGTTGTCATTGCGAATCGGAAACATCAGCCGGTGGCGCCAGCGCGGATACGAACGCCCGCCGCGTCCCTGCTCATCCTGATCCGCCACGCTGAAAATGCCCGCCTCCACCATCACCTGATCATTGAGTTTGTGCTGCGCCATCCACTCGCGGTAGAATGGCCGATTATCCGGGGAGTAGCCCATCTGCCACCGCTTCGCTATCGCGCCGTTGATGCCACGAGACTTCAGGTACTCACGGGCTGGCGCAGCGATTTGATGCTTCAGAAGCAGAGTATGAAACCATTCCGCCGCCTCCTTATGTGCCCGCGTGAGCAGTGACCGCTGCTTGGCCTCTGCCTCCGCGTTCGCGTCCCACACTTCCTCCTCAATGCGGATGCCTGCCGCATCGCCGAGACGCTTCACCGCCTCTACGAAAGACAGGGCATCATGCTCCATCACAAAGCGGATCGCCGAGCCACCTGCGCCGCAGCCAAAGCAGTGATACGTCCCGCGTGTGGGGCTCACATTGAAGGAGGGCGACTTCTCATTGTGAAAGGGGCAAAGGCCCACCCAGTTCGTCCCGGCACGGCGCAGCTTCACCGAACGCCCGATCAGCGCCACAATATCTGTGGCGGCGAGCACTTGGTTGACGGTTTCCTCCGGTATGCGACCCATGGGTTCGACAGTGTCACGCATGCTGCCCGGCGCAAGGCACGGCGGCTCATTTCATAGGCAGCCTCTGAAACTTCGTGCTACTTTCACGCCATGAATGAAGCTGACCTTCCCCATGTCGTGATCGGGGCCTGCATGAACGTCCACCGCCAGCTCGGCCCCGGCCTGGCCCGCGAGGCCTATGAGGAATGCATCGCGATTGAGCTTCGTGACCTCGAAATGGACTTTCGACGCGGTGACATGCTGTCTTTTGACTACCGTGGAAGGAAGATCAAGGGCGGGGCAAGGCTGGACTTTATCGTGCAGGACAAGCTCCTGCTCCTCGTGCGAGCCCAGGAGGAGCTCACGGCGCTCGACAAGCTGCAGTTTGAATCCCACCTGCGCCTCAGCGGCATCCGGGCGGGGCTGCTGGTGAACTTCAATGTCACCGTGCTCCGAACCGGCATTCACCGCGCCACCTTGAAGCGCAAGGAAGCCTAAACCGAATCACTCCACCCAGCGCCGCAGCCAGGGCAGCACGAGCACGCTCAGCATGATGATGGCGGCCCCCAGATAAAAGCCGGCACTCATGAATTCGGAGCGGCCAAAAATGAGCATCGCCAGCAGGATGCCATACACCGGTTCCAAATTGTAGATCACGTTCATCGAAAAGACGCTCATCGTGCGCAGCGCCTTCATGAAGCCTGCGTAAGCGGCCACGGTGCAGATGAGCACGAGAAAGCAGAGACCCGCAGCGGAGGCCGCATCGGGCATCGTAGGGATGAGTTGACCCTCCAGCAGGGGGCGGCAGGCCCATGAGGCGGCAAACGCACCCGCCATCTGAAACATGCCGATGACGCTCCAGTGCCGATGACTAACCTGCTGCTTCGTGAGCGTGGAAAAAACGGCCGCAAGCATGGCAGCGAGGATGGCGACGGTAAATCCCTGCCAGTAGCTAAACTCCACCTGGTAGATCAGCCACACCGCGCCGACCATCGTGAGACCCACGAGCAGTTCCAGCGGTCGCCAGCGGCGGGTACCGTCGATGAGCGGCTCGATGAGCGATGCCCACAGCATGCCGGTGGGCATTGCGGCGAGGCATACGGAGGCGGTGGAAAGCCGGGCGGACCAGAAAAACAGCACCCAATGCACTCCGAGCACCGCCCCCACGGCGACGAGTGGCCAGGCCTCGCGAGCCCTCACCTGCCATCCGCCATGTCGGCGAGCCAGCAGGGCAAAAACGAAGACCGCCAAGCCGGTGCGCCAGATGGTGACATCGACGGGTGGCAGCGTGACCCACTTGCCCAGGATGGCGGTGAATCCCCACGCCGCCACGACGGCATGCATGAGGAGGTAATCGCGAAAGGTCGTGGTAGCTGGCTGACTCATGCACGCTCCTCCACCATGCCCAGAAAGATATCCTCCAAACGCTGGCCCTTGCTCTCATGGCGTTGTTTGAGTTCTGCAAGGGTGCCCAGCTCGACAAGGCGGCCACGATGCAGGATGCCGATGCGATCCGCCAGTTCCTCGGCCACATTGAGGAGGTGCGTGCTCATCAGCACGGTCATGCCCGCTTGGCTGCGTTCTTTAAGTTCACGCTTCACCGTGCGGGAGTGGATGGGATCAAGGCCCACCATCGGCTCGTCGATGATAAAAACCTTCGGATCATGCAGCAGGGCGCTGGCGATGCCGAGACGCTGGCGGGTGCCGTGACTCAGATTCTCGATGCGATTTCCCGCATGTTCATGAAGGGCAAACTTGGTGAAGAGCTCGTCCGTCTTGGCCGCCGCCCTTTTGCGATCCATCTCGAAGAGATCGGAAATGAAACGCATGAACTCGATAGGCGTGAGTTTCTCATAAAACACCGCCACGTCCGGCACATAACCGAGCACGGCCTTGGCCTGAAGCGGTGCCACGGCCATGTCGTGCCCGCAGATGGCCACGCGGCCTCGCAGAGGCTTCATGAGGCCGGTGAGCAGTTTAATGGCGGTGGTCTTTCCGGCTCCATTGGGGCCGAGGAAGGCAAAAAGTTCCCCCGCAGGAATGTGCAAGGTGAGGCCATCGAGGGCTTTCAAGCCGCCGTAGTGCATGGTGAGGTCTTCGATCTCGATCATTGGGCTGGGGAAGAGGTTTCGAGCGGCGGGATCATGCCGTGGATGAGCGGTTCGATCAGGCGGTAATCCTGCGGGAGGTCGATCCGCGCCAGTTCGCCAGTCTCGGCAAAGATCATCCGCACCTGCTGGCCACCCGGCAGCGGCGCGGTGACAAGGAAACACCGCCGCTCACGCCCCGCCAACGTGAGACCGCCTTCCCTCGCCGTAAAATGGAAGGCACCAGCCTCAGGGGAGCCACCTTTCAGGGGAGCCAGCATCTGAGCCCATGAGTTATCCGCCCCGCCTTGCATCCCCGCGAGTCCCAAAGCCATCAAAACACCGGCATTCTGGGTATCGACGACCGCCTTTCCATCCTGCATGAGCTTCACGGAAGGGAATTTTTCACCCTCCAGCCAAGCCACCTTGAGTGAGGCCTGCTGCTTCGGCAGCGCCACCGCGATTTCCATGTGAAGCCAATCCCCCTTCGCATCGCTCATGCCATTGACCTCCCAGCTGGCATCGAGGCGCTCCCCCTTGGCCTGCAAGCGCTCCACCACTCCCCGTGCGAGCCAATGGTAGCGGGCACTACCACCTGCTCCCCGGCTGGAGCCGATCGTCAGATTGGCATGCCCGATCTTTTCACGCCCGTGATAGAGGTGCAGCGTGTTGGCATTCACCTCCGCCTGCTTGAGAAAGCGATCGAGTACCAGCCCCGGAGGCACCTCGGCAAAGCGGGATTCATCCGGGAAATACACATCACGAATGAGCAGGCCGGTCATCACCGCCCAAAAAACCACCGCGAATGCTGCCGCTGCCCGCCAGATCATCGCTCGATCATGGAACACCCTGCCAAGGAACGCCAGCGGGGATTCCGAAGATGCCGCCACCTCGATAGAGGCGCAATCCGCTACTTTGATGCCAATTCGCAACCCCCTCAAATGTCATGGAAAATACTGCATGCAGGAAGTTCGTTATCGACTATAACGTGGCTTCTCCCGCCACAATATTTCACCCAACCGTTTGTAATGCCCACCACTACGGCCAAAACCTCGCGGCTTCTTCTTCCACTCATGTCGAGAGGTTTCATCGCAGCTTTGTCGCTGCTCACCCTTTCTCAGGCCAGTTCCTCCGGCCAAGACTCTGGCCGGTTGATCCCGCAGATCGATTCGCTGCTCGGCAGCCCCTCCATCCTCGTGCAGGGGAACCCAATGCTCGGCACGGGCGCAGCTCCTTTGCAGCCACCCGCTGTCCAGCCTGCCAAATCCGCTCCCTATGAATCTTCAGTCGGCCCCTGGGGCAAGCTCGTGGGGGATTACATCTATCTAGAGGCACCTATGGCGCTCTTGGAAGGCTTTGCCTTGCCCAGCACGCAGACGCGATGGACCTTCCCATCCGCCAACGAAGCAGCCATTCCCAAGATCTTTGCCGATGCCGGACTGACCGAGGACCAGATCAAGCCACTCATCGCCAGCCTCGTTCGTGACGGCGAAGTCGTTCACCTCCTGCCAACTCTCGATTTGGTCCTCGGTCTGCCCACCGGCATACGCACCGCCATTTACACAGAGCTGGCCAAAACATCTATCAATGAGTACCATCTGGATCCCGTGCTGATCTTTGGCTCCTCCGTCGAGGAATGGTATCGGACAAGCAAGCTCCGCCCGGACCTCATCCAGAAAATCAATCAGCTCAGCTACCTACGCGGAGAGACCATCGCCTTCAGCGACATCCCGGCTCTGCTGAACTTTGCCCAGTCGGACTCGGAGGCACGCATGATCTTCAAAGCCTGCACACGGACGCGATCTCTGATGATTCGCCTCGTGCTCGATAAAAACACCGACGTCCAGGAACTGCTCGCCTACTGGTCATTCGGCGTCGGTATCCGCCGCAAGGACATCGAGCCCATCATCCAGTCCATCATTGAATCAGACACGCTGAGAGATCTCGGCCTCTCGCACATCCTGCCAGCCCAGCCTCGTAAGCTGCTCTTTACTTATCCAGGTCTCGATATGGCCAAGCACGGCCTCCTCCCAGACTGCCACTGGACCAGCCTCAACTTCTACAACTTCGATCCTCATCAGTACCTTCTCGATTCCCGCCTTGCCACGAGCAAGGTGCTTGAAAATTATGTACCTGTCGAAGCTCCCTACCAATTTGGGGACATCCTGTTTTTCCTCGATAATGCCACGGGAGACGCTTTCCACTCCTGCGTGCTTTTGGCCGACACCTTGGTTTACACCAAAAACGGCCGCAACATTCTTTCCCCCTGGGTGATCATGACGATCGATGATGTAAAGAAGATCTACCTCTTCCGTGGCAATGGTCGCGTGCAGGGCTTCCGCCGCAAAGACATCCAAGAGGCACGCCAAAACACGACCGCAGGTGCTTCCAAGTAACCTTGCCGTCATACAGCCCAAGCACGAAAAAGGGCCGAACATTCTGTCCGGCCCTTCCCACACACCAAAGGACGACTTCTACGACCGCGTGACTTCGGTAATCAGCTCCACCAGTCGCGGACAAAGCACCGAATGGGAAAACTCGGCTCCGAGAGCCTTCGCGGCGGCATTTGGCGGTTGTGGACCTCGTGCGGCGGCAGATCGGATCTCAGTCACAACGCGATCCACTTCCCCATGCTGGGCTAAGCGGGCGTAAGCAGGATCAGCCAATCGGCGCACGATGTCTCCACCGTGGCTTTGCTCCGGCCCAACGAACAACAGCGGAATGCCGAGCGTCAGGATGTTGTAGATTTTGCAGGGATGCACGATGCCCACAAAGGGATCGCCCATCACGACGAGATGCAGGTCCGCACTGGAAAGCGATCCTGAAAGCTCCTCCATCGGCTGGTAAGGCAGTGAGGTGATATTCGAAAGCGCCTTGTCCTTCTGAAAGGCCTGCACTTTTTTGAACTCGCTACCACCGCCGACAAAGAGGAAGTGGATGTGATCTTCGCCATTTAGAGCCTCCGCAGCCGCCAGCACCGTATCGAGCGGATGGCAGGGACTGTGATTGCCCGAGTACATCACGATGAACTTGCCGGAGAGCCCATGCTTGGCCCGGAAGGCCTCGCGGGCAGGTGGATCGAAGCGCACCGCCTGATCGTGAGACCACGGGGCATCCGTGTGGATGACCTGCGGATGCACGCCTTTGGCGATCAAGCGATCCGCCATGAAGCGATCCAGCGCGATGATGCGTGCCGCCTGCCGGAAGCTCCAGTTTTGGATGAAGGTCAGCGTGCGCTCGACGATGCCGCCCGCCTTGAGCCAGCCAGCCGCCACGGCTTCATCGGGATTGAGATCCATCACCCACGGCACCACGGCTCCGCCTTTGAGCTTCGCCGCCACCGTGCCCAGCGTGGAGATCAGCGGCGGTGAGGTGAGGCAGACGGTGACATCATGCCTCGGCATGAAAAAGAGGATGCGGGCTGCATTCAGCCAAAAGACGCCAAAGTCCACCAACCGCCGCCATTTGGCCTTCTTGCCGAGTCCGGGTGTCCAGATGCGATGGATGTCGATCCCCTTCCACGTCTCCCGCACCGGGAACCGCCGCGTCGGATCATCATAACCTCGACTGGAGGCCACGGCGGTCACGTGATGGCCTGCATTGACCAGCTCCAATGCCAGATCCGTAAGATGCTGCGCCGTGGCCACATGATCCGGATGGAAGCACTGGTTAATCAGGAGAATGTGCATGAGGAATGAAATCAGCCAAGCTTCCGCTCTATCATGCGGAGAGAAAGCATGATCTCAGCAAGGGTGCGCTGGAAGGCGTAAAACCAACCATGAGGGCCATCGAGGATCGTACGGCGCACAAGCAGGGTGTAGAAGAAAACGACGATGGGACCAAGAACCATCGTGCGACGAATCCGATCCTGAAGGCTGAGCTGCGTAAGGGCGGTGAGCTTTTCGGCCTCGAGTTTGGCGTATTTGTCCTGGGAGGAAAACCAGCGACTGAGCGGCTTGCGATCATCGTGGTCGATTTTCGTCGTGAGATGAGCGGTGGTGCCGGGGATACTCAAAATCTGTGTGTGACCATCGGGCACATAACGGCAGCGGTCTTTGCGAAAAAGCACCGCACGCGGTGGGTAAAGGCAGGCGCGAAGGGGCTTTCCAAAGATCAAATAGCGAAAGGAGGCGAAAAAGGCATCGCAGGCGTTTTCATCTAGCTTCGAGAGTTCTTCCTCGAAGCCGGAGCAGAGGACGTAGTCGCAATCAAGGGAGAGGAGCCAATTGCTCGTGCTGGCATCGACGCCGAAATTCCACTGCGTCGTGTGGTCATCGAAGGGGCGGACAAGGAATCGCACATTCGGAAACTCGGCGGCGATCTGGGCGGTAGCATCGGTGCTACCGCTATCGAGAATGATGACTTCCCTGGCCCAGCGCAAACGCTCCAGGCAGCGCCGGAGATTCGGTTCTTCGTTCCAGGTCAGGACGAGCGGGGTGATGGCATCGAGCTTCACGTTAGTTCTTCACGATTTCACGATACAGATTTTGCAGCGCTTTGCCCATCGCTGGAAGCGAGTAATCGCAGCGAGCAAGGATACGGGCCGATTGGCCGAGGAGGTGGCGTTCCTCAGGTGAATCGAGCAGCTCTTCGAGCTTGGCGGCGATGGCGGAGGGTTCGCGATCGGTGAGGAGCACGGCTTTGTCTCTCACGGCATCAGCGGCGAGGGCCACCTGATCGGTGGAGAGACATGGAAGGCCGGCAGCCATGGCCTCAAGGAGGGCGATGCCAAAATTTTCCGAGTGCGAAGGCAGCACAAAAAGCTCCGCAGCCGAAAAGGCGGCAAGGCGAAGCTCTCCGGTGACCTGCCCTGCCCAAGTGATGCGTTCAGCAACGCCGAGTGAGGTGGCCTGGGCTTGCAGCTTTTCGACGAGTGGGGGATTACCGCCACCGCAGATGACGAGGCGGATGTCCGGGCGATGTGGGGCAATGCGGGCAAAGGCTTCGATGAGGAGGTCGATACCTTTTTTCTCGTCGATGCGAGAGAGGAAGAGGAGGTTCCGCGTGGCGGCCGTCTCGGGAAAACGAGCGCCAAAGACCTCACGCGAAGGCAAGGTATCGAAGGGCGTGAGATCCATACCAATAGGAATGACTCGCTGGATGTTCATCAGGCTAAAACGAGCCGCATCCTCCATCTCCATCCGACTGGTGTAATGCATGGCCGAGGCTTTGCGCAGCATCGGCAGGTCAAAGAAGCGAAAGGAGAGTGCTTTGACGAGCTTCCGGCGGTTTTCCATCCCCCAGCGGTTGAGCACGCCGAGTGGTCTCACGATGTAAGGGACCCCAGCGGAGGCCGCAGCACGTCCGGCGGCTAGGCTAGCAAAGGAAAACACCGCGTGGATATGCACGGCATCGAACTCGCCCACATGATCCCGCAGCCAGCTTCGCAGCGGCAGGCTGCATTTGTAGAATTCTGTCTGTTTGCGAAAGTAGAGGGTGTCCCAGCCATCTTGTGGACTGATTTTTCCCAAGGTGATGCCGGATAGATGTTTTCCAGGTCCGTCGTCATCCGTCGCAGCAGCGGTGACATGCACGTCGAAGCCGGAGAGTGCCTTCGCCATGGCTGGAAGGGCATAACTCGGCCCGCCAGAGCTTGGCGACAGCGAGGGGATGACGTGAAGGACACGCATCAAGCAGAGGGTGACAGCCCGCGCTGTTCAAACCAGCGATCGAGCATGAAGACGGCCCACGATTGATACCAAGTGGGATTTTTGACAGGGATGCGAGAGACCGTCTCCTCAAACATCGGCCCCCAAGTGGACGAGGCCCATTTCTGATAGGGGAAGACAAATCCGCGCTTCGGCTGATTCACGACCCATTCGGGGATCTCGGGTAAGGCTTCGAGCAGGAGTTTCTTCCCCTGCCGCAGTCGGCTTGATGCTGGGATGCGGGCAGCGGTCTCAAAAAGCGTGCGATCCACAAATGGAACGCGGAGTTCGAGTCCCTGAGACATGCTCATCACATCGCTGTCCTTGAGCAGCTGATTCCGCATGTAGAGAGAGAGCTCGCAGAGGCTTACCTCATCCCGTGGCGTGGGAGCCGAAGCACAAGGAGTCTCATCAAAAGAAGATCGGATAAAATCGGCTAGTGTCACGCCAGCATAGCGTGCCGCTAGGATGCGTGCGGCGCGGCGGGAGAAGATGCCACGAAAGGTCCGGTAGGCATTGCGCACGGTGTTGGCAGTTTGAAGAAAGGCTCCAATACGGCGAAGACGGTGGGAATCGGTATTGTATTCCAACTTCACGCCAAGATGGTGGCGAATGCCAGGGAGGAGATCGAGCATACCGGCCAGCGTGACCATTCGAGGCACCTGGGTGAAGCTGGGATAACCGGCAAACATCTCATCCCCGCCGAGCCCGCTGAGAACGACTTTGATTCCTTTTTCACGAGCAAAGGAAGACACGGTGAAGGTGTTGAATCCGTCAATGCTGGGCTGATCGATGTGCTGGATGTATTCCCCAAAACGCTGCTTGCCCTCGTCCTCACCGAGCCGCAGCTCGTGGTGATCCGTGCCAAAGTGCGCAGCAGTTCGACGAGCCGCACTGCTCTCATCCAGCGCGGGATCGTCCACGCCGATGGAGAAGGTGGAGATGTCTTTGATGCCGATCTCACGTGCGAGCGCCACGAGAGCGGTGCTATCCACCCCGCCGCTGAGAAAGATGCCTACTGGCACATCACTGACGAAATGCCTGCGAGTGCTTTCGAGAAGTGCCTCACGAAGCGTGGTGGAGGGTTTTTCCGAAGTAGGCGCTTCCTTTGGAAACTGGATGCGCCACCAGGTGTTGTTTTCGATGATGCCGTTGCGCCATTCGAGGCTGTGGCCGGCCGCAAGGCTGCGGATGCCTTGCACCAGCGTGCGAGGCTCGGTCACGCTGCCGCTCTCAAAGTAGGAGAAGAGCGCCTGCGCATCGACTTCCGCGCTGCCAAAGCCAGCTTCTTGAAGGGCACGAAGCTCGGAGGCAAAAGCAAAGACACCACCTCGGTTCGAGTAGTAGAGCGGCTTGATGCCGAAGGGATCGCGGGCTAGGAAACAGGTCTGCTCCTGCTCATCCCAGATAGCGAAGGCGAACATGCCGCGAAGTTTATCGAGCATGCCCTGGCCGTATCTTTCATAGAGGCGCAGCAACACCTCGGTATCCGTACCCGTTTGGAAAGGCACATCGCCTTGCTCGAATTCGGCTCGGAGCTCGCGGAAATTGTAGATCTCCCCATTGAAGGTGATGGTGAAGCGACCGCCCGGCAGTCCCATTGGCTGGTGACCCGCCGCGGAGAGATCGAGAATCGAAAGACGGGTGTGAGCAAGGTGCGCTATGCCGGAGGGCGAAGACCAAGCACCGCGATCATCTGGTCCCCGATGTTTCAGGGAGGACTGGAGCGCGGCGAGGCACCTGTCGGTATCCGACAGGGAGTGGTTAGGGTCAAGAATGCCAGCGATGCCGCACATTAGATCTGGCCTAGGTAAAATGTGAAATACTTCACCATGCGATAGAGTTTTGATTCACCTTGGAGCAGGAAAGATGCCTTGGGAAGGTCAGAACGAAGATTTCCATGTCGAAACCACCTCACAAGAGGTGCGGATGAAGTTTAGCGCCCCCTCTTCGACCCCATGCATGCGGACAGAGTTCAAAGCCGCCTCCTGCATGGCCGAAAAAGACGCCGCAGGAAGATTCAAAGCCTGCCGCATGACCGTGGCTAGGCTATCAGCATGCCCCGCTTTCACCAGCCAGCCATTATGCCCCGGTGCGATGAGGTCGATGGCGGCCCCGGTTTGATCCGTGGCGATGGAAGGCAGGCCGGAGGCCAGCGCCTCGACCAAAGCAAGCCCCCAGCCGTCGTAACGCGAGGGAAAGCAAAAGATGTCCCCCTTGGCGTAAGAGTGCGGCAGTTCCTCCCATGGCTGGAAGCCGCACCATTCCACGCGATCTTGAAAGGGAGCGAGGGTCTCCCTCATAGCCTCCTCCAACGGTCCATTACCCACCAAGACCAGTCTGGCTTGCGGGAAATCGGCCGCCACCTTCACAAAGGCATGAGCGAGCACATCTGAACCTTTTCGTTCGGAAAAACTGCCTGAATAAATAAACGTCCTAGCACCGGGAGGAGGTGCCTGCCTAGCTATCTGGAAGCGGGCAAGCTCCGAGTAGTAAGGCAAGTTATAGTAGGACCTCTCTTTGCCAAACTCCACACGGTAACCTTCGATGCCAAACTGGCCCACCCCCCAAATCGGCGCGAGATGGCGGTGCAGAGGCTTTAAAGCCAGCCAACGAAACCAAGTGCCGGTGGCCCCCATTTGCAGGAAGCCGGGCCGCTCCCCCCAAAACGCCCACGGCTGGCCGGAAGCCGCCCGCGCCCGGATGGCACGCCAGGCAAAGCGGCTGGTGTAGTAATTAAAGATCGACAGATCGGCATTGAGCAAAGAGTCGATGGCATTGAGGGCTAGATGCGGTGTCTCGGAGAGGATGATGTGAGAATGTACGATGTCCGGCGCTGCCCACTGGCGGTTCTTGTCACGGTGAGTCAGGTAAACGACCTCCAGATGGCAATCCCCCAGGGCAGCCACACGATTGAAGAACTCCACCTGATAGGGGGAATTGAGCTGGGTGAGCACGGCAATGCGAGGCTTTCGCCCCACCGCCGCCCGGGGGATACTCTGCGGCGGTCGTTGTGGTACGCTTATGAGCGCCGTGGACTTTTTTTCTGGTTCTACCAGAGGCCGCACCTCTTCGATGAGCTGGCGTTTGAAGGACTCAAAACCAAAACGCTCCTTCACGGCAACCGAAAGAGCTGCCGGGTCATTCAGCAAGGCATTGCCCGTCGTTTTTTGCAGCACCGAGAGGATGGTTTCGGCGATACCCGCCGGGTGATGTGGATCAATGAGCATGCCCAGCCTGCCTCCATCCAGCGCATCGTAGGAGCCATCGAGAAAACCGCCAATGACTGGCTTGCCGCATGCTGCGGCCTCCAAAAACACGATACCAAAGCCTTCCTTCGTGCTGGGCATCACAAAGGCATCGCACAGGCGGTAGTGATCCGGCAGATCCTCGGTGGAGACAAAGCCTGCAAAGGTCACCTGCTTCTCCAGCCCCAGCATCCGCACCCCGGCCCGCAGATGGGAGAGTTCATCTCCCGTGCCCACGACAAGATAGTGCGCATCCGGGATCTGCTGAAGGATGCGTTTGAGGGCGATGAGCACCTGCCAGTGCCCTTTATACCGCTCCGAAAGGGCCAGACGGCTCACCGTGAGGAGCACCGGTTGGTCTGGCCGAAGGCCATACTTCTCCAGCAGATGAACAGGTTTAGGCCCCGGCGCAAAGCGCGCGGCATCGAAGGTATTGGGAAAAACGGAGATGCGCTCCGGTCGCACGCCGCTCTCTCGCACCACATGATCTCGCGTGAATTGGCTCACCGCGAGGAGCTTATTTGCCTCCTGCATGGCACGCAGGCGCATCCTGGAGCGGATGCGCCAGGCCTCGATGCCATGGAGCACCCCACCATAGGGAGCACCCGTCAGGCCGCGCAGCATCCGCATGGCTGGGAAAAAGTGCAGATGCGTAGAAAGTAAGCACGCGGGCCGCTCCCGCAGCGCATGGAAGGAAGCCTGGGCAGCCAGCGCCATCGAGCGTACCTTCGAGGGAAGCTTTTCGAAGGAGTGCAGGTCCAGCCCCTGCGTAAATAGTGCGTCTCCAGGTGCCAGCGTTTCATTGCGCACAAAGACACGCATCGGCCGGTCAGGATACCCCTCACGCAAGGCCTTCACAAAGAAGCGCGAAAAGGCCTGAATGCCGCCGGTATCATCCCGGATGCCGGGAGCCCAGATGTGGATGGGTTTCAAAGAACCGCTCATCTTGATTGTTGACCGTTCGTCGTTAGCGCCCGGCATTCAGACGTGCCAGATCCGCGTCCACCATCAGATGGACCATCTCTTGAAAAGGTGTCGTGGGCTTCCAGCCCACCTCACGCTCGATTTTCTCAGCGCAGCCACAAAGTGGGATGCCCTCCTCCGTCCGGTAAAAAGCCGGATTCGTCTCCACATGCGCCTTCCAGTCCAGGCCCACATGAGAAAACGCTGCCTCACAAAGATCTGCCACGCTGTGCAGCACGCCGGTGGCCACCACGAAGTCTTCGGGCTTGTCATGGTTGAGGATGGCGTGCATCGCCCGCACATAATCCGGCGCGTAACCCCAGTCTCGCCGTGCCTCCAGATTGCCAAGCTGGATTTTCCCACTGCCCTCCAGGGAGATGCGGGCGGCGGCCATCGTGATCTTCCGCGTCACGAACTCCGGTCGGCGGCGCGGACTCTCGTGGTTGTAAAGGATACCCACACCACAGAACATGCCGTGAGACTCGCGATAGTTGCGCACGAGGTGATAACCGGCCAGCTTGCTGATGCCGTAGGCGCTTCGTGGCATGAAAGGCACCTCCTCCGTCTGAGGGGCCACGTTCGGCCGCCCAAACATCTCGCTCGTGCCGGCAAAATAGAACCGGCACGCCGGATGGAACTCCTGGATCGCCGCCAGCAGGTAGTGCGTGCTGGCGATGTTGTTCTGGATCGTCTGATAGCCGTCCGCCAACCGCTCGCCCACAAAGCTGGAAGCAGCGAGATGGTAGCACTCATCAAACGGGGTGCGGGAGATCAGGCGGTAGAGCCCGGGGAAGTTATCGAGATTCACCGCATGGAGATGGCAGCGCTGGTAAAGCTCCGGCGGCACATCCTGGAGCAGATTGCTGTTGATGTGCTCCAGCCCGGGCTGCCGCGCGAGACCATGCACCTCGTAGCCGAGGCTGAGAAGGTAATCAGCCAGATAAAATCCATCCTGGCCGGTGATACCGGTGATGAGCGCCCTGTGCATAGGTTTTATGTCTTATTATAAACGCGATTTGGAGAGTCTGTTCCCCTTAAATCGTCTCGAAGTAATCGGAGGAGCTGTTCAATTCCTCCAAGGTTTGACTGGGTCTGATTGCTCTTCGTAACAAATACCCATCATAACAGCCAAAAGCGATTTTTCTCTTCCAGAGTCACCTTATGCATGTTCAGTTTGCCGGATCGAGTGGAGTATGGCTGCGGCAAACAGGAATTGAGCTGCGTTGTAAACGAAGAAATGAAAGCACTCGTGATGCTGGCAGCGTTTTTCTGAAATGCCGATGAGACCATATATGAAAAGGGGCTCGGACTATGCCTAATGGAATAGCTCCAAGACAGATTCTAGTTAGCCAGTGGAGGCGCCGCAGGAGTTGCAAAGCCGCCAGAGGCCAGAGGATAAGCGGATACCTCAGAAAGAATAACAAAGCCGTGTTAGCCAAAGCATGGACTTGAAAACCTCGCTCCACCGGGCGCTCGACCATGTCGTGCGCCACATGAATAGTCGGCAGATGAATGATCCAGCCTCCAGCCGCATGTACCCGCATGCCATAATCCACTTCCTCCATACAATAAGCAAACGAGAGAGGCACAAATCCCCCGAGACGTAGAAACCAGCCACGATTGAACACACATGCGTACCCTGAATGAATCGCAACAATTCTGGCATCAGGCGGATTCCAATCAGATGGTTGATTGGAGTAGGTGATGACAGCTGCTTCATGAAAATCAGCAATGGCGCTCCAAACTTTCTGAAAGAATTTAGGACATACCGGACGGGCATCATCATCAAAATTGACAACCCAATCATGAGAGGATGCTTTCATGAGAAGGTTTCGAGCTCCACCAGGGCCTTGCGAAACAGCACTTTGCAAAACTTGAACGTTCGCATGTCGTCGCAGAAGGTTTTCAGCAGCCCCATGCGGAGGCTCGTCCAGATGCACCCAAATCTCCGCAGGTAACGGATCGCACTTTGAAATCATAACGAGGGTTTGATCCAGAGCATCCCAGCGTCGGTAAGCCGGAATAATCACAGAAATGGGCAATACTGAGGTCCGCAACTTGGTAGAACTAAAAGACTGGTTGATTGCAGAAGACTTGCTCGCAAAGCGTGAGCCGGATTGAGACTGAAATCATCTCATTTGATGGTGGTATCCAAAGCAACCCCATGAGTGGATTGGCCGCGAGATCGAGTTAGGGCACGCCGAAACACGGTGGGCCCCAGACTGGGGATCAAGGTAATGCCAATAAATCCCCAAAGTAGAAAATTGGCAGTATGATTGAGAACGACAGAAAGGTAAAAATAAGGCAGTTGCAGAAGAAAACAGACAAGGATTAGTGGACGCAATTCATCGTCCCGGCATTGTTTAAAATAACGGAAGGAAAGCCCCAGAATCAACAGGCGTAGGGTGTACCACAGCCCGGCACAGAACAGCCCCATCTCCACCACTACCTGAGTCAACTCGTGATCCATGGGGGGAGGCGGACGTCTAGGCTTCGGAATCCCAAATGCATTGCGTAGCTGTTGCGTCACAGGCATGGAAGTGCCTATACCAAAACCAGCCATCCCTACCGTCTCGAAGGCCATTTCTGATGCTATTTTTGCTTGATCAACGACGCGGGTCTGAACCGTATCTCCCGATACTTCTTTGCGGGTTGACCACATCACAAATGCATCATAAAAAAAGTACGACCCACCGATTGCCACAACAAGCCCAGCCAGCGCTAGATTGGCCAGAGCTTTTGCATTCGATCCGAGTCGATATGTGGTTGAAAAGAGGATTAGCCCACCAATCACCATAACCATCCCGTAGATGGCAGAGCGCGATCCCCCCATCAGCCCGTTGGCAACGAGCAGAGGCAGATTGAAAAGCAGCCAAGTCCGTTTTATCTTGGATAAGTTTGTGAGCAACAGCGCCACATGAAGGCCTAGAAAAAACAGAACAAAGGTGCTGTGTCCGGTAATGTAAGAAAAAGTCCCTGTAATGCGGGCCTTATCGCCGAACCCAAATCCCGTGGCTCCGCCTTCGTTCATGCCAGCCGCAAAAGTATTGATCACACTGAAGCGGTCTGACCTCCACTGGAGGAATCCTAGCAAGCATATCGGTGTGGCCAACATGGCAAAATAAGTTGCTTGGCGCAGGAGTTCATCTCGAGTGCGGAATAAATAGGGCATCATGAATGCCATGGGAATGTACATGAAGTAACCCTTGATTCCTATCAGAGCCAGCACCGGTGCCCCAATATTCGGGTTCAAGGCACTTACCCCCGCCCCCAGGCAAAGGAGAATCACCAACGTCGCGGGCACATTCAATCGCCAGGCTCTGATTTCTGGATCGGGTGATAGATAAAATCGGATGTAGGCCCCGATAAGAAGCAGATCTTTGCCGAAATAGACTAACTCTTGTCCTTGAGGCACGAACCATTTGCGTATCGCACCTTCAACCAGCACCAAAACAAAAGCCAGTTTCAAGGCTGCGCGCCAATAATTGTATGACCACAGAATGACGATAGTGGCCATGGCACCACCGATCGGCAGGAGGGTTTCCAATGGCATGCGTGCAAACATGCGTGGTGTGTCATTCAACAAACTCATCATAATGGAGAGGGGTGATTAGAACCTTGCATCTTCCGCCAAGCAGTGAACATCGCGAGACTGGCAGTGGGCGAATAGTCCAATTGAGGTGCCCGCCGGTCCGGCACGATGCGAGCGGGATTGCCCGTCGCAACCGCACCGGCAGGAACATCCCGGGAGACAACTGCACCTGCTCCAATGACTGCGCCGCGTCCGATTGTAACTCCTGGCAGAATTATGGCATTGGTCGCAATCCAAGCATAGTCTTCGATACGGATGGAGCTTGCCGTGCGCGGCCAGTTTTCATGACGTATGTCATGACTGGCACTGAGAACCTTGGCCCCGTCGTTGATGCAAACACGAGACCCAATGAAAACGGGGGCGAAAACGGACAGCTCTGACCTGCCGATGAAAGTCTCCGAACCAATTTCTAGCAATCGCAATTGGCCATTGATCTGATTCACATCGGACAGGTATGCACTTTCATGCACGAGCGCCCCCATTCTGCGAAGTTTTTGGTGCGCTAGGAACTGACGCAGAACTTGGGGTAGTTGAATCAGACGTTTACACCAAGCCCGAATCCAAGCATCACTTCCGACTGGGAAGTGGTCGCGGTTTTGCCAAAGAAAAGCAATCATGGATTTTATCGACCTTCGAAGAGCATAGAGGCCAAGGTTTCCGAGGTCCTATGTAGGGAATGAGGTTCATACCACGCTCGGAGCGCAGATGCTACCTCTTGCAGCTTTTGCAAGTTAGGAACGGATTCCTTTTCAAGCAGTGGCTCGTTCAGGACATTCTGCCCGTGGATCAGCCCATCTTGCAGATGAACTGAACGCCCCTGTGTGATGACCACGACGCCGTGCGCAGCAAACAGCGCAAAGATACCCGACTTGGCGAGAAATGCTGGTGTATAAGCTGTGTATGCCAAGCGACAATTCTTCACGAGGTCAGAAGCTTGGTTTGCCTCCAGAAATCCGTGCCCAACCACATCAACCGATTGGATACTAGAGGGCAAGTCATCCACATTGCCAACCACATTCACTCGCTCAAGTCCTAAAGCCGCCGCCCATCGGGTCGCACGTTGCAACATGACCGACGCGGGTTCGCCACTGTGATTTGCCGAAAGGAAAAGGACCATTTCCAGCGGACGCTCAGCAAGAAGAGGTGGGGACACCAACTCCCCCAAATTCGAGAAGACGGGCAAGACTTTAGTCATTAGAGCCCCTGCGTCTTGACTGGCATCCAGCCAATCCGCTTGCGCCTGCCGATTGGTCACACATCTGGAGGATGAACGCGCGATTCTTCTCAAGACGGCCTTCTGAAAAGGCCGCAACCAAAATGAAGACGTTGTTGGAGGGCCGGAGGCATAGAGCTCATGAAAATAACTCAGGCGCGGGATGCTTTGCTTGGTTTGAGATAGATGTCGCCAGCCATTTGCCAACCAAAACGGCACACCACGTTTCTGGAAACCATAAGGAGACACATGCAGAAGAAAGGCGTCGAATGTGTCCGCATGCTGCCTGATCCATACCGCCAGAGAGGATGCAGTGCGGTGGGAAAGCCTATCAACCGGAAAGCGAGGTTCATGACCGGGTTCTGTCCAATGAGTCCCTGCGCACAAAAAACGAGTCTCAATGCCCGCATGCTTCTTAAATTCCAGTGCAAGGTTCCAAGCATTGTCTCCGACCCCGCATAACGCAGGGGGGACTCTTGGCAGGATTTGCAGGAGTTTTTTCATCCAGATTGTAGGCAGCAGACGAGGGCTTGTATTAAGCCATCCACGGTTGAATGACTGTTCGCAAAGCACTTCTGTAAACTGCCCAGTCATTCTCGCGGGACCATTTCAAAGCATTTGCGGCGAGGTTGGTCCGTTCCTGTGGATGCTCGATCAATCGTATGATTTCGACCCGCAAAGCTTCCGCGTCACCTGGGGGTACCAGTAGAACATGCCGTCCATTGTCCACAAGCCCATCCAGTCCGGAATTGAATGTCGTCAGCACAGGTAAGCCCTGGCTCATTGCCTCCAGGAGCACCAAAGACAGGCCCTCATAAAAGGTCGGCATCACCAGGAGATCATGCTTTTTCATTTCTTCCAGCAGCAACGCATGCGGGAGTTGGCCGGTTAGTTTGACTCTGGGATACAGGGGGCGAAGCATTTCCGCCACGACTTCTGTAGGATTACCAGCAAGCAAAAGAGAAACCCGATTCCCCAGCGGAAGGATGGCCTCCAGCAGATCGGCTAGCCCCTTGGATTGCGAAAGCGTGCCGGCGAATAGAAGGCGCAAAGGTTCTGAGTTTTTGGAGGCCTCGTGCTCTAGAGTAGAAATGTCACCCTCTGGGCAACCATACGGAACCACTATAACAGGGGCATCAAATGATGGCGCCTCGGCAAGACTATCTTTAACAAAGCCACTTGGCACCAAAACGACATCAGCCAGACGCAATTCCTCATCCCGGTGAGCCGCCGACGCGGCCAGTGATGCTTTTGATGGCAGCGTTCCAGCCCACTCTGGCCGCCTGCCCCGTTCGGCATCCATGAGCCTGTTCACCGTGCGCCAGTAAGGAGTGGGTAACTCGTAAACACAAGGGAGCTTTTGTCGGTGAGCTGCCCGAAAAGTGTGTAACGAAGTGTCGAAGTATCCATAGACCCCCCTGAAGCGGGATGGATTGGTCTGGAGGCGGCGGGCAACAGCGAGATCGAAACGACGGTTCGACGCGGGAATGGAGAAAAATCGGCTGAGAATTTTACGCAACAGAGAAGACGGTGCGCGCATAGCAACCAACCGCCCCCACTCCGGTAGGGGATGGTCATGAAGAAAAGGTTCTAATTGTTTCGGGAAGCAACGTTTCTCGAGCTGGTGAAGGAAATTGGGCGGAAGAAAACGTGTCCAAAGAGGCAGCTTGGCCCAGGCCAGTGTGTGATGAACCTCCGCAAGCCAGCCGGCCTCGCACAGAGCCAGTGCAGCTTGGCGACTGTTTTGATTGCCGGTGAGGTGAGAAAGTAGCACGCAGAAAAAATGAAAATCACACGCGAAACGCGAAAACCATCTCGACATGGTCCAAGCAACGGGGCGTGCGATCCGGTGCCTGTTGCCAATTCCTCACTCCATCGAGATGCTCAGGAGCACCAAACTGAAGAAGGGGCGCGGAATGGATGAGCAACGGACCTGTCGGTCTTTGTTGGAGTAGAAACTCCTCATCTATCAGTTGCGGATGAACCAGCCCCCACATCAAGTGCCAGTCACGTAACGCATGGCGTCGAAAGACTCCAGAACCGTTGGGAGTAAATGCCACGAACAGCCCACCCGGTTTCAAAAGACGCATTCCCTGCTCCATAAAGCTAGAAACACTCGGAACATGCTCGATGACATGGGCTGAAAAAAACACATCGTAGGTGCCAAACTCGTAGGAAGCGCAGTCGGGGACCGAGACACCTAGATGTTCCGCAGCGAATGCCGCCCTTGGAGCTGATATTTCATAAGCATCCACGCAGTAGCCGCCCCGTCGGGCAAGCTGGTGGCTGCCATACCCCCATGAGCAGCCGTAATCAAAGAGGCGCGCCCCAGGTTGTACCCCCAGGGCATTCAAAATCGCCAGATAGTGTCCGTAATCTTTTTCAGTGCTTGAAAAGCTAGTGTCGATCCATTGATGAAGTCGCTCAGGCTCGGGTCTTTCGGTGGTGAATCCTTCACTGTAGGCGGTCTGGTAAAAAACTTGGTTTTCACTGCTGGATGTTGTGGGCACTCGAAACAGCAGCCGACAATTCGCACAACGCACCAAGCAGGTTACGAAAGCTTTTCGGTCAAGGATGACTTCTGGAACACCGCCGCAGGAAGGGCAGCGGTTGTGAGAACCAGTCAGCCGCTTGATCAAACTGGAGGCAAAGTAGCTCGCCTTGCTGGCGAAACGTTGAATGGTGGGAGACAGGGCTGACAGATGTTGATTCACAGGTTTAGCCACGAATGGCCGGGGCATCCCTGCAAAAGGTTATACGGGAGGTGAGCAACTCATGCCGTGCAGAAGAAAGCGCCAAGATAACGGCGTCTTCTGGGGAGGATGGGAGAAAAGTGGTCGGATTGAGGAGGGTGAAGCCGTGTTCAACAAGCTGGGCTGCGGCGAGCTGAGTTTCCGGACTAGAATCAAGTAGAACCGCCTGAATGATACCTGCTTCAAGCAGTCGGCGCGCTCCCTGGATGACCTGGGGCTCATGCCCCTCCACGTCGATCTTGAGAACGACAGGCCGTGTGCCCTTGATCAGGCTGTCGAGAGCACGCGTGGATAGCTGAATGCCTTGGCCGTAATGATAGCGATTGCGGCCAGAAGCTGCAGCAAACACATGGGAGACGGCACCTGAGACAAACTCAAGCACGACATTATCGCGGTCGGAAAGAGCAGCATGACAAGCCTCAACGCCATGGCGGTCAGCATTGATTTTAAGCCGCTGGAACGTGTCTGGATTCGCCTCAAGGGCGAGGCACTCTACGCCAGGCAGGCGGGATAACGTGCAGGCAAAGAGGCCGATGTTGGCCCCGACATCCACAAATAGGTCGCCAGGGCGCAAAATGGCAAAAAGAGCGCAAAGAGTAGAGCTTTCCTCCCGCCAGAGGCTGCTGCTGTGAGTGCGTCTAAACGCGCGTAAATAGCCATTTTCCAGGCAGGTGTCGATGGTCAAGCCGGTGCCAAAGATCGTGATTTCCCTCACGCCAGAGCCGTAAACAAGCTTTGTGATCAAAGCGCGGAGGCGGGGCTGTTTTACAAAAAGCTGATCTTTTGTCCATCGGGCTAGCCAGGAAAAAAACATGATAGGCACAATGCGCTGACACATCAGGACGGATTTAGTTCGGCCCTTCGAGCAATTCCTCGTAGATGAGTCGAATCTGCTGGCGGTATCGAGCAGGAGTAAATTGGGCCGCAAAAGTGCGGGCTGCGAAACCATCAAGAGTCAGTGCATCACGGTGGTCGAGATAATAGCCGATTCGTGTTGCAAGCATTTGCGTATCATGTGCTGGCACCCGCCACTCAGGAGAAGGAACTGGCACACCGCAATGATTGGTCACGATGACTGGAAGCCCGCAGGCCATTGCTTCAATCGCAACGAAGCCAAAAGAATCCCCTAAGGACGGCATGACCAGCAAGTCTTGCGTGCGCAGGAAAGCCCGCAATTCATTCCGACTCATATATCCTTTCTCATTCACTTGCACCTGTTGACGGGCCAACCACGGACGCAGCACCGGAGCCACCCCACCCACCACAGACAAGTGGACGGAGGAACCATGCTGGGCGACTGCCTGAATCAAGTAAGGGAAGCCCTTGGCCAACGATCCAGCAGAGACCGCTGCTACCCGTAAGGGTCCCCGGGGGCGAGGTGTTGTGTCAGGGGTGCCGCTAGGACACCAGAAGCCGCTATCCACCCACAACGGCACCGCACGAGTTTTTTCTGGCGGAACACCCAGGCGAACCCAAATGTCTCTTTGCAGTTCAGAACAAAAGATCAGCCTATCCGCCATTTCCCGTTCCGCAGTCTTGTGTTCCTCCATCGCCAGACTATCGGACGGCGGAGGAGCTGGAAGACCAAACTCGTCGGCAGCACGCACCAAAGCGGCGTCGAGAAAACGGTTCGGGATCCCATGGCAATCCAGCATGCAGTTCATGCCAAGGCCTTTGGCTTCCTGTAAAAAGCCCAAGGCACAGGTTTCGGCCCCGACCGCAATCTGAGAAGGCACCGCTATTCGACGGAGCCGGCGAGCCGCTGCGTTTTCAAATGCTACCATATAAGGCAGAGGATCAAACCGTCTTCCACGGGCCAGCTTCGTGGCGAGTTGCTTGCGTAACAACGGCCAAGGTATCTCATGAACTTTGTCTGGTGGAAGTTTTTCTGCGCCCACAGCATGAGCCATCGGAACATGAGTAAATTTGGAAATCACAGCACCCCACTTGCCAGTTGCATTAAACAACGAGCATTGCAGGCCTGACAACCAGCCAACTTCCTCAGCCGCCACCGCCATCTGAATAATCTGGTGAACGCCTATATAGGCAAGTTCAATACTTGATGAACTCATACAAATTCATGCCCCCACTTACCGTGCGCGAAAACCAAGAAGAAATGCATCTGCCTGCAGAGTTTTTTATTTTGGCCGCAATTTTTTTTAAGCGGCTCAAACATTAATGTTTAAAACTCGACGATAGGCTTCGGCTAGATTTCTGGCGGAAGCACGCCATGTATGAGCTTTTGCTGTCATACGTGCTGACTCCCCTATCTGTGCTACTCGTTCGGGATGGTCGACAAGATTAATCAGCGCACGAGTGAACGCTTTGGCATCTCCCACCGGCGCAAAAAGTCCGTTTTCACCCTCGCGAATGAAATCCAGCATGCCGCAGACCGGCGTGGTCAGGATGGTGAGCCCAAAAGCGGCGGCTTCGATCATTACTAGCGGCTGTCCTTCGTAGTAAGAGGGCAAAAGAAGAATGCCGTGGGAGCCATAGATGCGCGCCAGTTCCTTTTCTCCTTCGACGCGACGCAGCACGGTGATACGATGGCGAACATCTTCAGGAAAAGCCACCAGAACTTCCTCATCGGGAATCTGAGTTCCTGCTGCAGTGAAATGGGTTCCTGGCCGTGAGCGCAGGACCTCGGTGATCGATTTTATGACCTCAGCCGTGCCCTTTCGATCAATCCATGCCCCGAAAAAGAGCACCCGCCGCGGATCTGGTCGCGGGCTGCATTCCGCACGCCCCAGCAAGGAATCATCCACCCCGCTGAAGTGACGAGTCAGCTTATCCGCAGGCATGCCATGCGATTGAAGGTAATGAATGTCCTCGCTATTGGAGCACACGACGTGATCGCAGCGCTTCAAGCCAGCGAGAGAGACCTTTCCTTGCAGCCAGCCGGTGACGCGGCCTTTCAATGGTGAGGGTATACCGTGCGAAACGCGGTAGCTTTCCATAGCGGTGAGAGAACGAAGCTCGACGCCATAGGAAAAGCCAATCACGCGTGTGCCGCTCTCCAAAAAGCGCGCAACCGTGCAACCAATAGCGAGCGGCTCATGCACTTCCACGAGATCACAGCCTCCCCATTGCCGAATTGCCTGTTTCATCCGCACTCCAGACTCCCAAGGCAGTGTAAAGCGCATCAGCCCCCGGTGCATGTGCCAGCGAAACGCATCCAAGAACAAATAACGCACCTCAAAGCCCTCCTCGACGAGGTAGTCCCCAGTGAGGTGCATCGTGCGCGACATGCCGCCAAGGCGGTCATTGCCAACGGCGGCGATGCGAAGCAGCTTGATGCTATCGGAAGCGTTCATGGTCGAGCACCTATCTTGCGAGCAGGAACACCAGCCCAAATCTCCCAGGAAGGAATCGAACGCGTTACAATTGACCCAGCCCCCACTATTGCTCCTTCGCCAATCGATACCCCCCTCAGAACTACAACGTTGGCCCCCAGCCAAACATCCCGGGCCAGTGTAATGGGCAGCGCTTTGCCGGGCTGCCTTCCAATCGGTATTAGACGAGTCTCAAATGTATGATCGCAATCAACCAACTGGCATCCAGATGCTATCATGACATGATCACCAATAACAACCTCGTCAGTGCAATTTAAGAGCACACGCTGGCCTATGTAGCAATCCGAGCCAATTTTGATTCGCGGGTGATCTACCGCTGACCCAACGTATAAAATGTCTACGTCATGCTTAATGGTCGTCCTGTCGCCGATTTGTATATTCTGTGGTGAATTTGCTCTGAATCTATCAAATTGGCAATTTCTGCCAAACTTAAGGCCCAAAGCATTCCAATAAATTTTTCTCAGCCTCCTGACCAAGGAGCGCAGAATACTAACTATGGCATTACAAGTCTTTGACAGACACATGATTAGTTTCTGGCAGCAGCTCTAAACTTTCTGAAACACACGACAGGAGAAATCAATCCTATGAAGCAGTGGCCGCAAGCCTCTTTTGGAAAAGAATTCGTCCACCGCTTTTCGCGCTCCCTGCCAATGGCCATAGTCATCCACTATTAAAACACCACCTGTCACCAGAAGAGGGAAGAGAGTCTCGAGTTCGTGTTTTGTAGATTCATACCAATCTGTGTCAAGTCGTAGTAATGCGATCTGCGAAGGAGCAGATTCTTGCAGAGTATCCTCGACCATTCCTTTAACAAAACGAACTCGCTCTGTCGGATAAGCAACTTGTTCGAAATTTTTTTGCACATCCTCAAGTGAAGCTTCACACCAAACCCCATGCCCTTTAGAAGTTTCTTCGAGTCTAGTTTGTGCTGTGACCTGCGCATAATCCAAGTCCTCAGAAGAGGGTGGCGGCATCCCTTCAAAAGTGTCGAAAAGGAACAAATCTCTTTTGGTATCACCACATTGAATCAAGACTTCTGCAGCCAACATCATCATACCGCCGCGCCAAACACCGCATTCAACTATGGCACCAGGCACACCATTCGAAGTAACATATCGCACTGCATCTGCCATCGCAGCAAGCCTATGATGGCTAGTTAGAGTGAATGGCCTCACTTTTCTGATGGCCTCAAATAACGCCTCATCTTTATCAGTAGGCATTGGATCAACGAAGTCATTACGAACAAGCTCGTAACCAAGCAGATTAACAGTCTTTCTGAATAGCAGAAAAGCCGGGCGGAGGGATTTCTTTAAAGCAGATTCTTTCATTGAGTAACGTAACGATTTATTGAGGTCAGGAAACAGCTTGGTAGGTATGTTGCGGATCAAGAAAATACCCAGAAACAAATCGTTGCATCTTCACTTTATTCTTAGCCCGTGATTCGAGCAAGGTTGGAAGCAAATTAGCAATGCACATTAATTGCTGTACGTCCCACATACAGTTAACAATTCTCAAGCGGATAAGATTTCGCAAGAAACCGTCCAACCATCCCAGAAAAGCCGCCAGAATAAGATGAATTGGGAACAACTTAATTGCGATAAGAAGCTTGTTCACCCCCCCAGAGATATAGCGTTTCTTGGAAACAGTGGTGCGCACATCAGGCAAGGCTTTGCCATTCGAAGCTCCTACTGCGTGAGCAATCTGGGCACGAGGCTCAACGACACAATTCCAGCCCTGCAGCCACAAACGAATGCAAAAGTCTGTATCCTCAAAATCCAAAAAAAATGACGTGTCCCACCCGCCGACTTCTTCATAGCAGCTACGATGCACCAAACAGGCCCCAGCATTGATCTGGGCTGTCCGACGTGTGTATGTCGGCAAAATTGAACGTGAACGCGCAAATGGATATGGGTTATTTGGGCACCATGAAGCAGGCTCATACCAGACACCACTATTGACTAACTCGCCCATGTCATAAGTCAATTGAACAGGCATAACTGCAGAAATACGAGACTTTAAATCGATGGCATCCGCCGTGCGCTTGAGGCACTCCGGCTCCAGCCACATGTCCTCGTTCATGAAAAACAGCAGGTTCTTCGTCGCGCTTTGATAACCGAAAGCATAGCCGCTAACCAAACCGGTTTCCGGCGGGTGGGAGACGACTTTGACTTCGGGGAAGGTTGCCAGAAGCTCGGCAGAGCCGTCCGTGCTGTTGCGGTCCACGACGATAATTTCCAAATCGACGCCGCGCTGCCAGCGTAAGGTTTCCATCAGACGTGGAATCCACTTCGCGCCATTGAAGTTGCTAATGATGACGGAGATTTCGTGCATGACTGATTTTCCCTGGCCCTCCTCTCAAATTGTCCCTGAATTGTCAGAACGCAGAAACGCTTCCATGTTACTAGGGAAGACGCTTCCAGGCTTGATATGTCTGAATCCCTTTTTGCATATAGCTTGAATTACCGGCTCTACATCAATCACATCCGGGTGAAATTCTGCTATAATGGCACCCACTTGCTCAAGCCAATCAGTGTTTGCGGAAAACAAATCTGCTTCCCCGCCCTCGATATCAATTTTTAACAAATCTACGCTACCAGGGATGCCAGCGACTTTCAACAGAGAGTCCATTGAATAGACTCGGGTGTCTCCCTCTTCACCTTGCTGGATGGAACCTAAATTTGATGAGTCTGATGGTTTGAAGCGAGCGAAACCATCCTTTGATCCGACCGCGCCCTCGACGCAGAAGACACCAGCCTGGAAAGCGGCGAGGTTTAACTTGGCAATGCGTGCATTTTCCACGTCGGGTTCAACCATGAGTATATGTTCCAGAGGATAGTGCCGTGACATCCAGTAGGATGTGAGTCCAATGTTCGCTCCCAAATCAACAAAAGTCTTGGGGTTTATCTCACCTGGAAATCTGTAGCATTCATCAAGCAAGACTTCTCGCATCGACCAAAGATCGCCTTTGTTTAGCCGGTATTTCAACGCTGTTCCATCTGGAAAGCGCACCTCGCGAACATGCTTGCTGGTTCCTTTGCTATATAATTTCAGAATCAGGATATCCCGCATGATCTTGAACCAACTCACACTCAAGCCCAATACCACAAACCAACGAAATGCGTCACGAATGGTATTTCGAAGCGAACTGAGCAGACGAAAAATCATGGTATCAATAAAGGGGCGTATAAAATGGCAATTCCGAGGGAGATCTTGATGCGGGCTCTGATCGCTCAAATTTTCCACGAGGGCGGCAGGTTCTTTTCGATCTCGATGTTGCCGAATTTCACCGGTGTACACGGCCCTTTGGCCTTCACCCAAGCAACCATGCGCTGGATGCCATCTCTCAGGGTGATCGGCTCCGGCGGGGTGAAGATGCGGTTGACTTTTGAGTGGTCAGAAAAGGCATGCAGCACCTCATTGCGGCCCTCCAGGTGCCTCACCTCGCACTTCGCGCCCATCGCCGTGGCGACTTCCTCCGCAAGCGTGTTAACCGTATAGGGCGTGTCCGCCCCGACATTGAAGATTTGATTGCGCGCTTCCGGCACAAGCGGCGAGCGCGCGATAATCGGCGCAACGTCATCCACATGTGAAAAGGCCCGCGTCTGGCTGCCGTCGCCAAAAATGGTCATCGGCAGGTCCTGGAGGACCTGGTTCATGAAGATGCCGATGACGTTGCGGTACTTGTCGGCAATATTTTGACGCTCTCCGTAAACGTTATGCGGACGGAAGACGATGTAGTCGAGGCCGAACATCTCGTGCGCAGCCTTCAAGTCGAGTTCCATGGCGTATTTCGAAATGCCGTATGGATCCTCCGGCTGAGGCACCATCTCCTCCGTCATGGGTGTCTGACCCTTGCCATACACTGCGATGGAGGAGGTGAAGACATAGGTCTTCACACCATGATTCACCGCTTCGTTGAGCAGATTGATCGAGGCGAGCAGGTTGGTATCATAGTTAAAGCGGCGAACGAAGTGAGAGAGGCCTTCCGCCGCGTAGGCACCCAGGTGATACACCACGTCAAAACGCCGCGCTTTCCAAAGTGATGCCACAAAGGCCGGATCGCGTAGATCACCCTGCACGAACTCACAGCCCGCAGGCACGTTCTCGATAAAACCACCGGAGAGATCATCCGTGGCGAGAACCTTGAACCCGAGTTTGAGACAGTGCTCCGCGACATGGGAACCGATGAAGCCGGCAGCGCCGGTAACGAGAACGTGATTAGGTGTATTGTTCATAGGGGATTTACTTTCTCCAGAAACGGCCCGCCCAGTCAATGCTTTGTAATCGGGCGGTGATGCCGTGGGTCGAACGGTAATCTTCGACTGCTTGTCGACAGCCAGGCAGGTGATAGTCATCAATAATACAGAAACCGCCGGAGGATAGCTTAGGGTAAAGAGTGTTCAAGGCATCGATAGTGGAGCCATACATATCACCGTCTAGACGGAGAATAGCGAGACAGTCAATGGGGGCGTCGGGAAGAGTATTTGAAAACCAACCTTTAAGAAAGACGACTTGGTCATCGAGAAGTCCATAGCGTGTAAAATTATTTTTGACCGTTTCCAGGTCAACGGCGAGGAAGTCTATTTTGTGGTGCATATCCCCGGCGTCGGCAGGGTGCATTTTCGGGTCAGGAGCGGGGAGACCTTCAAAGGAGTCGGCAACGAAGACTCGGCGGTCTGTAACATGGTGAGCAGCGAGAAGACCACGCATGAAGATACATGCACCACCGCGCCAAGCCCCGGTTTCGATGAGATCGCCGGGAATGGCGTCCTGGAGCACGGTCTCCACACAATACTGGAGGTTATCGAGTCGGCGAAGGCCAATCATCGTGTCGGGATAAGTGCGCCATACACGGCCTTCATCGCGGTCCTGGCAGGAGAAAGGAGGAACTCGAGCAAGGCGCAAACGGAGAAGACCTACAAGTTTAGATAGTGTGCAGATCGCAAAGCGTTTGAGGCAAAAACTATCCCTGTAATCCTTTGCCGATACGGGAATCAGTGGGTCAGGCCAGAGAGTGAACGCCAGCGCATTTTTGAGAAGGTGTGAATATGCTTTCGCGGTGTTCATAAGTAAGTCTTAGTCCAAGATCAACACTCCAATCCCCGCCCAACCCTGTGCGGATTCGTGAATAAATTCTTTGTGGGCATAGCGGAGCTTGAGCTCACCCCAGAGACGATCCACTTCGCAATCGGCAACTTGAGTATGAGGAACTATGTCGTGAAAGATGACTAAACCTCCAGAGCGAACTAGTGGCGACCACAATTCAAAGTCCGTTTTGACCCCTTTGTAGCTATGGTCCCCATCGATAAAAAGGACATCGAGCTTTTGCCCATCGAGAGCGTTTTCGACTTTGCAGCGGGTATTTGGACAATGGCTATCCTCTTGGAACAAATCAAGGCGGACGCCTTGTCTGCCATGTGTGAACCCATTATAGAGTTTCTGACGCAAGGGGTGATAGCCGCCGCCATGGATGCCGCCTGGAAGGTCCACGGAGATGACTTGTGAGGCTGCGATGCGGCACCAGCAGAGAAGCGTGGCACCACGAGCGGTACCAATTTCAAGAATACGGGATGGCTTTTCCGCCTGAACGGTCTCGACCATCGAGAGAAACTCAGAACGGACCTGCCAGCCAGGAATTCCAGCGAACCAGCCGTAGCCCCTGAATGACTCAGTGATGCTGATCCAAGCGTCCGGCTGATCTGCGGATTGTTCCAGACGCCGGTGCAGTTCAGCAAGCGACCTGTGTAGATGGAACGCGGCAAAGATATTTCTGTAGGCCTTGCCTAGAATGATACGCAAGTATTTCATGAGGTTGGAGTCGAGTCAGGAGAGAGGGAACTTGAAGATCTCAGGTGCGCATAGACCACGGATACTCCAAGTAACAGCGCTGGCATGGCACTGAGAAGAGATAGTAATATGGCTCCTCTGACGGTATTGATAGGAAGCAAAAGAGCAGATACTACTTGTCCAAAAAGAGAAAGCGGAATGTTAAGCCATACCCATCTTATCCAGCCCCGTGAGAAATTGAGCGCCCAAAAGGTCTGATTAACAAGGTGCACCGAAAGGCTCGCGGCCGTGAGGAGAAGCTCTGCATGCAAATGGCCATAATTTGGACCAAAAAGTGAAAGAATGAATCCAGCCTGATTGTGGACGAGGAGTAGGAAGAGAGCAAGTAGCAGAAGATAGCCGCCTATGACGCCGAGAAAGAGAATTCGGAGCCTAGGCAGGCTGGTGCAACGAGCGAACGCCGGAGCGAAGAGGTGGCCAATAGGCGCACCGATAAGATTGATGAAGAAACCGAGGCGGGCAAGGGCACCGAGATCAGCAACTTGGCTGGTAGTGCCGAAGACAGCAAGAAGCGCTGTGGCAATTTGAGCCTGGACGCAACCAAAGACCACGTTGGGGTAAGTGCGGCGAAGAGTCCCTCGAATGAGAGCGTCAAAGGGGACCTGAAGTGCAGGCGGTGTAACTGGATCAATGAACGGTAGGACCTGACGTCGAACCAAGAGGGCCTGGACGGCAATGGATGCGGCGACAGCACCGAGTGCGATAGGGAGGCTAACACAACCAAGGGCGGCTGGAACGATTGTGAGTAGGGCACGGGTGAAAGCACCGGTGAGTTCGAGCATCTGAAGCTGACGAACGCGCGCCTGAAGGCGGTTGACGGTGCCGAGAACGACGGTGCGGGTAGCAAGCCATTGGGGCCCGACGACGAGCGCCACCGAAACGAAGACAAAAAAAGGCGGAGCTTCCCGCTGCCACAGAAGCCAAGCAAGCAAAGGGGCAACCACTGCAGCAGCGAGCGTAGCAGTGCGCTGGAGGGTGCCGAGTGCAGCATGGAGGAGGGCGGAGAATCTTGTGCGGTCATGGCATACGGGACCACCGTGAGCGGTAACAGCCGAGGCGATACCACCATCGTTAAGGGAGTTGAGGACAGTGGCCATACCACTAGCCAGCGTAAACCAAGCAAACTGTTCTTTGGGAAGAGTTCGTATGATGATAAAAGCAACGAAACCATTTAGTAGCTGTACCAAGGTTTGAGTGCCTGTGACACTAACGACACGAAATGTCCAAGTGAGCAGCCAACTTCGATTCATATATGCCCTTAAAACAGGCTACAAAGTTTTACCCCTAACAAATGGCTGCCTACTCAGAAGTATGATGAAGATCTAAAGCCAGCAATAAACCATTGACGACAGGTTCGCAAAACCTGACGGAACCTTGAATCCACGCGATTAGATGCACCGGCATGAAGAAGACCTTGATGTTTTGTCCATGAAAGAAATACTCCCTGAAACGCAAGAGGAGGCTCACACCACCAAGAGCGGGTGTGCAACTGGTAGCCGACCTCATTCATCAGCCAGTCAATCGGGCGCAGGTAGGGTGGTTGCGCCTTCGCACAGTCGAGGAAACGCTGTGCAAAACTAGGTGCGATGAGATATGCCTCGCCGCAACGAGACGCACCGCCGCCGCCCCACCAGGTGGGTTTCCAACCGCGGAAATAAACCCGCCTGTCCTTCCGCCGCTGCCACCACGGCACATGCATTCCCTGCCCTGAACCCACAAACAGCATATCCCAATCATCTGACAGTTCCTTCAGGCAACCTTCGAGCTTTTCCAAAAACCCATCCGCCAATGTAACATCATCCTCCAAGACCAAATGATAAGCCTTGGGGAATTCGGCCGCAGCCCGAAACGCAACCATGTGCTTTAGAATCACCGAAATCATGGAAAGACTGTAGTCATCTTTGGAGTGGGTCATATCCGGCACCAGAACCTCTCGATCATGTTCAAGAATCCAGTTCACTGGCAATCTGTGAAGTCCATGCTTCTGCAATTGATCCTCCATGTGCCGACGCCGATCACAGAATGGAGAGTAATGCACCACATAGACCTTCAAATTGGATAGCAAATCAACCATTATGCATCACGGTCATCATCACCCAAAGGAATCAACTGGAGTAGCCAAGCTGCCGCCCTAGGTCGCCCATGCGCACAGGGGACCCATTGAGGCGCACTGCACGGTAGAAAAGTCGGCACAGGTCGTGAAAGTAGAGCCTGAGAGTAGCAATTTATCCTTGGAATCCAAGAGAATTGACAGAGACAGTTTTGCTACGTTATCCAGCATGACTTAACGCCCTTTCAGGCACTCTATCGACTCCAAAATACCAAACTGTGCGCATCGCTCAGATTCAACGCTGTTGCAGCTTGGCTAACTTCCGCAGCCTGATCTGTTGGAAGAATAGCAGCATCGAGCTTCAACATCGTTTTCAGTTCCGCCAAAGATACCGTCTCAGGCATCGGATAAGCTAACGACACCAATCCGAGACGGCGAAGTTCAAAATAGTGTAGAAATGTGGGATCGAAGACTCGGTCGCCAGGTTTGAGGTGCTTCGAAAGTTCCTCAACGGAGGCGGTGGGTGTGGCGTCAGCCTTCAGCGTGCGCTGAAGCGCCGTGACCGAGTAACCCAACACGAGGGTGAGGACAAAAACGGCTTGGCCCGCCGTGCGCAGAGTCGGCCGAAAGGTTTGCCAGAAGAACCACACGGCGGCGACCATCAGTGGGAAGGCGAAAAGGCGGTTGAAGTGATGCAGATGCGTGGCCGTGACGATGAGTCCGGCGAGGGTGACACCGCCGATGCCGAACCACCAAGCCAAGGGAAGGCGCAAACGAGCCGATTTGGAACTCAGCAACCAAACGCCGAGGATGAGCGGCGTGAGCCAGCGGAGGTTCAAATAAGGCGGCAGCAGGCTGGCGAGCGAACGGAAGGCTAATACGGCTCGCTGGGCGAGGCCCATGTCGCCAAGCGGTTGATGGACAAACATCGCCATCTCCGCAAAACCCGCCAGCGAAGGCCCAACGAACAGCAAGGCCCCAATCGCCATGCCCGTGACAAGCGTGAGCAGCGCCGGGGCCCGGCGTTCCTTGTCCACGAAGGCCAACAACACGACCGGCCAGGTGATGACGGCGCGAATCCACACGAAGAACGACGCGGAAAGCAGCACGCCGGCCAGCAGCAAGCGCCAGCCCCCTGCCCTCCCCTGCGCCAGCAACAGCGAGGCCATCACAAACGCCACGGCCAAGCCATCGACGCGTGCTCCTCGATAGCTGTCGAGGAAGGTGGACTCCAAAAACCAAGTGCCGCAGAGCGTGAGCGCGGCCCAAACTTCCATCGAGGAGGTGGCGTGACCGCACAGCCAGACCGCGAAGAGCACCACACCGAGCAGGCTGCCGAGCGTGGCGACCCAGCGAGGCCCAAGCGGAGAGCCGGTGGCACGCCAGGCGAGCTCTTGAATGACGCAGCCGATCCACGCGGCCGGCTTCACCGGACGATTCGCTTCGACGTTATAGGTCACGGCGATGTCGCGGGGTTCCTTATCGAGCATCACGCGGCCGTAATCGACGATCATGACCTCGTCGATCCACACCGGTGGCGAAGTGCGCATGGACGGCGTGTAGGTTCCGAGCACGACGAGAATGAAAACAAGGCTGGCGAGCAGATGCTTGCGAGTGACGACCGTGCTCATGTGAAGGTCTTCACCGCCGCGATGACCTCGCTTTGTTGCGCATCGGTCATGGAATTGAAAAACGGCAGACGCAGCAGGCGGTCGCTGAGGTCTTCGGTGACGGGGCAATCGCCGGGGCGACCGCCGAAGCGGGAGCCATACTCGGAGAGGTGCAGCGGCAGGTAGTGGAAGACAGCGTAGATGTTCCGCGCCTTGAGATGGGCGATCAAAGCCTGACGCTTTTCGAGGCTGGGCAGCAGCAGGTAGTACATGTGCCAGGCCTGATCGCAGTGGGCGGGAACGATGGGCTGGCGGATGCCATTGGCAACGCAGCCATCGGCGAGTTCGGCGTGGTAGCGCTCCCAGATGTGCTGGCGGCGCTTTTGGATGACCGGCCAGACATCGAGCTGAGCGTAGAGGAAGGCGGCGAGCACATCGCTCATCACATAGCTGCTGCCGACATCGACCCAGGAATACTTGTCCACCTGCCCGCGGAAGAAGCGGGCGCGGTTGGTGCCCTTCTCGCGGATGATCTCGGCCCGCTCGGCATACTTCGCGTCGTTGATCAGAAGAGCCCCGCCTTCACCACAGGTGATGTTTTTGGTCTCGTGAAAGCTCTGCGTGGCCATGCAGCCGAGCGTGCCCAACATGCAACCTTTGTATTTGCCGAAGAGGCCGTGCGCGTTGTCCTCCACGACAGGAACGCCATGCTTTGCGGCGATTTCAAGGATGGCATCCATCTCGCAGGCGACTCCGGCGTAATGCACCGGCACGATGGCTTTGGTGCGTGGCGTGATGAGGGCTTCGAGCTTCGACTCGTCGAGGTTCAGCGTGTCAGGCCGCACATCGCAGAAGACCGGCTTCGCACCGCGCATGACAAAGGCATTGGGCGTGGAGACAAAGGTGAAGGACGGCACGATGACCTCATCGCCCGCCTCGATGCCGAGGAGGATGGCGGACATTTCGAGGGCGTGCGTGCAGGATGTGGTCACGAGGGCCTTTTTCACGCCCAGCGTCGATTCGAGGAGCTGGTGGCACTTGCGCGAGAAGGTCTGATCCCCGGCGATCTGGCCGATGGTGATCGTTTGAAAGATGTATTCCAGCTCACGCCCCTGCAGCGAGGAGCGGTTGAACGGGATGAAATCGGCGGGCGGTAGATTCATGAGGCCGAAAGGCGGGCGCGGAGGAGTTTTTGCAACTGCGGGGCCTCTTCCCGCAGGTGGGCCTCGTTGCGATGCTGCACGAAGACGATGCCAAATTTATGCGTGAGTGGATCGGTGACTTGATCCCCTTCTTTGGCCCAGATGAGGCGGTTCATGATGCGGGAAGCCACGACTTCATCGAAATCAAAACCTTCGAACGTGCCGGTGTGTTCGGCCATGAGGCAATGACGCGTCACACACTTCGCGGAGGGCATGTGGAAGACATCGCTCAAGTCCAACCCGGCAGCGGCGCGAACGATCCACTCGGCATACGGAGCACCGGTGGCATGGCGCACGAGTTCGATGTAAAGATCACCCGGTGCCCGGCGGCAGATTTCGATGATGACGGGATTGCCATCTTCGTGCTGGATAAACTGCACATGGAAGATGCCGTCCACAAGATCGAGCAGACCCGCGATGCGCTCGCTGTGCTCGATGAGCGATTCAATCGAGGAAGGTGGGCAGGACGTCGGCGTGCAGGCGGCGGAGACGAGGTAAGGACTGAGATGATACATCTCGTCATCGGCAAAGTGGAAGGCCACGCGACCATCCCGCAGGATGCAGGTGAAGCCATGCCGCGTGCCGGTGATGAACTCCTCCACCACGATGCGCTTGGCCTTCGAGATGGCAAAAGCCGCCTCGGCGGCCTTCAGCGTGTCTTCGGCGGTATCGGCACGCAGGATGCCCTTGCCACCGGTGAGGTCCACCGGCTTCACGATGAGCGGCAGGCGCAGCTTCGGGATCGCGGCTTGGACTTCCTCCAGGCTGGAGCAGCCGATGGCCTGCGGGCTAGGAATGCCATGCTCCTGCGCAAAGGCCCGCCACTGGTCCTTGTGATGGATGATCTCGGCGGTCTTCGGATCATCGTGACCGGGAAGGCCGAGTTCCTTCGCCGCGAAAGCGCAGGAGAGCGCGGAGAAATCGTTGCAGCAGGCACAGAGAGCTTCCGCGCCGATTTTCTTCGCCAACGCGAGCACGGCCTGTGGATCGGAGTAGTCACACGGCTCGAAGGCATCCGAATGGGCGTGCCCGAGATCCCGCGAGCGATTGCCGCTGGTGGTGACGTGGTAGCCGAGCCGTTTGGCCGCCTGGATGAGCGGGATGTCAGCATGGCTGCCACCGGCGATGAGGAGCTTTTTCATTTCTTTGGCATGAAGTACATCACCGTCTCGGTGACGCCTTCGGTGTAATGGCGGAGGTAGATGGTGTAGTCATCACGGATCGAAAAGACCTCCTGCGGGATGCGCCAGAGATCACTGGCCTGATGATAGACGCAGATGGCAAGAGGTGGATGGCAGCGGCGGATCGTCTCTCGGGCTCCGACGAGCGCAGCAAACTCCGCCCCCTCGATATCCATCTTCAAAAAAGACAGGGATTCGATGCCGAAACTATCGAGCCGCTCGATTTGGATTTCGAGGTCGCCATCGTCGGTGATGGCCGAGGTGGGGCCAGAGCTAGAGAAGCGCACGGTCCTCTTCGCATCCCCCAAGCCCACGGGATGACAGTGAACCTTCTCCTGCCCTTCAAACTTCGCCCGGATGACGGCGAAGTTGTTCGGATCAGGTTCGAAGAGATGAACCGCCTTGAATTGCGGACAGCGCTCCATGAAATCAGTGCTCGTGCGGCCATCGAAGCAGCCGATGTCGGCAAAGGATTCGCCCTCCGCCTGCAACTTGAGAAAGGGCTCAAAGTATTGATTCGCCTGGTTCTCGCGGAAGGACTCGATGCAGGCCGGATTGGCGCTGAGGCGGAGATTGACGAGACCATCGAAGACCTCGCGAGAAGCTTCATCAGCCAGACGCTCACGCACCCATTGCAACTCGTCCGCATGCTCACGGGCGTCTTCGCCAAAGCCGGTCCAAAAGCGGGCATCCGGCAGTTCGAGGCCACTGTGACGATGGAACGTGAAGTAATCGCACTGCGCCAGACCGGCCTTGAGCAGATGCTGACGAGCTGTGTGAGGCCTCCCAAGCGTGGTCGTGACCACCAACGCATCTTGGGGGGCATCCACCGTGCGCAGGATCGGCACGCCATGGAACTCCGCCAGGATGGAGAAGTCATCAATGACACCCTGCACCGGCATTGTGGCGATGATGCCCGCCGCATACGGCGTGGCTCCCAGGAGGTAACGCCTCGATGGATTCGCGAGGAAGTCGCCAAGCACGGCGAGGGATTGAGGGTCAGGCTGCATTGAGCGAGCAGTTGCCGAGCCAGCCAAAGGGATCGGACTTCTGTGACATCAGGCGGTGACGGGCTGCCACGAACGGGTGCGTGCGGAGCGGGCGATGGCTTCCATCATGCGGAGGCCTTCTTCGGCGATCTCGACACCAGCTACCATTGGATGCGGCTGGCGATCGCCCTTGCGATGAGCGATGAGCCAGTCGGCCAGGTCGGCGTAGTAATTGGCAAAGGCTTCCATGAAACCGGCGGGGTGACCGGCTTTGAAACGGGTGTAGCGCTCTTGATTGCAGATGTGCAGGCCGTTCGCGGCACGCGTGATGAGAGACGTGTGGCCGCGATTGTCGTGCAGGGTGAGGTATTCGGGATTCATCTGCACCCACTCGGCGGAGGCTTCGGTGCCAAAGACGCGGATGCGCAGGCCGTTGGCATGACCGAGAGCCGTTTTCCCATACCAAAGCTGCACGGGAAGATCGCCGGTGTAGCGGGCGAGGCATTGGACGTTGTCGATGATGCCATCAAAGTGCCCCTGCTGCTGCTCCATGGCGCAGACTTCAATGGGCGAGGCCTGCGTGAGGAAATGAATGAGGTGATGCACATGCACGCCGAGATCGAGCGAGACGGTGGGGATGAAATCATCCTTCAAGCGCCAGGCCTGCGGCTGCGGTTTGCTGTCCTGAGCACCCACGAGGCGCAGGAACCCCTCCTGCGGCATCTCGGCAGCCACGTGGGTGATCTGGCCGAGTTTGCCGGTTTCAATCATGTGGCGCAGCTCGCGGATGATTGGATAGCCGGTGTAGTTGTAGGTCACGGCGACGAAGCCGTTGTGTTGATCACGAGCGGCACGAATGGCGGCCGCTTCAGCGGAGGAAACGGAGAGCGCTTTTTCCGAAATGAGGTCAAAGCCAGCAGCGAGGGCCTCAGCGGCCATTTCGGCATGCATCGGCGTGGGTGTGAGCAGCAGGACGGCATCCAGTTTGCCCTGCTCCGATTTCAAGAAGGTGCGCCAATCGCTGTAGAGGCGCTCGGCAGGCACATCGAGCAGCGCGGCGGTATCCTCGTTCACCTTCGGGCTCAGGCTGAAGCATCCGGCGACGATGCGGAAACGGCCATCCATCTGCGAGGCGATGTGATGCGAACGACCGATGGCGGAATCGAGAGCGCCGCCGATGATACCGAGCTTGAGCGTGTTTTCAGGCATGGATACGAGTCGTGGTAGTGGCCGCGATCATCGGAGGCTGAGGCTCCTGCGGATCGTTGAGGCTGTGTTGCACAAAATAGAGCGGACGGAGCTTCACCTCATCGAAGACCTTACCGAGGTAGAGGCCGACGATGCCGAGATTCGCGAAGCCAAGGCCTCCGAGCAAGCTGATGAGCACCGCGAGCGTCGTCCACCCTTCCACCGCCACATTCTGGGTGAAGTAACGGATGAGGATGAAGGTACCGTAAAGCAGCGAAAGGAAGGCGAGGAAGAAGCCGAAGCGGATCGAGAGGCGCAGCGGCTTGTTTGAGCGAGCCACGATGCATTGAACGGCGAAATCGAGCAGCTTCACGAAGGTATAGCTGCTCTTACCGATGAAACGAGCCGCATGCTCGACGTCCACCGTGGCACGGCGGAAGCCGACTTCGAGCATGAAGACGGGAAAGCTGCGATTTCGCTCGCGAAAGCTCGATACGCTCTCGATGACCCGGCGAGAGGAGATGGAAAAATTGGCGATGCTGTTATCGGTTTCAATGTCGCCGAGCCAATTGTAGATGAGGCAGAAGATTTTCGAGACGAGCTTGCGGTAGAGGGAGTCATTGCGTTCGCATCGGCGGGCAAAGACCACATCGTGACCTTGCATGGCCTTCGCGTAGAGCTTGGTGATCTCCTCGGGCCTGTCCTGGAGATCGCAATCCATGACCACGATCCATTCGCCCCGCGCATGATCGAGGCCCGCGGTGATGGCGAAATGCTGACCGTAGTTTCGGCTGAGCTGCACACCGCGGACACGGGGGTCCTTGGCGCAAATACTGGAGATGATCTCCCAGTCGTTTTGAGGGCTGCGGTCATCGACGAAGATGATCTCATAGTCTGGCGTGATACCTGAGAGCACCTGCGTCAGGCGGCGGTGCATCTCGGCGATGCATTCGGCGCATTTATAGGCCGGTGTGACGACTGAAATGTGAATACTTGAACTCATCCGCGTGAAACCAAGACGACTCCTGAAACGACCAACGCGAGCCCGAGCATACCTGGAACCGTCACTTTCTCCGAAAACACCAGGATCGAGGCGAGCGTGGCGAACAAAAACACGAGCGACAACTGCAATGGATAGGCCACGGACATGCGCTGCGTGGCGAGGATGAAGAGCCACAGCACATTCGCCCCCACGAAGGCCGCCGCACCGAGCCACACGAGCGGATAGCGCAGCAGCCCAAAGGCATCCGTGAAGAGCGTGAGCACGCTGCCCTTCCAGGCGATGCGGCCATGCAGCGCCTGCTTGAGCAAGGCATTGGCGATCACCGCGAGTGCCGCGCAGCTAAGGTTGATGAAAATGCCTTTAAACATCACGTGAGAGGTTTTCGAGCGCAGAAAAGCAGGCTGGAACCCGTGGTGGGTGAGCGGCGACGGCGGAGGCGGTCGAGCTCCCAAGCATGCATGAGGTTCACCGTGCCTCCAAGAAGGCCAGGAAGGGTGTGATCACGCTTGGCGGAGTCGAGCGTGGGCTTGGGCGGCGTGCCGCGAAGACGGAACGGAAGTGAACGAAGCAGAAAAACAGGCAGAACAAGCCACGAGAAGAAATAGGCCACGAACTCGACCTCGAATCCTGCTTCGCGAAGCCTCGCTGAAATGCCATTTTGATCGTGGCGACGAAAATGCCCCGCGTGGACATCTTCCTCCGACCAAAGCGTCTGCAAGGCTGGCACGGTGCCGTAAAAGCGGCCACCGGGCTTGAGGAAGCGCTGAATCGTTCGCAGGAAGGAAACATCGTCGTCGATGTGCTCGACCACATCGAAGGCACCTGCGGCAGGGAGACTTCCCTCCGCGAAGCCGGTATCCTCCAGCGCCGCATGGATGACACGGCTGACACCGCGTCGAGAGGCATTGAGAGCGCCATTTCCCGGTTCGACGAGCACCGAATCGATACCCGCGTTTTGGAGTGCCAGGCTGACGAAGCCATTGCCGCCGCCGATGTCATACACTTCGCCACCCGGCGGGAATTGCGAAAGGAGCGTGCGAATGCACTCATTGCGGTGCGCGAACCAATAACTGCCCTCCTCAATCTGAAAGCAGGTATCATTTCCATCCTCAGGATAGCTGACCGTGGAAATTTGCGCCGGACGCCAGATGCCGTCCTGCTGCCGCAGCGTGGTGGAAGGTGGTGCCCAGGGGGTCATTTCGATGCGGTGACGGCTTTCACCCAGTCTTGATGTTCCAGATACCACTTCACGGTTTCGCGAATGCCGGACTCGAAGGTGTGGGCAGGACGCCAGCCGAGTTCGCGGTCGATTTTCGAGGCGTCGATGGCGTAGCGGCGATCGTGGCCGGGGCGGTCGGTGACGAAGGTGATGAGGCTGCGGGAGTTGCCGCCGAGCTCGGGTTTGAACTCATCAATGAGATCACACATAAGCTGCACGAGGTGAAGGTTCGCCTTCTCGTTGTGGCCACCGATGTTGTAGGTCTCACCGAGTTTGCCGGACGTGAGAACGGTCCACAGCGCTTCGCCATGATCGCCGACGTAGAGCCAGTCGCGCACGTTCATGCCATCGCCATAGACGGGGATGGCTTTGCGGGCCTGGATGCTCTGGATAACGACGGGGATGAGCTTCTCCGGGAATTGATACGGGCCGTAGTTGTTCGAGCAGTTCGTGATGACCGTGGGCAAACCGTAGGTGTGGTGGTAAGCACGGACAAGGAGGTCGCTGGAGGCCTTGGAGGCCGAGTAAGGCGAATTGGGGGCGTAGGGCGTCGTTTCGGTGAAGAAGCCGGTTTCGCCGAGAGAGCCGAAGACCTCGTCGGTGCTGACGTGCAGAAATTTATGATTTCTGATTTCTGATTTACGATTTCTGAAGGCCTCCAGGAGGTTGAAGGTGCCGTTGATGTTTGTCGTGATGAAATCGCCAGGACCAGAGATGCTGCGATCGACATGGCTTTCAGCGGCGAGGTGCATGATGTGGGTGATATCATGCTCGCGGACGACGCGGTGGACGGCGTCTTTGTCGCGCAGATCGACTTGCTCGAAGGTGTAGCGCGGATGCGTGCCGTGAATGCCAGCGAGGTTTTCCAGATGACCGGCGTAGGTGAGGCAGTCGAGGTTGACGAGCTTCACGACTTCCGGCTTGTCGATGACATGCCGGATGAGATTCGAGCCGATGAAACCGGCGCCGCCGGTGATGAGGAGGTTCATCAGAGTGTGCTTCTATTGCTTGTTACCTCAGCCATGTGCCGCATTTCGAATCTACTAGTCAGCGTCAGAAGCCTCATAGTTCCCATTTAAAAACTGCTCAACAACCTCAGGTGGGTTCAATCTGGAGAGACAGTGATTGAACACTTCTTGAGGAAGATGACCGACAAACATCAGCGTCAGTCTTGAGCGTATCGGCCCTGTGCCGAAAAAACCTTCCAAATCAAGCCTTCGAAAGGCACTCAAGGCAGCACCCCACAGTAACTGGATTTGCTGCATAGATTCTTCCTCCCCAATCTGGCTCTTGATTCTCCAGTCGAATTGGGATGCTAACGTACGATTGATCTCATCGAAATGCCCGCCGCCAACATCAGGAAAGAATTTCCAATCTCCGTAAGACCACCTCATCCCAGCCTGAGTTGAAGTGCATCCATATTCAGGATCAACGGTCTCTTTGTAACGTCGCACTGTAGCCGCCAGCCCTTCTTCAGTGTTTGCGGCAGGATGCAAAAACTGAAGCGAGTCATCGGTAAAAAGTGCAAATGTATAAAACGACTGATCTGAGTTTGACGCCCGAATGCCTGAGAATGCTGTTTTCAGAGCTTGATACACCTCATCTGAAAATCGCTCGGGATTAATGAGGTTCATTTTTTGACGGCGATGTATTCGCTGAACCAGCCGAGGACGGGCTTGCGGGACACGCTTTCGAAACCGGCGGCTTGAAGCGCCGCGAGGACATCTTCGGGTCGCACACAGGCATCCATGGTCTCCCAGAAATAGACCATCATTTCTTCGGCTTTTTGGCTGCGCGTGAAGAGGCGGACGAAGAAGGGATAGATGCGACCGAAGTAGAGCTTGAAGAGCCAGGAGCCGAACTTGCTGGCAGGGCGTGTGGCTTCGAGGATGAGGACTTTGCCGCCGGGTTTGAGGACGCGGTGGAACTCTCGGAAGGTGGCTTCGAGGTCGGCAAAATGGCGCAGGGCATAGCCGACGGTGAGGAAATCGAAGGCAGCCTCTGGCAACGGCATGCTTTCCGCGCCGCTTTGAATGAAGGTGGCGTTGAGCTTCTTTCGGGCGACGGCGAGCATGCCATCGCTGGGCTCCACGCAGGTAATGGTCTGATCGCCGCCGAGGACTTCCTTCGCGGCGACGGCCATCAAACCGGTGCCACAGGCCACATCGAGCAACTGCATGCCAGGCTTGAGGCCATGACGGCGCTGCGCGTCCTTGCGGTAGAGGTTTCCGGTGCCCCAAAAGCCCCAGCCCACCACGGGATCGTAGTGCTCCGCACCTTCATCGAACAGATTTTTGACATAACCGGGCCGCTCTTCAGGAGCCGAGTAGCGGTTGGGGAGGACGGGATGGGGAACCATGAAATCAATTAAGCAGCGCCAATGCCAAGGCGACGCACTTCAACAGCCACGCCGCTCAGGTAGTCGCGATACTCGCACTTTGGCATGGCGGCGACCACGCTTTCAAATTCATCAATCGAAAGGAAGCCGCGATGAAGCGATGCCTCCTCAGGGCAGCCGAGCTTGATGCCCTGGCGTTTTTCAATCGTCTGCACATACGCAGAGGCATCATGCAGGCTGGTGCTCGTGCCCGCATCGAGCCACGCCGTGCCGCGGCTGAGGCGCTGGACATGCAGGGTGCCACGGCGGAGGTACTCGCGATTGATGTCGGTGATTTCCAGTTCGCCGCGAGGTGAGGGTTTCATCGAACGAGCGATGGCGAGAACGTCGTTGTCGTAGATGTACACGCCTGGCACGGCGTAGTTGCTACGCGGATGCTCGGGCTTCTCCTCGATGGAAAGGGCTTTGCCATCGAGACCAAACTCGACCACGCCGTAACGCTCGGGATCCGTGACGTGGTAAGCGAAGACGGTGGCACCTGATTTGAAGTCGGCAAAGGCACGCGGGAAGGCATCGCCGCCGAAGAAGATGTTATCGCCTAGGATCAAGGTGACCGGGTCGTTGCCGATGAAGGATTCCGCGATCAAAAACGCCTGCGCGATGCCTTCGGGCTTGGCCTGCTCGCGATACTCGATGGTGATGCCCCAGCGTTTCCCATCGCCGAGGAGCTGCTGAAAGCGCGGGATGTCCTGCGGCGTGGAGATGAGGCAGAACTCGCGGATGCCCGAGGCGATGAGCACCGTGAGCGGGTAATACACCATCGGCTTGTCATAGACCGGCTGGAGCTGCTTTGAAGCGACCTGGGTCAGCGGATAAAGGCGGGAACCTGCGCCGCCGGCTAGAATGATACCCTTCATCGGAATGACGAATGATGAATGTTGAATGTTGAATGACCCGGAGAAGACATGAGCGAGGAGATGATGGCTTTGTTGTTCGTCATTCTGATTTCCCTTCGGGACTTCGCAGTGTCATTCCCGCGTTAGCGGGTCACGATCCAATCATTGAGCACTAGGACGTCCATCTTGGTGCGGAGGAAGCAATCGAGGGCTTCTTGCGGTTTGCAGACGACGGGCTCGTTTTCGTTGAAGCTCGTGTTGAGGACAATGGGGACGCCGGTGATCTCGCGGTAGGCGCTGATGAGGCGATGGTAGCGAGGGTTGGTCTCTTGGTGGACGGTTTGGAGGCGACCGGAGCCATCGACGTGGGTGGTGGCGGGCACTTGAGCACGTTTGTCGGCTTTGACTTGGAAGACCTCCATCATGAAGGGCACATCGTCGTCCTGCTCGAACCATTCGGTGACGTATTCACGCATGATGGACGGTGCGAAGGGGCGGAAGGACTCGCGGCGCTTGATCTTCAGGTTGAGGATGTCCTTCATGTCGGCGCGGCGGGGATCACCGAGGATGCTGCGGTTGCCGAGGGCACGCGGGCCCCATTCCATGCGGCCTTGGAACCAGCCGATGACTTTGCCTTCGGTGATGGCGGTGGCGGTGGCTTTGCAGAGCTCGCCTTCATCGTCGTAACGGCGGACGGTGCAGTTTTCGGCCTGGATGTCGGCGGCGCGGGATTCGAGAAGGACTTTGATCTCGTCGTCGGTGGAGCGAGGACCGACGTAGGCGTGATCCATGACGTATTTCGTCGGGTTTTGCTGCCTGCTGACGACGAAGGCGGCTCCGATGGCCCCGCCGGCATCGCCCGCAGAGGCGGGGAGGTACATGCGCTTGAAAGGGGAATTGAGGTACACCTTGCCGTTGGCGACGGAGTTCATGGCGCAACCGCCGGCAAAGGCGAGGTCGTCGCACTTGTACTTGGCGTGCAGGCTTTGCAGCATGGCGAAGAAGGCTTCTTCATACATGGCCTGGGCGCTGCGAGCGAGATCGCGGTGTTTTTGCTCCAAAGCGGCTCCCTTTTCGCGTTGGGGGCCGAAGAGAGCCTCCATCGGCTCCTTCTTATAGAGGGTGCCAACCTCGGGAATGCAATTGTCCCAAGTGTAATGCACGTCCTCGTCGTGGTGGCGGTAGTATTTGAGGTTGAGCTTGAAAGTACCGTCCGGCTGGATGTGGACGAGTTCACGCATCTCCTTGAGGTACTTCGGCTCACCATAGGGAGCGAGGCCCATGACCTTGTATTCATCGCCGAAGTAGGGGAAGCCGATGAACTGGGTGATGACGCTGTAAAAGATGCCCAGCGAGTGCGGGAAATAGACGCGACCATCGATCTGGATGTCATTCCCCTGCCCCATGCCCCAGGTGGAGCTGGCGAAATCGCCAAAGCCATCAATAGAAAGGCAGACGGCTTCATCAAAGTCCGAAACGAGGAAGGCGGAGGCGAGGTGGGCCAGATGATGCTCCACATGGTGCACCTTGGCCCGGAGCGTCTCGCCTTGAAAAGCAGCCTGAACGTTTTCTTCAAAGGTGGCAGCGCGTTTCATGTTCGCGAGGCGCTTAAAGATGAGACTCAGACTCGGGCGGCGACGCAGGACATAGAGCGCACGGCGGAGGTTGTTGACCTTCGGGTTTCGATTGATGGCGATGTGGTCCACATCGCTCAATTTGAGCCCCGCATCCGCGAGGCACCATTTCATGGCCTCCGTGGGCAAACCGGACCAGTGCTTGATGCGGCGGAAGCGCTCCTCTTCGGCGGCAGCGATGAGTTTGCCATCTTGAACGAGAGCGGCGGAGGAATCGCCGTGAAAGGCGTTGAGACCGAGGACAATCATGAATCAAATCGAGGTACGCTGCCGCCCTTGGTCAGGGTCAAGAAATGACGGACCAAAGGCTGCTCATGCCGGGGTGGTGGAAGGCGAATTTCCAGAAAAAGAGGGCGGAGTGTACCACGTTGCCCCTGAGCGCAAAGAACAAAGTTCAGGGCAAAATTGCTCCGAAAATCTGGTTGAGCCGGATGCGAGCGAAATTCTTGCTGACCAAGCTGTCCACACCGACTAAATAACCACTTCCATGCCTGTGAATTCACCTTACTCACGCCTGACTTTGGCTGCTTTTGGCGGCCTGCTGCTCGCCACGGCCCTGCCAGCCCAAGACGCACCTTCCTCAGCGAAGCCCGATCTCATGCAGGGAGGCCGCAAAAGCACCCTAGGCATGCGCTTTGTTCCCATCCCCGGCACCACGGTACTCTTCTCCACCTACGAGACCCGGGTGAGTGAGTGGAACGAGTTCCTGAAAGCGAAAAAATTCCCCTGGTCCTTCCAGCCGCACTTTAGACAGGAAGATAATCACCCCGTCGTCGGTGTGAACCTCCAGGACGCCATCACCTTCTGCAACTGGCTCACCGAAAAGGAGCGTGAGGAAAGCCTCATCAACAATGCCCAGTCCTACCGCCTCCCCACACCGGAGGAATGGGACGCCGCCGTCGGGCTGGCGGCCGCCCGCAAAGGCAAAACGTTCACGGCTGAAGACAAGCTGGCTGATAGTCAGACCTTTCTGTGGGGCTTGATCTGGCCGCCGCCCGCGAAAGCAGCGAACTACGCCGAACAAGAGATCGATGGCTATTCAGATGGCTATGAGTTCACCGCGCCCGTGGGGCAGTTTACCGCGACCGCCGAGGGCCTGTATGACCTCGCTGGCAATGCCTGGGAGTGGACGGACAAGCCCGATGTGCGATCCACCCCCACGGGTATCCTTCGCGGCGGCTCCTGGGCCTACTTTCGCCGAGAATGCCTCGTCAGCAGCTATCGCTACACCGTCCCAGCAGACATGCGAATGCCGACCGTCGGCTTCCGCTGCGTCTTTGAAGACAAACAGCGCACGGCCATGCTCCTGGCCGAAAACGAGGCGGCCAACAAGCAGAGCGTGGATGACCAAATCAAGCGCATGCGAGATGCGGACGGCACGGACAAAGCAGCCATTGATGCCCTCCGCCAGAAAATGGCAGGCGGTGGCGCTAGCTTCGAGCTTCCTGACCCTTCAAAGCTCTCCCCCGCCATCGCGGGCGGCACTTACACCAACACTCTGGGTATTCGTTTCGTCCCGCTGGAAGGTGGTGCCAAAGTCCTCATTGCCACCACGGAGACTCGCGTCCGGGATTACGAGGCCTGGCTGAAGACCACCAATGGCACCTGGGTCAAAAAGCCACCTTTCCTCCTCGGGGATACCCATCCCGCCGCTGGCATCTCCTGGGATGACGCCAAGACCTTCTGCAAGTGGCTCACCGAAAACGAGATCAAGACGCAGCTCATCCCCGCCGGGGCTGCCTACCGCCTCCCAACAGACCTCGAGTGGAGCCTCGCCGCCGGGCTGAAAGGCGAAACCGGGAAAGACCCCGCCGAGCGCCACCTGGCCGATAAGCAGCACTTCCCCTGGCCCACTCGCAGCGCCGAAGAGTGGAAGCCGCCCATCATGAGCGTCAATCTCGATGCCACCCGCGTTCCCGGCTTTAGCGATAGCTATTCTTACACGGCCCCGACGGATAAATCGACGCCCAACTCGCTCGGCCTCCATGAGATCGGGGGCAACGTCTCCGAATGGACCGAGGACGCCTGGCCCACCGCAGCAGATGAACGCGTCATCCGAGGCGGAAGCTGGCTCATGTTTGAGCATGACCGTCTCCTCACCTCCTCCCGCGAACACGCCGCGAAGACCAGCACCCGCGCCGATTTGGGCTTCCGCCTCGTGCTCGAGCTCAAATAATCCCCACCTCCTCAAAGCGCCACCCCTCGGTCGATGAGTACGTCTCCAGATAGCCCCCCACCACAACGCCCCGTTTTGTCCGACGATGACATCGCGGAGGAGTCTTCCAGCCGACTGCTGCTCGGGTCCATCATCGGACTCGTCCTCTTCGCTGGCCTCTGGTGGTTGTATTTCGAGAACATCGCCACCGGGGTGAAGGGCTGGTGGGGCCGCCGCTATATCCCCGAAATCAGGCGCTTCATGACCACCGAGGATTGGGCCAATGCCGCCCGCTCTCTCAATGACGCCCATCGCTGGGCTCCGCAGGATTCCGACGTGCTGCGAACCGCCGTCGATTTTGTCCAAAAGACCGGTTCCGAGCCTCGCACCATGATCCGCTTCCTCTCGCAGCTCGACGACAAAGGAGAGCTTTTGCCCGAGGAGATCTCCAAGCTCGGTCGCGCCTATGTGAACCTGCCTGACATCAAAAAGGCCCACGCTACCTACGACCGCTTCACCAAAGACCAGCTCCCCAAACGCCCCGCCCTCGAACTGCTCTCCGCCATCCAAAAGGCCGAAGGCCTCGCCGCACGCTCTTTCCTCACCCAGCGCCAGGCTCTCCTCGCCGACTCAGAAAATCCGCAAAGCGTCCTCGACCTCGCCCTTCTCGATGCCCGCAGTGGTGATCCCTCCCTCAGCGGCCCAGCTCGTGAGCGCCTCTGGCCCATCGCCCGCAGCGGCGGAGATCAGGCTGTCCCCGCCATCGAATTCCTCGCCCAGCACCGCCAGCTTACCGCCCAAGATGCCATTGATTTGATGCTCCTCGTCGAAAGCATCAAAGACAAGCCCAAGGCCGAATCTTGCCGCTTCAAAGTCCTCTCCGCCAACGTCCGCCTCCACCCCCACGAGCGAGAGCAGATCGTCAATGAAGAGCTGCGCCGGTGGAACGGTCGTGCCGCCGCCCACCTCCCGCCCCTTCTAGCCTGGCTGGCGGAGGAAAAAGAGCATGAACGCATCCTTCGCCTAGTCTCGGACAAAACCGCCGCCTCCTACAGCGCCATCCTCCCTCACTACGTCACCGCCCTTCGCGGCCTCGGCCAGTGGGGAAAGGTCAAAGTCTTCCTCTCCGGCCGTCTCGATCCCTCCTTTCCAGGCGTCCAAGCACGCATCTGGCTCGCCGAGGCAGAAAGCCACCTCAGCGGCGATCCCAGCACCCCGCGCCACCTTCTCAATACCGTCTTTGACGAGACAGGCCGCGGCGAAAACATGGCCGCCGCCCTCAAATCCGCCGAAATGGCTGAATTTCTCGGCTACTGGGATCTCTCACGCCGCTTCTACGAAGGCGTCGCCAAGAAGCATGCCAGCGCCACCCAGAGCATGCTGCTTAAAGTCTATGAGATGGCCCAGAAAGAGACCAATGGACTCGCCATGCTTCGCTCCAGCGAAGAACTCCTCCGCCTCAAGCCCACCGATGTCGTCTATCTCGACCGTGCCAATTACCTCCGCCTCATCCTCGGCACCGATATTGAAGTCGCCATCCAGGCCCTCGATGCCAACCGGGACATCCCCGCCCATCACATCACCCCGGACCGCCACGTCGCCCTCGCCTTCCTACGCGCCCTTTCCGCCTACCGCCAGGCTCGCCACGGCGACATCGCCGCCGAGCTCGCCCGCGTCAAATCCTACGACACCTTCCCCCCCGGTGCCCGCGCTGTCTATGCCGGCCTCCTCGCCATCTCGGGAAACACCTCCGGTGCCTACCAGATCGCCGAAAAAGTCCCCCTCACCCTGCTCCTCCCCGAAGAGCGCCGCTTCCTCGCCCGAGCCTTGTGATGCCACGGCCGTCAAGCCACGTCGTGCGGTGATTCGGTCCTTTGCATCCGTCGTGCGATCCACCTCTTCGCCAGCGTATGGTTGGCTCTTCCACCATGCCGCACTGCCTTCTCATCTTGTCCTTGCTCATCGCCTCGGTGCTTCAGGCGGCCACACCGGACCAAACACGCCATCTCCTGACCGATGCCAAAGAGCCCGTGCGCATCGTCTGCATCGGCGACAGCATCACGGGCGTCTATTATCACAGCGGCGGCCTGCGGGCGTATCCGGAGATGCTGCAAATCGCCCTGCAAAAGCTTCATCCGAAGGCCAAAGTCACCGTGCGCAATGCCGGCATCAGCGGCGATACGAGCAAAGGCGGACTCGCACGGCTGGAGCGCGATGTTTTGGTCCACAAGCCGCATCTGGTGACGATCATGTTCGGCATGAACGACCTCGTGCGCGTGCCAGTGGCCGATTTCGTCGCGAACCTGCGGCAAATCATCCAGCGCTGCCGCGATGCAGGCGCGGAAGTCATGCTGTGCACGCAAAACAGCATCTTGAACTCGCCGTCGCGGCCCGTGGCGAAGCTCGCCGAGTATTCGCAGGCCATCCGCGATCTCGCCAAAGCCGAATCGCTTGGCCTTGCGGACTGCCACGCGGCTTTCGAGGCGGTGCAAGCGAAGGACGAGGTCGCTTGGAACTTCCTGCTCAGCGACGCCATTCACCCGAACATGGACGGCCACAAACTCTTCGCCGAAACCATCGCGAAGACCATCACGGGCCAGGAAGTCTCGCTGCGCGATGAGCCACCACCGTCGAATCCACTCACGCACACCTTCAAACTGCTCGGCGAGGGCAAACCGGTCACCGTGCTCGCCATGCCGCCTTACGATCAGCAGATTGAGCGTGCTTTGAAGAAACTGCATCCCGACGCGCAAATCATCGTGAAGCCCTGGCCCACGGCAGGCGAAACGCTCGCGGAAATCGAAACGTCCGCCAAAGCCGTGCGAGCGATGAAGCCGAATCTCGTGCTCATCGCCGTGCCCGGTCATCTTACGGAAAAAACGCCGCAGACTTTCCACCAGCACTACGCGTGGATCATGAACTGGTCGCTCAGCTTTGGCCCGCAGGAGTGGGATGTGGTCGTCGCCTTGCCCGAAAAGGCCGAAAAGAGCCACGCCGAGCTCGCACGGCGTTTGGTGCATGCGCAGGACTTGAGCTTCATCGAGCCCGCTTCGGGCGATTCGCTCGAAAAATGGCTTTGGGCTCAAAAAGTCGCGAATCCGCAGGACATCGTCTTTCGCGCTTCACTCGACCAAACCGAGCAACGCTACGTCGAACGCCTTCCACCCGGTTTTGAGTCCGAAAAGCCGCACGATGTGCTCATCGCACTCCACGGTCATGGTTCGGATCGCTGGCAGTTCATCAACGACATGCGCGGCGAGTGTCGTGGTCTGCGCGATGTCGCCGCGAAGCACGGTTTGATCTTCGTTTCGCCCGATTACCGCGCCAAAACCTCCTGGATGGGGCCCGCAGCCGAGGCGGACATGCTCCAAATCATCACGGAAGTGAAGAAGCGGCACCGTGTGAACCGCGTCTTCATCGCTGGTGGCTCCATGGGCGGCACCTCGGCACTCATTTTCGCCACCTTGCATCCCGATCTCATCGCGGGCGCCTGCGCTTTGAATCCCACCGCCAACCTCATCGAGTATGCCGGCTTCAAAGACGCCATCGACACCTCCTACGGCAGCGCCGACGAACGCGGGAAGCGCAGCCCCGAACTCCACGCCGACCGCCTCACCATGCCCATCGCCCTCACCACCGGTGGCAAAGACACGGTCGTTCCTCCCGCGAGCACGTTGCGCCTCGCCAAGAAGCTCCCACGCGTGCTTTCGATCCACCGCGAGGCCGTGGCGCACTCAACGAGCTACGACGACACCGTGAACGCGATGGAGTTTGTGTTCAAGGCGGTCGGAAATCCCTGAAGCTGGCTGATAAAATCTTTCTACCCCAAATTTTTCTACCAACTCGATTCCGACCGCCCCAATCCTTGGATCTATTTTGGTAGAAAGATTAGGGGTAGAAAAATTGGCTCCATTCGCCCGATATACTCTTCATGTCCCCCATCGAGCAATACATCACGCAAACGCGCCGCGATTTCCTCGCGACGAGTTCGTGCGGGCTGGGGACGCTGGCTTTGGCGTCGTTGTTGAAGCAAGATGGGCTGCTGGCGGAGGAGGCGAGCATCCCAGCGAATCCGCTCGCCACTCGCGTCTCGCATTTCGTGCCAAAGGCGGAGCGCTGCATCTTCATCTTCCTCGAGGGCGGGCCGTCGCAGATGGATCTCTTTGATCCGAAGCCGTTGCTCAACAAATACGACGGCCAGCCGTTGCCAGACTCGATCGTGGGCGATGCGAAGTTTGCGTTCTTGCAGAAGGAATCGGCCACGGTGATGGGCACCAGCCGCGTCTTCAAAAAGCACGGGCAATGCGGCATGGAGATCAGCGATCTGCTCCCGCACATCGCCACCTGCGCGGACGACATCGCGCTGGTGCGGTCGATGCACACGAACCAGTTCAACCACCTGCCCGGCCAGCTCATGCTGAACTGCGGCGCGGCCTTGCTCGGACGTCCGAGCGTCGGCTCGTGGGTCACGTATGGCCTCGGCAATGCCTCGCAGGAGCTGCCGTCGTATGTCGTGATGGTCAGCAAAGGCCGCGGCCTGCCCGGCGGCAGCTCCACGTGGTCGAGCGGCTTTTTGCCGTCGTCGTATGCGGGCGTGATGTTTCGCAATGGAGCCGCGCCGGTGTTGAACCTGAACAATCCCGACGGCATCACGCCGGAAATGCAATCCGCCAGCATCCGGGCACTGAACGACCTCAACAAACTCCAGCACAAGCACATCGGCGACCCCGAGATCGCCGCGCGCATCAACAGCTACGAACTCGCCTTTCGCATGCAAAGCGCCGCGCCGGAGCTGGTCGATCTCGCGGGCGAATCGCAGGCCACGCTCGATGCCTACGGGGTGAATCGCATCGAGCCGCCCATCAAGAGCAACCTCGGCGGCATCGGCAATTTCCAAACCTTCTCGCGTCACTGTTTGCAGGCACGACGCATGGTCGAGCGCGGCGTGCGCTTCGTGAACATCATCCACGCCTCGTGGGATCATCACAGCAATCTCGATCCGCAGCTCGCACACAACTGCCAGATGGTCGATCAACCCATCGCCGCGCTGCTGAAGGATCTGAAACAACGCGGCCTGCTCGACACCACGCTCGTCGTGTGGGGCAGCGAGTTCGGCCGCACCGCGCTGGGCGAAAACCGCAAGGGCTTCAAGAAAGTCACCGGCCGCGATCATCATCCCGGTGCCTTCAGCCTATGGATGGCTGGCGGCGGCATCCGAGGCGGCCAGGTCTATGGCGAGACCGACGATTTCGCCTGGCACGTCGCCCGCGATCCCGTGTCCATCCACGACTTCCACGCCACGATCCTGCACCTCTTCGGCCTCGACCACCACAAGCTCAGCTACCGCTTCCAAGGCCTGGACTTCCGCCTCACCGGCGTGAACCCGGCGAAGGTGGTGAAGGGGCTAATTGCGTAGCTTCGACTGGCAGTCGAAGCCTTGGTTCTTGACCGATTCACGGAGTCCAGTGAAAATCCGTGCATGACTTATTCCTCCACGCTCACCTCCAAAAACCAGACGACGTTGCCCAAGGCCATCGCCCTGCTGTTGGGTGTGAAACCGCAGGCCAAGCTTTCGTATGAGGTCACCGATGATGGCAAAGTGCTTCTCAGCGCGAAATCCGCGACGTTCAAAGACATCGCTGGCAGTTTTCCAAAGAAGAAGCCGCTCAAGCCAGTCGCGGTTGGAGACATGCGCAAAGCGATCGCCGCAGGAGCCGCCAATCGATTCAAGAAATCCGCCAAATGACCGGCATCGACACCAACGTGCTCGTCCGCTACCTCGCGCAAGACGACGAGGTTCAGTTGCGTGCCGTTCTCGCGATGCTGTTGAAGAAGAACGCGACCTTCTTCGTGCCGGATCTGGTGCTCGTGGAGGTCGATTGGGTGCTCAGCACGCTCTACGATTGGACTCCCGATGAAGTGGCCGAGGCGTTTGGCCGCCTGCTGACGGTTCACAACCTCATCTTCGAAGACGAAGGCCGCATTCGTGGTGCATTACGGGCTTTACGACAAGGTGCCGACCTCTCCGACGAGCTCATCGTGGATCGCTGCCGCGACATGGGCTGCAAAACGCTGGCGTCGTTCGACAAAGGAATGCTCAAACGGCATCGCGGCTTTGTGATGAGTCCGGCGTGAAGGCGGCGTGCACAAGTGGTGGCATCGGAAACGTTTGAGCCCAATGCGCATTCTGTGTCTCGCCCTGTTCCTCGCCTTCACCCACCTCGAAGCCGCCGAACCACTCCGCCTCGCGGTCTTCACGGCGGATGCGACGCCGGAGGTCGGGATGCCGGTGGCGTATGTGAAGGCGCGGTCGATCACCGATCCGTTGAGTGCGCGGGGCGTCGTTTTGATGGGTGAAGGCAAGCCGGTGGTACTTTGTGCGGTGGACTGGATCGGCATCGGCAATGGCGGGCATGATGAGTGGCGGCGCGGGCTGGCGGAGGCGGCGGGGACCACGATGGAGCGCGTGACGGTGCACACGCTCCATCAGCACGACGGTGTGCGCTGTGATCTCACCGCGGAGGAGCTTCTGGCGAAGCACGGACTCGGCAGCACGCGCATGGACGCGGCGTTTTGTCGAAAAGTGATCGCCAGCACCGCAGAGGCGGTTCGCGAGGCGATGAAGCAGGCGAAGCCCGTGACGCATCTTGGCCTCGGCGAGGCAAAAGTCGAAAAAGTGGCCTCGAATCGACGCATCCTCGGTCCGAATGGTCGCGTGCTGTTTGGCCGTATGAGCGCCTCGCGCGATCCGAAGGCCAAAGAGGCCGACGAAGGCACGATCGACCCGATTTTGAAGCTCGTGAGCTTCTGGGACGGCGAAACGTCGCTCGCCTGCCTCACCTACTACGCCACGCATCCGCAGAGCTTCTACGGCAAGGGCGATGTCACCGCCGAGTTCGTCGGACTCGCACGTGCGCAGCGTGAAACCGTGCTCAACATCCCGCACATCCATTTCAACGGCGCGAGCGGCAACGTCGCCGCCGGTAAATACAACGACGGCACACTCGAAGCCCGCGTGCGGCTCACGCAACGCATGGCTGATGGCATGAAACGAGCCTGGGAGGCCACGAAGAAGTCACCGATCACCGCCCGCGATCTCGACTGGCGCATTGAACGCGTGAAGCTGCCTCTCGCGCCCAATTTGAATCGCGAGGTGCTCGAAAAGACGCTCGCCGATGACAAAGCCGACGCGCGTGATCGCCTGAATGCGTCCACGAAGCTCGCGCTGCTCAATCGCACCGAAGCCGGGCATGAGTTTGAGCTCACTCGACTGCGTCTCGGCAGCGTGAACGTGCTCCACATGCCCGGCGAGCTCTTCGTGGAGTATCAACTCGCTGCGCAGCAAATGAAGCCGGGCGCCACCGTGTGCATGGCCGCGTATGGCGACTACGCCACCGGTTACATCGGCACCGAGATCGCCTACAAGCAGGGCGGCTACGAAGTGCAAACCAGCAGCTCCAACACCGCGCCGCAGGTCGAAAAGGTGCTCATGGAGGCGATGCGGCGGTTGCTGGCGGAATGACCTTCGCTATTTAATAATCCGAAGGAGTGAAGTCGAGACGCTTGCCACAGGCCACATTCCGGCCATAGGAGGCGGCCCGCCATGTCCATCTGGAATTTCGCCAACACCCAGCTCAAAGATCTCGTCGCTTACGAACCCGGAAAGCCCATTGAGGATGTCGCCCGCGAGCGCGGCCTGAAGCCCGAAGACATCATCAAACTGGCCTCCAACGAAAATCCGCTCGGACCTTCTCCAAAAGCGGTCGAGGCCATGAAAAAGGCGGTGGAAGAAGTTCACATCTACCCCGACGGCGCATCGTGGAAGCTGCGAAATGCACTGGCCGAGAAATTTGACCTCGAAATGGGCAATTTCATCATGGGATGCGGCTCGAACGAGGTCATCGAATTCATCGGCCATGCCTTCCTGAAGCCCGGTGACAACATCATCACCGCCGAGCACGCGTTCCTCGTCTATAAGTTGATGGCGAAGGTCTTTGGTGCGGACACCATCGAGGTGCCAGACCCCGGTTATGTGCATGATCTCGACGCCATGGCGGAGGCGATCACACCGCAGACCAAGGAAGTCTTCATCGCCAATCCAAACAACCCCACCGGCACGCTCGTCACGCAGGAGCAGATCGACCGTTTCATGGCCAAAGTGCCCGATCATGTCGTCGTCGTGTTCGACGAGGCTTATTACGAGTTCCTCGACAACCCACCGGACACCCTCAAATACGTCCGCCAGGGCCGCAACGTTGTCGTTCTCCGCACCTTCTCAAAGATTCAGGGTCTTGCTGGCACCCGTGTGGGTTATGGCATCGCCAACAAAGAGCTTATCGATGTGCTCCAGCGCACGCGACAGCCCTTCAACCTCAATTCCATCGCCCAGGCGGGTGCTCTCGCCGGTTTACTCGACGAGGAGCATCAGGCAAAAACCAAGCGCATCACCGATGAAGGCCGCGACTATCTCCAGGCGCAGTTCGGTGAGATGGGCCTCGAATACATCCCCAGCTACGCGAACTTCGTGCTCGTGAAGGTGGGTGATGGCAACGCCGTCTTCAAAGCCATGATGGACCTGGGCGTCATCGTCCGCGCCATGGCTGCCTATAAGCTTCCCGAGTGGGTGCGCATTTCCATCGGCACCATGCCGCAGAATGAGCGCTGCATCGAGGTGCTGAAGCAGGTGCTCGGCAAGTAAGCTGCAACGCCTGCTTGTGCTCGCGGCGTTTGCGCCTTGTATGACCGCATGGTCGTGAAAATCCCCTCCTTGCTCCGGCTTTGCCCACTCCTCATGCTCGCCTCCGCGAGTGCCCAGGACGTCACCGCTCCGCCGCCGCCCGCCACCGTCGAGCCCGGACTGGAGCAGGCCGTGAAATGGAAATGGCAGATCGAGCCGGGTGATGCCGGTGCCTGGGCCATGGCAGCCGCCACTCCGGCCCCGGCGGCGCCAACCACTGACCCAAAGGCACCCGAAGCACCCAAACCTCCCGTGCGCACGGCTCCTGAAAAAGCCCTCGATCACACCGTGGCTCGTGGTGAAACCCTCACCGTCATCGCCAGACGATACGTCGTCACCGTCGAGCACATCAAGACCTTTAACTCGCTCAAAAACGATGTCATTCGCATCGGTCAAACCCTTCGCATCCCTGGCATCGAGGACATCAAGGCCATGCTCCCACCTCCGCCGCCGAAGGACGACAAAGAAAATGCCGCCACCAGCGCCAAACCAGCCGCATCGGCCCCGCCACCCGTTTTGATCGCCACCAAGCCCAAGCGTGCCCTGCCCCCGGCAGCCTGGGGCGCGGCGGCCCTCGTCCAGACGCAGGTCTTTCTCGACCGGCAGGGCTTCACCATCGGCCCCATCGACGGCACCACGGGCCCTGTCTATGAAGCGGCCTTCAAGACATTCGAGAAAGCCCGCCCGGGTCAGCTTTTCACGCCCGATGGCCAGCCCTCGGAGCAGATGAAAGCCATCGGCGGAGCCTACACTGAGTATGAACTGCGACCGGACGATCTCCGCTGGATCGCCCCGATGGCGGAGGAGCCAAACCGCAAAAAAGGAGCTCAACCTCCCGTGGTGACGTTGAGTGATCTCACCTCACAGGGCTTTCTCGCCTACCGCAGCGGCTGGGAATTCGTCTCCGAGCGTTTTCACGCCTCTGAGGCCTTTTTGCGCCGCATCAATCCGCAAATCAAATCCCCCAACGCCCCCGGCACCACCTTCCTCGTGCCCAATGTGATCCCCTTTGAGATTGAAAACGCTCTCGCCGCCCCCGTGCAGCCTGCCGCGGATCCCGCTGTACCTGTCAAAGCCACGATCGTTGAGTTGAAGCGCCTCATCATTCGCCGAGGCGAAGAAGTCATCGCCAGCATGCCCATCTTCGTCGCTCGACCAGGACTTCGGGGGCGCGGCACCTGGAAGGTGCTCGATGTCATCCCGCATCCTCGTTTCACCAGCACTGGTGATCCTGCCATGCCCGCGCCAGCGCCAATCGTGCTCGCGCCCGGACCGAACAACCCCGCCGGCATCGCCTGGATCAATCTCGCCAAAGCCGCCGATCCCAAACCCCTGCCCTACGGCCTCCACGGCACCAGCATCCCTGGCTACATGATGCGGCAAGAAAGCATCGGTGGATTCCGCCTCACAAATTGGGATCTCGCCCGCGTCATTCGCCTCCTCCCTGCTGGCAGCGATCTGACGTGGGAGTGATCAAGCCAGTGAGTGAGCCACCACGCTCGACTGGAAATCTTGATCAAATCGCCCGTCTGGCTGCTTTTGAAGGAGTGATCATGAAACGCATTCTTCTCTCCCTCCTCGTCGCCAGCTCTTCTTTCGCTCAGACCGACCTCAAACCGCTGCGTGCGGGTATCATCGGCCTCGATACCTCACACGTCCCAGCCTTCACGAAGCTCTTCAACAAAGGCGAGACGACAGGCGAACTCGCGGGCATCCAAGTGACCACCGGCTACACCGGCGGCACGGACATGCCAGCCAGCAAGGATCGCAAAGAGAAGTTCACCCAGCAGCTTCGCGACATGGGCGTGGAGATCGTGCCGACCATCCCGGAACTGCTCGCGAAGGTCGATGTGGTGCTGCTGGAGAGCGTCGATGGCCGCATTCATCTGCAAGAAGCGCGGGAGATTTTCAAAGCAGGCAAGCCGGTCTTCATCGATAAACCCGTCGCTGGCACGCTCGCCGAGGCCGTCGCGATCTTTGAACTCGCGAAAAAGAGCAACGTGAAGGTCTGGTCGAGCTCATCCTCGCGCTTCGGAGCCGATTTGATCGCGATGAAAAACAATCCTCAGATCGGCGACATCCTCAGCGTGACCACCTGGGGCCCGTGCTCGTATCAGGACGGCACACCAGACCTCTTCTTCTACGCCATCCACGGCATCGAGTCGCTCTTCGCGCTCATGGGCACTGGCTGCGAGACCGTTTCGCGAACCAAAGGCCCCGTCACCGATCAAGTCACCGGCGTGTGGAAGGACGGCCGCGTCGGCACCTATCGCGGCATCGTGAAGGGCAAGTCGGAGTTCGGCGCACTCGTGTTCGGCTCCAAGAATGTCCGCCAGGGAGCCAAAACCATCAGCTACGAAGCTCTTTGCCGCCAGATCGGCACCTTCTTCCGCACCGGCACCCCGCCCGTGAGCGAAGCCGAGACGATCGAGATCTTCACCTTCATGGAAGCCGCCGACGAAAGCCTCCGCCAAGGCGGCAAGCCCGTCGCGCTAGCCGATGTGCTCGCCAAAGCGAAGGCGGAAGCGGCGAAGATGCTCAAGTAGCGTTCCCAATGTGGTTGAGCCCTCTGGGCTCACCGCAGCAGCCCAGAGGGCTCCACCACACTGCTGAATCAAAAGACATCTTGCGGCCGGATCACAAAAAGTCACCGTTCATCTGCCATGCTATGGAGTTTCATTCAGCATCTCAAAGCTTTCTTCGTTGATCTCAAACGGCGGACTGCCGGTCCGGCGAAAACCTGTCGTCCCGATGCTATTTCCGCCAAGGCAATCCTGGCACTCGAAAGGAAGATTCGTGCATCTTGGAGCAGCTACTATGAGCATGACCTTGCCTGCCAAGCAGACCCCGTCCAAGCCAACCGTGTCGCTACGCTTTCAGCCAATGGCAGAAATAGGGAGAAAGCGATTCGTGCTTTAGCAGCCTTGGCTGACACGGGTGCCTTGCCCTTTATCCTGCTGAGGTTGAACGACTGGGTTCATCAAGTCCGAACAGCGGCGGAGAAGTGGTTTGATGCTCTTGGGGATCGCATCACTGCGCAAGACCTTGTCGAGAGCCTGCCCATCTTGGCAGCATTGAGTGAGCGTTCGCAAGGGGCCAGCTCAAAGAGGGTGGCTCTGTTACTTGAACGCGTTGCCAACGAAGCCCCGACAGAAGAACTGGTGAAGTCGCTTCTGAATGGAGACCCACGGCCGCGACTACTGGCTATCGATATTCTAACGAAGAAAAGCCTACTTGAAGATATTGATATACAGGCCCGCCTGCTGCACCACCCGGACCCAATCCCGGCTGTTTTGATGATGAAGGTATTCCGTGCGCAGTCCCGAAAACTGCCTCCAACCACCATCAGTTTAGCTCTTGCTTCTCGTAGTGCCATGATCAGGCGTAGCACACTTTATCAACTCTCCACCGCGCAGCTTGCGGAGTATCAAGAGTTGCTGCCGGAGCTTTTGAAGGATGACTCAAAAGGCGTTCGGGAATTTGCGCAGTTCCATCTTACCAAAAATCGCCCCAAAGAAGATGTTTTGGCACAATACGAACTACTTCTTAGCCACCCAAACACCCCGGCTCGACTCGTTTCGGTTGCCATTCAGGGGTTTCACGAATGCGGAGGAAAATGGCCAGTTGAAAGATATGAGCTCTTGGCGAAGCACAATTCCGCACGAGTCCAGCAGACCATCATGAGTGCCTATGGAAGCGTATGGTTTGAAGCAGCGCTGCCTTGGATTCGGTCAGTTCTGGAATCGCCAATTGATTCCCCACTCACAAAGGTCGCCTACAGCTTGGTGCGCCGTCAGCCGCACGCTGTTCCACTTTCGTCCTTACGCGACTGGGCTCTTGATGGTCGCAAAACTAACGCGGCAAGGTTTCGCGCCCTGACTTTGATCTGTAGCCGCAGCAAATGGGAACAGCTTCCGGCACTATTGCAATTGATCCAATCCTGCCCCGCACTCTTCGGAGATCGTGTGAGACTGCGCCTTCATGCATGGCGGGCTGAATACAACAGATCACAAATACAACCAACAAGGCAGCAAATCGAAGAAGCACAGAGACTTCTTGAGGGAGCCGATCCACACCTTGACGACATGCTCAAACGAGAGTTCCACGCACTGCTGAGCGGCATTGTGAGCACTCATTAATGCCGCAAAAGACCGCTCATCTGCCAAGGTCATATTCAGCCAAAACTGCCTTCTGAGGCATAGTTTTGGCTAGGTTTGACGCCGAACTGCAAAAAGGGGAAACGCCAGCCTGAGCTCTTCCCATGGCAGAAGGCTCATCAAAGCTCCGTATTCCCTTCCACCATGCTCACACCCACTCGCCGACGCTTTTTTGAAGACTCGCTCATGGCCGCTGCGGCGGTCGCTTTGCCGAAAACTTTGCTGGGAGCCGAGACGACGGCGGTTTCGGCGAATGAAAAGATCACAGCGGCGATCATTGGCTGCGGCATTCGTGGCAAAGCGCATGCGCGGGAGCTGGCGAGGCTCGCGGATTGCGATGTGGCGTATGTTTGCGATCCAGATCTCGACCGTGCGGATGAGGTGGGTGCGTTGCTGATCGAACTGAAGCGACCGATGCCGAAGAAGGTGCAGGATTTGCGAAAGGTGCTCGAAGACAAATCCGTCGATGTCGTTTTCATCGCCACGCCGAATCACTGGCATGCGCTGGCGGCGATCTGGGCGATGCAGGCGGGCAAGGACGTGTATGTCGAGAAGCCGGTGAGCCAGAATGTCGAGGAAGGCCGCCGCATCGTGCAGGTGGCGCGGAAACTCGGGCGCATCGCGCAGACGGGCACGCAAAATCGCTCCCGCGGTGCTTTGGCGGAGGCGGTGAAGTTCATGCGCGAGGGCAAACTCGGCGAGGTGAAGCTCGCCAAGAGCATCATCTACAGCGGACGCGGCAGCATTGGCGGCCCGGCGGAGTGTGTGATGCCGCCGAGGTGCGATTACGACCTCTGGGCCGGCCCCGCGCCAATGACAAAGCTCACGCGACCGAAGTTCCACTATGACTGGCATTGGTTCTGGGACACCGGCAACGGCGAGATCGGCAACAACAACGTCCACTCGCTCGACATCTGCCGCTGGGGCCTCGGCGTGACCGGTTTGGGCAAGAGCGTGCTCAGCTACGGTGGCCGACTCGGCTACACGGATGTCGCCGAGACACCGAACTCGCAGGTCGGCATCTTCGACTTCGGCGATAAGACCATCGTCTCCGAAACCCGCGGCCTCAAAACCGCGCTGTTTCATCCCACGATCAAATCCATGTGGTTCTTCTACGGCAGCGAAGGCATCATCGCCGACACCAGCCTCTTTGATCCGAAAGGCAACCTCGTCCGCGCCTTTGAAGGAGGCAAATCCGAGAACCACTTCGCCAACTTCCTCCGCGCCGTTCGCAGTCGCAAGCACACCGACCTCGCCGCCGACATCGAGGAAGGCCACCAAAGCACCGCGCTCTGTCACATCGCCAACATCTCGTATCGCCTCGGCTCAAAGACTTCCGTGAACACCATCTCGAAGCACCTCGGCGACATCAAGGTCCACGAAGACGTGCAGGACACGCTGGAGCGCACAAAGCACTACCTCGCCGAGGCCGGCGTCGATCTCGACAAGACCCAACTCACCCTCGGCCAGCATCTTCGCGTCGATGGCGAGAAGGAAGCCTTCCTCGACAACGCTGACGCGAATGCGCTGCTCACCCGCGAGTATCGTGCGCCGTTTGTGGTGCCGAAGGCGAGCGAGATTTGAGGGCGGTATCTAAGCGCATTCGCAAAAGACACCGTCCAAGCTCGTTTGGATCTTATGCGCTCCATCCTCCTCGCTTTGCTCGCTGTGCCTGCTTTTGCCGCTGAACCGGTTGTTTTCGTCACTGCCTTCGCTTCGGGCGAAAAGGCCGGGATCCATGCGTTTGGCTTCGACACCGAAAAAGGCACGCTGAAGCCGCTGAAGCGCGCCACGTGCGTGCAGAGCCCGTTCTTCATCGCGCTCTCGCCGGATCGACGGTTCCTGTATTCCATCGACGAGTTCGGCGGGAAGGACAATTTCGTCGCCGCCTTCGCGATTGAAGGTCGCGGCGGCGATTTGAAACCGCTCAATCGCCAAAACACCCGCGGCACGGCCTCATGCTTTCTCGAAGTTGATCCCACGGGCCAATGCGTGCTCGTCGCCAACTACAGCAGCGGCAATGTCACCTCCTTTCCCGTGAAGAGCGATGGCTCGCTGGGCGAGGCGGTGTCGTTTTTTCAACACAGCGGCTCCAGCGCCGATCCACAGCGTCAGAAAGGCCCGAACGCGCACTGCTTCGTCATCAGCCCCGATGGCAAACACGCCCTCGCTGCCGATCTCGGCATCGACAAGGTCATGATCTACACCCTCGACGCCGCCACCGCGAAACTCGCGCCGAACACCACGCAGCCCTTCGCCAAGCTCACACCCGGCAGCGGCCCGCGTCATCTGACCTTTCATCCGAACGGCAAACTCGTCTATCTCATCAACGAACTCGCCAATACCATCACCGCCTTCGATTGGAGCACCGCCGAAGGCACGCTGAAGGAGAAACAAACCATCGCCACGCTGCCGAAGGACTTCACCGGCAAAAGCTACACCGCCGATTTGAAGATCACGCCCGATGGCAAGCACCTCTACGGCACCAATCGCGGCCACGACAGCCTCGCCAGCTATCGCATCGCCGCTGACGGCACGCTCACGCTCCTCACCATCCAACCCAGCGGCGGCAAAGGCCCACAAAACCTCCTCATCACCCCCGACGGCCGCTGGCTGCTCTGCGCCAACATGCCCGGCAACAATGTCGTCGTCTTCCAGATCGACACCACCAGCGGAGCCATCACTGCGAAGGGCGAACCCGTCGAAGTGCCGATGGCCTCGTGCATTCGCTGGATGGAGTGATCTGGCATCCTCGCTCTATTGCTTTTCCAGACATAATCTGCCGCAATGAAGTTATCCCAAACATCCTTGCTGTTCGTTGCGCTGCTCTGCGGAGCTGTTTGGCGTGCCGAACTGGAATGGAAATGGGGATGGGCTGGTTTGACCTGGGCATGGCAGTTGTACTGGGCGTTTCCTCTTGGAATCCTCAGTTTCATCGCATGGACGGCGTTCGTGGTCCGCCCCCTTCATCCGTGGCGTTATTCTGTCGTATTGGGTTCCTTTTTCACAGCCGCATTTGTGGGCTTTTGGCACGGCCTTGAAACGGTATTCGTCGTCTGGCGAATGCCTCCACCCGAAAGCATCATTCGACGAACCCAACTCGTGGCGCTGTCTCTGCCAGTGCTTTGGGCTTTGATGCCGGTTGCATTCGGCTGGCTCTGCCGCCTTTTCGGTGCCCGGGTCCACTTCGGCCTTCACTTGCTGTCTTCCGGTTTATTTATTGCAAGCTGGCCTCTCGCTGTCTGGCTTCTCGACGTGGTAGATCATCGCGGAGGAGCAGATCTCATTCACGCTCTCAAAAGCGGATTTGTCATTCCCCTGCTCGTTTTTTCGTTGGGTGTTCCGCTGCTCTTTGCCAAGCAGGCTGATGAGTCGGCCGCTCGAACGGCGTAGTCGTCCACATGCCCAAACCTATCCTCTGCGCCCTCCTCATCTCCGCGGCGTCATCCCTCAGCGCTGCCGAGCCGCCGGACTTCACGGTGAAGCTCGAAACGGTGATGAAGCATGATGATGGAAAATTCCTGTGGTTCCACCCTCGTGCCGCGGCGGTGCCGGGTGGTGTGGTGATGACGATTCAGAAGCACCTCAAGGTCTCCGATTACTATTCCGGCCTGCATTTCATGCGACGCGACGGCGTGGGCGGCGCGTGGAGCGGGCCGACGCTGCCGCCGGAGATCGACTGGCAGCCGCAGGCGGATGGCGTGACGCTCAGCGTGGCCGATGTGACGCCGGGCTGGCATGAGAAAACCGGCAAGCTCCTCGCCATCGGCTGCCGCGTGCGCTACAGCCCGAAAGGCAAGCAGCTCGATGACGTGAAGCGAGCGCACCAGACCGTGTATGCCGTCTTTGACCCGAAAACGTCGAAATGGACGCCGTGGCAAGTTTTGGAGCTTCCAGCGAATGATGAGTTCAACTTCGCCCGCAACGCCTGTGCGCAGTGGATCGTGAAAAACGACGGAAAGCTGCTCGTGCCGCTCTACATCGGGAAAAGTGCCAAAAGCCGCTTCAGCACCACGGTGGCCGAATGTCGCTTCGACGGCGAAAAGCTCGTCTATGAGCGAAACGGCGATGTTTTGCGTCTCGACGTGGCGCGGGGGCTTTATGAGCCGTCCTTGATCGCGTTTGGCGGTCGCTACTACCTCACGCTGCGCAACGACGTGCGCGGCTACGTGAGTGTGAGCGATGACGGACTGCATTTTGCCGAGCCGAAGCCTTGGACCTTCGATGACGGCGCGGAACTCGGCAGCTACAACACGCAGCAGCATTGGCTGTCGCATCGCGACGACCTCTTCCTCGTCTATACCCGACGCGGCGCAAACAACGATCACATCGTCCGCCATCGCGCCCCGCTCTTCATGGCGCGGGTCGATCCCGGGAAGCTCCACATCCTCCGCACGAGTGAAAAGGTCGTGGTCCCTGAGCGTGGCGCGGAGCTGGGCAACTTCGGCTGCGCCCGCATCAGCGACGACGAATCCTGGGTGACCGTGAGCGAGGGCATGTTCATGAAGGACAGCGCCAACCGCGGTGCGGAGGGAGCGACGTTGGTGGCGCGGATTCTCTGGTCGAAGCCGAATACGCAAGAGCGGTAGGGTGCGAGTCACTCAACGCCGCTCCGTGCTTTCGAGATGTCCGTGCCAGCCGAAGTGGCAGCGGAAGTCGAGGGTGTGCGTCATTTCTTCAAAGGCATCGACGTTCCAATCGGGGTTGTTCGAGCTGACGCGGATATCGGAAGGTTGGAAGGCGACGAGCGGCAGTTCTTTGAGCGTGAATGAACCGGCGAGCAGGCGTGTTTTCTGCCAGTCGAAGCCCATCAAGCGGGCGCTCACGCAATCGACGGCCACCGGATGGGTACCAGCGAGCACGACGCCACAGGGCTTGGGATCACAGGCCATGGGACCATCCCCTTCTCCGGCGATCAGGCCATCGACAAGGATGAGCTGGCGCTGGGGCTTCGTGCGTGGTTTGGCATCGCCGTCGAAGTAGCTGAAGCACTTGTGCAAATCGAGGATCATGCGCCAGGCGGTGTCGTTGCCATGCCAGTTGCCGGAGCGAACGACTTTTTGGGTGTCGCCGAAGACGAGGCGACCAAGCTTTTTAAGCGGCACAAAGAGCCATGAGAGGAAGTGGCGGCCAAAAAGGATCTTTTTGGCGCTGCGCATGAGAAAACCTTCCAGCGCCCGCTTGGAGCTCGATTCGGCAAATTGATCTCCCCCTTCCGCCGGCGTGCCTTCGGTATGCCGCGGGAGCCAATTCGTGCGCGGCGTGGTGCCGACGAGGTTTTTCAGCGCGACGGTGAGGCCTACCTTTTTGTGGGTTTTGAGCTTCGGAAGGTTGATGAGCACATCCGCGGCCATAGGCGTGCGGCAAATGCGGTATTCGTGATGAGGATCGCGGTGCTGGCGGTTCGTCGTGGCGAAGTCGTAAGAGGCTCCGTAGAGCTTGCCGAGGCCGGGAAAGCCAAAGAACTCGCTCTTTTCATCGAGATGCACATCCACGGCACCCGCGGGATCGCTCGGCAGCTCGCGTTTGGAGACGGTGACGCCATCGACGACCTTCCACTCCTCGCAGCGCATGTCGAAAAGGGTGAAGGTGATGCCGGGAAAGTCGCGTCGGCATTCCTCGATGAGGTCATCCAGCCTGTGAAGCCTTCGGATGGCATCGAAGGAAGAATCGCTCTGCGGCGCATCGCAGAGGGTGACGCGTCCACTTCCCTGGAGCTGGCGAGCGGCCCAGCGGGCCACCTCTCGGACAAAGGCGGGATGCGTGATGATGGCCAGCCAGCTCGCCTCCTCGTGCGGAGTGCGGGTGTCGTGCTCCTTGACCCAGTTTGGCTTGATGACGACGTGCTCGCCGGGCTGGATAAAATCTCCCGGAAGCCCGATGGCGCTGATGGCGGCCTCGATTTGCCCGCGCAGCAGTGCCGCATCCTCATAGGCGGGCTGGCCGCGGATGACGGAGACGTGGGGGGAACCAAAAGAGGACGGAGTGAGCATTGAGGCACTTTTATCTTTTATCTTTGCTCCTTCACCTTTTTATTCCCGGTCTCGTGTTCCGTTTCCTGCGCCGCCTTCTCCTGCTCGTAATCGCCAGCTTTCTGCTGGCGGCGGGGGTGTATGCCTTCACGGATTCGTTCAGCCAGCGCTGGCGTGGTTTTGTGACAGGGGAATTGGCCAAGCATGGCGTGTTCCTGGATTTTGACCGGCTCATGATCAGTCCCTTTGGCGGGCTGATGGCGCGGGAAGTGCGGCTCTTCAATGACCGCGAGCGCCAGCACGAGATCGCGAGCCTCGATAGCCTGCACTTGGAGGTCAATGTGGCTGAGCTGATGGAGGGCCGGGTGAATGTGGAATCCCTGGAGCTAAGTCACGCCTCTGTAGCGCTGCCAGTGGATCCCGAGCGGCCTGACCTCACGGTGATCAAGCTGGAGGATTTCAATGCGAAGGCCGTGCTCAACGGCAACCAGGTGGATATCCGCCAGGCTCAGGGAGTGCTCTCCGGCATCCGGCTGGATATTCGCGGTGTACTCACGCTGCCGAAGGGTGAAACCAAACCGGCGGATGAGAAACAAACTGCCCTGGAGCGCCTCAGCATGATGCGGGAGCATCGCGTGCAGATCCAAAACGGCCTCGATTGGCTGGGACGGTTTCAATCGCCCAAAAAGCCGCTCATCAACCTCGAAGTCAGCGGTGATCTGAACAAACCGCAGGAGCTGAAGGCGGAGTTGTCCTTCCGGGCAGAGCAGTTGCAATACGAAGATTACAAATGGGACGAGTGGATCGCCGATGCGGAATACGACGGCGGCATGATCGATGTGAAGCGTCTGCATTTGAGCGATCACCTGGGCCAGATCGAAGCCACGGCCACCTGGCGGATCGGTGCGGAGCGTGCCCGCTTTCGTCTGAGTTCCAGTGCAGACATCCCAGCGCTGGCCCGCACCTTCTTCGATGTGGACGGGCTGCGTGAAGCGGTCTTTTACGAGCCGCCAGAACTGGCGCTGGAAGGTTTCTGGTATCCGGGGCGAAACAAAGGCAAGCCCAAGGAAGAGCAGGTCTTCCCTGCCGAGGTCACCGGAAGAGTGGACTGCAAGCGCTTCGGCACGCGTGGCACGGTCTTCGAAGGTCTGAGCGCCAGCATCGGCATCAACGCGGAAGGCTTTTATGTGCGAGACGCCGTGCTGAAGCATAAAACCGGGCAGGTGCTGCTCCAACTCATGCAGCACCGCACCCTCGGCGTGAAGTATGATGCCACGCTGCGCATGGACCCGAATGTGCTGCTGCCCTTTGTGCTACGGGAAAAGACCCGCGATGTGATCCGCCGCTTCCAGT
>CALSBJ010000008.1:0-111129 GCA_943373155.1 Akkermansia muciniphila | reverse complement strand
GTGTGGTGCTGCCGTCCCGGCTGCGTCTGGCAGGCCAGAGGCCTGCACCACTTTATTCTGCAAATACACCGCCACGCCGTAGCGATGCGCGGCGAGGGCAGTGAAGACATCGTTGGTGCCATTGCCATCAAAGTCATACGCGAACATCTGCGCGCCACCGCCGACACCGGCGGCGAAGTTGTGCTGGGTCCAAGGAGCCGGACTTGCCAAGTCCGGACGGGAGTTGGCAACTCCCGCTCCTTGATTCTCCCACCACCGCCGCGCTTCGAGCAGATCCATCTTTCCATCGCCATTCACATCCCCGACACCGAGGCCGTGGGTGAATTTGGCGACCTTCAAATCGTCCGTGGCGGCGACGAAGGGCCATTTGTCGGTCGGTTTGGCCCAGTTCGGGGCGAACCAGCCGAATTTCCCGCCAGTGCTGCACACGATCTCCGGTTTGCTGTCGCCGGTGATGTCGGTGAAGACGGGCGATTCGTTGTCCACCACGTCGGCGACGAGGTGCATGGGCCACGGTTTGTCGTCGTGGGTGCCCGGATTGAGGTAAAGCCGCGCTTCCTTGCCGGGGAAGCCGAGGATAAGGATGTCGTTCTTCTGGTCCGCATCGAAATCGTGGACGTAGGCAAAGAAGTTGTCCGAGTAGCCATGGATGCTGAAAATCTTCGGCTCGTAGTAAGCGTGCTTCTTTTCGAAAGTCGGCCCTTCCCACCAAAACGGGCCCGCGACGACGTCGGGTTTGCCGTCACCATTGATGTCGCCGATGGCGGCGCCTTCGGAGTAAAAGTCACCGTGGAGCTGCTGGCGCTTCCAGGTGATCTGCGTGGCGGCGTGCAGGCTGGAGGCCGCGAGGAGGGCGAAAAGGACCGTTTTCATGGCTGGGCGAAAACCAACGCTAACAGATTGGGACCTTGGCGGACAAGTTTTATGCCGCATCGGCCATGAAGCGCCGGTCTGGTCTGCCGGATGAACCAGCCGAGGCGGGTTGTGACCGGCGGAATCCGGGGAAGCATCCGCGACATGGCCCGCACGAGAATGATTTCCGCACTGCTCCTTGCCGTCAGCCTGCCGGTGATGGCTGAGGAGGTGTTTTTTGCCTTCGACGATCACCACATCGCCTGGCAGCACAATTTGAAGCTGGTGCTCGAAACGGCCCAAAAGCATCCGGGCAATCCCGTGTTGAAAAGCGGCCCACCCGGCTCGCCGGACGCGGGTCATGCGATCCTCTACGGCACCGTTTTGAAGCAGGGCGACACCTTCCGCATGTGGTATCTAGGCATGCACGAGGCGGAGATTGTTAAAGGCCAGGCTCCCGGCTGGTGGCGGCCGATGTGCTACGCGGAGAGCAAGGACGGCATCACCTGGACCAAGCCGGAGCTCGGGCTGGTGGAGTTCAACGGCAGCAAGAAGAACAATATCTGCCTCATCGAGGGCGAACCGCATTCGATGACGCGGGTGAACGACTTCCTCAGCGTGCTTTACGAGCCTGATGAGCCCGATCCGGCGAAGTGCTACAAGTGCACCTACATCGCCCACATGCCCATCGAGGACGTGAAGGGTGGTCGCAGTAAAATCGGCCCGAATGAGAAGCGTTGGGGCTCCTTTGTTACCGCCACGAGTGCCGATGGGCTGACGTGGAAGTGTGTCGGGGATCGCCCGGCGAACGCCGGTGGCGAACGCTTCGAGGTGAGCGGCCTGTATCGCTTCGGCGACTTTTATTATGCCACCGGCCAGCTTCTCAGCCCGTGGTCCTGGCGGCCGGACGGCAGTGAGATCGGTCGCGACATGCTGGCGTATCGCTCGCCGGACTTTGTGACGTGGTCGAAGGCGAAGGCGCTTTCGTATGCACGGCCCGGGCAGCTTTCGAATCCACCGATGAAAGGCCAGCAGATGCACATGGGCGCGGGCCTTTGGAACCGTGGCAATGTGCTCGTGGGCCTGCACGGCATGTGGCAGGATGCCGCCGAGCCGCCGCCGAAGGGCAAAAGCTGGAACTACGGCGTCCGCGTGGACCTGGGCCTGATGCTCAGCAACGACGGCGTGCATTTCCGCGAGCCCGTTCCGGGTCACCGGGTCATCCCGCGTGGCAAAGAGGGCGAGTGGGACGACGTGGCGATCCTCCAGGGCCATGCCTTTGTGAACGAAGGGGACAAGACCATGATCTGGTATTCGCACTGGGACACCGGTGGAGTGCTTGATGACATGGACATCGGTTTGGCGACGCTGCGCCGCGATGGTTTTGGCTCTCTGATGCCGAAAGTGGTGGAGAACGACGCTCACTTCATCACCCATACCTTCTCGGCGCGGAGCATCGCCATCAATGTGGATGGCATCACGAAGGAGGCACCGCTGAAGCTTCAACTCCTCGACCACCTCGATCGGCCACTGGAAGGATTCGACCTCACTTTGACCACCAACGGCCTTCGAGTGCCATTGAAATGGCCGAAGCCTTTGCCCGATCAAAAAATCGCTTTGCGAGTGAACTACCCCGAGAACTGCGCCGCCCGAGTTTTCGCCATCTACCTCGATTGAGCGGCGTTTGCATTCTGAGGCCGGGCCGCTAGCATGGCGTCCCCATGATCACTTTTGCCCCCCGAGATTCGAAAGAAGCTGTCGAAGAAGGCCTGCAATTTGCGCCCAAATTTGATGAGCATGGCCTCATTGCGGCGATGGCGGTGGATGCAGACACGAACGCCCCGCTCATGCTGGCCTACATGAACGAGGAATCACTGCGCATGACGCTGGAGCTGGGTCAGGCCGTTTACTGGAGCCGCAGCCGGAAGACACTCTGGCACAAAGGGGCTACCAGTGGTGAGTTTCAGGAGATCGTGGAGATCCGCACGGACTGCGATCAGGATGCGCTGGTGCTTCGAGTCAAGCAACGCGGCGGCGGCTGCTGCCACACCAAGCGGTCCTCATGTTTTTATCGCGTGGTGAAGCTGGCGGATGGCCGAGCCAGCTTGGAAAAGACCGCGTGAGCAGGTGGACAAACAAAAAGGACGGCTTTGTGAGCCGTCCTTTCTTTTGAAAACTGCCTCGGTAAACCGATCACCGGCTCTGAGGAACCATTGGGCCGTAACGGGCAGTGCCCTCCCACTGGCGTGGACGATTCCAAGGAAGGCTGCTGGCCCCATCACTAGGTGGACCAACGACTTTCTTGCGCTTCGGCTCATCTGAAGAGCACGAGGCTAGGCAGGAGAGCACTGAAACGGCGGCGAGACTGAGAAGGAGCTTCGTTTTCATGACGGCGAACCGTTACGAGAGGCGCAGGTTACTTGCCAGCAGTCAGATTTTCGAGGATCACGCGGTCTCCAGGAACGATGGAGGAGCCACCGTAGATGGCGTCCGGCACGATGCTGGCCACGGAGCGACCACCTTCGACGCTGAGGATGCTGATCTTGCCGACGGTCTGGCGATTGCGGGTGACGAGCAGTTTGGTGTCCTGCTCGATGCCGGAAGCTTTGCCTGCATCGATCACGACAAAGCCCCAATCGGGATTCACGGCGAGCACGCGGGCCTGGAGGGAGTTCCGCTCAAACATCTTCTGGCGCTCCACGATCTTGCGGGTGATCTCGTCGAGCTTCTTCTGGGCATCCGCGATCTTGGCTTCCTCCGTTTTGACCTCGTCGGCCTTGGCAAGGGCCTGAGCTTCGAGCTCAGCCTGCTCTTTTTTCATGCGATTGATGTCTTCCGCGATTGTTTCGGCTTTCACGCCTTCAGGCAGTTCAGGCAAGGAATCTTCAAGATCCTTCTTTTTCTTGAGGCTGCTATCCAACTCTTCCTGAACGCGCTTCGCATCGCTATCGGCGAGGGTGAAACGATTCTTGTTCTGTTTGAGACGCTCTTGCTCAACATCGAGATCACCTTTGATTTTGGCGACATCACCGGAGATGCGGGCGCATTCAGCGAGGACAGCGGCATCGGCCTGTTTTTCACGGGCGATCTCGCTGTTGATCTGAGCGATGTTATTGCGAACATCAGCGAAGCTACGGCCGTTCTTGAAGGCGAAGACCAAGGCCACGCCGGTGACAAGGATGGAAAGGATGAACAGGACTTTAATCATGAGCGGGAGGAAATTGACGTTGCGTAACGGTAGGGGCGAACGGCTGGAGATAGATTATTTCGCGGGTGGAGCTGCGCCAAAAGGATCAGCCGTGCTCGGTGCGGCTGGTGTGCCAGCGCCACCTGCGGCTGGAGCCGCAGGCGCTCCGAAGGGATCCGAAGCGGCAGGAGCCATGCCACCAGCAGGGGGAGCGGCAGCGGGAGGGGCACCGAAAGGATCCGAAGCGGCTGGAGCCATACCACCAGCGGGTGGAGCACCAAAGGGGTCGGCACCCACGGGTGTAGGAGTGGGTGCTCCAGGTGTGGTGATGGAGGATGGGGTAGTGGCAGCGGCGGTTTTTGGAGCAGGCTGTGCCTGGGGAGCAGCCACGACGAGGTCTCCTGGGCGGATGCTGGCTCCTTCGGCAAGGCTACCCTTGACAATGTCCGCCACGGAAGTGCTTTGCTCCACATTTCGCACCTTGAGTTTGCCGATGACTTCCTTGCCGCGCTTCACTTCAAGATCAGCATTGGCAAAGACACCACCGCCATTGCCTTTGCTGAGCACCACAAAGCCCCACTCATTGAAAGAGCGAGAGACGCTGGCGGTGAAATCAGGCTCGACGATGCCTTTACGGCCGCGGGCTTCGCGTTCCTCAGCGGATTTGACGCCATCGAGTAGGCCTTTCACGTTTTCCTGGGCACTCGCGAAGCGCTGATTCTGATTGGCGAGAGCACCCTCGGCCTCTTTCTTTTTGTTGGTGAGGTCTTTGATGGTGGCCATGAGCTTGGTGATGTCTCCGGCCTCATCAATCTTACCCTGGAGTTCCTTAACTACTTTGGCCACGCCTTCGAGGTTGGTTTTGACTTGGGCCAGCTCTTGCTCCTTCTCCTGTGCCTTCGCAGCAGTATCGGTGACCTCTGCCTTGATTTTTTCGATCTCCTTGGTCGCTTCAGCGAGATCACCTGTGTGCTTAGCCTTGGCCTCCTCGGCGGCCTTTTTATGCTCCTGCAAGGAGACGAGGTTCTTCTGCGTGTACTCCTCACGGGCACGCTCGTTCTTCAGACGTTCCTGATTTTTCCAGGCAAAAAAGGCGGAGCCTGCGAGGCAGACGGCAGCGAGAGCAGATAAAATTTTCCAGGCCATGTGTGATGAGGGGAGAGATTGAATTTTTTGTTTTACCGAAAACCCATCCTTTCGACAACAGCATTTTTTCACAGGAGTGAAGTTCTTCCCTTCTTTTGCCTCCAAGGGCCTCCAAAAGCTCAAATTCCTTCGAGAATCGGGCTTGTGCCATCCCGGATGCCGTGTACGGCTGGCCGCGTCAGGGACCGTGGATGTTCAGCTTGCGAACCCCGCCAGGTCCGGAAGGAAGCAACGGCAGCCTGTCTGCTCATGCTGCGGTTCCCTGGCACTTTTTCAAAAATTTCACGACAGAGAGCGCTCGGAGCGCCGTTAAAGCGGCCCGCATGATTCGCCTCACCACCCTCCTCGCCCTCCTTTGCCTTGGCGGCAGCCTGTCCGCCGCCGGTCTGGCCGTTAAAAAGCCAAACATCATTTTCCTGCTCACGGACGACCAGGGCTATGGCGACCTCTCTTCCCACGGGAACCCCATTCTCAAAACGCCCAATATGGATCGCCTGAATGCTGAGGGCGTGCGTTTCGAGGACTTCTGCGTGAGCCCCACCTGCGCCCCCACCCGCTCCGCCCTGCTCACCGGGCGTCACGAGTTCAAAAACGGCATCACCCACACCATCCTCGAGCGTGAACGCCTCACGCCAAAGGCCACCACGCTGGCCCAGGTGCTCAAAACGGCCGGTTACACCACCGGCATCTTTGGCAAATGGCATCTTGGTGATGAGCAGGAGTATTGGCCCACCGCTCGCGGCTTTGACGAAATGTTCATTCATGGAGCAGGTGGCATCGGCCAGACCTATCCCGGCTCCTGCGGCGATGCCCCGGGGAACAAGTACTTCGACCCGGCCATCCTCCACAATGGCACCTTTGAGAAAACCAAGGGCTACTGCACCGATGTGTTCTTCGCTCAGGCCGCCAAATGGATCGAAAGCGTCAAAGGCAAGCAGCCCTTTTATGTACACCTGGCCACGAACGCCCCGCACGGCCCCTACATCGCCCGTCCGGAAGACAAGGCGCTCTTTGAAGGCAAAGTCGAAGGCGAGGACGTGCAAAACTTCTTCGGCATGCTCCACAACATCGACCAGAACCTCGGCCGCCTCCTCGGCAAGCTGAAGGAGTGGGGCATCGAGAAGGACACGCTCGTCATTTTCATGAATGACAATGGCGGCACCGCTGGAACAAAGGTCTTCAATGCTGGTCTCCGTGCCTCCAAGGGCTCTCCATGGATGGGCGGCATCAAAGCGAGCAGCCTCTGGCGCTGGCCCGGCACCCTCAACGCGGCCCCAGTCAACAAACTCTGCGCCCACATCGACTTCTTCCCGACCCTCGCCGAGCTCGCTGGAGCCCAACTCGCCGAGGATGTCAAAACACAAGTCGAAGGTCGCAGCCTCGTCCCCTTGCTCGAGGACCCGAATGCCGACTGGGCGGACCGCCAGCTCTTCACGCACGTCGGCCGCTGGCCGAAGGATGCCGATCCGCAGAAGTATAAATTCACCAACTGCAGCATCCGCACCACCCGCTGGCATCTCGTGAATGCCAACGCCGCTCGCGGGGGTGAGCCCAAAAAGGGCGCCAAAGGCAAGGCGAAGGCCAAAGCAGCCCCGAAAGCGCCAGGCCCGCCCGCCAAGGATGCCATCGTCAAAGCCGGTCCCGAGCCCATGACCTCCTCCTGGCAGCTTTTCGACATCCAGACCGATCCCGGCGAGCAAACCGATGTCGCCGCAGCTCATCCCAAGGTCGTCAAAGAACTCGCCGCCGCCTACGACGTGTGGTGGGACAGCGTGCAGCCGTTGCTCGTGAACGAAAAAGCGCCTCTCGCGGCCGAAAACCCCTTCAAGACACTGTTTGAGAAACAGTTCGGCAAGTAATCACGGCTGAAACAGCCTCGGCAAAAACTCGCTCAAATACGCCCGCCACACCGGCCAGGAGTGATCCCCAGCCGTCTCGTGCCATTCGTGCTTCACGTTCGCCGCTTTCAACGCGTCGATGAGTGTGTGATTGCGCTCCAACAGAAAATCATCCTTCCCACACGCGATCCACAGCAGCTTCAGCTTTGCATTCGTGCCTGCACCATCATCCATCGCCGATTTGACCGCCTCCGTGTCCGCCGCGCCGCTGAAGGAGCCGATGTAAGCGAAGCGATCCGTCGCATTCAGGCCGATGGTGAGCGATTGCCAGCCGCCCATGCTCAATCCGGCGATGGCGCGATTCGGTTGGCCCGGCAGCACGCGATAATTCGCCTCCACGAGCGGCAAAGCGTCCTCAAACAGCTCCTTCCGAAACGCTTCGAGCGAGTCACCACGCTTCGCCTTGTCATCACGCGGCACCATGCCGTGCGGATGACCATCCAGCATCACCATGATCATCGGCTTCGCTTTTCCAGCGGCGATGAGATGATCGAGAATCCAATGCGCCTTGCCGTGCTCCGTCCAGCCACGTTGATTGTCGCCGGAGCCATGCTGCAATACGAAGAGCGGCAGCTTGTCGCCCCCCTTTTCATAACCCGGCGGCGTATAAACCACCACCTCACGCGGCACACCGAGCTGTTTCGAGTGAAACACATGCGTATGCACCGTGCCGTGCGGGATCTCCGCCTGCCAGTCCCACGCCGCAGGTGGATTCGACGCGAGGTGCAGGATGCTCTTCTGCGGCATGCGCTGCGGCTTGATCGCCGAGTTTTGCGGATCGAGCACATTCAGCCCATCCACCTGAAACGAATACTCCCACACGCCCGCAGGCACCTTGATGGCCCCGCTGCTCCACAAGCCGTCACCACCGCGCGTCAGCGCCGCATCCTCTTTGCTCCACTGCCCCTTCAGGCGCACTTCGGCTGCTTTTGGTGCCTTGATCGAAAAAGTGACTTTTCCATCCGCGATGTCCGCGGCGGCAAAAATCGAGTTTGAGGCCCAAAAGGCCGTGAGAGCGAGTGTGAGCAGTGTTTTCATGAAAAAGCAGGTTACAGCGCCACTTCGACGCCGCCGATGAAAACGCGGCGCACCGCGAGTTTCCGGCTCAAAAGCACCACGTCGGCGTTTTTGCCGGCTTCGAGGCTTCCGGTGTGTTTGGCGATGCCGGTGAGCTCGGCGGGCGTCAGGCTGGCCATGCGCACGACTTCCGGCAGCGTCGCGGAGGTGTCGCGTTTCATCTGCCGCACCATGTGATCCATGCCCACGATGCTGCTGGCGAGGCTCGCGCGACCCGGTGCCCATCCGACCCGGCCATCACTCTCGAACCACGAACCATCCTCCGCCGCGCCGAAGCGATAATTTCCCGGCGGCAGGTCCAGCGCCCGGTTTGCATCGGTCACGAGGCATAGCTTGCGCGGCCCTTTGAGTCGAAAGGCAAAGTCGAGCAACTCCGGCGCGAGGTGGCAGCCATCGGCAATCACTTCTGTGCTCATGTCCGCCGTGCCGAGCACGAATTCCAGCATGCTCCCGCGCATCGGCACGCCGAGCCGCGAACGCACCGAGGCCACGTTGCTCATCGCACACCAAAAGTGGTCCACATGCCGCATCCCGGCCTTGAACGCCGCCGCCATCTCCGGCCAACTCGCGTTGGAGTGCCCGCAGGTAATCAGGCAGCGCCGTTTCTTCGCCTCGCGATAAAACTCGACCGCGCCCGGCAGTTCCGCCGCGCAGGTGGCGATGCGCACGAGCCCGCTTTCAAAGTAAGCGCGATACTCCGCCGCCGTCGGTTCACGCCGACCCGCCGCCGAATGGCAGCCCACCTTGTCCTCCGCGAAGAACGGCCCGTAAAGATGCACCCCCGCGATCCGTGCGCCGTTCTGCGCCTGCTTTTCTGCCTGCACGGTCTTCACCGCATCCAGCATCGCGTGAATCTGCTCCGGCGAGCCCGTGGTGGTCGTCGGAAAAATCGTCGTCGTCCCATGCCGCGCATGCGCCCGGCACGCCACCCGCACCGCCTCGCTCGTCCCGTCCATGAAATCCGCCCCATCACCGCCATGCACATGAATGTCGATGAACCCCGGCGCGAGATAGCCACCGCGTCCGCCGATCACCTCCGCCGCCTCGAACTTCGGCCGCTTCTTTGACACCGACACGATCTTCCCCTTCTCACAAACCACCCACGCCTCCTCCAGGAGACGATCCGGCAGAATGGCGGTGATATTGGAGAAAATGAGGCGCTGCATGCAGCATCAACGCGACTTGCTGCCTCTATGTTTGCCTGTTTTCCAATCCATGTTTGGTAGAAAGATTAGGGGTAGAAAAATGGGTTCTGAAATTTTTCTACCCCTAATCTTTCTACCAAAACCAGCTTCAACTTCGCCACACCACAGCGCTCACGTTTGGCAGCAGTTGCACGATTTGCTCCTTGGCATCCCCCGCATTCCAGCGCAGGTGATTGCCACATGTCACATCCCTTTACAGAACTCGGCGTCCCGGCGGAAATGATTCGTGCCCTGGAGGAGCTGGGCATTCAGTCGCCCACGCCCGTGCAGAAGCAGGTCATTCCTTTTCTCATCGAAAAAGGGACCGATCTCATCGCGCAGGCGCAGACCGGCACGGGCAAGACAGCCGCCTTTGGCCTGCCACTCCTGATGAAGATGGATCACACCCGCCGCGACATCCAGGGCCTCGTGCTCGCTCCCACCCGCGAACTGGCCAAGCAGATCGGCAAGCAGCTCTTCCGCTTCACCAAATACACCGACAAAGTCTTCACCGAGGTGCTCGGCGGAGGCGACAACATCGACCAGCAGATCGAAAAACTAAAACGTCCCACCCACATCATCGTCGCCACGCCCGGACGCTTGATGGATCTGCTCGAAAAAGATGCCCTCACGCTCGAATTCGTGCGCTACGTGGTGCTCGACGAGGCCGACGAGATGCTCAGCATGGGCTTCAAAGCGCAGATCGTGGAAATCTTGAAGCTCGCCGCCATGCGCCGCGCCACCTGGCTCTTTTCTGCTACCTTCCCAGACGGCATCCAGCAGCTCATCAAAGGCTGCATGTCCGCGAATGCGCACTCCGTGCAGATCGACACCGCCAACGTGGTGAACCGCGACATTGACCACCGCTACGCCATCTGCAAGCGGGCGGAAAAGACCGCCTTCATCGTGAATTTCCTCAAACGTCAAAAAGAGCAGCGCGGCCTCATTTTCACCCGCACCAAGCATGGTGCCATGGACCTCTGCAACGAGCTCCGCGAGCACGGCTTCGCCGTGGAAGCCCTCCAGGGCGATCTCATGCAAAAAGAGCGCGACAAAGTCATGCGAGCCTTCAAAAAGGAGCGTGTACAGATCGTCGTCGCCACCGATGTGGCCGCTCGCGGCATTGATGTGGCCGGATTGACCTTCGTCATCCATCACCAGCTCCCCGACCAGATCGAGTACTACACCCACCGCAGCGGTCGCACCGCCCGCGCCGGCAACAAAGGCATGTCATTGGCCCTCATCGAGCCGAACGAGAAATCCCAGCTCACCGAGATCGAGAACAAACTCCGCGTGAAGTTCAGCGAATGGCGAAGGTAGTGGTGTGTGACAGCAGGGCTTGATGGGTATTGGGGCCATTCCTGGCCCCTTTGGACGGGGCAAGAATGCCCCGATTACGAATTGCCGCGCATCATTCTCGGTGAAACGCGCCACTCATAGCTGCCACTCACGGCTTCAGTTCCACATTCCCGACGCCCTGCGTGCCTGCAGGCAGCAGATTATTCGAGAAATGCATGCCAAGCGGTGAGTTCGGCCCGCCGCCGATGATGACGGCGTATTTGTACCGCGGTTTGCCGATGCTGTGAACGAGGTTGCCGGTGATCATCACATCGGCGAGTGGCGGATCGTCGGGCTGCTGGCCGGTGTCGAACTTGAAGGGCGAACGTTCGTCACCCCAGATCCAATGCGCGTCACCGTGACCAAAATCGGAAATGATGTTGTTCGCGATGATCGAGCCTCCGTCGGAGTTCTCGGCATTCGCTCCTGCTCCGGGCATCAGGCCGATGGCCCAGAGGCTATTGCGGGTGAACTGGTTGCCGGTGATGAGCACATTGCGACTGCCGTGCATGGCCTTCATGCCGATGAATGCATTGGTGACGATGTTGCCAGAGACGATGACGTGATCGCAGTGCAGGTCGATGCCCTGTGCGGCATTTTCGATGTGATTGCCGATGATGCGGGTGAGGTCGCTCACGGTCGGTGCGGTGACGACAAGGCCGCTGCCCTGCTGCCATGCGTCGGTGTAGTTCGCGTCCCAGGCATGCTGGCTCATGACGCCGCCTTTGATGGCATTCTTTTTCACGAAGTCGCCCAGCTTGTGCTTTGCCTTGATCTCAGGTGTCGGCACGAGATTGTCCTCCACCACGCGGTTCGCCTCGATTAGTGTGCCTGAGCTATAACTCACACTGATACCCGTCCCGTCCGTGCAGTTGAAGGCGTAACCCCAGTCCTTGCTCGCCGTGCGATCATCGATGCTCACACGCATGTAATTCCGCACCAAGCAGCGGCTGACGCGGCAGTTCTGGCTCTCACGCAGCGTGATCGCCCCTGCGGGGCTGCGGTTGTCGATCACACGCACGTTCTCGATCACCAAATCACGGCACTTGATCGCCAAAATGCCCTCGTTTCGCGTCTCCATCTTCCCCTCGGGCCGAGTGAGCGTCAGATCGCGAATTTCAGCCTCGGCGGCATTTTCGATCTCGATGATCGGCTGGTTGTCACTCTGCTGAATGATGCGTCCAGGCCCAAACAGCCCGCTGCGCACACCTCTTATGCGAATCTTCTCCGTGATCGGGTAGTCACCCGCCGGCACAAAGAGCATCCGGTTTGGATTCGCCTCCAAAGCCGCCTGAATGGAAGGATAAGCGGTTACGGAGAGCTCCGCGGCAGAGACGTTGGCGAGAAGCAGGAGGGTGAGGAGAAAGCGCATGGGCTTGGTTAGATTCAACGTGAAATCGAAAGCGAATTTAAGCCTCAAACCTTCATCAAGACGAAGAAAAGTTCTTCTGCATCACCTCCACGTCCCACCAAGAGGGCTAGGATGACGTTTCCAGCCACGCCAGCGATGGCGGCAAAGAGAAGCCCGCGAACTCAATGTGCAGCACCCGGCGGCGGCTTGCACTCGTCGAACGCGAGGAGGCATGAAGCAACAGCGGCCGCATCAGCAAGGCATCACCAGCTTTCGCGGCACAAAGCACCTCCACGTGAGTTTCGCGACATCGGCCGATGCTCTCGGCATTCAATCGGCCCAGACGATGCGTGCCGGGCAGCACTCGCAGTGCGCCATTGTGCGCATCGGCATCATCCAGGTGCAAGCGCACGGCGAGCATTTGCTCCAGGCATTCCACCGGTGGCTGCACATGCGGCACACCATCTTTCATGCTCCACGGCCCCCACTCAGGCACCTCGACATGCTTTTTGACCGCAATCGTCAGATCCTGATGCCAGGTCACGAGCCAGTTCGTTTCCGGCCTCTTGTCAAAGTAGAGGCCACGCACCGGAACGGGCTCGGCAGGCAGATGCGGACGCACCAGACCGACCAGAAGCGATTGAGCGAGCCTCATCACTTCTGGCACCCGCAGCATGCCGCGAGTGCCTGCACCATCCGCATCACCCAAAAGATCCCGCAAAGACTCGCAGGTCGCTTGATCAAGCACCCGTGGCACGATGGCGAAGCCTTTGGCATCGAGATCGGCCGTGAAGTTCATCGTCTCATTTCCCATCACGCACTAGGCGGAGGTCGATTTCGCGTTCGACGTATTTCCATTCTTCGGTGGTGCGCAGCTCGGCGACCATGTCTTCGAAGGCGGTGGCGTCGGCTTTGGTGTAATCGAACAGGGTGATGAAGTCGAAGGGCTGCGGCTCGGCCATGTCGCGGCAGTGATGCAGGCGTCGGGCAATGGCTGGCAGATACTTCATGCCAATTTTGATGTGATGGGAACTCTCCTCGAAAATGGCGCGGCGCTCGTCCTGGGTCAGCGCCCACCACTTGGAGTTCTTCCGAATCGGAATCATCGCGGCGTGCGTGGCTTCGGGCCGACCGATGGTGACCTGCTTGGCCGCGAGCTGATCCTTCTCGGGTCGAGTGACGTAGCGCTCGTTGCTCGTGACACCGCTCAGCTTCCACAGAGCATTCTCTGGCAGCTCTTTGACCTCGCCGATGACGATGTCCAGGCGCTTCACTGTCGGCAGAGGCTCACCGATGACCGTTTGGCGAGCGATGACCTGCCAGGCACCCGAGTCGCCGCCGATGAAGGTAAAAAGTCGTGGATTGGCGATGGTTTGCATGGCGTCTTTGGCTTCGAGGAAGGTTGGCATCATCCCGCTGGCGACAGCTCCGAGGCCGCACATCTGCCCGATGAAGCGCCGCCTGTTTGGCGATGGATGAAGGGAGTCAGATTTCATGCTGTGGATGCCCGCGAGGTCTCTCATGAGAGCACCTTTTATCCCAGTATTCCAAAGTTCGTCCAATGATTGCTCTGAAGAGCGAAATCCGACGGAATCGTCACTTCGCCTTCTTTTTGCCCTTTTTGGGCTTTTTGTCGGCTTTGCGATCCGGATCGCCGTTCCAGCGTTGGTCTTCCCAACGTGGCGGCTGCATGCTGGCGTTCCATTTTTCGAACAGGGCGGTCAACTCGGCTTTCTTCGCGGGATTCTCGGCGCTGAGGTCGCGTTGCTCGCCGGGATCGGTGGCGAGGTTCACGAGCATCGGCTCCATGTCTTTGGAAGCCTTCACCAGCTTCCAATCGCCCTGTCGCACGGCGTGCTGCACACCAAAGCGGAAGTAAAGCTCACGCGGTGCGAGTTTGTCGACTTCGCCTTTGAGCAGCGGGAGCAGATTCACGCCATCCAACGTAGGACGAGTTTTCAACTCGTCCTGAACAGGTTGAAAACCTGTTCCACTTTCTGCCGCCGCCAGCGCCGTCGGCAGCACATCGAGCTGAATCACGGGATCGTTCACCACGCGATGGCCGGGAATCGTGCCTTTCCACTGCGCCATCCACGTCACGCGGATGCCGCCTTCCCACACGAACCATTTGGAGCCGCGCAGCCCTGACTGCTCCGCGAGCGCATTCGCGCCGCCGTTGTCGCTGATGCAGAAGATGAACGTGTTTTCCTCCAGCTTGAGGTCGCGCAGCATGGTCATCACCGTGCCGATGGCTTCATCGGCCTCGCCGATGAGTGCGGCGTAGGCTTGCTGGCGTTTGTCGAGGTGCTTGAACTTCTCCAGCCAGTGCGGTGAGGCCACGATGGGCGAATGCACGGCGTTGAACGACAGATACAGGAAGAACGGCTTGTCCTTGTTCGCGTCGATGAAGCCGCAGGCCTCCTTCGCATACACCGGGGAGGTCACCGGAGCGCCTTCGAGCTCTTGGAGCAGCTCGCTGCCGCGATAAAACGAAGGCCCCTTGCCCTCACCGAGGTTTCCGACCGTTCCCATCGCGAAATCAAAACCACGTGCCAGCGGCATGAACTCGGGCGCGGTGTCGCCGAGATGCCATTTACCCACGATGCCCGTGGTGTAGCCCGCAGGCTTCAAATGCTGCGCCATCGTCTTTTCGCTCAACAGCAGCTCGCGACCTTCCCGCGTCGGATTCGCGTCATGACCCGTGCGGGCCTGATAACGACCCGTCATCAGCCCCACGCGGCCCGGCGAGCACACGCAGCCGCTCGAGTAGCCATTCGTGAAGCGCACGCCATCCGCCGCGAGGCGATCCATGTTCGGCGTCGGAGCCAGTTTGCCACCGTAAGCGCCCGGTTGAGCCCAGCCCATGTCATCGAGGTAAAAGATGACGATGTTCGGCTTCGAGGCCGCGCAAAGCGATGTGCCGAGGGCGAGGAGAACGAGGAGTGTTTTCATGGTTTGGGTGCTTCGGGAGTTTCGGGAGTGGCGGGCTGACGTTTCTTGGCTCGTTCCATGTCACGGGCCTTTTTCTTTTCTTCCTTGGTCATCTTCTTCGGCTTCTTCTCGGCAGGCGCGGCCATGTTGTAGCGCTTCTCACCGGCTTTGACGGGCTTTGCCATGTCCGCGAGCCAAGCGTCGTGCAGCTTCGTCAGCTCCGCGACTTTCTCAGGCATTTGCTTGGCGAGGTCGTTGGCCTCTGACACATCCTTGCTCAGATCAAAAAGACCCAGCTTGTCCTTTTCGCCCACGAGCTTCCAATCGCCCGAACGCACCGCCCACCAGCCTTCGTCGCTGCCGGAGCACCAGAAGAAATCACGCGATTGAGGCTGGGTTTCGCCTTTGAGCAGCGGCAGCAGGTTAATGCCATCCAAAGTGGTTTCGGCTTTAGCCGAATCTCCTGCGACTGAAGTCGCAGCCACTTTCACTCCCGCCGCAGCGAGCGCCGTGGGCAAAATATCCAGCGAAGACACCGGCGACTGCCATTCGCCCGGCTTGAGCTGCGAAGGCCAGCAGATCAGAAACGGCACACGGATGCCGCCTTCGTAGTCGGTGTGCTTGCCACCGCGCAGCGGCGTGTTGTCGGCGCTTTGCGCCAGCGGGCCGCCGTTGTCGCTGATGAAGAAGAGGAGCGTGTTTTCCCAAACGCCACCGTCTTTGAGCGCCGTCATGACTTTGCCGATCGCATCATCCATGCGCTTGCCCATCGCGAGACGGGCATCGCGGTCTTGGTTGCCCGTGTTGAACTTCGCAATCTCGTCCTCCGGTGCCTGCAAAGGCGCATGAACGGCATTGAAGGCCAGGTAAGCGAAAAACGGCCCCGCCTTGTGCTTCGTGATGAACGCCGCCGTCTCCTCACCGAGTCGATCCGTGAGGTAACCCGTCTCCTTCACCACCTCCGTGCCGCGATAGATCGGATCATTCGGGTCATCGAGCTTGAAGTAGTCATGCGCCCCGCGACCGAGAAAGCCAAATACCTCATCAAACCCGCGCAAGGCCGGACTCCAGGCCAGATCGGGCCCCAAGTGCCATTTGCCAAACTGCCCCGTCGCATAGCCTGCAGGCTTCAAATACTGCGGAAAGAGTTTTTCATTCATCGGCACTCCGCTGCCCGCCTCGCCACCGGTGTAGAGCCCCAACCGCTGCTGATACCGCCCCAGCATCAGCCCCGCCCGCGTCGGCGAGCACACATGCCCCGTCACATAACCCTGCCGACAAATCACCCCCGCTTTGGCCAGCGAATCGAGATTCGGCGTCACGATCTCCTTCGGATGCTGCGGGTTAAACGTCACATCCGCATACCCGAGATCATCCGCGACGATGACGACGATGTTGGGCTTCGCGAAAGCTGAGAGCAGAGGGCAAAGAGCGAAGAGAAGAGCGAGGAAACGCATGGTCCGCCGTGAAACGTCAGGCTTCGACGGAACTTCACAAGAATGCGAGGCAGCGCCGCCAAGTTGCCGATGGAAGACAGCAAGATCGTGTTCCTTCCTGGCTGTGTTCACGCCTTCCAGGTCAGCCGTTCCAGAGAGGAACATGAATGAAAACCGAGCCAGAGACTGCCCGCTCGTCAAAATAGGTGTCCGCTTGGCAAGTCACCCGGTAAACGTCTATTGGATCGAGCTAGGCGGGTAACGGCAACTGGCCTCGACGGCTGAAGGGTGAAGCTAGTATAGCATGAAAGAAACCGACATCAGATCACTGAACTGCCGCAAGATGTTCCGACAGCGAGGCGAGCGGAATGACTTTAACGCTCTTTGGATCGACCCTATTTTCTTTCAGCAAAGATTCAATTCTTCGGGCAAAAGTCGACAACTCCCGACGGCACAGTTGATCTACAAAGCTCTTATCCCCACCACCCCAGTAGCTATCAACTCGCTGCACGACTTCGGCAGATGTCATCAGTGTGGACGGAATATCGACAATGTGGAGGGGGGCGGTCGATTTTGATCTCCTTTTGACATAAGCACTCAAATCCCGCCCCCCATGCAGCTTAACCAAAATATTGTGCATCCCATGTGTCTGACTCAAACATGCGTCGATCTGCTGACGACTCATCAGAGCATCGGGAACAGCGATTGCTAGAGTGTAGCCATGAGATGCTTCCCAAGCTTCATTTTCCCCATCTATCATGATGTGCTGGGCCTCAGTGAGCTTGTTCACGATGGGCATGATGAAGTTCCAGAGATAGCCGTGTGCTAACCCCATGGCCGGGAGGTCTGAATGGTGAGCGTTCTCTGCAAGTGCTTCCAATTGTTGTCGAATCTTGATGCAAGCGGCCCCTGTTGCCCCTTGTAGATTGCCGTCATCGCGGGTTTTGTAGCTTTCAGGATAGAGTCCCTTCAGATAGGTCGGCAGCCGAACCTCGGGCGTTGATGGTGTTAGAACAAAGGTCTTCCGGGTCCCAAAACGCGCCATCGCAGCGCCGAGTTCGAAGATCACGTTGTCGCGGGGCACATACACTTGGCCGCCTGCCACAGCCTGATCTGAGGTGGGCAATAGCTGCACATTATCGGCTGCAAGTATTAACACAGCGAAGTCATAACACAGGAGCTTCTTCAGACATGTGTTGAGCGGCAAGGTGTTGTTGTCGCTAAAAAACCCCTCAGTCCAGACGTCGATTGTGCAATAGTGATTGAGATTGAGCTTCACCGCTTCTGCAAAAGGCAGAGCTTGAGTCGATGAAAAAATAATACCTTTAAGCCGAGTGAGTTCCATTTGATAGGTGATTTAGTAGTCGTTGCGTAGGACGGGATCATCGCCGGCATGACCAAACGCTCGGCCGTGCCAGTGATCAGTTGCCAGCCACATTTCGTAGTACACAAGCCAAGCTAGCGCCCATGGAACGATGGTTTCCGAAATGAACATTTCTGGAGTCCATAAGCCCATTCTGGGGCGATAGAGGCAAAGATGCTGAGTCTCCTGACAATAGAGATGTGGAACCTTTTTGCCGCCAGATAGCTCTACCAACGATGGTGACAACACGAACATCTTGGGAGGCTTTCCAATTTGGTAGTTCAACTTCAACTTGTATTCACGAGTCCAAGTCTCTGGCTGAGCACGCGACTCCCATATCAGATGCCGGTAGCTGTGCTGGCATCGTCCCGCAGGGAATTTTGTCATGAGGAACTTCGCTTGGAGTCCGAAAGGAATTGGTTTCATGCGTTATCGATCGAGTGAATTACGGGATCGAACCGTAGTAGATGGTTGAGGGAACAGTTGAATAAGCTGCAGCGCCCGGAGCGACTCTTACTGCAAGTTTTCCTGAGTCATGAATACTCCGTGCTTCTCGGCACATCTGATCCGCAAGACCAAGTTCTTTGGCTGAGGGGAAATTGCTCTCCAACAGCTTCACAGCCGGATCAAGTCCCTGAACCTGGGTTGTCAGGAGAAGATTTGTGCGAGTCAGCAGATTGGAATGCCAACCAAGAAATTCCCGATAGTGCTCGTCTGTCCAAGACTCTGCAAAATTCTCGACTAAGTTTACGGGATTATTTACCTCGTATCGAGGAAGTCGTGGATCATTGTTAACTTTGATCAATGCCGGAAGTCTACGGAGCACTTCAAGCAGGAAAGATTGCAGAGAGGCAAACACACCATCAACCGCCGAGTCGTAGGCTTTCGCTATCAGCACTGTCAATAGCACAGAACTAGGGCGCAGTCTGTTACTTGCCGAGTAGTGGTTATCCCTGTCGTGCTTGGCTAGTTGGATGAGCCGTTGGAGAGGCTTTTTCTCGAAGTCGCCATACTCTGGAAGTGGTTCGATGCGAACTTCTCCCTTTTTCACCGACGCCTCGCAGTTAGTCACTGAAAATGAAAGCAACACGGGGGGCATTTTCTGTGCTATGGGCAATAGCCAGTTGTCGCAGAGACCAATAGGATTTGATGAATTCCAGTAATTATTCTTGTCTGGAACCTGCAACAGTGGCTTGGGCGAATCAGGTCGCGATGGCGTTATGTCGAGATGATAATCTCCTTTGTAAGCGAGTCTGACACAGCGATCTTTTGATCGACGCATTTCTCGATAAGTCTCATGTTCGCCGAGAGCATCCCATACTAGCTTCAGCATTTGGCTTGGACTGATAGCCGGGTTGATAAGAGTAATCACGCACAGTATGTCCAAATCGAATTCATGTTGTCCCACGGGCTTAATTGTCGTGCCTGCCCGCACTGATCCTTGGGCCGTGATGACGAGGTCTCGAATCAATGCAGCGAGTGTTTTGGAGTTTTTCAGCGCTGTGGATACTGCATCGTAGGATTGTTTGACCTTTGCTTGTTGGGTCTCCGAGAGTTCAACCCGAGCGATGAGTTGATTGAGAAGAGCTAGGGGTGCGAAGGATGGGAATCGGGTTCTAGTGCTCATATTGTTGCGTTTTGTATTGTGTAAATTGACGAAAGCGTATAGCTTGAAAGCTGAAAAAGCGCCTCCTTATGGGCGTATTTTCCACCTTTACGGATTCGTCAACTTTTGTCAAACCAGAAAATGCCTACATTCCCCGAACGCCTGAAAAGTATGAGAGAAACAAGAGGTTGGAGCCAGGAAGAACTCGCGACCAAAGCGCGGCTCCAGGCAACGGCTATATCTCACTTTGAAACCGGCGGAAGATCGCCGTCATTCGACAATCTAAAAAAGTTGGCCGACGCCCTGAATGTTTCTTCCGACTACCTGCTCGGACGATCAGATTCCCAAGAAATGGTAGGCCCTGGAGTGGACAAACTCTATCGGCACGCCGCGAAACTATCCGGGGATGATCTCAAGGTGCTCGAGAACATGGCACAGTTACTCGCAGCAAAGCAGACTGGAGGCGACAAATGATCTCAACAGCTCGTCGTGCCGAAATTACCCAGCAGGTATTTGATGTCTTGGATGACAACCAAGATGTCGTTTTGGGACTACCAGTCGACCCAATCCTCATCGCACGCAAAGCCGACATTGAGGTGAAGTCGTGGAAACCTGACAAGGAAGGTGTATCTGGCGTCCTGATGAAAGTTGGGGAACGATTCCTCATTGCCCATTCTGAAGCCATCGATAATCAGGGCTTTATCAACTTCACTGTTGGTCACGAACTTGGTCACTACTACCTAGGGGGACACGTCGAGGCAATCCTCGGATCGGGTGCTCACTATTCGAGGAGCGGCTTTGTCTCTCAAGACCCGTTTGAACGGGAGGCAGATTGTTTTGCAGCAGAACTCCTGATGCCAAGAGGTTGGTTCTTGTCCGCTATGACCAACGCTGGTGAAGGTTTTCGAGCCATCGAGAAGCTCGCAAGCCTTTGTAAAACTTCGATTGTGGCGACCGCTATTCGATACTCGGAACTCACAGATGCACCGATGGCGGTGATTATCTCTACTGGAAGGAGTGTAGACTATTGTTTCATGTCAGGGAGTTTGCGGGAATACAGAATGAAATGGTTGGAGCGTGGTGCATTGGTTCCGAAGTTTACCGCAACTGAGGCTTTCAATCGGGATGCTGAAAACATCCGCCACGGACGAAGACGGGAGCTTGAATCGTCGCTTTCGAGTTGGTTTGAGGGTGCTCCAAAGATGGAAATGAAAGAAGATGTAGTTGGTCTTGGTCACTACGGCAAGACGCTTACAGTCTTGTTCGCTGACGAAGGTGCTGATCAAGACGATGAAGATCAAGACGAGTCGGACAACGCCTACAACAACCTGCCGTCTGTCCGATGGCAGCGACGTTCGTGGTAGAGGCTTGGAATCAGTGTCTGCGGTTAGGCCGCCCAGTCGTTTGTCCACCCCACGTGTGAGCCCGAGGCCTTGCGGTGTGTCGGGCGGGGAGCAGAGCCATGCGAAAATGATGGAGCGAAGGAATGCCGGTGCCGGTCATGGATAAACGCGCCATCTGAGCTTCTCCATGAGCTTATTCTCGTCGAGGATCTACTCCTCGCTCAAGCGCTGATGGTCATTAACGGCTCCTTCCGCGTGCGAGGTCCGCTTTCAGCGCGGTGAAGAGTTCTTCCGCCTTGCCGGGCTCCTGCGCGAAGAGATTCGTGACCTCGCTGGGATCGGTGCGGAGGTTGTAGAGCTGGAATTTGCTATTCGGGCCTTTGCCGGTGGTTTCGACGAGGTGGTCCGGGGTGAGGGTGCCGTCTTGCGCGACATAGACGTCTGAGGGCAGGATGAGTTTCCAGTCGCCCTCGCGGATGGCGAGTGTGTAGGAGCCGTAGTTCACATGCACCATGCCGTGGCGGATGGGCATCGCGGGCTTCTCGCCGAGCAGCAGCGGGGAGATGTCGAAACTGTCCTCACCGGCATCGCTCGGGAGTTTTTCGCCGATCAAGGAAGCCACCGTGGCCAGCATGTCGGCGAAGCAGATCAACTCGCCGCACGAACTGCCCGCCTGGATCTTGCCCGGCCAACTCGCGATGAAGGGCATGTGGTGTCCGGCTTCGGTGAGGGCGCCTTTCATGCCATTCCATGGACCGGCGGCGCGGTGGCCGAACTTCTCGATGTCCTGTGCATACCAGACGGGGCCGTTGTCGCTGGAGAAAAGGACGAGCGTGTTGTCCTTCAGCTTCAACTTCTCCAAAGTCGCCATCACCTGGCCGATCATCGCGTCCACGTTCATCACATAGTCGCCGTATTGACCCGCGCCGCTCTGGCCTTTGAACTCGCTCGCCGTCGCCCACGGCGCGTGAGGCGCGGGGATGGCGTAGTAGAGGAAGAAGGAGGAATCGTTCTCGGTTCCTTGTTCTTGGTTCTTGGTTTGCTTTTCGAGCCACGCATCTGCCTTGCTGGCGAGGGTGGAAAGGTAGCCCTCGAACTTCCAATCCGGTGCGGCCAAGCCTTTGCGCCAGTGTGCTCCCTGCGTCTGCGGATTCGTCACGTCTTCGCCAGGATGATCCTCGATGGTCTCGGTCGGCGCGACGACGAAGCGTTTGTTTTCGATCCACGCATAGGGCGCTTGCTCCGGCGCATCGAAGCCGAAGTAATAATCAAAGCCAAAGTCCAGCGGCGTCATCTTCAGTGTGCCATCCGCCTCGGCCTTCGTGGACATGCCCTGATGCCACTTGCCCACGCAAGCCGTCGCGTAACCCTGCCGCTTCATCAGCGTCGCGAGATTCAGCCGTCCCGGCTCATGCTGAAGCTGAGGCTGCGGAAAGTGCTTCTTTTCCAGGGCGCTGAGGTCGCCCTTCTTCGTCCGCTTTGCCGAAGCCGCGTTCCAATTGCGATACGGCATCCGCCCGCTCAGCAAGCTATACCGGCTCGGCACGCAGATGGACCCTCCCGCATGTGCGTCGGTGAAACGCATCCCTTCCGCCGCCAGCTTGTCGATGTGGGGCGTCGCGATCTTTGACTCGGGATTGAAGCAGCGCGGATCGCCATAGCCCATGTCATCGACGAGGATGAGGAGGATGTTGGGCGGGTCTGCTGCGAGGAGCGAAGAACTGAGGGCGAGCAGAAAAACAAGTAGTCTCATGGTTGCGCTGAAACGGCAGGCTTCGGGGAAACTTCAGCAGATTGCCGAAACAGTGCCCCGAACTCGGAATGTGCCCGGCGTGTCACTGTTTCACGCGAGTATCCCCTTCACCACGTTCCCCTTCACCTCCGTCAGCCGCATGTCGCGTCCCGCATAGCGGTAGGTGAGCTTGGTGTGCTCCAGGCCGAGGAGGTGGAGGATGGTGGCGTGCCAGTCGTGGATGTGGACGGGGTCGATGACGCTTTCATAGCCGAACTCGTCGGTCTCGCCGAAGCTGAATCCGGGCTTCACGCCAGCTCCGGCGAACCAAGTGGTGTAGCCGGTGTGGTTGTGGTCGCGTCCATCGGCGATCTGTGCATACGGCGTGCGGCCAAACTCACCGGCGAAGATGACGAGCGTGTCTTTGAGCAGCCCGCGGCCTTCGAGATCGGTCAAAAGGCCGGAGATGGGGCCATCGACGGCGGCGGCGTGTTTGCCGTGGTCTTCGGTGAGGTTGCGATGCTGGTCCCAGCCGCCGTGATTGACCTCCACGAAGCGCACTCCGGCCTCCAACATGCGCCGGGCCATGAGGCACTGGCGGCCAAAGTCGTCGGTGGTGGTGTTGCCGATGCCGTAGAGCTTTTTCACGGTGTCGGACTCGCTTTCGATGTCGAGCACGCTGGGCAGGGCGTCCTGCATCCGGAAGGCGAGTTCGTGCGACTCAATGAGGCCCTCGATGGCGGCGTTCTCGGGTTCGCGCTTGAGCGAGGCCTTGTTGAGTTGCTGCACGAAGTCGAGTTGGGCGCGTTGCTCGGGCCGTGCGAGCTGCGGATGCGCGAGGTTGCTGATCTTGGCCTGGGCGATGGGCTGGCGTCCGTTGCCGATGCGCGTGCCTTGATAGATGGCGGGCAGGAACGAGCTGCCATAGTTCGCAGAGCCGCCGTTGCCGGGATTGGGGCTCAGCGTGACAAAGCCGGGCAGGTTTTCATTCATGCTGCCGAGACCGTAGGTGATCCAGGCACCCATGCTGGGACGTGGCGCAGTGGGAATGCCGCAGTGCATTTGCAGGAAGGCGGGCGGATGATTCGGCACATCGGTCTTCATGCTGCGGATGAGGCAGAGCGTGTCCGCGTGCGTGGCGATCTGCGGGAACAGCTCGCTGATCCACAGGCCGCTCTGGCCGCGCTGCTTGAACTCCCACACCGGAGCCATGAGCTTGCCGGTCGGCACCTTGCCTTTGCCGATGGCTTTGCCCGCGTATTTCGCGAGTTCGGGTTTGTAATCAAAGCTGTCTACATGCGACGGCCCGCCGTCCATGCAGAGGAAAAGCACGCGCTTGGCCTTGGCGGGGAAATGCGGCTGCTTCGGCGCGAGCGGCGCTGCGTTGTCCGCGAGAGCACGCTGCGTGGTGAGTGCGCTCAAGGCGAGATAACCAAAGCCCGCGCTGGTGCGTTGCAGCCACTCGCGGCGGGAGGTGGGGAGTGCGGAGGTGGAGTGTTGGAGAAGGGGAGTCATGGCGGTGTGAATGAGGGGCTTTGGGTGGTTTGGCGGCTTGACGGAGTGATGGCATATATGCTATCACTGCAATCATGAGTCAGAGGGTAGTCATCGACACAAATGTTCTGGTCGGCGCAGCCCTGAGCCGAGGCGGCGGGGACAATCGTGACGTGTTGCGGGCTTGCTTGAAGGGCTTGGCGCATCCCGTGATCGGCATGGCACTTTTTAGCGAATACGAAGACCTTTTTCTGCGCTCGGCCTTGATGGCCAAAAGCCCGTTGAATGACAAGGAGCGCCGCATCCTGCTGGAGTCCTTCCTCTCGGTCTGCGAGTGGGTGAAGGTCTATTACCTTTGGCGTCCCAACCTGCCCGATGAGGCGGACAATCACCTCATCGAACTCGCTCTCGCCGGAGGTGCAGGCACGATCGTCACCAACAATCTTCGTGATGTCACGCATGGCGAGCTGACGTTTCCTTTTTTGAACATCCTCACACCAGCTCAATTCCTCAAAACTTTGTAAACTTATGAGCACTGTCACCATCCGTCTGCCAGACGACAAGCACACCCGCCTCCGCCAGCTTGCCAAGCACCGCGATCTCAGCGTGAACAAGCTGATGGAGGAACTCGCCACCATTTCGATTGCCGAGTTCGACGCCGAAAGCCGTTTCCGCGCCATGTCGGCCCGTGGCTCTGCGAAGAAAGGCCTGGCCTTGCTGGACAAGCTGGACGCGGCCTTTGGGCGCTGAAGCTTTGCCAAATGAGATCGCATCGGCTGTTCGAGTTCTGCTTTCATATCAACTCCTCGCCAAAAACTCATGACTCGCCCAGAGGCTCTGGCAGAGGGCGGCCCAGCCTTGGGTGGCATCGGGTTTCGTTTTCACAAACTTCAGCGCGGCCTCGACCTCGGACTCAGTCGGCGGGCGGTTGAAGATGCGTTCGTAGGCGAGCTTCACGCGATGCGGTTCGCTTTTCGGGCGGTCGGTGAGGAGGCGTTTCGCGGCGAACTCGGCGGCTTTCAGCACGTAGGGGCTGTTCAGGAGGTAGAGCGACTGTGCGGGCACGGTGGTCTGCGGTCGCTGGCCGGTGACGATGCTGCCAGGCGGCATGTCGAAGAGCGTGAGCGACTCCAGCGGCAGATTGCGCACCACGGGCAGATAGACGGAGCGATGAGGCGAGACTTGATCGATCTGCTTGGTGTTTGCGCCGACGGCGTAGCCTTCACCAAAGGCTCCCACGGGGCTGCCGGTCGGCGGACGGAGGTCGAGCTTGCCGGCGGTGAGCAGCATGGCATCGCGGATGGACTCGGCATCGAGTCGGCGCGGCGTCATGCGCCAGAGCAGCGTGTTGTCGGGATCGGCCTCGAAGTTCTTCGCATCATGCGCGGTGCTCAGCGCATACACGCGGCTCGTCATCAGCTCGCGGACGAGTTTCTTCACCGACCAGCCTTCTTTGACAAAACGGGCCGCGAGATGATCGAGCAGCGCGGGATGCGAGGGCGCTTGTCCTGACAAACCGAAGTTGTCCGGCGTGGTGACGATGCCCTGGCCGAAAAGATGCAGCCACACGCGGTTCACGATGACGCGGGCGGTGAGCGGATTGTCCTGCAAGGAAATCCACGAGGCGAGTTCTTTGCGTCCGCTGCCGCTCGGGATCGCGGCGCTGATCTTCGCGAGCATCGGCAGGCCGCGTGACACCATGTCGCCGGGCTTTTGCACTTCACCTCGGATGAGCAGCGCGGAGTCACGCGGCTTCTCGCGCTCCAGCACGCAGGTGACGAACTGCTTTGGCGTGCCGTCGGCTTCATAGGCGGCGAGATGGGCCTTGTCCGTGGCGAGCCGCAGCCGCGTCTGCACAAACTCCGACGAGGCAAACATGCGTTGCTTCGTCAGTTCGGCGAGGCGGGCGGACTTCTGCGCGATGGAGCCTTCCAAGCGACTGCGTTCACGCGTCGTGAGTGGTTTCAGTGCATCGGGTTGTCCCGCACCGGCAGGCAGTGGCACGAGTGTGCTGGCGTTGTTGTTCTGAATCATCGCGACCGTGCCGAACTTCGTGTCCGTGCTGCGGAAGATGCCCGCCAGCGCGTAGTAGTCGCGCTGCGAGACGGGATCGTATTTGTGATCGTGGCAGCGGGCGCAGGCCGCCGTGAGACCGAGGAAAGCCTGGCTCACGGTGTCGATCTGTTCGTCCACCACATCCATTTCAAACTGGAGCGGATTCTTCTCGATGTGCGACTTCGGCCCGATGGCGAGGAAACCCGTCGCGATGAGCAACTCCGCGCACTCCTTGTCATCGCGAGCCTCAAACAAATCGCCCGCGATCTGCTCGCGGATGAACTGATCAAACGGCATGTCCGCATTGAAGGCCTTGATCACATAATCGCGATACCGCCACGCGTGCGGATAAGCGAAATCCGTCTCCTTGCCGCTGCTCTCCGCATACCGCGCTACATCCAGCCAATGACGGCCCCAGCGCTCGCCGAACTGCGGCGACTTCATGAGTTCATCGATCACGCCGTCGATGCGCGACTCGCTCGGAGCCGCGAGAAATGCCGTCACCTGCTCCGCCGTCGGCGGCAGTCCGGTCAAATCGAGATGCACGCGACGAAGCAAGGCCGCAGGCTCCGCATCCGCCACCGGCGCGAGGCCTTTCTTCTCCAACTCCGCCAACACAAAGCGATCCACCTCCGTGCGCGGCCAGGACGTGCTTTTCACTGCTGGCGCAGGCGAGTCCTGCACCGGCTTGAACGCCCAATGCTCCATCCGCGCCTCCATCTTCTGTTCCACCGCCACCGCCTGACCTTCCGGCATCGGCGCACCGCGCTTCACCCACTCCTCGAAGTTCGCGATCACTGCCTCGCTCAGCTTTCCGCCATGCTTCTCCGGCGGCATCTTCAAATCAGGATCCTCATGTCGCAGCGACGCAATGAGCAAACTCTCCTCCGGCTTTCCCAGCACCACGGCCGCCCCGCTATCGCCTCCCTTCAGCAACGCCGCCCGCGCATCCAGCGCCAGTCCGGCTTTCAGCTTGTCAGCCTCAGCGCTGTGGCACTCGTAGCAGCTCTTGATGAGCACCGGACGGATGTTCTTCTCAAAGAAAGCGAGATCAGCATCGGTAAACTTCACGCTCTTCTCAGAAGTGGCCTCGGTCGTTGATTTGGGAGCTTCCGTCTCGGCTGGAGGGCGCTTGGCCTTGCCTTTGCCCTGGCCGGCCTTGCTCTGGCGCGGCCTGGCGATGTTTCGATACTCTTCGAGGGTCAAAGCGCCGTCAGCATCCGCATCGAGCTTTTTGAACGCAGGCTCCAACTGCTCAGGATGTTCGCGAAAGTAGGTCGTGGCCTGTTTCAGTGCCGCAAACTCCTCCGCGCTGAGTTTTCCTGTTTTGTCCGCATCCAGAGCCTTGAAGCCTTCTTCGAGAGTTGGTGCCGCTTTGGCGGAAGGCGCCGTTTTTGGAGCTGGAGGTGTCTCAGGTGTTGAAGTCGCCGGTTTCGCCACCGCGCCCTTCAAATGCTCTTCAAACCACGCGATCTCTAGCTTGGAGGCTTCATCGAAACCTTCGCGGTAGATGCCGTAATGCGTGATGCCTTTGACGACGTGATACTTCGACGGCACGCCGCGAGCGGCGATCTGCTTTTGTGCCTCGGCGACGATGTCGTTGTTGCTCAGCTCCTCGTTCTCCGCGACGACGAAGAGCGCAGGCACGTTGATCTTCGCGGCGGCTTCGAGGGCGCTGAAGCCGATGCTCTTGGCCGCGTTCGTCCGCATGTTCGAGTATTTTTCCATTTTGCCGGTCATCTTGCCGGTCTCCAGCGGCACAGGCTCCACCTCGCCGCGAGCCTGCTGCGTGTGCAGGCGGAAGGCAGCGGCGAGGGCACGATCACGATTCGCACCGCCGAGCCCAGGCACCTGCGCGACGACGCACTTCACGCGAGGGTCCGTGCCGGCCATGTAGGTCACGAGGCCGCCGCCGTAGCTGCTGCCCATGATGCCGATGCGTTGCGCGTCCACCGTCGGCTCGCCCGCGAGGAAGCTGATCGCCGCGCGGATGTCCTCGGTCTGGTCGGTGTAGTTCATCTGCCAGCGCAGCGCCTTCACCTTGATCGTCAGCTCGCCCTTCTCGTCCGGTTTCGGCTGTGGCTCGGCGGCCATGAGCTGGCTCTCGCTCTCGCCCCAGCCGCGATAATCAAAAGCAAGCGCCACATAGCCCTTCTGCGCAAAGATCGGTCCCAACCTCCCGCCCGTGCCGCCCTTCGTGCCGCCCGTTCCCGCGCAGAAGACGATGGCAGGCAGTTTCTCGCCTTCCTTGCGATTCTTCGGCAGGTAAAGATCTCCCGCCATGCGCGTGCCATCGCTCCAGATCGTCACCGCACGTTTCTCCACCGTGTCCGGCAAGGCCCCGCGTGCCGCAGGCTCATTCGGATTCGCTGAACCGGGGGCAGGTGCCGTGCTCGGCGTCTGTCCTTTCGCCTTGGCCTTGGCAAAATGCGCCGTCACCTCCGCGACCGTGCCGACGCCGTCTTTGTCGGCATCGATCTGATCAAAGATCTTCGGCATCTCCTCACGGGAGACTTTGCCATCGCCATTACGGTCGATCTTCTTGAACCAATCGGGCGTGGTCTCTTGGGCGTGGGCGAGGCTCGCGAACAACAGGAATGTGAGTGTGCTTTTCATGAGATTTGGATCATTGAAGTTCATTTCATCGCCACACTGCCGCTCACCGGCAGGAAATACTCGAAGTAGCCGATCATCATCTCGTCCACGGTTTGGGAGCCCCATTTGACGAGCTTCGTCGGGTCGGGGTTGGCTTTGTTTTCGGCGCTGTTGTCATAGACGGCGGTGATTTTCACGGTGCTGCCGCGTGGGATGAGTTTGGGCTGTTTGTAGTCGTAGCGGAGCTGCCAGTTGAAGTCGTAGCGGGGGATGTCGAGCAGGGTCTCCGTTTTGCCGTCGGGGTGGGTGACTTCGTATTTGAAGGCCTTTCCGCGGATGTGCATGTGGGGCATGAAGCTGGTGACGGGCATGTCGAAGGGCACGCGCTGCGTTTTGGTCTCGACGTGATGCGAGGCTCCAGGCGGGATGGCGATTTGGGGATTGGCGACGGGGACGGTGCGCACTTCGTATTGCGGCGGTGATTTGGCAAAGATGAGGCCCATGCGCAGGCGCTCTTTCTTGGCCTTGCCGCTCGGGGTGTAGTGAATCTGGAAGCTCACGCGGGCTCCGGCGGGGATTTTGCGGGCGAATCCCTGCGGGTAAATGTTCGCGCCGTTGCCGGGCACATAGATGGCCCAGTAGCCGCCCGCACCTTCCTCGCGGTCGCGGGCATCGGCACCTTTTTCATGCACCTGCACGATGACGTGATGCACCACATCGCGCTCGCTGGGGAGGATCTCATAGGCTGTGACCCATTTGTCCTCGGGGATGTCGGTATCGACGACATCGAAGGCGTAGGGCATGAAGCCGTCCGCCTTGATGTCGTAGGCGCGGCTGAGCGGGATGATGAGGTCGGGCGTGCCGATGCTCCACTCGGCGGGGTAGCTGCGTTTCGCGGGGGCGTCGGCCACGTTGCCGAGCGGGCGGTCTTTGGAGTCGAGCCAGGCGATGAGGTCGGCTTTGTCCTTGGCGGAGAGGCTGCAATCATTGGCCCAAGGGTTCTTTTCGGCATCTTTCTCGATGGCGGCGAACCACGGCGGCATGGTGCCTTCGCTCACGACGCGCTTGATGACCTTGGCGCGGTCTTTGACCTCCTCGATGTCGTCGAGGGCGAAGGGAGCGATGCCGCCATCGCGGTGGCAGGTGACGCAGTTTTGCTGGAGGATGCGGGCAACATCGCGGTGGTAGGTGACGGGCGATGCGGCGGCGGACGTGGCGCTGCTTTTCTCCGGCAAATCGAGTTCGCAACCCGGTGCGGCGGTGGCCTGGATGTGCGGGGTTTCGCCTTTGAGATGCGCGGCGATGGCGTCGTGCAGGTAGCGATGTTTCGGCGCGTCGAGGTTGTAGTTGATGCCGTATTGATCGTCGAAGGCACCGCGATAAACGAGCGTGCGTGCCGCATCCAGCAGGAAGACCTCGGTGGTGGTGCGGGCCTGGAGCGTGATGGCGAGTTTCTTCTCCGTGTCATGCACGTAGGCGGCGGTGAGGCCTGCCGCAGTGAGTTGTGCTTTGATCTCCTCGACGGTCTCGCTGGCAAAGGGGTTCACGAGCAGCATCGCGACGTTTTGCGCGGCGAGTTCCTTCTCCAGCTTTGCCACGCTGGGGATGTAACGCTTGCTCACCGGGCAGGTGGCGCTGGTCATGATGATGACGAGGCCTTTCTTGTCCTTGAAGCTGCTGAGGCTCGCGTTTTTGCCATCGAGTGTGGTGAAGGCGATGTCGTCGATCATGCGCCCGATGCCGACTTCGCCCGGTTTGAGCACTTCGGGGCCGCTGGTGATCTTTTGCACATCCTCGGGCGTGATCGTCGGGGCATTCGAGGGCATTCCGCGACCTCCACCCGCCGCGCCGCCGCGCTGGGCCACGATGCGGCGCATCATCGCCAGCTCCTCGGCACTGATGATGCCATTGCCATCCTGATCGAGCCGCGCAAACCACGGCGCGTCACCCGCTTCCTCCTTGGTGATTTGACCGTCGGCGTTCTTGTCCACGGCCTTGATCATGTTCTCGATCTGCGAAGCCATGCCACCACCTGCGCCCGGTGTGGCAGGTGGTGTGCCGGGAGGCGTCGGAGTGCCAGGCGTCGTGGGCGCGGGCTTGCCGCTGACCTTGTTATACTCCGCCAGCGAGATCGCGCCGTCCTTGTCGAGGTCGAAACGCTCGAACGCCTTCGGATTCGCCAGTTCATCGGTCGTGACCTTGCCATCGCTGTTTTTGTCGTAGCCGGAGAAAACGGCATCCGCAGGCGCGGTGGGCGTTTCCGCCGGTTTCGGCGGCATGGTGGGTGTGGTCGGCGTTGAGGGCTTCGGCGTCGTGCCACCCATGACCGCGTTGTATTCCTCCAGCGTGATGCTGCCGTCCTTGTTCGTGTCAAAGCGATCAAAGGCCTGCGTGTTTGGCAGTTCTTCGGAGGTGACCTTGCCGTCGCTGTTTCGGTCGAACTTCTGGAAGGCGCCACCGGGAGCCTGGGCGTGGGTTTGAACCACAGAGGCGCAGAGCACACAGAGGAGGAGCGGGATGGAGCGGTGGAGTGTTGGAGTCATGGCTACAGGGATGTTCCGTGAGCGGGCGAAAGGTGGACAAAGTTTTTCATGTCGCCAACGCCAGGGCGGGAAATCCTCTTGGAGTCTGGGACGCTTGAGACTAGACTGGGCCATGATCTCCAACGCACAGCCCAGAGTCCTGCCGAAGCCCGAGGTGCTCCGGCGCAATGTCGTGACCAAACTCGAGGCGATGAATGAGCAGCAGCTGGCCCATGTGTATGAGTGGTTTCTGCAATTGGAACTGGAGCAGGCTGTTCGCGAGCTGGGTGAGCGAATCGCCGACGACGAAGACGCTGGACGGCTCACGCCTGAAACCATTGAGTCATCCATCCGTGAGTATCGCCGCAAGCATCCCTATGGCCGATGATCATCGTGATCGACACAAACGCATTGCTGCAAGTCTTCTCGCCACGCAGCAAGACGCCTGAGATCGTCCAGGAGCTGATCAACGGCGATTTGCAGTGGGCCGTGAGCAATGACGTGCTCACGGAATACGAAGAGATGGTGACCCAGCGTTCTGGAGTGGTTCGTTGGCAGCAAGTTGAACGAGTGATCCAGCTTCTACATCTGCGGCATCAAAGCATCCTTTGGACCGAGCCCGCTTTCCGTTACCAAGTCATCAGCGCCGATCCTGACGACAACAAGTTCACCGATTGCGCCATCACGGCGAATGCGGACTACGTGATCACGAACGACAAAGACTTCAGCCCGCTTGCCAGCGCAGGCTACAGGCCCCAACCCATCACACCGGCGGAGTTTGTGCTCATGCACTTGGCGGGCGGTTCAGCGCCTTGATGGTCCTCGACCCGTGGCTGTTGGCAGATCCGATGGCGGCCTGCGGGGTATTCACGGCACCTGGCCTTTCCGTTGTTGAACGCGTTCTTGATTGGTCTGTCGCATCACTTCACGCTGCTTGGGGGTGAGTTGCTTCCACGTTTCGAGGCCGTGGCGTTTGAAGGCCTCGGTGACTTTGGCGGAGGCCTCGGCCTGGATGGCGTTGAAGTCGGAAAGCAGGCGGTCGTAGCTCTGGCGCAGCGCGGCTTGCTGCTCGGGCGTGGCATCGATTCGTGCAAAATCCTGCGCCATGCGATGCTCGATCCAGCGGCGGGTCCATTCCTCGCTGCGCGTCCATGCGGGACGGCCGGAGTTCACACGGGCGGACATGGCGTAGCCACACAGGCCGCCGAGGCCGAACAGCACGACGAGGCTGACGATGATTTGGGTGAGAAGTTTCGTTTTCATGGTGCGTCGGGGAGATGGGTTTCAATCATGAGCTGAGCGAGGAAGGCGGGTTCGGACTCTGCATCGACATCGGCGGTGATTTCGTCCCGCTGCGGCCACACGAGCCACGAGGCGGTGATCAAACCGACCGCGAGCGCCGCAAAGGAAGCCCGCGCCCACAACCGGAGCGCCAAAATCGACGGCTCCTCTCCGCGAGCCTCACCCGGAGCGAAGAGCGTGAACCAACTCGCGGCCCACGCACGCATCCGAGCCGCAAATGATGGCTGCGGCGTGCGCACGATCACCGATGACGCCGCGAGAGACTGCGGCAGCGCGGCTTCGAGGAACCAATCGCGCCGCAAAGCCGCCCGCGCCTCCGGTTGGGCGAGTTCAGCAGTCAAAGCACGCATTTCCTCGGTGGTCAGCGAGCCTTCGCGCCAGCGGTGCAGCAAGTTTTGGAGTTCGGGATTCATGAGATCAGATCGTTTGGGAAAGTTTGCGCTCCACGCAGTCGGTGAGGGCCTGCCGCAGGCGGTAGAGCGACTTCGTCACGGCATCGAAGGACTGGCCGGTGGTCCGTGCGACCTCCTCGACCGATTTTCGCACCTCGTAGCGCAGCGAAAGCACGCGGCGTGATTTCTCCGGGAGCGCAGCCACGCAATCATCCAGCGCCTGCTGCCTCCGCTGCCATTCATCATCCGCGTTTTCATCCGCCTCCGAAAAAGCCGTCTCCACCTGCGCCAGAAACGCCTCCATCACCTCGCTATCCGCCACGACCTTCGCCGTCTGCTGCGTGCGCCAGTGCTTCAAAATGAGATTCCGCGCCACACCGCGACACCACGCAGGCTGATTCTCGATGGCGGTGCCCTTTCCCAATTCGGCCGCCAGCCGCACCCACACCTCCTGGATCACATCCTCCGCCGCATGCGCATCCCGCAGCAGCCCGCCCACAAACGCGCCGAGCCGGTGCCGGTCATGGATAAACTCGGCAGCCGCACGCTGGATGATTTCGGATTCACGGGACATTCAAATGGATGTTCCATGAACCCGCGAAAGGTGGACAAAGTTTTTTGGAGGATCTCAACATGGGGGAACCATTGCTGGTCCGCCGCGTAGGCCTCGAGTTCCTGGGTGGAGCCGTCGTCTTCATCGCGCCCGCACCGCATGAACTTGATCCAGACGAGGAATGCTGATCGACCAAGCGCTGTGGGTCATTAACGGCTCCTTCCGCGTGCGAGGTCCGCTTTCAGCGCGGTGAAGAGTTCTTCCGCCTTGCCGGGCTCCTGCGAGAAGACATTCGCGGCCTCGCCAGGATCATTGCGGAGCTTGTAGAGCTGGAATTTGCTATTCGGGCCTTTGTCAGTGGTCTCGACAAGGTCGTCCGGGGTGATCTTCGATTCGGGATTGAAGCAGCGCGGATCGCCATAGCCCATGTCATCGACGAGGATGAGGAGGATGTTGGGCTTGGGCTGGGAGACGGCGGTTCCGGTCAGAAACAGAATAGCGAGGAGGTAAAAACGGAGAGTTTCATGAGTCATGCTAGTCATCCTTGTCCTTCGACTTCACATAGTCCTTGGGCAGCGTCGCGATCCAGGCTTCGACCTTGGCAGAGAGCTTTTTCACGATGTCGGGGTGCTTTTCAGCGAGGTTGTCGGACTCGGCTGGATCGGCGATGAGGTCGTAGAGTTCGAGTTCGCCGTCTTTTTTGCGGGTGGGGAAGCGGAGCTTCCACTGACCATCACGAATGAGCGCCTCGCTGCCGGGGGAGCTGGTTTTCCAGAGCAGTGGCTTGCTCCGGACGTGGGGAGCTTTTCCGAGCCATGCGGCGGAAGTGTCTTCGCCATCGAATTCGGCGAGATCAATCTTCACTCCGGTGAGGGCGCAGATTGTGGGCAGGAAATCGGTGCCACTGAGCACGGACTGCTCATCCACCCGGCCTGCGGGAACGACTCCGGGCCAGCGCACGATCCAAGGGCAGCGAACACCGCCTTCCCAGTGCGTGTGTTTGCCACCGCGATGCGGGCCGTTGAAGCCCATTTGATTGAAGCGGAGTCCGCCTTGGGAGGCTTTGGTCATGTCGGCACCTTGATCAGTGCTGAAGATGACGAGGGTATTTTCACGCAGGCCCAGTTCGTCGAGTCGTTTGAGCAGCATGCCGACATTGTCATCGAGGGACTCGACATCGGCGAGGTAGCGGCGCATGGCATCATCCACATCACCTCCGGCTTTGCGCACGTCGTCGAACTTCGCCTGCATCTGCGGTGGGAAGTCGCTGTCGTTGACTTTGAGGCCGCTCCAACGTTTCACAAGGCTGTCGATGGGGTTCACGGGGTTGTGCGAGATGTGGCCCCAAACGTTGATATAAAAAGGGCCGTCTTTGTGCTTCTCGATGAACTGGATGGCATCGTCATAGATGTGCGCGTCGCGTCCGCGAGCATCGGCTGCCTTCTTTTTCTTTCCGCCCTCGGCTTCATCGGTGCCAATGGTGTCGATGTCGTAAGTCCCATCCTTCATTTCCGGCCCGATGTGCCACTTGCCGAAGTGGCCCGTAGCGTAGCCGTTCTTCTTCATGAGCTCGGTGATGGTCAGACGATTGGCGAAGCCGCCGTTCGCTGGATAAACCGGATAGCGGGCGGGAAGCCAGGAAGTCATCAAACCGGTGCGTGTGGGGCAGCAGGTGGCACCGGTAGCGTAGTATTGGGTGAAGCGTGTGCCATCCTCCGCGAGCCGGTCGATGTGGGGCGTGCGTGCGTAGGGATGTCCGTAGCAGTGCAGATCGCTGCCGCCGAGATCATCCGCGAGGAGGAAAACGATGTTCGGTTTCGCAGCGTGAGCTGAGATCGCGAAGAGACAAATGAGGGCGATGAGGTGCTTCATCTGGAAGAGTTTTTTGGCAACGATACAAGGGCACGGGAATGAAGGACGACGAGCGAAGGGTTTCAGCGTGCTGTCGCCTTCATTCTGCCAACTGTCACATCAGGGATTGAGGGTGAAGGTGATCATGAGCGCGTTTCCGCCGAGGCTGGGAGTGGCGGTGACGGTGTGCTGGCCGGTGGTGTGGATGGCGGCGCTGGTGTAGGGAATGCGGTCGCGGGTGACGGCGGAGCCGCCATCCAGAGTGAGGGTGACGCTGCCGACAGCGGATTCGAGATTGGCACGGATGGCAAGCGGGATGCCGGGATAGCTGGCGAGGCTGATCGTGCTGCCGTGGAAGATCGGAGCGAGTGCCTCACCTGTGCTGGCATTGACCAGCGTGAAGGTCTTCACCACAGCGGTCGTGAAGGTGGGCAGCAGCCACTGGTCGATGTAGTAGCCGGTGGCGCTCGGCGCGGGTGCGGTGAGTGGCTGAGGAGATGGTGCGGCACTGCCAGGTGCGGCGGTGATGAAGTCAAACATGCCCGCGATGACATTCCCCGTGATGACAGCCGAAGGCTGTGAGGGCAGACGGCGCAGGTCCTGCATGGCATTCACCGGACGGAGCATCAGCGCCTCCATGGTGAGGCCGTTTTTGAAGGCGACGACGTGCGTGTTCTCGTTGGCGCTGGGCGCGGAGTGGCAGGTGATGCAGAACTGGTTCTGCGTGGAGTCCGGACGCGGTGCGTTGTGGTAGAACGGGCCTTCTGGGAAATGAATGGCATCCCGCAGCGAGGCTGTGCCGAATGGCAGATTACCGAGATAGGCACCGTTGTCCTCGCCATGGTCATAGTGGTTCGCATAGGCCGCGTAGGCGGTCTCGCCGCTGTTGTGGAGGCGGTCCGAGATGGCCTGATGCGTGCTGGCAGGGAACCAGTTGGCAAAGTGCGCGTGCTCGCCGGTGTAGCCTGCGGGCAGGCCGATCAAGGTGCCGCCTGCGTGATTGCAGGCCGTCTCGGGGTCGAGTTTTCGGGCGATCACCTTGAAGTCATCGATCCAGCCTTTGAAGCCCGCATTGGTGAAGACGCTGCTCTTGCCGACCGTGAGCACGCCATCCGTCGTGGCTCCAGGCGCGGCAAGCTGGAAGATCGGTGTCGCAGAGACGAAGCGGTCATAGACGAGGCCGTTCACGAGGAACTCGATCTCGGTGCCACCTTTCAGCACCTGCCAGGCCAGATGCGCCCAGCCCGTCTGAGGCAGCACCTCTTTGAAGCGCGTGCTATTGGGATTGATGGCAGGTAGAGGAATGGTGTGCGCGGTGCCGCTGCTGCTGGCGCGGAAGTATTGGATCTGGCTGCGGCCATTGAGGCAGATCGCAGATTGATCGGGGAAGCTCAGCAGCACGCGGGTGGCGGTGTCATCGAGGTGACGGCAGTCCACAAACAGACCGGCATACCAGTCGCGGGCCGCGAGGCTCTGGGGCTGCGCCACCGGCACGGTGAAGGCTAGGCCGATGCTGCCATCCATCCAGAAGCCCTTGCCATGGATGCCGCCAGTGGCCGCAGGCTCCAGGCGGCCCTTGCTGCTGCCGTGATTCATCACCGCGCCGTGCGCTGGCACCTTCCAGCGGGCGACAGGAGCCGTGGCGGCGTTTTGCAAACGAACCTCATTGGTGAAGGCGGTGCCATTCCAGCCGCTGTCATAAAACATGTCGCGAATGCTGGTGGTCACGCTGCTGTCCCAGCGCAGCAGTCCTGCCATGCTGCAATTGATGAAGACATCCGGGTCCGTGTAGTCATCGAAGGCCACCACATCGTTCTGCTTGCCGTTGTTCAACTGCCACATGACATCCCGCAGGCCCAGAGGACGGGCGTGCTTGCGGTAGTTGAAGCGGTTCTCCAAGGATTCCATGATGGTTGAGTTGCGGTTCTCCATCGCTGGCATGGCTGCGGCGGAGTTCACACGGCCTGCGCCGAGGCGGAGCCAGCCATTGGCCTGCGTGGCCTGGTTGCCCGGACCTTGAAAGAGCTTCACCATGCGCTGCGAGCCCACGGGCATGTCTTCCTCGCTCACGGCGTAGTCCATGTCGTTGGTCAGATTGTCCAGCAGCACGACCTTGCCGTGACTCCACAGACCGGCAAAGCAGATGCCGCGTGTCGCATCACTGGCCTCGATCTGCGTCGTATCTGTCTGTGTCTCACCCGCCACATAAGCGGTGGGATAGCGGCTGGCCGCGCCTGGCAGCGTTTTCGTGCGGTCGGTGTAGAGCGTGTCGGGAATGGCGGTGAAGAACAGATTTTTTCCATTCCGGTCCATCCACGGATAGGTCCCGCCGATGTCCTTGCCTGGCGTGATCTCATTCCCCTGCGCATCGCGGAACCTGTTTCTGGCAAAGCCGAACTTGGCGTTAATGCGCGTGTCAATTGGCGCAAAGCTGATTGGCACCATGTTCTCGGCTGTCCACTTCGTGACATCACATGTCGTGGTGCTGTCATCGTAGTATGAGTAAACGATGTCCGCCGCCTGCGAGGGCATCGTGGCACCGGTCATCGGGTTCTTCCACGTGCGGGCATTGTTGCCCAGACGCCAGACGAGCAGACGCCCGTCGCACCCGATGATGGTCGGCTCCTTGCCACCCACGTTTTGAATGAGGGGGCCTGTGGTGGAGGTGCCCGGCTCGACGGACTTGATGCTGGCGTTCACGGTCTTCGGATTCTGCACCGTGATCGTCACCGGCGTGCGCACCAGCCTGAGATTGCCATTGTTCATATTGAAAATGGCCACCACCACGAGGTCATACACGTCATCACCACCCACCGCCCTTGGATTGAGCGAGCCGGTGGCATTAAAGGGATCAAACAGCGCCGAGTGGACGATGGAGCCCTTCGTCAGGCCGCCGGAGAAGAGTTTCGCGTGATCGGAAGGCTTCAGCATCTTGCCCTTGCTGTCCTTCGCGTAGGTGTAGGCCGTTGCGCTCATCACTGTGGAGTTCGCAGCGCTCAGGCCAGGCGTGTTCAGCAGCGGGTTCTGATTCAGTTTCTCTGGAATCATCAGCGTGAAGTCCACGGTGGGCAGCACCCGCATCGCCACGCGGCCGTCATTGCTGGTGCGGAAGGCCTGCACATGGGCGCGATAATGCTGCGGCTGCGGGTTGTTCGCGTTCCCGGGATTCGCATGGCGCACACCTGTGACCTCACGCCAGATGGCAGGCGGCTCGGGGAGTGTTTGCGAGAGTGCGGTGCCGCTAACAAGCAGCAAAGCCGCGTTCAGGATCTGGCGTGGTAGGTTCATGGCATGGACTTGGTTTGAATGAGCTGGACTTGAGCGTGGACTTCGACAGGTGCCCGTTGAGGGGCGGGAAAATGAAGGTGTGATTGTCAGGGCAGAGACTCCTGGGTGATCAGGCGCACCTGCACGTCATCAAGGTAATGAGCAGCCTCCGGCGCGGAGTTTTTCTTGGGATCACCCGGAAGGCCTGCGGCGAGGGAAACCAGCAGCACCCGTGCCTCCGCAGGCACATCGATCAGCGAGCGCACAGTGACCCAGCCTTCGGCATCCGGCTCCATCTTCACCGTCTTCACCACATGCATGAGAGCCATCTCATTGATCAGATCGCCCACCCAAATCTCCCGCGCGCCCTCTGCATCCTCCGCGAAGGCTGCTAGCCGTATTTGATAGCGATCCCGCATGGCCTTCTTCGCTGCATGAAACCGAGCCGTGACCTCGATCTGCTGCGTCTCCGTAGCGCCCAGCGGCGCGATGCGAGTCAGGTCGAGCGAGCGAAACGCATAGCTAAATTTTTTCTTCGGCACGGGCGGCAGCACCACCATGCGCTGACCTGCCGCCGCCTTCACCGCTCCGCTTTCCACCGACAGCAGATCACCCGACCACATCTCCACCCTGCGCGGCACTCCACGCCCCAGCGGCATTTGCGCTTCCTCAAAGCTCTCCAAAAGCAGTGTCTGAATCCGCACCTTCAATTGCGAGCCATAACCAAAGACCATCGTGGCACTGAACAGTCCGAACACGAGACCCGCCGCCGCTGCCGTGAGCGGACGCCAGGAGAGCCACAACCGCTGTGGCTTCATCTTTGGCACTGCCTTCATGGCAGAGGCAGCCGTTGCCTCCGCCGTGAGCGCCTGGGTGAGTGCCACTCGGTCAAAGTAGGCTTTTCTGGCTGCCGGGTCGATGGACATCTCCGCCTCCAGCCGAAGGAAATCGGCCTCCGTGATGTCGCCCTCGATCAAGGCGTCGATGAGTTCATTGCGTTCACTCGGTTTCATGATGCAGCCTCCGTGGTAGCCAGTTGTTTCTCGATGCAGGTGAGCAGGGCGTTTCTCAGCCGATGCAGCGTCACCTTCAGCCCGCCCACGCTGCGCCCCATGCGCTGAGCGAAATCATCCAGCGTGCCCGCCGTCGAGGAATAGCGATGCAGAATGAGTTCGCGGTCCTGCTGGCGCAGTTTTGTCATGCAACCCCGGAGCGCCTCATGCCGACGCTCCGTCTCGTAATCACGCTCGACCAGATCTTCGGCAAAGACTTGCTCCAGCTCCTCGCCAAATACCAAACGCGAGTCCCGCGCCTGCTGCTTGCGATGGTTCAGCACTTCATAACGTGCCACGCTGAATGCCCAAGCCTTAAAGTTCGTGCCGAGGACAAAGTCATCGCGCTTCCTCCAAAGCGTCGCGTTCGCCTGTTGCACCACATCATGTGCCGAGCTGTCACCCGGCAGCAGCGCCTGCACATACAAACGCAGCGACAGTTGAACCTCGGTCAACTGCGCAACGAACTCGGTTTCCTTGGGGTTATCGTTCATGATCACGCCCAAATGCCACAGCACGGCAAAAGGTTAACACCGCATCATTGAAAAAGATCGCCAGGTGCCCGGCGACTACCGGGACAACGCTGGCAGCTTCAAAAGCCGCGCCGTGAGATCCGCGACCACATCGGCATGCTGCGCAGAGACATCGTGAAGCTCCTCGGGATCGGTTTCGTGATCGTAGAGTTCGGTCGGACCATCGCTCCAGCGGGTGAAGCGCCAGCGGGCGGTGCGGATGCTTTGGCCGTAAAGTTTATCGCCACGCGTGACGAGTGTGAAGGCGGCGTCTTTGATGCTGGCGGCGGGATTGGCCAAAACGGGGCGCAAACTGGCTCCAGCGGCCGTGTGAGGCATTTTAAGGCCGCAGAAGTCGGCGACGGTCGGATACACATCGACGAACTCGGCCAGCGAGCGCGTCGTCTGGCCGCCTTTCAGGCCCGGCGCGGCGATGATGAGCGGCGCACGGCAACTGCGCTCAAACAGCGTGTTTTTATTCCACCACTGGCGCTCGCCCGTGTGGTAGCCGTGATCGCCGACGAAGACGACAAGGGTCTTTTCCCAGAGCTGATGCCTGTCGAGCGCATCCAGCACGCGACCGAGTTGCGCATCCATGAAGCTCGTGCCCGCGCAGTAAGCGCGAAACAACTCCCGCCACTCCTGCTCGGTGAATTTGCCAAAGGCGGTGCCGTAATCGCCAAAGCCAACGCTGTCCTTCCGCACGGACGTCATGCCAGCAGGATCGCTCCAGGGCTTGAGCGAGTCGGCGGGATAGAGATCGAAGTATTTCTTCGGCGCGATGAAGGGATCATGCGGCTTCATGAAACCGCAGCCGATGAACCACGGCGTGTCGCCGAGCTTCTCGATCATCGCCACCGTGGCGGCGGCGATCTGACCATCCGGCTGATCGTCATCCGTGCCATCCGCCGCGCCCCACTGGCACCATTTCAGCGCGCCACCGGTCACGTCACGGCCTTCGAGCATCTTGCGACCTGCCTTCGTGGCCTCAAAAACCTGCGCCGTGTGCCAGGAGCTGCCCGCGTCCATCCAGCGCTGCTTCGCTTCCACATGCTTGCCGCCGCCAAGATGGTAGAGCTTTCCAAACGCATGCGACTGCCAACCGGCGTCTTTGCAGAGCTGCGGCAGCGTCACGATATCCGGCATCTTTTGCCGCAAAGGAATGTCATTGCCCACGATGCCCGTCTGCTCCGCCCGCAGTCCGGCCATCATGCTGCTGCGACTCGGATTGCACACCGGATACTGCACATACGCCCGCTCAAACGTCGTGCCACGAGCCCGCAACCGGTCGAGGTTCGGCGTCTTCACGACCTCCTTCGTGAACGCCCCGCCAAAGTCCCGCAGATCGTCCGCCATGATGAGCAGAACGTTGGGCTTCGTGTAAGCGGAGAGCAGAGGGCAAAGAGCGAAGAGAAGGGCGAGACAACGCATGGCGGCGCGGTGAACGACGTAGCACGAGGTTTCTCACGGCTACTTTTTCATGTTCTGCCGCTTCACCCGCTCCTGACGTGCTTTCACCGCCTCCGGGCTCACATCCGTGGTCCACAGAGGTTCCGGCAGCGTCGCCGCCCACGCGTTGTAGGCGTTTTGCAGTTCCGCGAGCTTCGCGGGCTCTTTTGCGCTCAAATCGTGCAGCTCGCCCGGATCGCTCGCGAGATGGATCAGACGCGGTTTCGGCTTTGCGGCCGGAATCTCATGCCAGCCGTTGTGCGTCACGAGTTTCCAATCGCCCATTCGGATCGCCCAGATGCCCCGCGCCGTCATGCGCCAATACAGCGCCTCATGCGGCCGACCTTCTTTTTCGCCGGTGAAGTAGGGAATCAGATTCACGCCATCCAGATTGGCAGGCGCTTCCGTTTTCGCTGCAGCAAGCGCCGTGGCGCTAATGTCCAGACTGCTCACCGGCTGCTCATACACCTTTCCCGCCGGCAGTTTGGCCTTCCACTGCACGAGATACGGTGTGCGGATGCCCCCTTCGAGCATAAAGCCCTTTTCACCGCTCAGAGGCGTGTTCAGCGAGGCATTGCGATCCAGCGGTCCACCGTTGTCGCTGAGGAAAAAGATCAGCGTGTTATCCAATGCGCCCTGCGCCTTCAACTCGCCTAAAATCGCGCCCACCGCGTCATCCAGCGCACTCACCATCGCCGCGTAGGTGCGACGCTTTTCATCCGCGATGCCCGCAAAGCGGCTCAAATACTTCTCCGAGGCCTGAAGCGGCCCGTGCGGCGCATTGAAGGCCACATACAAGAACCACGGCTTCGCCGCATCGCCCTTCCGAATGAACTCACAGGCCGCGCGACCCTTGATGTCGGTCAGATACTCATTCTCGAACTCGAACGGCTTCCCGTCCCAGCCCTCCAGCGCATACGTCGCGCCTTTGCCGCCATCCTTGGACGCAAAGTAATCATGCGAGCCCCCGATGTGCCCAAAGTAGTCGTCAAAGCCCCGCTGCTTCGGATGAAACTTTGCCACATCACCGAGGTGCCACTTCCCCACGCAGCCCGTGCGATAGCCCGCCGCCTTCAAATGATCCGCCAGCGTCTTTTCCGTCACCGGCAGCCCTCGCAGGCCCGAGTCATCGCGGCCTTCCCAATTGATCTCATGCCCAAACCGCGACTGCGACCTCCCCGTCAGCAACCCTGCCCGGCTCGGCGAGCACATGCACGACGAAACATACCCCTGCGTGCACCTCACCCCGTTATTCGCCAACGAGTCGATGTTCGGCGTCGGAATGTCCTTTGATCCCTGGCAGCTCAAATCCGCACTACCCTGATCATCCGAAAACAAAATCAGCACATTCGGCTGCGCCGCGAAGAGAGCTGGGCAAAGGATCAAAAGAAGTAGGGAACGCATGATGACGCGGAAACGCGGCAGCATGCTCTCTCCTTCACCTTGTTGTTCGTCTTCTTCGATTTCTCACTATGCTTCTTTATCTCTGCGATAAGGAGTCGGTGAACTATCATGATGGTCTCTAGACGATCCCACGGCGGACGAGTGACTCCTCCATGGCGCGGTCGAGAAGCATGACAGCGAGGGTTTGAGTGGCGTCGTCGAGGTGCTGGGTGGCGGTTTTGAGAGCTTTGGCGTCGTGATCCGGGCTGTCGAGGAGCTGGCGGACGGTGGTGGCGTGCTGGCGGACGGTTTGGGCTTCTTCGGCAGTAATGGAATCACCGAGCTGGGTGAGAGCGGCTTCGACGGCGGGGAGAAGTTCCTCGGCTTTGAGCTTGGCTTCGGTCCAGATGCGCTCGTTCATGTCGTCGAAGGCGTGCTCGACGCTTTCGGAGATCATTTGCTCCACCCGCTCGTCAGCGACGTCGATGGCAGTGCCGCGAATTTCGAGAGTGGTGTCGGTGTTCGTGGCGGTGTCGCGGGCGAGAACGTGGAGGATGCCATCGGCATCGAGGCTGAACTGCACACCGACGCGGGCGCTGCCTTTGAGTCCGGGAGGAAAGGGGACTTCGATGCGGCCGAGTTCCCAGTTGTCTTTGGCGAGTTCACGCTCGCCCTGGAGGATACGGATGAGCATGGCGTCCTGATTGGCGACGGCATTGGTGAACATCTCACCCGCTTTGGCGGGGATGGTGGTGTTTCGTGGAATGATGATGTTCATGAGGCCGCCGAAGGTTTCGATGCCGAGTGAAAGTGGGGTCACATCGAGCAGCAGGACTTGGCGGAGGCTTCCAGCGAGGATGCCGGCCTGAATGGTGGCACCGAGGGCAATCGCCTCATCGGGATTTTGCGAGGTGTTGGGCTCTTTGCCGAAGAGTTCGGCTACAAACTGACGAACGAGTGGCATGCGTGTGCTGCCACCGACAAGGATGACCTCGTCGAGATCGCCAGGTTTGACTTTGGCATCGCTCAACGCTCGCAGGCAGTGCTGCCGCGTGCGGTCGAGCCAGGGTTTGGCGAGCTTTTCGAGGTCGCCGCGATTGATGGTGATGCTTTCGAAGGTGGCTTCCTCTTCGGCGGAGAGATGTTTTTTGATGGCTTCAGCGGCTTCGAGGAATCGGATGTCTCCTTCGGGCTGATGGAGCTTTTGAGCGATGAACTGGGCCAGCGAACGATCGAGGTCATCGCCACCGAGTTGGGTGTCGCCGGCGGTGGCGAGCACCTGAAAGACGCCATCACGCATTTCGAGCACGCTGATGTCGAAGGTGCCGCCGCCAAGATCATAGACGGCGACCTTTTGATGTTCGTCGAGCTTGTCGAGACCGTAAGCGAGGGCGGCGGCGGTGGGCTCGCTGAGGATGCGCTCGACGGTGAGGCCGGCGAGTTCGCCCGCTTTCTTGGTGGCGGCACGCTGGGCGTCATTGAAGAAGGCAGGGACGGTGATGACGGCACGACCCACAGGTTGCTCCAAGGCACGTCCGGCGATCGATTTGAGGTGACGCAGGATTTCGGCGGAGACTTCAACTGGGCCGACACCGAGCTCCTTGAGGTCGTAGTGCGGCTGCCAGCCACTTTCGCCACCGCGACGGCCGATGAGCCGTTTCACCGAAGTGATCGTGCGCCGTGGATGATGCGCCCGCTGGCACAAGGCGGCGGCACCGACGCTGACGGAGCCGTCGTCCGCATAACATACGGCGCTGGGCGTGCTGCGGCTGCCGTTTTCATCGGCGAGCAGGATGGGAAAGCCGCTATCGACAACGCCGACGAGCGAGTTCGTCGTGCCGAGGTCGATGCCGAGGATGGGGGAGGTTTCAGGTTTCAAGTTTCAGGCCGGGGTGCTTTGGCAGGCACCTTGGGCCGGAAGGAAGAACTGAAAAGGGGGAAGGACGAGAAGTGTCCTGAGTGAACTCGGCGAGGTGCAATCACTCTGGCACGATGATCTGGTCCTCGGGCTGGAGTTCGGTTTCGGTTTCCGGGCCGGTCTTGGAGAGATCGAGAGGGATCGTTTTGCCGTTGCGGATGAGTTTGGTGCGGCTGGGGCGGGCAAATTCGTTGAAGCCGCGGGCACCGCTGACGGCCGCCATGACCTTCATTCCGTTGGTGTAAGTGACAGGACCATTCTGGCGGCAGCCGCTGATGATATGGACGAACCGTTTGGTGATATCTTCGTCGATGGTGACTGTCACAACAGGCTTGGTAAAGATCTCCTCGCGGATGTATGCCTTTTCGATGGCGCTTTGTAGCTCGGAGGGCTTCAAGCCCGCTGCTTTGACCTGACGCAGGTGAACGAGATTGATCGTACCAGCATCACTGATGGTGTAAACGCCACGATTCTGAGCCATTTCAGCCTCTTGAATACCACCGATGTTGAGCGTGATACGCTCACCAGGCTTCAATGGAAGCTCTGCGGCGGTGATGAAAGTCGTGAGAGCGAGAAAGGCGGCGAGGAGTTTCATGGCACAAGACCGGGATTACTCGATTGCTGAATGCCTTTTTTTGATTTTTGAAGTGAGGAGGCGGAAATCACTCTGGCACGATGATCTGGTCCTCGGGCTGCAGTTTCATGTCCTTCGAGGGATCGGAGGAGATGTCCTTGAGGTTGACCTCGTAGGTTTGGCCGCCGCGGATGAGCTTGGTTTTGCTGGGCTTGGCGAAGGGACTGAAGCCACCGGCGGCGGAGATGGCTTTGAGGATTGTCATGCCATTGGTGTAGGCGACGGTGCCGTTGCCCTTGATGCCTCCGACGACGTAAACCATGCGCGTGGTGGCGGCATCGCCGGCGTCAATGGAGACGGTGACGGTGGGGCGGGTGTAAATCTCCTGCGTGACGTAGGTCTGCTCGATGGTTCGCTGAAGCGAGGAGGGCTTCATGCCTTGGGCTCGGACTTCGCGGATGTAGGGGAGATTGATGGTGCCATTGTCAGCGACGGTGTAGACCTTGCTGATCTGGGCGATTTCGTTGTCCGGCACGCCGGCGATAGTGATGGTGACGCGGTCACCTGTCTTCAAGGCGAGCTCACCATTCTGCGCAGAGGCGAAGGTCGCGCCGAGCAGGGCGGCAGCGAGGAGGAGAAGAGTCGTTTTCATGATATGGAAAGGAATGGGTGATCAAAACACGTCACCGCCTTGCTGGGGTGGCTGCTGCATGGGAGCGCCGACATCGGCAACGGCGGCCTGTTTGCGCTTTTTGCGACGCGAGGGCTTGGCATCGCCGGAAACGGGGTTGTTGGGCGAGTAGTAGGTGTAGTAGCTGGTGTAGTAGGAGTACTGAGCGTCGCTGGCGAGATCGACATTGTTGAGCACGACGCCGATGACCTTGCCGCCGACGTTTTCGACGGTCTGCTTCACGCGGAGGAGCATGTGGCGCGGCAGTTTGCGATGCTGGACGACGATTATGGTGAGATCCGCTTCATTGGCGAGCACCGAGGCATCGCTGACGCCGAGGATGGGCGGGGAGTCGATGAGCACGAGGTCGAAGCGGCTCTTCACATCGGCGATGAGATCGACCATGCGTTGAGAATTCAAAATGCCGGCGCTGTCGGCAGGAAGGAGGCCGCTGGGGAGGAAGTAGAGATTTTCGACCGGGGTGCGAACGACGACGTCTTCGAGGCGGATGTTTTGCGTGAGGTAATTCGAAAGACCGTGTGTGTGGCTGACATCGAAGTGCCGGTGCATGCTGGGACGGCGGAGATCGGCATCGATGAGGAGGACGTTGTAGCCCCCCTGGGCACAGATGTAGGCGAGGTTCGCCATGGTGGTGGACTTGCCTTCACCAGCTCCACCGCTGACGACCGTGAGGCAATTGGCGTCGGGGGTTTTGCGATGGAATTCGATGTTGGTGCGGAGGATTCGGTAGGCTTCGGCATCGGGATTGAAGCCACTGCTGCGGTGCAGGATGCCGACGCCCTTTGGCACGACGGCGAGAACGGGGACACCGAGGAATTTCTCGACGTCGTCGAGGCTCTTCACGCTGGTGTCCATGTATTCGAGGAAGAAGGCCAGGCCGACGCCAAACATGAGGCCAAGCACGCCGCCGAGAGCGAGATTGAGCGGGATGTTGGGCTTGGATGGACGGGATTCTGGCTCGGCCGTCGCGTAAACGGTGGCGGGGAATTTGATAAGCTTGAGGCCGGCCTCTTCATCGAAGTAGCGCTGACGCATCTGAATGAGCGTGGCCTCAATGAGGGCGACTTCATCTTTGGCGCTTTTGTATTCTTTGTAGAGGGCACTCATGTTCATGACCTCGGTTTTGGCATCCGCAGAATCCGTGCGGAGGGATTCGAGGGTCTTCTGGGCAGAGGCAAGGCGGCCGTCCAAGCCAGCGACGTGATCGCTAGCGGCATCCATGATGAACTGGCGCAGCGTTTCGATCTGCTTTTCCAGGCCAACAACCATCGGATGCTTGCGCCCCAGGCCATTGCTCATCAATCCATCACGCTGCACCACATACTCTTGGTATTTGGAGACGTTGGTCGTGAAGGAAGGATTTTCGAGCTTCAAGGAGGAGGCGCGGGCGATGATTTCGTCAGGGGATAGCTTTCTCAAGAGCTCTTGATCAGCTTCGAGCATGCGAACATCCCGCTCGGCCTGGAGCAGCATTTGCTCGCGAGTCATGAAGGTCTGCTCCTTGTCTCCACGGATTTCTGCACCGGCCTGAAGCGTGCTGCCTCCGCCTACGATCCAATCGCCGACGATACCTGCTTTTTTCTTGGCCTCCAGCTCACGCTCTTGGGCGCTGCGGCGCTGGGCTTCTTGATCGGCGATTTGATCATGAATAATGTCCAGCGATTGGCGCTTCTGCTCGCTGGCAACCTTGATATGCTGGGTTTTGTAGCTCTCAGCGACCGCGTTGGCGATATCGGCGGCGACTTTGGGATCTTGATCGTAATACTCGATGGTGACGAAGTCGGAGCGGAGGCTACCCTGGACATCGAGATTGGCGCGGAGTCGACCAAGAGCCATCTGCCGAGAGGGTGTTTCCCAGGCTTTTTGGAGCTTGAGGGAATCGATGACAGGATAAAGCGTCTCAGGCTTGGAGATGGTCTCGATCTGCGTTTTGATGTACTCAGGCCAGAAGCCACCGGGAGCATCGGAATTGCGATCAAAGACACGGATGGCATTGGGCTGGCGTTCAATCACCATCTCCACACGTCCGCGATACTTGCGCGGCATGATGTAGGTGAGGATAGCCGCAGCGGCGAAAACAAGAATGAAGGAAAGGACGATGAGTCCAAAGCGATTGCGAATCACCTGCCAAGTGTCTGTGGCATGGCGTTGGAGGTCGGAGCCGGAGTCGTTCATGGCGCTGAGTGGGTTTGGAATACTACGGACTAGTTAAGAAATGAGTTGGTACATGAAGCCAGCGGGCGCTTCGTATGACGAAAGCTGCCCGCCGGCGTTCGGGGTCTGGCTGTGTGAGAAAAGAGACGATCAGAAGGAAGCCGTGGCACCGAGGGAGACGCGATGGCGATCGAACTCGCGGAAGGCGCTCGTGGATTGCAACGCAGAGAAGGAATACTGGGCGTCGAGGCGGAGATTTTCGAGCACGTTGTAACCAAGGCCGGTGGAGAGGGAGATGGAATGTTCCTTGCCATCGGTGCCAGCGCCGCTATCGAACTGACTGTAAGCGTAGTTCGCACCGGCGTTCACGCTGACTCGCTTGCTGATATTGTGGTTCATCTGGACACCGGTGTTCAAACCATAGCGGCTATTGAAGGTGGAGAGTTCAGCACCATTAAAGCCGAGGGAGGAAAACCAGCGCACCATCGTCTCACGAGCGACGGCGTAGTTGAGGGCAGCCTCGGCATAGGGGGAGACTTTGCTCTGCAAGTCGGAGTCGTAGAACTCGGCCCCCGCACGCGCGGAGCCGGAAAAACGTTCACTCCAAGCGTGATCGACACCAGCGAGGGCGAAGTGGGAGTTGAAGTTCTTATTCGGTGCCTTGTCGAAGACGGTCATGCGGTAACGGTACTCCGCCGAGACGCTCGTCTGGCGGTTAAGGGCATAGGTGAACTGTTGGGCGAAGAGGTGGGAGTAGCGGTCCTCTTGATTGGCGATGAGGTCGTCCTGATAACCGGTGCCATCAATGGTGTAGCTGGTGGTCGTCGAGAAGCGGGGAGACCAAGCGTAGTTGATGTTGAAATTGTTGAAGCCGTAGAAGTACTGACCGTTCCAGAGCGTCGTAGAGCCGCCGTAGCCAAAGGCGTTGTTCGGCTCTACGCCGTAGGTGGCGAAGAAGTTATTGCTGATCTTGAGTCGCTCGGAAAAGCGATGCTCGAAGTTGATCGTGGCCCGGTTGTTATAAAACGTGTCTTGGAAGGTCGGAGCGCCATCGACATAATGCACCACGCTGGAGTCAAGCGAGAAGCTGAAAGGTGTGGTTTGGTCTGGGCGTGTGTACATGATGCCGACGCCTGCAGTGGCAAACCAAGAATCGATCTCGCTCGGGGTGCCTGGGCCAGCGTTCTTGTAATCGAGGCGGTCGTAACCGCCATTACTAAAGATCGAGAACGTCAGCGGCTGCTCGGTGCGGAAATCTGCGGAGTAATTCTGAATTCCGACCAAGCCCTGGGCATGAAGCGCCGCGGGGGTAAGCATCAGAGCAGTGAGACAAAAAGAGGCAAGGCGTGAACGCATAAGCTTAAGTGTAAGGATTTATTAGACTTGCCAGATCGATTACGGGTGTGAAAATCCAAGAATCAATGATTTGGGCAGCATTACTTCAGCACGGCAGGCGAGACGGGATCAGGCGTCGTTGGCGGTGGAAGCGGTCCAGAAGCCGGTGGCTGGATGAGAAAGACACCGCGGATGGTCGCAGGCACAAAAAAGTCTTCTTCTTCCACCGCAGGAGTGATGACAGGGTTTTTCGGCATCACTGGATTCTTGCCAGGATTTTTTTCGCTCGTAAGCATGACGGGCTGTTCACCATTGATGGCCGGGGCGGCTGGAGCGGTTGTCACAGCGACGATACCAGGAACAACCGATGAGGCTGCATCATTGATGGCGACAGCTTGCTTCGGCGCGACGGTGCTTGCCGTCTGCACGATCTGCCCGGCAAGTGTGGCATCGGCCTTGGAAGCGATGATGGCGGCCTTAACGATGTCAGCGGCGCAGCCTTCATTGATGACGAGAGCATCTTCGACGACCATGAGGACTTTCGTGGGATCTTTTTCGACGGCAACACGCACGTCGTTGGCGATTTCAGAGCAACCACCAGCCTGTGCCATGAGTGCGGGAGCAGTTGCGAGTAGCAACAAGCAAGCGAGAGGGCTTGCGAAACGGGAGCGAAGTCCAGTGTTCATAGGCGGCAGTGTAATTATAGAGTTTCAGGATTGAACGCGTTCTCAGAGCGGGTAGTGGGAATCGAACCCACATGGCCAGCGTGGAAGGCTGGAACTTTACCATTAAGCTATACCCGCGATTAAAGCTATATTAACGCGTAACACCCTGCCGCCGCAAGATATTTTTTAGAATTAGCATGAAGAATTTGAAATTTTAGAATGCCTTATCGACTGGCTTGTCTGATCTCTCAGATGCTTCATTCTTATCCTGAACTAAGCTAATTAGCATCTCTGTTTCTGATGGCAAGCCCGGATTCGCGAGTCTTTCTGGACGCTCGAATTCAGCACGAAGTCGTAGTTTTCTCCTCCTGCTGAAGGGTTTTCATGGGCACAGCCTCAGGTCCTTACTGCTTTCCGCACAAATGCCCCCTTTTTTCAAATGTGGGAGGCTTCGCCTGATAGTAGCAAGCGAGGTATTTAATGTCTTCGAAGGATTTAAGCCCCAAAATTGCTTTCAGATCGTTCTTTTGCCCTCCCTTTCGATTTGGAAGATTTTTGTGAGTTGGCTTTTGAGCACCTTCGGAGGTCATTATCGCTTATTTCGCGAGGCTTATTCATCGAAGTCATTGGAATTCAGCAGCGGTCATTGGAGGACTGGTCCTTTCGCGGTAGACGGGGATGCCCTCAGGAGGAGTACCGAAAACGAAATTTCAAAAATTCAGCTCTCAGAATTGACAATCAACAGTAAATATATTATCATATAAGATATAAAGTTTGTTTATTTGTCATGAAATCCTTATTAAAAGCCATGCCATGGATTCTTCTGACCCTCATTTTGTGGGTTGGTGGAGCAAAGAGGCTGGAGGCCGCAGTGACGGCCTCCAGCCTAGCCATCGTCGGCTACGATGACTTTCAGGATAGCTTCACTATGGTGACTCTTGCCACCATAAGCGCTGGGGAGACGATTTACTTCACCAACAACGGCTGGAGTAGCACGCAGGGCAGATTCAATGGTTCCGATGCCTCCCAAGGAGCGGGTAATGAATCGCTCATCAAACTCACGCTCACCCAAAACGTGGCCAAAGGCTCGGTCATCTATTCTGGAGCCGATGATGCGGGTTGGCAGTGGACCAAATCAGGCGTCATCCCCGGCCAGATTGGCGGAGCGGCCGTTTTCAGCGACCTCGCCCTCGATTGGGACTCCGACCAAATTTATGCCTTTCAAGGCAGCGCCTCGAATCCGCTGCTCAATCCCACCAGCTTCATCTACGCCCTACACTTTGGTAGCATCGACTACCCTTTCTTCTCGGACTCCGAAGACACGCTCACTGGCGATATCCCGCCCGGCCTCAGTCTGGGGGCAAAAAGCGCTTTCGCCCATACCAACCTGACTTTTCACGGCGATGCTGACGGCCACCACTCCGCGTGGGGATTAAATCCAACCGCTCCAGCCGTCGCCGCGCTCCAGCTCTCAGGAGGCACCAAGGCCCAGTGGCTTGAGGTGATCGCAGACAGTTCGAACTGGGCCGAAGGCCAGCCCAGCCTCAGCTCCTTTCATGTAACGCCGGAGCCATCGCGCAGCCTGATGGCACTTTGGGGGGTTCATTTGTGCCTGAATCGCCGCAAAAGGTCCTGATAATTGCAATTTGTATGACAATTGTAAACTAAAGCTTGTTTTAGGGTATTGTTCTCTTAAATTTGAGAACTCGTGACCCTTCGTTTGACCATCTTAAGCGTACTCATTGCTTTGGTGCTGCCTCCGCAGCTCCGGGCAGCGGCGATCATGGTCAATGAATACCGCAATACGGGCGGCTCTGTGGGACCGGGCACCAAAATGGTGCGGGATGAGTACATCGAATTCGTCATCACCGAGAGCACTACGTCCGCTAGCCTCGCCGCGCTGACTTTTGGCGATTCAAACGACGCCACTTCGATGCTCCAGGGCGTCTTCCGTTTTGATCAGGCCACACTCGATCAAGCCCTCACCAATGCCGGTTTGAGTGCCTTTCTGCCCGGCACACTCATCGTCGTGAAAGGCGTGAATCTAGGAGCTCAATCGCTCGCCTACGATCCACTCAACGGTGGCTGGAGCTTCGAACTCGTCGCGGGCCAAGGCGCTCGTGATCACAGCGAGACGCTCGTGAACGGCAATCTCAATATCGGCAACAATGGCGATGTCGTCTGGATCTCCTCCAGCCATCCACCCGCTCGAAACAGCGACACCAATGGCTTCATCCACGCCATCGGTCACGACAATACGCCCGGAGCCATCGCTACGACCGTCGCTGCCGCGTTTGGCAGTGAAAACATCCTCGCCGCCACCATCACCACTGGCCGATCCATTGCCAACATCGGAAATACCACTGAATCGCTCGTTTCCACCACCACGAGCACGATGGGCCAGCTCAATGGCGGCCTAAATACCACTTGGATCGAAGGTCTTCGTGGGAGCTCGCCCGAAGTCACGGCGGTGCCAGAGCCTTCTCGCACACTCATGACCATGATCGGCCTCATGGCGCTGCAAAGCCAGCGCAGCCGCCGGAAAGGAGGTCCTCATGTCTAGCCCCTCACGCCGCCAGGCTCGCCGCCGCCGCACGGATGCGGTGCTCAGTGATTCGGAGGCCTTCCAGCCCTGGTGGCGGGATGATGCGCTGTCACCGTTGCGCTGCTCGAGGCCAAAATCCCTGCGCTTCCGCAGCGGTGATCCCTTTGATCGTTTTGCCGCGCTTCGCTACCTCGTCGTTGCCGTCTCCATCATCACCCCGGCGGTCATTTTGCTCACGAGCGACTTCACGCCCGGTGCCGTGCATCACGATTGGAGAGCCGATCCCATGGCCGAAGTCCGCCGCAGTTTGCTGGAAGGTCAGAGCCGCAGTGCCCTTACCTCGCTCAAAGCAGCCATCGATGCCTCTCCTGGCGATGCGAAACTACTTCGTGCTCTTGCCACTCTCGCGGCCGATTCTGCGCCCGCCGAGGCACGCCGCGCCTACCATAAGCTGAATTCCCTCGGCCTCGCCACGCATGCCGATAGCGCCGGTCACGCGGCCTTGCTGGCTCGTTTGCATGATTTTACCGGCGCGAAGGCCATCCTCTCGAACCTTCCGAAAGAGGCGCAAAGCATCCCGCAGGCGCAGTTTGCCTGGCTCGCCGTCTGGCGTGAGGCCGGTGATTTCACCGCCGCCGCCACCGCCCTCGAAAAACTCCTCGAAACCTCGCCAGATGAGGCCTCGCTAGCCGCCGACCTCCTCCGCCGAGCCAACAGCGCTGGAGCGGAGACCGAGACACGCCACCGCATCGAGGCTGGCCTCGTGCACAGCCTTGCTCATCTCATGAATGCCGGTCGGGGGCGGGATGTACTCGCCATGGCCTCCACGCTCACAGGCCTGCCCGTCACCCACAACGTCCACCGCATGCATCTGGGGCAGATTCTGCGCAATCTACCCGGCCAGAGCGTCGAGCACCGGCTCGCCGCCGTCCGCTTTGGTTACGCCGCTGAGTTACCCACGACGGACGAGACCCAGCTCCGTTCCGATTATCAAAACGAGATCGCATGGAGTGGCGGTCTCAGCGCCGAGGAAAAAGACCGCGTCGCCGGATGGCTGCAGGGTCAAAGCGAGCATCGCATGGTCATCGCGCTCATCAGCGCCCGTGAGGCGGTCTCTGAGCCGAAGCTGTTCGCCCGCCGTTTTGAATCCCTTCTCGAAGAAGGCCTCTGGCGCGAGGCTGGTGCCATGGTGGCCGATCCCGAATCGCCACCGCTGCCGCACTCTCGCATCCTTTCTCAAACGCTCGCGACCTTGCATCAGCGAGCCTCGCGTCAGTTCGCCGTCGAAATGCTTCTCAGCGAGGCCGTCTCCGCCACCCGCGAGGAGAATCGCCCGCTCGATTGCTACGCCGTCGGTGTCGCCGCGCTCGATCATCATCTTCCGACGCTTGCCGCCACCGCCTTCGCCACCGCGCTCGATATTTCCAAGGACCGCCCCAAAACCATGCGGGCCATCCTACGCAGTGCCCGCACCGGCCGCCTGCCTTTGAACACCTTCCTGCGTTCCCTCATCGGCAGCCCCGCCATGCACGATGAAAGCATTCAGGAGCAGCTCATCTACCTCAGCCTTCTCGCCGATCAAAAAACCGAGTCCATGCTCGCCATCGTGCGCAACCGCCGCCAGCTCGAGCCGCAAAACGTCTATCTTCGCTTCCTCGAAGCCCTCGCCTTACACAAAACCGGTGCCAGCGGCGAGGCCGCCAGCCTCCTCGTCCCCCTCCCACGTCATCGCTGGCATCAGGGCGAGGCCGCCGTCATCGCCAGCATCCTCGCCACCTCCGGCCAGATCGACCGCAGTGCGCCTCTCGCCGCGCAAATCGACGCCACCCAGCTCTTCGCCGAAGAAAACGCCCTCTTCGCTCCTTGGCAGTCCCGTTTCAGCATGAATGCCGATTCCCTCATCGGCAGCGTCGGTTCGGAGTGAACAACCGAGCCACATCTGTTTGCAGGCGAAAGCTCCTTGGTCGGCCACCCATGACCAATTGGCCCGGAAACTGACAGAAAATGGGGACAAAAAGATCAGGGAATTTTTTTGTCCCCATTTTCTGTCAGCCAGATTGGGCGTCAGTTACCGGAGCCTCTGCCGGTAGCCAAGCGTCAAAACCAGCCCGTCGCTGCATGAGCAAAGCCATCCAAGCAAAGCCAAACAACACCGTTCCCGCCACCACGACCGCGGCAGCCATCGGGCAGCCGAGAACGAGCGAGAGATGCAGGCCACCGATGGCGCTGAGTGCCGCGTGCAGCACACTCAAAGCGAGGCAGACGGGCAGTCGCGTGCTCAAAAGCTGCGCCGTGGCCCCGGGCAGGATGAGCATGGCGATCACGAGGATCGCGCCGACGCTTTCAAAGGCTGCGACGATGACGATCGAAAGCGCGGCCATGAGCGCGAGATGCATTTTGCCCGGCGCAAAGCCCTGCGAGCCTGCCAACAGCGCATCGAAGGAAGTGATGAGCAGCTCTTTGTAAAACAGCACGATCAAAACGGCCACGATGACCGCCACGCCGCCCATCACGAGCACCGGCGCAGGCATGCCGAGCGAGTACTCGGCAAGCGCGAGATTGCTCAGCTCGCCATACAACACGCATTCGGCATCAAGGTGGACTTTGGAGGCGAAGACATTGATTAGCACCACACCGAGCGCGAAGAGCGAGCAGAAGGTGATCCCAATCGCCGCGTCCGCTTTGATGCGGCTGCGCGTGTGCAGGAACTCGATCAAGAACGTCGTCAGCAATCCCGCACCGAGCGCACCGGCCAGCATCGCGGGCAGCGTGAGCTTTCCCGAGATCAAAAACGCCATCGCCAGCCCCGGCAGCACGCTGTGGCTGATCGCATCGCCGACCAAAGCCATGCGGCGAAGAATAAGGTAATTGCCCACGAGTCCGCACGCCGCCGTGACAAGGAAAGCCATGAGCGTCATCCAGCCATAGGTCGGCAGGTCCGTCGTCCATGGGGCGACGAAGAAGCGGTGGGCGTCGAATGGTGGAAGAAGGTCAGGCATGAAATGACGAATTCCGAATGTCGAATGACGAATGAATGACGGAGCCCCAATGACGAAGCGAGTTCGTCATTCGGACTTCATTCGTCATTCGGCATTCGTCATTCCTCATTTTAATAGCCGGTGGGTTCTCCGAGACGCGGCTTGGCGACTGCCCCGTGCACTTCACGCGCACCGGGGATCGCTTTGCCATGCGGATCGGTCTGGGGGAAGTCGAGGCGGCGTTCGAGCTGGCGGACGGTGTCCTCGCCGAGGACGTGCTCGATCTTTTCGGCGTCTTCGTGCACGTGGTCGGCGCCGTATTGCATGATGTTGGTGAGGTAGAGCTCCCAGAGTCGATGATTGCGCACGACGGCGCAGGCTTTTCGCCAGCCTTCCGGCGTAAAGTGGAGCATGCTGCCGTCGTCGGTGAGGGTGGCGAGCTTTTGGCGCAGCAGATCGTCGCTTTGAAGACGGATTTGCTCCAAAGGCTCGCGGCGTGCGTTGGCGAGTTCGAGCAGCGTGATGCCTTCTTCGCGGAAGCCATGGCGCTCGGCGAGGTGGTACATGGCCTTGAGGGTGTTTTCGCGCTCGATGCGGCATTTCTGCGTTTTTTGCCTCCAAAGCCGCGTGAGCCAGCCCTGCTTCGGACTGAAGAGAAAGGCCATCGCGAACACAAACGAGCCCGCGAGCACCATGAAGGGCCCGGTGGGCAGATTGGAGCCAAGGAAGGACAAAAAGGCCCCAAAGGCCGCCGTGGCGATGCCGATGACGGCCGACAGAATGAGCACGCGATGCATGCGATCTGTGAGAAGGCACGCGGTGGCCGGTGGAATGATGAGCATGGCCGAAACGAGCACCACGCCGACCGCCTGCATGGCCGTGACGACGGCAAAGGAGATGAGCAGCATCATCGCATGATGCAAAAAGCCCATCGGCAGGCCCAAACTCTCGCCAAAGGCCCGGTGGAAGCTCAGCGTGAGCAGTCCACGATAGCCCACGGTGACGAAGAGCAGCGTGAGGCCGGCGGTGATGGCCATCAAAGCGATGTCACTGCCATTCATTGCGGCGGCCTGGCCGAAGAGAAACTTGTCGATGCCGCTTTTGTTGCCACTGGGCAGTCGCTGGATCATGCCGATGAGGCAGATGCCAACGGCGTAGAACGAAGAGAGTACGAGACCCATCGCGGTATCCTCTTTGAGCCGTGTGGTGCGTGTGATGGCACTCACCGTGAGCATGGAAAGGCCGCCCACGAGCGTTGCACCGATCAAAATGGCCAGCGGGTCCTTGGTGTTGTTCCAGAGAAAACCCAGCGCGATGCCGGGAAGCACGGCGTGTGAGAGCGTGTCACCCACGAGCGACATGCGCCGCACCACGACGAAGCCGCCGAGCAGGCCGCAATTTAATCCAAGCAGGATGCAGCCGAGCAACGCGAGACGAAGCGAGGGATCGCTGAAGGTGAAGAAGCGAAGCGCTTGCTCGCTGATGGAGGTTTCGGTGAGGTCACCGATGCGGGCGGCGTGAACCGAGCTGCTTGCGAGGGCAAGCGTGAGAAGTGAGACGTAAGAAGTGAGACGTGAGACGTGGTTCACGGCGCAGAGCGTAGGGTTTCGATGAACCATTCGGAGTCGGGTAGAGGCTCACGAACGCTGGAAGCACGATAATCGGCATCGGGGTCGTTGGGGCAGAATTCGTCGGCGTGGTCGATCATCCGACTGATCATGCTGCAAATAGCCTGGTAGCGATCCATCATCGTCTGAACCCAATCTGAATCGGCATAGCCACAGTCTAAAATGTCGTCCAGCCAGCTTTTGACCTCATTGGCTTCTCCAAGTGCCTCCACAAGCTTGTGGGCAAACGAAGCCTTGTAACGCCTGCGTCCCCACGCCTCGCCGATCAGGGCCTTCACAGCCCTTGAGGCTCGTCGAATCTGATCCGTCAGCGAATACCGCTCCTCCCTGGGAAAGCTTTTCGAGATGTTGAAAACCATTCCCGCCGCCTCCCTGGCGTTCTGATATGTCCTTAACTCGCGGAAGTGTCTGACGTGTTTCATAGCTTTCGTGGTTTGATGACATCTCACTTCTTACTTCTCACATCTCACGGCTTACCTTTGCCGCGACATCACTCAGAATGGTCAAACGGCCGCCGTAGGTCTTTTGTAGGTGATCGACGGTGAAAATGTCCTGCGTTTTGCCGAAGGCGACGAGGCGCATGTTCAGGAGCAGCAGGTGATCGAAGTACTCCTTCGCGGTGGTGAGGTCGTGGTGGACGACGAGGATGGTTTTGCCTTGGGATTGGAGGTCTTGGAGCAGCGTGACGATGGCTCGCTCGGTGGTGGCATCGACACCGGCGAAGGGCTCGTCCATGAGGTAAAAATCACTCTGCTGGGCGAGGGCTCGGGCGAGGAAGACACGCTGCTGCTGGCCGCCGCTGAGATTGGCGATCTGGCGGTTGCGGAAAGGCAGCATGCCGACCTTGTCGAGGCTCTCCTCGGCGATTTTTTTGTCCTCCTTCGTGACACGGCGCAGCCAGCCGAGACGGCCATAGCGGCCCATGAGGACCACATCCATGACATTAACCGGGAAGTCCCAATCGACCTGCTCACGCTGCGGCACGTAGCCGACACGATGGCGGTTTTTCTCAAAGGATTCGCCAAAGATCTTCACCCAGCCGCTGCTGGCCGGTGTGAGGCCCATGATGGCGCGGATCATGGTGCTCTTGCCGGCACCATTCGGCCCGATGATGCCCACGAGCGCTCCCTGCGGCACCTGAACATCCACACCGTAAAGCACGGGCTTTTTGGCATAGCTGACCGTGAGGTCGTGGAGTTCGAGGGCAGGAGTCACATGCCATTTTTAGCCCAGGCTAACTTTTGCCGCAAGGCGCAACCACCTCAGCTTTTGAGCCGACAAAAACAAAGAGCTCTTCGAACCATCGGTCCGAAGAGCTCTTCGAATGGAAGCAGCTGAGATTAGAAGCGCACGCTCAAGCCGACGAAGGGATTGATCGCCTCGTCTCCGCGGAAGAACCAGAAGGCACCAGCGTCAAAAATCATGTTTTCGGTGATCGCGTAGCCAATGCCAGCGTCCAACGAGGTCTGCCAGAAGCGCTCGGTGTCCATCTGGTTGGCGGCAAAGATTTCGACGAAGCAGCTGAGTTTCTCGGTGATGTCGTAGCCAAGCACGGCGGTGGCGGAAGGGCGGAAGTAGAGGGTGTCGTCAGAATCGCCTGCGACGTAGCCGGTGATGGTGTTACCGAGCGACCAGCCGCCGCCGAGATCGATCTCCGTGGCGATGGCGAGGCCACCTTCCCAGAGATCGTTGCTGACGCGGTGCTTGGCAGTCGGGACTTTGACGATGGGCAGCAAAGCAAGGGCGAAGGGGCCGCCGTCGTTGCCAATGAGGTTCCACTTCAGGCGGACGTTCAAATCGTTCACGCCTTCACGGAAATAGCCATCTTCACCCGTAGCGGGATTGCCTTTGAAGCGCTGCTCGGTCCAAGGCTGCCAGAGGAGCTGGAAGTCGAGGTCATTCGTGAGGCCGTATTTGGCGTTTACCTCGCCCCAGGTGAAGTTTTCAGTGCGGTGATCGGTATCGAGGCGGCGGGAGTAGTTCAGGAAGCCGAACTCGAACTGAAACATCCCCTTTGGAACCGTGAAGGCACCCTCGGTCTGATCAGGACGGTCCGTAGTCATCTCACGCACGGTGGCGGGCTGGCTGTTGAACACAGCGGGGTCAGCTGCGGTGGCGAGGGTGGTGAGTCCGACGGCAAAGACGGCGGCGAGGTGGAGTGGGGCGCGTGTTGTCATGTGTTAAATCCTAATTGAAAATTTGGCGGTAAATACTGTCCGGGCAGAATAATCAACAGTCAACCATGAAGGATTAAATTTATAAAAAATATGATTTCTACCCTATTTCAGGGACTCAAGGCTGTTTGAATCGCGAGCACATTGCTGCGCAGCATGCCCTCATAAGTGCCGCAGTCGTAGTTTTGACCGTCTGCCACCACCATTTCACCCGGCGTGCCAAGAGCATCTGAGAAAAGCTCCCCACCTACCTTCGCCCCGCTGTCCTTGGCGATGCGCTCAATGGTCGCGTGGGGCACACTGCTTTCAACGAATATGGCCTTCACGCCCTTGGATTTGATGAAATCGACTGACTTGGCCACATCGGCCAGCCCGGCCTCACTCACGGTCGAGATCCCCTGAACACCCACGACTTGGAAACCGTAGGCGCGACCGAAGTAGTTGAAGGCATCATGGCTGGTGATCAGCACACGCTGCTCAGCGGGAATCTTGGCCGTTTCAGCCTTCGCCCAGTCATGGAGCGCTAGGGTAGCTGCTTTCCACTTCTGGCCGCGTTCAGCGAAAATCCCCGCTTTGTCAGGCAAAATGCGGCTGAGGCCTTCGACGACGGGTTCGAAGCATTTCGACCAGAGTTGAGCATCCCCCCAAACGTGCGGATCGGCATGCGCAGCGCCTTGTGGGTGAATCAAATCGCCTTCGCCGAGCTTGGCGGTCACCGCATGGACCACCCGCCCCTGGGCGGCGAGCCGGTCGAGCAACTCGCTCATTCGACCTTCGAGCATCAGGCCATTGTAGAAGATAGCCTTCGCCGTGCCGAGCTTTTGAGCGTCTTCTGCGGAGGCCTTGTAAAGATGCGGATCGACACCCGGCCCCATCAAGGCGGTGAGTGAGATGTCATCTCCGCCAATCTGCCGCACCATATCAGCGATCATCGTCGTCGTGGCGACCACAGCAGGTCTATTTCCCGCATTCCCAGCCGATGAACTTGGCCCACAGCCGCCCAGGCCCAGAAGGGCTAGGCAGGAAAGAAAGAAACGGAGCGAAAGCGGCATGGCGGCCCGTTTTAGTCTGAGCTAACTTTCTTTGCAAGCGATAATATTACTCACCGATTCACCAGCCGATCAGCCGCGTGATGGCCGCCCGCAGCGCCGTTTCGAGGATCGCGGCCTCAGCGTGGGTGACGGGGATGGTGACTTTCTTCACGTTTTTTGTCGCGCCTTCCTGACGTGACATGCTCATGAAAAAGGGCGCTTTCTGCGGATCGTCGCGGAAAGTCAGATCGAAGGCACTGTTGGCCTTTTCGGACTGGTGGAAGAGCTTTGCCTGCTCCTGGCGACCTTGTAGCGTCGCCAAGACCGCACCGAGATCGTTGAGGCCCCATTTCATCGTGATCTTGGATTCCCAGTCGAACTGCTTTTCGCCGCTCTGCGTGGCCGCATCGACAAAAACGGCCGCTTTAGTGCGGTTCAACTCAAAACGAATCACTCCACCGTTGCCGCGACCGTTCGGCTTGTAGATCGCGTACTCGGCGTTGGGCTTTGCGGTGGCAGAGGAGGCGGTTTTCGCAGTCATGGCGGGCTGATCGTAGATCGGTTGCCCGCCGCCGGTAAAGTTTGTTTTCTGAATCAGACACACTCTTTGCCGGAATGTCCGGCCAGCGGCTTCGTTCCACGCCCATGCACATGAAGCACGCTGCCACGATCCTTTCGTCACTCCTCATTGCCTCGCTTCGCTCCCCCCTGCGGGGCAGCACACGCTTCGCGGTGCTGGCTGTCTCGCTTTGCTCGGCTCTGGTTTCATCTTTCGCTGCAGAGCAGCGGCCCAATCTCATCCTCATCTACACCGACGACCACGGCCACGCTGATCTCGGCATCCATGGTGTGGTGAAGGACATCAAGACGCCACATCTCGATGCGCTGGCCCGCAGCGGCGTGGTGGCGACGCATGGCTACAGCACCGCACCGCAATGCGTGCCCTCGCGTGGCGGCGTGATGACCGGACGCTTTCAGGGGCGCTTCGATCTCGATAACAACGGCTCCTCGCTCGACGGCTTCAACAAGCAGACCACCCTCGCCACGCGACTGCGAAACGCGGGCTACACCACGGCGCAGTTCGGCAAGTGGCACCTCGGGCCCACGGAAGCGATCACGCAGCATGGCTTCAAGCATGTATTCTCGCAAAACGCGCAACGCCCTTTTTCGGCGAACATCACGCTGGATGGCAAAGACCGCCCGATGGGCGATCTGCCGCCGACTGAGTATCATCTCGATGGCTGCTCCAAGGCCGCGGCGGCGATCATCGAGCGCTACAAGGACGAGCCGTTCTTCCTCTACGTGGCCTATCGCGGCCCGCACACACCGCTGGATGCGCCGAAGCGCTACATGGACCGCTTTCCCGGCGAGATGCCGGAGCGACGCCGCGCCGCGCTGGCCATGCTTTCGGCCATCGACGACGGCGTGGGCCTCATCACGAGCACTTTGAAGAAACACGGCCTCACCGAGAAAACGCTCATCTTCTTCATCGGCGACAACGGCGCTCCGCTGAAGATCCACAAGGTCGATTCGCCGCTCCAAGGCGACGCAGGCGGCTGGGACGGCAGCCTGAACACACCGCTGAATGGCGAAAAAGGCATGCTGGCCGAAGGCGGCATGTCCACGCCCTTTCTCATCGCCTGGCCTGGCACGATCCCCGGTGGGCAAACCTACGAGCATCCCGTCACCGCGCTCGATTTCGCTGCGACGGCCTCCGCCGTAGCTTCGATTGGCAATCGAAGCGGCTTGGACGGCGTGAATCTTCTCCCCCACCTCACCGGCAAAAACCAATCGCCGCCGCACGAAGCGCTCTACTGGCGCTGGATGGCCCAGAGCGCCATTCGCGAAGGAAACTGGAAACTCCTACGCGGTGGTGATCGCGAATACCTCTACGACCTCGCCACCGACCGCGCGGAGAAGCACAACGTCGCCGCGAAGCACCCGGAGATCGCCACGCGACTCCGCGCGAAGCTCAAAACCTGGGCCGATGGCCTCAACCCACCCGGCATGGCACTCGGCCCCATGGCCGCGACCTGGAACGACTACTTCGATCACTACCTCGAAGGCAAAACCATCGCCCCACGCGCCGAAGCACCCGCCGCCAATGCCTCGGAAACCCAAGGCTGGGAAGCCCGCAACGGCAAGCTAACCACCAAAGACGCCCTTTTCATCCTCACCCCCGACCAAGCCGACAAACCCACCTTCATCACCCAAGCCAAGCTCAAGCTTGCTGGCCCTGTCACCGCCAAACTCACCCTCAAAACCGCCGCCACCGGCCAAGGTGCCATCGCCTGGCGTCTCGACGGCGACAAAGACTTCCTCCCCGCCAACCGCCTCACCTTCCCCCTCCAAGCCACCGCCGATTGGCAAACCCACACCCTCGAGATCCCGACCTCCGGCCGCGTCATTCATATGCGCGTGCATTTGCCTGCAGGCAGCGCGGAGTTTCGGGAGATTGAGTTGAAGGCGGGGAAGAGGTAACAGGTTTGAACTTCTTCCAAGCTTTACGGCATCGCTCGCTGCCCCAGAATACATGGTGATGAATGCAGAACTTCTTCAGCTAATCGACTCGATGCCATGGCAGCAAGTGAGCCATGCGTATGGTCCTGCAAAAGATGCGCCGACTGAGTTAAGAAGGCTCGTGGCGAGCGATGTGGAGGAGCGAATGGATGCGATCTGCGGCTTTCTTTACAGCTCAGCATTTCATCAGTACTCAATCTTTTCAGCCACTCCTTATGTGATCCGCTGTGTTGCGAAGATGCTGATGTTAGATGAACTGCCAGAACTGCCTTGTGGCATGAACAATCGCCCAATGGCTTATGAGTTGCTTCACTTCATCCGTATATGTGCAGAAAGAGGTCAGGAAGCCATAGAAGGCACAACCAGATTGGACGCACCTACCATTGAGGAAGCGGTTTCTGAGCTGATGCCAACCTTGGAGCGTTACCTTGCCCATAGTGACCCCAAGGTCCGTGAAGAGGCCAGAATGCTAAACAGCCGCATCCAAAAACCGATGTAAACTGAGGCACAAAACATGTTTTCAACTCGCTTTGAGAGCCCGCAACAAAGCGGGTGGCTCGATCCGGGCGAGGGTCGCGCGAATCCTCTCCACCGGCACCGGTTCGCCCTCGAAGGCCATGCTCCGCGCCACATCCTGCGGGATCGACTCCCACTTGCGACGCAATTTCTCCTCCGGCGTGAGGCTCCGCCAGTGGGTAATGTTTTCTTTCCAAGTCATGCGCCATAGGTAACGGGAGTTCGTCCTTCCGGCAAGAATGCTTTCGTTCTTGGGTCATTGCCAGCACTACCTGGATGGCGTCACTCGCCGGGTGATGCGGCGGCTTTTTGGGCTTGGTAAAGACTGGCAATGCCAAAAGTGAGCGGCGTGCCTTGAGCGGTTTGGAAGCCATTGGCACAAATGAGGGCCTCCATTTCCGCGCCAGAGGGGAAGCGTTCGATGGAGCCGCAGAGGTATTCATAGGCGGCACGCTGGCAGGTGATCCAGCCGGCGATGCGGGGCATGATGTTCTTCAAATAGAAGAGATAGAGCTGCCGGAGGCCAGGAAGGCGCGGGATGGAGAAATCGAGGACGAAGAGGCTGCCGCCTGGACGCAGGACGCGGCTCATTTCCTGGAGGGCGAGCGGCCAGGAGGCCATGTTTCGCAGGCCAAAGCCGACGGTGAGCACGTCGAAGGCTCCATCTTGAAACGGCAGGCGGAGCCCATCGGCCGCGACGAGGCGGTGGAAGCGGCGTTTTTGCGCTTCACGCATCATGGGGACGGAAAAATCGGCGCCGAGCACTTTGGCGGTGGGACAGGCGGCCTGGACGGCCTGGGCGAGATCGCCACTGCCGGTGGCGAGATCGAGGACGCGCTGCGGCGCGAGCTTGGCGATGCGTTTGGAGGTGGTGCGCCGCCAAAGGCAATCAATGCCGAGGCTGAGCACATGGTTGGCGACGACATAACGCCGTGCGATGCCGGCGAAGGCTTGTCTGACGTATCCGGCGTCCTGCATGGGGTGGCGTGATCGGGGCGAAACCCGGCTAGGGAAGGAGTTGAATCCGCCACCGAATGGTGCTCACGACTGGACTCGAACCAGCACGATGTTACTCACTAGAACCTGAATCTAGCGCGTCTACCAATTCCGCCACGTGAGCACGTTTTCGGGGTGACCGGGGCGCGAGTGTGGTTCAGGGCGAGGGATTCTCAAGCGCTAAATACGGCTTTCTTGACCGCGGTTCAGCGCCTCGTAGTAGGGCGCATGTCTTTCCGTCTCGAAATGCTCCAAGTGGCTCGCCTGGCTCCGAAAGTGTTGGGGGAGGCCACGCCGCTGGTGGAGTCCTTTTTGCGTTCACGGCTGGCGGCGGGCGGTGACGGGTTTTTGGACCGCGATGAGCGTCCGGACCTCTACTATTCCGTTTTCGGCATGGAGGGGCTGCGGGCGCTGCTGGTGGAGGAGACCACGCTGCCGGATCTACGGCCCTGGCTGGGGGGATTCGGCGATGGGGCTGGGCTGGATTTTGTGCATTTGTGCTGTCTGGCACGCTGCCACGCGAATGCGGGTCTGGCGGGCACGATGGCGGCTTGGCGTGAGGCTTTGGCGGCACGGATCGAGGGCTGGCGCTGCGAGGATGGCGGCTATCATCAGGCGCCGGGGCGGAAAAAAAGCAGCGCGTATGGCTGCCTAATCGCCTGGGGTGCTTATCAAGACCTGGGTTTGATCCCACCTGCGCCCTGGCGGGTAGCGGAATGCATGGGCAGCCTGCGGACGCCAGATGGGGCTTGGTCGAACGAGCCGGGTATCCCGGTAGGATCGACGACGGCAACGGCGGCGATGGTGGCGCTGCACCGGCATCTCGAAATGACGCCTCCCGCCGAGGCGGTGGACTGGCTCATGAAGCGCTGCCTGCCGAGTGGTGGCTTTTTGGCGATGCCGAATGCGCCGCTGCCGGATCTGCTGTCGACGGCGGTGGCGCTGCATGCGCTGGATGCGGTGCAGGCGGATTTCTCGCGGCTGAAGGAGCCGTGCCTGGACTTTGTTGACTCGCTTTGGAATGCCACGGGGGGCTTTCATGGGAACTGGACGGATGATGTCCTGGACTGCGAGTACACCTACTACGGCCTGCTGGCGCTAGGCCACCTGAGCCTGCCGGGCTGAGCATGGGCTGGCGAAAGCTGTGCGGAAGGGGATTCTGCGCTTGCGGGAGGGCGGTTTCTCGCCCCCATCCACCGCTCCGCGGGCTAAACGCGGTGCGTTGCATGCGCGTTGCCATCCTGATCCCCAGTTTCAATACCGGACGCCTTCTGAAGACGACTGTCTTGCAGGCTCTGGATCGCTGGAAGGATGTGTGGGTGGTGATGGACGGCAGCACGGATGGCAGTGAAAAGGATGTGGAGGCTCTACAGCCAGATCATCCTGGACTGCGCCTGCTGAAACTGCCGGTCAATCAGGGCAAAGGAGCCGCTGTGCTTGCCGGAGCGGAGGCTCTCTCTGAAGCTGGCTTCACGCATGTGCTGACGATGGACGCGGACGGGCAGCACCCGGCGGAATTCATCCCGAAATTCATCGCTATCGGCGGGCAGCACCCCGAAGCGGCGCTACTGGGTCTGCCGATCTTTGGGCCGGAGGCTCCGCTGGTCCGCGTGCGAGGTCGCCAGCTCTCGAATCTTTGGGCGCATATCGAAACGCTCGGCTGGGGCATCGGCGATACACTCTTCGGCATGCGACTTTACCCGCTGCCAGCGCTGCTAGAGGCCTTTCGAGGTACGCGGTTTGCCCGGCGATTTGATTTCGATACCGAAGTGGCGGTGCGCCTGTGCTGGAACGGCGTCCCGGCGATCAATGTGCCCACGCCGGTGAAGTATCTCACGGCGGCGGAGGGCGGAGTGTCCCAGTTTCGCTATTTCCGGGACAACACGCTGCTCACCTGGATGCACGCGAGGCTGCTCTGCGGCTTTTTCATCCGCCTGCCGCTGCTGCTTTGGCTCACGGCGAAGGGCGGCAACCCCGCCAAGGGCGTCATCCTCACGGAGCGGTGACCTTTAACTGGAGAAAGCGCGGTGTGGTGTCCGAGTAGGGCACGCTGTCTTTGATGGTGACGAGGGTATGATCGGCGTTGTTCACCGAGGCGCTGACGGCGGAATCCGCGAAACCGGAGGTGCTCGTCCAGACGGGCGTCCAGGTGGTGAGATTGCTAGAGCCTTCGACGGTGTAGGTGAGGGCGGCAAATTTCCGCACCTTGAAGGTGATGGTGGCTTTTTTGTCCGCCCCATCGGTAATGGTGTTCAAAGCAGGTTCCGCGGAGCCATTGGCGGTGCCGGGGCTGCTCATGAGGGCATATTCGAGGAGGTTTTTGCGGCCATCGAGGTCCGGGTCGTCCGTGGGGCCGTTTTGACCGCTGGTGAGTCCTTCGGTGGCGGCCCAGTTGGAGAGGGTGTTGTTCACCGTAACCTGGAAAGTGAGCGGAACCTGGAGCTGGTTTCCATCGAGATCCGTGACCTGGAGGCTGATGGTTGACGTACCTGGAGCGACGGGACTGAGGGTGAGATCCGTGCCGCTGACGGAGGCCGTGGCCACGCCCGTGCTGGAGCTAGTGGCACTGTGCCCGCTGAGGACAGGCACGGAGCTGGTGACGGAATTGATGCGCACGAGCTTCGAGGCATCAATCGGAGGCGCAGGAGCGGTGGCCGCATTGTAAGGCATGGAGGAGAAGGGGGTGGATTCACCGTAACTGAGGCTAACGCCTGTGCCGTTGGCGGTGGCGGCATTGGAGATGGTGATGTTCGTGGTGCCGTTGACGGAGTTGACGAAGGTATTTGCTGGGATGCCAGGTCCGCTGATGCCCATGCCCGCGACGATGGAGGCGAAGGAAGCTGGCACGACATTCGTGCTTCCAGACGTGGTATTCGACGAGACGACCACGGGATTGATGAGCACTTGGTAGTTAGCTGGCTGGTTGCTACCCGCCGCCGGCGGAAGCGGCAGAGCAGCCAGGGCGGCGAGCGTGGCGAGTGAAGGCTGGGCCACACGACCAAAGACGCTGAAGCCTTCGTTTTGGAAGTCGAGGTTCGCGGTGTTATCCGCCAGATTGAAGAAGAAATCGGTGGTGGCGCTGTGAGGGTCTCCGGCTTGCTTTGCCATGGCCAGAGTGCCGCTGATGTTTGGCAGGCCTGGCTCGTTTTGGATGGCCGCCAGCTTGGTGACGCCGACAAGGGCATTTGATGCCGCATTGACAAGAGGGCTGGACCTGAACGCTCCCCCCTGAAGGACGAAGCCCTGAACCAGGCGGTGGAAAATACTACCGTTGTAACCATCCGTCGCGTTGTTCAGATAGGAGCGGAAATTCGCCACGGTGATCGGCGTCACGGTGTCATTGAGGATGATGGTGATCGAGCGCCCTCCCGGCGTGCCATTCGCTGCCGGGAGGCTGATGGCCACGGCAGATTCGGTGTCGGGATCGGAAAACGTGGTGGCGAGTGGGATGGAGAGGGGCGTATCTCCCACACTCAAGGTGTGAGCTGCGATGGGGGTCACCACAACGGGCCTGCCGGGCAGGAAATAGGGCCGTAAGTGAATCGTCTGTGTGCTCGACCAGCCATTGGACCAGTTCACCGTCAGTGTCGGAGTGAAGGAACCGCGTTCCGTCGGTGTGCCGCTGAGAGTGCGAGTGCCCGAATTATAGGTCACGCCGGCAGGCAGGGAACCGGTGAGACTTGAGCTGGTGATAGAGGACTGCCCCTGGGTGGCGGCAAAAGTGTGAGAGAAGACCTGGTTCACCACCATCGTTGGCGAAAGATCCGCCGTGACTCCGTCCTTTGTCGTGATGGAGCCCGTCGTAGCGGAGGTGCGCACCGCGTTACTGTTCACAAAGGCCGGATTGCTTTGCGCCAGAGCGAGAGAGAGTCCTGCAAAGGCCCGAACCTCAAACTGGTAGGCCGTGTTGGGTTCCAATGGCGTGCCCGCTCCCGCATCCAAGAATTTCGTGGAGAAAGTGGTGACGTTCGGAGCCACCACCCCGCAGGGCTGGAAAGAGGAATCCGTGCTCAGCTTGCAGTAAATGATGTAGCCAGATTCAGCCGTGGAATTGTCCGTCCATGTCAGGTTGATCTGGCGATCCGTGGCAGCCACGGCGGTGAGACCACTAGGTGCGTTGAAGGGCAGGGAACGAGTAACCACGTTTGAGAGTGCCGACTCGACCTCATCGTCAGCCGCTCTCACATAGACCGCCACGATGGCAAAGTCATAAGTAAGGCCAGGGATGACGTTTGGCACGCTTAGGCTGGTGGCATTGGCGGCGGGAGAGGCGAGGACCGAGTATTGAGTGGCCCCGGATTCTTTGGCGAGGATGTAGAATTTGGACTCTACAGCCGAATTGTCCGTCCAGGTGAAGCTTACCGTAGATTCGCCGCTCACCGTGGCGGTGAAATTGGTGGGCGCATTGAAGGGAACGTTGGCGGTGGCCAGATTTGAAGGTGGAGAATTGATCTGCGAACCGGTCACAGGCACAAACGCGGCCATCACGCGGAACTCATAGGAAACGCCAGGGTAAAGCAGCGTGGTTGGAAGCGTGAGGGTGCGCGTGCGGGCCGTGGCCGTAAAGTCAGCCGGGGCGCTATTGACCAGCACATCCGTGTCAAAGAAGGTGCCGCTTGGCAGGAACCTGGCCTGGATGATGAAGCCGCCTTCATTCGTGGTGGGGTCCGTCCAATCGAGCTTTACCGAGCCTTCACCAAGCACGGTAGCAGTGAGGCCAGTGGGTTCGGAAAGAGCAGCCGGGATCGTGATGGTGGCGAGATTGCTGTAAGCGGAAGGGGCACCTGAGCCGACAGCGCGAATCTGAAACTGTACCGTCGATCCCGGATCAAACCCTCCGATGCCGCCTGCGCTTTGATAGCGTGAAAAGTCCGTCGAATTGATTGTTCCCAGACTCGTGAAGGCTCCGCTGGTGCCCTCTCGAAACTCGATTTGGTAACCGGTTTCTGTCGTAGCATTGTCCGCCCAGAAGAGTTGAACCTTGCCATCGTTGGCGGGTGCCGTGACCCGTAGATCAGTGGGGGCGTTGAAGGAGGCGTGCGTGGCTCCAACCGTAGCGGTGAAGGCAGAAGCGACCGCAAACGGGCCATTGCCACGCAAGGCACGCACTCGAAAATCACGAGCAGAAGCTGCTGCATAACCTGAAATGGGAGTTCCGTAGCCGAGATTGAGTCCTGTGGCTCCGTTTAGCACACCGAGCGATGCAAAGGTGGTGTCGGAAGCGCCGAGAACCTTATGCTGAAACTCAAAGCCAAGCTCATCGGTCGAGTTGTCATCAAAATAGACGCCAAAGGAGTTCGAGTTCCCGTTCGAGGCGTCCACAAAAGCAGCCACGGAAAGATTCGATGGCGCAGTGGGTGGTGATGCGTTTAAGGTCCCCGGCATCGTGAAGGTCACCGGCGAAGAGAAAGCTGTGTAGGCAAAGCTATTGTTGTTGTAATTGCCCACTCGCCGTGAAGTGCGCAGGGTCAGTTCATAGGTGTGTCCGGGCTGTAGGTAATAAAAGAGATCTTGCTGAGTGAGGTTCCATGGAACCTCACCGAGGAACTGGGAAACGCTGCCCCCAACACCTGTATCACGCGCCCATATTTCCGTGTACTCTTCGTAGTTGGAGTTGTCCGTCCAATTCAGCCGGATGGTGTTGGTGCTCGGAACCGTGATGGCTAGGCCGGATGGCGGGTTGTTGGTAATGCTGCCATTGTTTGTCGTAACGCCCGGGACCGTGTTGTGATTTCTCCCTGAGGCATTCAGTGGCACGATCCAAAAGTAGGCGCTTCCGCCAGACGGGAGAAACCCGGACCCCATATAAACATGGACCCTTGTGGTGTTTGCCGCCTCAGTCTGCAGGAGGAAAGACCCGCCGTAATTGTTCGTCGTGTTGGCCCAGATCTCGAAATTCGTTTCGTTGGAGGAGGTATCTGTCCACTGGATCAGGAAGCCCGTGACATCAGCGCTGACGAGGCTGTAGGAGGCCGTAACTCCCGTCGGCGCGGATGGAACCTGTCCACAGGCATCCACAGCCGTGAATAGCAAACCCAACAGCAGCAAAAAACGGCGCAGGCCAGTGGCAAAAATGAACTCGAAGGGTTTCATTGAGAATGGGAGGGATTGGCAGATTACCCGAACAGGACTCTCTTAGTCAATCCATCCCTGTAAAATGTTCGTTCACGAGTTTGTCACGGTAGCCCGCACACCAGCCGGATGAACCGCAGCCCTTCGGCGGTCAGTTTTCCGGTGCTGCCGCTGCCTGTCACGAGGCCGCGAGTCTGCAGATAATGGGGTATGCCAGCGTCCTTCACCCATGTAACTACGGTCTCGCTCACGGTCACAGAGGATGCCTCGACGGCCATCGGGAAGCCCCAGCGGGTGAAAGCGACCTCCCAGGAGGTGCCACGGGGCGTTTTTCCGTTCAAAAGCCAGGGATGGCGCCCGACGATCTCCATTTTCGCCGTTCCGGGCACTCGCACGCGAAAAGCCGCCTCATTACCACGAATAAATTCCGGGATCGAAAGCCGCGGATTCTTCACCACGGCCAGATAGAGGCTCTGAAGATCCAGGCCGATCAAATTGATGCCATTGTAGATGCCATGGTGGTTGGTGGTGGAAAAGCCCGTGGGCTGTCCGGCATCAAATTCGCTGCTCATAAGCATGTTCAGCTCCACATGCAGATGGGCACGGCGCTGATCAATGCCCGCACCGGTGTACCCCATCAAACCAATTCCCTGCCCGGCCTTGACCATTTCTCCGACCTGCACCCTGGCCTCTCGCAGATGCGCATAGAGCGAGTAAAAAGCCCCTGCGCTCGCGAAATCATGCCGCACCACGATGTAACGCCCGTAATTGCTCAGCCCAGCGGAGGCTGTCACATACACCACCTGCCCGGCGGCGATCGCCCGCACCTCATCGAGCGGGTCGCCCTTCGCATCACGACGCAGCGGCTTCACATCCAGGCCTTCGTGAAATCTCGCGTAGGCGATGGCCCCACCGATGCGCCGCGGATCACGCACGAAACCAAACTGCCCGCCCTCCCAAGGCGTCGTCTTTTCACCTTCGAACGTGCGGTCTACGAACTGGAAATACCCGGCAGGCTGCTTTTCGAGCAGCGCGGTGTTTTCCGTGGGCAAAACGAGGCCGATTTGACCTCTCGCGAGAGGCGTCAAAGCCAGCAAGAGGGGCAAAAGGAGGGCTTTCATCACTCCAGCGGGATTTCTTTGCTTCGTGGTGCAGTCACATCCTCACCGCGTTCGGCACGGCGGGCCATATCTTCGAGGTATTTTTTCTCCTGCTCAGCGGCTCGGCGGGCTTCACGCTTCTCTTTGGTCGTGGAAGGCGTCATCTCAAAGTAGCTGGATGATGATTTCAGACCGGAGATACGCGGCAGCCTCTTTTCCATTTGGGCAATCGTCTCGTCCGAAACGCCGCGCCAGATGGTGAAGCGCCCGTCCGTGATCGGCGTATCGATCTGAATGATGTCCACTGGCGTGCCATTGACCACGGTGAGCAGCAGTTCGCCCTGGTGTAGGCGGGTGGCGTTTTCGAGCATGTTGCGGCCATGGGCGTCCAGCTTCAAAAGCAGGCCATTTCCCGCGCCGTCATCCGCGATGAAGGGCTCGAACGCCGCGATCGCAGTCTGGCCGAATTCTGGCACCTTCTTGAAGATGAGTTGCTGCCCCTGGAAAGGGAATTGGATAATCTCCTTCGGATGATCGTTCGGCTCGCCCTGGATATGCACGGAGAATTTGTATTTCGGCTTCCCAAAGCTCGACAGAGTGTCGCAGCTCGAAAGCGAGAAACACAGCGCGGCGGCGGAGACGGCATGGAGGAGGAATTTCATCGGCCGCATCCAATCAGATTCCACGGGCGATTGCAATCGCTCACTCGTGCCACGTCCGGGTGATGCGCTCGATCTTCAGCGCCCGGCCCGTCTTCGGATCGAGCGTGATGAGGGCGCCGTTCAGTCTCACGGCGCCGGTACCCACACCAAAACGAGTGGGCATCTGCGTATGAAAGCGCTCCAGCACCGGCTCGATCTGGCTGCCGATCACGCTATCCATCGGCCCGCACATGCCGGCATCGCTTTGAAAGGCCGTGCCCTTCGGCAAAACACGCTCATCGGCCGTCGGCACATGCGTGTGGGTGCCCACCACGGCGCTCACCTTGCCATCGAGATGCCAGCCCATGGCCACTTTTTCACTCGTGGCCTCAGCGTGGAAATCCACAAAGATGATCGGCGTCTCCTGACGCAGCTTTTCCACGCACTCGGTGATCACTGGAAAGGGATTTTCGAGCTGCTGGCCCATGAACGTGCGGCCCTGGAGATTCACCACCGCCACTTTGCCCTTCTTCGTCTCCAAAACGACGTAACCCTGCCCCGGAGCACCCTCGCGGTAGTTCAGCGGACGCAGCAGCCGTGGCTCATCGATCATGTAGGGCACGATCTCCTTCTGGTCCCAGATGTGATCTCCCGTCGTCACCACCGCCGCGCCGGCCCGCATCAGGCCGATGGCGATCTTCGGCGTGATGCCGCGCCCGCCGGCGGAGTTCTCGCCATTCACCACGATGAAATCGAGGTTCAGCTCCTGCTTCAGCAAAGGCAGCAGCAGGGAGACCGCCTTGCGGCCCGGCTCGCCCACGATGTCTCCCAGGAAAAGCAGCCTGAAAAGCCCGTCATCCGTCTGTGCCGCTGTGTCGTTGTTCGCTTCGTTCATTGGAAGGCCATTTAGTAGATGATGCGCGGCAGGTTCAAGCTAGGATCGCCTCTATGATCGAGAAAATCATCCTCGTACTACTCTCCGCCGCCCTCCTCGGCGGCAGCGTGGTCGCCCAGTCAACCAGCGCCCCCATTCCCGCTCCGCCTCCATCTGCTATTCCGCCTCCCGCACCAGCCCCCACCGCCACGCTGAACTCGGCGGCCACGCTCAACGCCTCCAACATCATCCCTGGCACCGCCGCTCCGCCAAACCCCATCCTGCGCTTTGCCAAACTCAGCCAGCTCGGTGATTCGCCCGATTGGTCCAAGCTCCAGGTCTTCGCGAAAACCATGACCCGCGCCGAGCTGGAGGCCGCGCTGAAGGAAATCTACACGAACAACTCCACCATGCCCGCCGCGTGGCGCATCGAAGGCTCGGCGCTTCTCATTCAAACCGGCGATCCCGCCCATACCGAGGCTCGCATCGAACTCGAGAGCGTCTCCAAGCCCCCCTCAGAAAGCACTCGCCCTTGGCATCGCGCCACCGAATTGCAGCCGCTCAAAGATCGCCCCGTGCTCAGCGATCTCCACATCGCCCTCGATCCCGGCCACATCGGGGGCGGCTACGGCCGCATCGAGGAGCGTTTCCTCAGCTTTCAGCCGAACGAATTCATCCAGGAAGGTGATCTCAGCCTCGTCACCGCCCAGATGCTCGCCGAGCGTCTGAAAGCCCTTGGGGCTTACGTCTCGCTGGTTCGCGAGAATTCGGAGCCCGTCACCAAGGCCCGCCCGGCCACGCTTCGCGAAGCGGCCTTAAAAGGCCTCCGAGAAGCCGGCTTCCCCGAGCCCAAGGAAGGCTACGACGGCCTCACCGGCGATGCCAAACTCCTCACCGTGCAGTGGCAGAGCGAAAAACTCTTTTACCGCGTCAGCGAAATTCACGCCCGCGGCAAAAAAGTGAACACCCAGATCAAGCCTGATCTCGTCCTCTGCCTCCACTACAACGCCGAAGCCTGGGGGAATGCCACCTCCCCGCAGTTCTCGCCGCAAAACCACGCGCATGTCCTTGTGAACGGCTGCTACTCACCCGCCGAGCTCGAGCAGGCCGATGTGCGCTTCGAGATGTTCCACCGTCTCTTTTCTCGCATCCATGAGGAAGAAATTCCGCTCGCTGATGCCGTCGCCGAAGGCCTCCTCAAAGCCACCGGCCTGCCGCCCTACATTTACACCACACCCAATGCCCGCCGCGCTGGTGCTCACCCCGCCGTCTATGCGCGGAACCTCCTCGCCAATCGCATCTACGACTGCCCTGTCGTCTATCTCGAACCCTTCGTCATGAACCACGAGGAAACCTACCGCCGCCTGCTCGCCGGGCATTTCATCGGTCGCACCCTCATCGCCGGGCGTCTCCAGACCAGCGCCGTCGAGGACTACGTCCGCGGCGTCGTGGACGGCCTCGTTGCCTACTATCAAAAACACCGCAAGCCGCTATGACCCTCCTCGTCGCAGGCTGCGGCTTCGTCGGCGAGCGCGTGGCAGATTGGATGCATGCCGCCGGCCACACCGTCATCGGCCTCACGCACAGTGCCACCTCCACGGAGCGACTCCGCGCCGCCAAACCATGGCGGGTCGAAGCCTGCGATATCTCCAGCGAGACCTCCATCCGCGAGCTCGCCGCCAAAATCGCCCCGCAGCCGGTCGATGCCTTCATTCACTGCGCCAGCTCCAGCCGGGGCGGGGCCGAGATGTATCAAAGCGTCTATGTGAATGGCATGCGGCACCTCCTCACCGCCTTTCCCGGAGCCTTCCCGCTCTACACCAGCAGCACCAGCGTCTTCCCGCAGATCAACGGCGAAACCGTCGATGAGACCAGCTTTGCCGATCCCGACCGAGAAACGGGCCGTTTGCTCCGCGAAGCCGAAAACCTCGCTCTGAATGCCGGAGGCTGCGCCGGACGTCTCGCTGGCATTTATGGCCCCGGACGCTCCTTTTTGCTCAAAAACCTCCTCGAAGGCAAATCTGCCATTGAAGGCAACGACGGCCAGGGCCGCTACCTCAATCAAATCCATGCTGACGATGCCGCCAGCGCCCTCGTGCATCTCGTCACCCATCGGCTCAGCGGCATCTACAACATCGCCGACGACCAAAAAGTCACCCAACGGGACAGTTACCTCGATCTCTGCCGCCTATTCGGCCTCGCCATCCCACCCGCTCGCGAACCCGATCCCAATCGCAAACGCGGCTGGAGTCACAAACACGTCTCGAATGCCAAACTCCGCGCCAGCGGCTGGCAGCCACGCTATCCCACCTACCTCGACGCCATCCAAAACGACCCCGAACTCGCCAGCAGCATCCTGCAAGCCGTGATCGACGAGGCCGCCACACCGCTCCCGCGCCAGCCCAACATCATCCTCATCGGCCTCATGGGCAGCGGGAAGACCACCGTCGCCCGCATTGTCTCCCAGATGATCGGCTTCCAGTGCATCGATACCGATCAACTCATCGTCGAAGCCGCCGGTCAAAGCATCCCCGCCATCTTCGCCGCTGAAACCGAGACCGGCTTCCGACTCCGCGAGAGTGCCGCGCTGCGTTCCCTGCTCGGCAAACGCGGTGCCTGCATCGCCACCGGCGGCGGCATCATCACTCAGCCGCGCAATCTTCCTCTGCTGCGCCACCTCGGCTACATCGTCTGGCTCGATGCCGATCCCGCCCTCCTTGCCCGCCGCACCTCCCACAACAACGACCGCCCTCTCCTCGCAGGCGAAGAAGACCCCAAAGCCAAACTGACCCGCCTGCTCGACGAGCGAAAGCCCCTCTACAAATCCCTCGCCGACCTCCGCATCCAGACCTCCGAGCTCACCCCCCAAGAAACCGCCTACGGCATCATGGAAAGCGCGAGAGTCTTCTTCGCGAACATGCAGCGTTGAGTGGAATACTCCCCCCGAACGCCAGAGGCGTTCCCCATCAATAGCCAGGGGTGAAACCCCTGGAACCGGCAACGCAATCCCCCAAACCCCGGAGGGGTTCGCCCATGCGCCCGCCATCCAGCTTACGGCAGGTAGTCGTCCTTCCAGTTCAGATGAGCCTCCTCGACCATGCTGCGTAACTCCGTCACAAAATCTCGCTTCGCGTGATGTTGTTCCTGGTTCTTGATGTAATCGATCAAAGCGGGTCTCGCGTCGGCCGCCACGGTGAAGGCTCCATAACCTTCCTGCCAGGAATCGAACGCCGGAAAAACCTGCTGCCCTCATATCCAAGCCGAGGAGGCCGTCTTGATCTCCTTCACCAGATCCGCCAGCGCCACCGACGGATGCAGCGAGGTCAAAATATGAACATGATCCTCCACGCCCCCGATGCGGTAAAGATGACCGTCCCGCTCTTTGATGACACCCCAAATGAACCGATAAAGATCATCTCGCCGCGCCTTGTCCAGCGAAGGCACTCGGCCCTTCGTCCCAAACACGATGTGATAAGTGATGTCCGTGTAAGTCGGCATGCACTTCATCATTCATAAATGCCACCCAAAGGCAAGCCCAACACCGCCTCGAATGATGGAGGCATTCCCCCCGAATAGCCAGGGGTGATAACCCCTGGAACAGATCGCGAGAGATCCCGAACCACGGAGGGGTTCGCCCATGCGCAACGAGGCATCGGAATTCACCCAGCATCAGCGAACTCCTCCGGAGTTCATGAGGCGCGTCGTCTCATGCCAGGGGCTTCGCCCCTGGCTATTCGTGGGGAAGCCCTCCGGGCTTCAGCCTTGGGATCGAAAGGCCTCACTCAGCACGATGGATTCGATGAGCACATCGGCGTGGTGATCGTTCTTCTTCAAATCCGTCAGCAATTGCCGAATCAAACCTTCGTCTTGCGGCTTTAACGCACGCCCAAGTGCAAAGGCGGTGAGACGCTGCGTGACGTTGCGGATGAATTCATCGGCGTGATGCTGCTGGATGGCGTTTCGGAGTTCGGCGGGGCCGTTGATTTCAATGCCACCGGGCAGCGTGCCACTCGCATCCACGAGTTTACCAGCCTCCTTCTCGCGGAAGCGGCCGATGGCATCGAAGTTCTCCAAACCGAAGCCAATGGGGTCAATCTTGTCATGACAACTCGCACAACTTTCGTTGCGACGGTGCGCGGCGAGTTCCTCGCGCAACGTCTTGCCACGATCTCCAGCCTTGTCGTCGAGCTGGCCGGCATCGGCGGGTGGTTCGGCGAGCTTGCGACCAAGCAGCGTCTCCAAAACCCATTTGCCTCGGATGACAGGACTCGTGCGATTCGGCGTGGACGATGCGGTGAGCACGGCGGCCATGCCGAGCAGGCCAGCGCGTTTGTCATCGGTGAGTTTCACCGGCTGCATGGCCTCGCCGCTCACGTCGAGGCCGTACAATTTGGCGAGCTCGGCATTCGCGAGGGTCTCGCGGGCATCGAGCAGTCGCGTGAGACTGCCGCCGCTGCGCAGGAGATTTTCAAAGACAAGCACCGGCTCCAGCTTCATCGCCTCCGCGAGCGCGGGCGTGAAGTCGCGGAACTTCCGCGCATCCGGCACATGCTCGGTGCCGAGGCCCGAAAAGCCGAGCCACTGGCCGAGGAAGGTGCTCGTGAAGGCCCGCGAACGCGAATCAGCGATCATCCGCTTCACCTGCGCACGCAGCGTGCCGTCATCGTTCAGCTTCCCAGCATCGGCGAGAGCACGCAGTTCATCATCAGGCATGCTCATCCAGAGGAAATAACTCAAACGACTCGCCAGTTGATGATCATCGAGCTTCCCGGCATGAAACTCATCGCGAAACAAAAAGCTCGGCGAGGTCAACGCGGCCGCGAAAGCCAGCTTGAGAGCCTGCTCGGGCGTTTCGCCGCGCTTCTGAGCCTTCTCATAAAGGGTGTGGTGTTTTTCGAGTTCACCAGCTCGCAACGGGCGGCGAAAGGCTTTGGGCAAAAAGGCATTCAAAGAAGCCTTGGCGTCGCTTTGGAAGATTTTGGCTGGTTTGGAACCTGCGGGCGAAATCGGGCCCTCGACCCAAATCCAGTCCACACCCGGCGCACCCACTCGAATCGGCTTCGCGGCCTTTTGCGCCTCCGCGCTGCCGATGAGCGAGGCAGGATCAAACGGCAGATCGAGCACTTCAAGCGAATCTCCGACCACCTGACGGTTGCTAGCGAGCTTCTCCACGTTCGCCGCTTCAATCTGGCGATCCAGCTCGGTCACGGAGACCTGCATCCCCTTCGCGAGCAGATGCTTCGCAGCCACCATGGCCTCGGTGCGTTCGGGCAGCAGGTTGTAGAAGCTGCGCAGATCACTCGGATTTCCCTCCGGCGTCACCGCACGCAGATACTCGATGCGCATCTGCATGTTCTGGAAGTTGCGATTGAGCAGGTCCGTGAGTTTTTTGACCTCGTCGGCGGCGTTTGCTGGCACCGGCAGGCGCGGCGCATTCTTGGCTGCCGCATCCTTCACCAAAGGCGCCGCCTTCTTTTGATCAAAGACGGGATAACCACCCTTTGGTGCTGCCTTCTTTGCCTTTCGCACCGGAACAGGTGTGGCAGCACGCAGCGCGGTGTTGTCGATGTTCCAGGTCATCTGATGCGAGCCAGCACGCAGCAGCAGCTCGATCGTTTCCTCCTTGGGCGTGTTATCGAGGCACTTCAAAAGCGCTCTTGGCTCATTGTCGATGCGCAAACGCATGCCGCTGTCCCCACCACGCCCGACGTGCTTCACGGTCATCCGATACCAACCGTCCACAGGCACGATGACTTCATCATAAAGCGTGCGCTGCCCTGCACCCGCGAGCGAATAGCCAACTCCGCCGCCGGGCAGCTCCTCCGCCTTCGCGCCGCGTTCCGTCATGAGCATGTTTTCGGCCTCAAAGCGCTTCGAAGAGGGCTTCTGGCGCAGATTGAGCAGGCTTTGCAGCGCATAATCCGCCGCATCGAAAAGCTGCTCCGCCAGCGCAGGCGAGATGAAGAGCGCATCGCGATCATTCGTGAAGCCGGAGAGACCTGGACCATCATCGAGCAGCAGTTTTCCCGGCTCAAAGTCGATGCCGAGGAGGTCGCGTAGCGTGTGGTTGTATTCCGTTTTCGTCAGTCGCGGCAGCGTGACGTGCTCAACGCCCTTCTGCTGGCTCCAATCGACCGAGTCGATGCCCTTCTTCAAAAACGCCACGATCTCTGCCCGCTCCACCACGCTGGGCAGCGGCTTCTTTGGCGGCATTTCTTCCATCTCGACCTGTTGCAGCATCGTCTGCCACAGTTTGAACTCCTTCACCACATTCTGCGGCGAGCCGAAGTGCGTCAGATCGACATCACCCTTCTGCTTGTCCGCATGGTGACAGTCGAGGCAGTATTTCTCCAGCAATGGGCGGATCTCTGCGGAGGCAGGGATACAAAGGACAAAAGAAACGAGAAGAACGAGGCGCATCGTGAAGGCGAGAACGCATCAAAAAAACAAATCACGCCTCAAATGTCGGCAGCTTCAGCCAAAACTCGGCTCCGCCTTCGGGGCGGTTTTCGCAGCCGCTTTGACCGCCATGGGCATGCACGATGGCATGGACGAGGCTCAGGCCGAGGCCCATGCCGGGCGTGGCGGCACTGGCGGCGCTGCCACGCTTGTAGCGCTGCCAGACGGTGGCGAGATCACTCTCGCTGAGGCCTGGGCCGGTATCGCGGACGAGGATGCTAATGTGGGTGACACCGGGCTCTAGCACGAGGCTCACGGTGCCGCCACGCGGCGTGTAGGCGAGGGCGTTGTCGAGCAGGTTGGCGATGGCTTGAGTGATGCGCTGGCGGTCGAGCTGGATGGGCGCGGGTGTCTCGGCTTGCAGATGAAAATGCAAGCCACGCTCCTCGGCGGCAGGTTTGTAGAGCTCGTGCAATTGAGTAAGCAGGTCACGCAGGTCGATGGCTTCGAGGTGCAGCTTCAGCGCTTTGTGCTCGCCGGCTCGGGTGGTGAGAATGGTCTGCACAAGTTCAGTGGCGCGGTCGATCTCCTCCAGGCCGCGAGCGGCAGCATCACGGGCGGTTTCGTTGTCCGTGTGATCGTGGAAAATTTCCAAATTGCCCCGCACGCGTGCCAGCGGTGTGCGCAGCTCGTGGGCGAGGTTGTCATTTGCACTTTGCAGCTCGTCGGTGAGGGCATCGATGCGGTCGAGGCCGTCATTGAAGGCAGTGGCAAAGGCTTGCAGCTCCGGCACGGCATTTGGTGCCACGAGGCGTGCATCCGTGTTGCCCAGGGCGAGCTTGCGGGTGCTGATCATCATCTCCTGCACGGGGCGCAGCACATGGCGGGCGAACCACGCCAGCGGCAGCAGCATGAAGACGGCGGAGACGAGGCCCGCGAGCCACAGTTGATTGCGGATGTGATCTTCATAGGCGCGGTCCTCCGCATCCGTGCGGCCAAACCAGAGCGTGTTGCCATCGTCCAGCAACTGGCAGCCAGCGAGGATCTCGTGTGCGGTGCTTTGATGCGGGATCTGCATGAGCAGCGCCTCGGTGGGGCGCAGCTTGCCGGGAGGTTGGCTCGGCCAGGCATAGCCACTCACGGCGGGCGGGATCTGCTCGAAAAGCAGGCTGCCATCCGCCGCGGTGATGCGCACGGCTTGATCCTGATCGTGGCCGCCTGCGGCAAAGACATCCCGCAACTCTTTGAGGCCGTTGCGATTGTAGAAAACGGCATACTCACCGAGATCGTCGAGCACCACCGCCTTGGCGATACTGCTGAGATTTCGCCGCACGGCCCAGCCTGCAACGGTGATACAAAGCGCCGTGCTGCACACCATCAGCACCGTCAGCAGCAGCCCCAGCCGCCAGGTGGACGGCATGCGTTCAGGGAAGAGCTTGGATAACATAACCTTTGCCTCGGATGGTTTGCAGGTGGGACACAGCACCCGGCGCATCAATCTTGCGCCGCAGGCGGCAGATCATCGCATCAACGACGTTCGTGCCAGGATCAAACTGGATGTCCCAGACCTTTTCGAGCAGAAATTTCTTCGTCAGGATGCGTCCTTCATTCGCCAGCATGACCTCCAGCAGCGTCCACTCGCGGGGTTGCAGCTCCACCGTTTCATCGTTGCAGCGCAAGCGGCGTTTGATCGGATCGAGCGTCCATTTTCCCAGCGTTCGGGTGGAAGGCGAGGGTGTGATCCCGCTGCGGCGTTGCAGGGCCTCCAGCCGCGCCATCAGCTCCTCCACCGCGAAAGGTTTGGTCACATAGTCATCGCCACCTGCCTTCAGGCCGCGCACTCGGTCCGTCACATTGTCACGAGCCGTGAGAAACAGCACCGGCAGGCCAAAGCCACGCGCCCTCATCTGCTCCACGACGGTGAAGCCATCCATGTCCGGCAACCCCACATCAAGGATCACCGCATCAAAAGCCTCCTGCGCCAGCGCCACGAGTGCCGCGCCACCTTTTTCACGCCACGTCGCCGTATGCCCGGCCTCGCTCAGCCAAAGAGATGTCTGGCGGGCGAGTTCGGTGTCATCTTCGACGAGGAGGAGGTGCATGCTGAGGAATGGAGCCACGCTGGCGCAAAAGGCCATGGGATTCACTCTCCATTACCAAACGATAACGTGCTCAGGCAGGCAGCATGGGAAATGAGTCTGGTGTCATGAAAACCTTCACGCGCCTCCTCCCGACCCTGCTGCTGCTCACTGCGGCCCAGGCCGAAAATGCCCTCACCAGCAGCGACCTCGTCAGTGAGGCGTTGAACAAAAATCCCGAAGTCCGCTTCTACGAGGCCGAAATCGACGCCGCTCGTGGCGGACGCGATTCAGCGGCCAAACTGGCCAACCCCGAACTGAGCACCGAACTCGGCGGCATGAGCCTCGCCCAGGCTAAAGAGGGCCTCGTGTGGCGGGCCAGCATTTTGCAGGTTTTCGATTTCCCCGGTCGCATGTCGTTGAGAAAGGCCATCGCCGATCGCGACATCGAACTCGCCCAACTCGGCCTTCAGCAGTTCAAATCACAGCTCGCCAATGAAGTGCGTGCCCGTGCCGGTGATGTGCTGCTTCTCCAGCGCAAAGAAGCCGCCGCACGCTCCGTGCGTGAGCGACTCGAATCCCTCGTCGAAGTGCTCGTGCAGCGTGATACCGGCTCCGTCAGCGCCTTGCTCGAACGCCGCATTTTGGAAGCCACGCTGCTCAACAGCGACCGCATCCTCACCGATGCCTCCAAAGCCTCACGCGAGGCCGCCGCAGCTCTGAATGTGCTGTGCGGACGCGGCCCCGATCAGTCCGTGAAGCTCGCTGGAGCCGTCACCTCCTTCCCCGATGTGCCACAGCTCCTCGCCCTGAAACAGCAGGCCGCTCGCACGAACTTCGATCTCCAGCAAAAGCGTCTCAACGTCGCCAAACAAGGCCTGAAGGTCGATCTCACCAAATCCGAGCGCTGGGGCGACATCACCTTTGGCCCCTACTTGGCCGGTCAGCATGCGGGAGGCACTCAAATCGAAGGCGGCTTCGTCGTTTCCATCCCGCTGCCGCTTTGGAACAAGAACAAAGGCAACATCGACGCCGAACAAGCCCGCACGCAGCAAGCCGAGGCGCTGCTCGGTGCCACGCTGCGGGATCTCGAGCGTGACCTCGCCGTCGCACGCTCCGCTTACCTCGCCGAGCTCGGTGCCCTCTCCCGCTGGCGTCCTGAAAGCGAAAAACAATTCGCTGATGCCGCGGCGGAAGCCGACCGCCACTACCGCCTCGGTGCCGTGCCCGCCGCGACCTATGTGGAAATGCAACGCGGCTATCTCGACGCCATGGACAGCCTCATCGAGTCCCGCCGCAACGCCTGGAAGCACCGCATGGAGATCGAACGCCTCACCGGCGGCACGCTCTCGGGTGAATCCGTCACGCCGAAACTCACCACGCGCTGAGCCATGATCAACGCCATTCTCGACTTCTCGCTGCGGAACCGCTTCCTCGTCATCATGGGGGCGCTGTTGCTACTCGGTGCAGGAATTTTCTCCGCCATGCACCTGCCGGTGGATGCGGTGCCGGACATCACAAACACGCAGGTGCAGATCAACACCGCTGTGGCGGGTCTCGCGCCGGAGGAGACGGAAAAACTCGTCACTTATCCGCTGGAGCTCGCGCTGGCGGGCATCCAGGGCGTGGAGGAATTTCGCTCGCTCACAAAGTCCGGCCTGTCGCAGGTCACGCTCGTGTTTCGCGATGGTTTTGACATCTTCCGCGCTCGCCAGCTCGTCAGCGAGCGTCTGGTGCAGGTGGAGCTGCCACCGGGCATGACGCCGCAGATGTCGCCAATCAGCACGGGGCTTGGCGAGATCTTGTATTACACGCTCGATTACAAAAAAGAGGCCCCACAGCGCCAAGAGACGCGTGAACGCCAGCTCATGGACCTGCGGGATGCGCATGATTATATCGTGAAGCCGTTTTTGCGCACGGTGCCCGGTGTGGCGGAGGTGAATAGCAGCGGCGGTTATGAGCGCCAGCTCGTCATCCTGCCGAAACCGGAGGCGCTGGTGAATGCGGGCATGACTTTTGGCGAGCTGGCCGAGATCATCGGTCAAAACGTGGACAATGCGGGTGGTGGCGTCATTGAGCGCGGCGAAGACCGCGTGCTCATCCGTGGCGTGAGCAAGGTGGCCAGCTCGGAAGACATCGCGAACCTGCCGGTAAAGTTCGCGGCAGGCATCGAGCCATTGCGGGTCAAAGACCTCGCCGAGGTGGGTATTGGCAGCAATGTGCGCACCGGTTGCGCCGTCGAAAACGGCGAGGAGGCCGTGCTGGGCACCGTGATGATGCTCGTCGGCGAAAACAGCCGCATCATCAGCAAACGCGTGGAGGAACAACTCGGCGAACTTCAGGCCAAACTGCCTGCCGGACTCGAAATCCGCATTCAATACGCCCGCAGCGAGGTCGTGGACCGCACCATCGACACCGTGAAGCACAATCTTTTCGAAGGCGCCATCCTCGTCGTCGCGGTGCTGCTGCTTTTGCTCGGAAACTGGCGTGCGGCGCTCATTGTGGCGCTCGCCATTCCGCTTTCCTTTCTCTTTGCGCTCATCGGCATGACGTTTGGCGGCGTGTCGGGAAATCTGATGTCGCTCGGCGCGGTCGATTTCGGTCTCATCATTGATGGTGCAGTCGTGATGGTCGAAAACATTGTCCGCGTGCTCGGCGAGAAGCAGCACGAGTTGGGTCGCAAACTCACCGCGAAGGAGCGCCTGCAAGCCGTGCATGAGGCGGGTGAGCAAGTCGGCAGTCCGATGTTCTTCGGCGTGCTGATCATCACGCTCGTCTATCTGCCCATCCTCGCCCTCACCGGCATTGAGGGGAAAATGTTCCACCCGATGGCCATCACGGTCATGCTGGCTCTCGGCGGCGCCTTGGTCCTCGCACTCACCTTGATGCCTGCGCTTTGCTCGCTGCTGCTCGGCGGCAACATCAGCGAAAAAGACAATTTCCTCATGCGCTGGGCCAAAGGAGCCTACGAGCCGCTGCTCGGCCTCGCTTGGAAACTACGCTGGGGCGTCGTGGCAGGCGTCGCAGCGCTTTTGATCGGCACGGTGGCGATTTTCATGAGCTTGAAGCAGGAATTCGTGCCCACGCTCAATGAAGGCTCATGGACCGCGATGGTCTATCAACCGGCCAACACCAGCCTCAAAACATCTTTGGCACGCTGCGTCAAAACGCATGAGTATCTCATCAACAAGGTGCCGGAAGTGACCCGCACCTTTGCCCGCATCGGCACCAGCGAGGTCGCTACCGATCCGATGTCGCCCGGCGAATACGATCTCTACATTTTCTACAAGCCGCGTGATCAGTGGCGAAAAGAAAACGGCGTGCCTGTGACACGCGACCGCCTCGCCGAGCTCGTCCGCGTCGAACTCGCTAAAGAGGTGCCGGAGCAGGATTACGACTTCGCGCAGCCCATCCAGATGCGCTTCAACGAAATGCTCGAAGGCTCCCGCGCCGATCTCGCCGTGCGCATTTTCGGTGAGGACTACGACACGATGGAAAAGGTGGCCGAGCAGGTTAAAACCATCCTCGAAGGTCTCGAAGGCACGGACAACGCTGAGTTTGAAAGCCAGGGCCGCGTGCCCGTGCTCGAAATCCGCGTGGACCGTGCCGCGATGCTCAAATTCAACGTCGAAGCCGCCGAGGTGAATGCCGCCATCACCACCGCCATGGCCGGACACACCGCAGGCACCTTGATCGAGCACAATCGCCGCCGCGCCATCGTCGTGCGCTTGCCGGAGAACCTCCGCAATGATCCCGAAATCATGAAAGCACTGCCGGTGCGCACGCAGGACGGCGGACTTATCACGCTGGGCCGTCTCGCCGAGTTCGTCGAGGTGCCGCAGGTCGATGCCATCGGCCGCGAGTCCGGTCATCGACGCGTCGGTTTGAATGTCGATCTCGCCGGTGACACCGACAGCGAGGCCTACGTCACCGTGGCGCGTGAAAAGATCAAAGCCATCCAGATCCCGGAAGGCTATCGCGTCGAGTTCGGCGGCCAGTTTGAGCACCTGCAGGAGGCGCGGGCGCGGCTCATGGTCGTCGTTCCGCTGGCGCTAATTCTTATCTTTGCGCTCATCCACAGCGCTTTCAAAAGCGTGATGCAAACGCTCATCATCTACACCGGCATCCCGCTCGCCATCACCGGCGGCGTGGCCGCGCTGTGGCTGCGTGATCTGCCTTTCAGCATCAGCGCCGCCATCGGCTTCATCGCGCTGTGTGGTGTGGCCGTGCTGAATGGCGTCGTGCTCATTAGTTGCTTCAACCAGCTCCGCAACGAAGGCCGCAATGCTGCTGCCGCGGTCAGCGAAGGCAGTTTGCAGCGCCTGCGGCCCGTGTTGATGACCGCGCTCGTCGCCAGCCTCGGTTTCATTCCCATGGCCATCAGCGAAGGCGCCGGAGCCGAAGTCCAGCGCCCCCTCGCCACCGTCGTGATCGGCGGGATCGTCAGCAGCACGTTTTTGACGCTCTTTTTGCTGCCCGTGCTGTATCGTTGGCTCATTGGCAAATCCGTGAAAAGAGCAAGCTCGAATACCTAGCGTCTCCAAGGGGTTCATTTTCAGGCACCGAGGGGATGGCGGAAGGGAACAGGCTTCAGCTAATGACCCATTCAACCAACAACCATGACCTCCACGACCGCTCTCGGCGACTACCAACCCACCCTCGACGGTGCTGCTTCGCACTACGATGACCTCGATCAGTTTTACCGCGAGATCTGGGGCGAGCATGTACACCACGGCCTCTGGCTCACGGGCCAGGAGAGTGACACCGAGGCGACGGAGAATCTCGTGAAACTGGCCGCCAAACTGGGAGGCACTGGCAAGGGCAGCGACGTGTGTGACATTGGCTGTGGTTATGGGGCGACGGCGAAGATCCTGGCCGAGCGGTATGGCGCCGATGTCACCGGCCTGACCATTTCCAGCACGCAGTGGCGCTACGCTCAAGAGCACAACGATGTGCCCGGCAAAACCACATACTTGCAGCGGGATTGGTATGAGAACCAACTGCCGGACAATCGCTTCGATGTGGTGGAAACGGTGGAAAGCCTGGAGCACATGCCGGACCTTCCCACCTTCTTCCGCGAATGTTACCGTGTGATGAAGCCCGGCGGCCGCTTGGTGGCCCTGGCCTGGATGGGCTGTGAGAATCCCAGTGCGCTGTCGAAGCGCTTCCTGATCGATGCCATCACGCGAGAAGGCCAAATCGCCGGGGTGCGGCCTGAGAGCGAGTTTCGAGTCGCGATTTTGGCGGCGGGCTTCACGAACTATCAGTTTCATGATTACGCTCAGCAGGTGAAAAAGACCTGGCCGCTGTGTGCCTGGCGCACGGTGAAGGGTTTTTTCACGAAACCCCACTATCGCAGCTTCCTTTTCAGCGCGAAGAACCCCAATCGCGTCTTTGCGATCACGCTGTTCCGCATCTGGCTGGCTTATGAGCTTGGGGTGATGCGTTATGGCGTGTTCAGTGCTGATAAACCCGCGAGTTGATCCAAACAAAAACCCAGCCTCAAACTTCATGATCACACGCCACTGTCTGCTTGCTCTGCTGCTATTGTCCGCCATCGCGAGGGCTGAAACTTGGAGCGGCAGTGCCAAGATCACCTTCGATGGTACTTCCACCCTGCATGACTGGGGCGGAAAGGTCAGCGCCGAGCCGTTCAAGGCAGATGTGACCATGAAGGGTGACAAGCCGCAGCGTGTGGTTTCAACCGTCACCGTCAAAGCTGCCGGGATGGATACCGCCGAGGCGAAGCGCGATGAAAACATGCGCAAGGCCATGAAAATCACCGATCACCCGCTCATCACGGGCAAGATCGATGCGGACTTCAGCCAGATCGCCGCCTCAGGCACGCCGACGAAGCTGGCCTTGGCGCTGACGCTGCTCGGCAAGCCGCAAAACATCAGCGCTACCATCTCCAACTGGCAGCTCAAAGGCGGCAAGGCGAGCTTTGACCTCGAATTCCCGGTCTCCATGAAGGCCAGTGGCATCAGCGTTCCCGCCGTCTTGCTTTTCATCCGCGTCGGCGACGACATCACCGTCCGCGCCCACGTCACCCTCACCAAACCATGAGTCCTTACCTTCACAAAATCGCCACGCGTGCACCGCAATGGGCCTACGAGCAGGCTTTCATCCGTGATCGCATGAAAGGCTGGACGAACGATCCGAAATCCAAACGCCTCATTCACGCCATCTACAACCGCAGCGGCATCGAGACACGCCACAGCGTGCTGGGAGACTTCTCCAGCGAAGCCGAGGCGCATCTCTACCGCACGGATGCCGAAGGCCGTATCATCTCTCCCGGCACGGCGCAGCGGAATGCGGTGTATGCCCATGCTTCACATGAACTCGCTGTCAAAGTGGCGCGGCAGGCGCTGGACGGCGAGGCAGGTTTTTCACCGCAGGATGTGACGCACGTCGTTTTCGCCTCCTGCACTGGTTTTGCCAATCCGGGGCCTGATTACCACATCATTCGCGAGCTCGGACTGCGCAGCGATGTGCAGCGTTACACGCTCGGCTTCATGGGATGCTATGCGGCCTTTCCCGCGCTGCGAATGGCGGCGCAGTTTTGTGAGGCCAATGCGGAGGCGGTGGTGCTGGTGGTCTGTTTGGAGCTTTGCACGCTCCACATGCAGATCGACGACAAGCCGGACAACATTCTCGCGAATTCACTCTTCGCCGATGGTGCAGCGGCGGCCATCGTCAGCGCCCGTGAACCGATGAAAAACCGCCCAGCCTATGCGCTGCGTGGTTTTACCTCGGCGCTGCTGCCTGCCGGTGAGACCGAGATGGCCTGGGACATCGGCAACGAGGGCTTCAACATCGTTTTATCCAGCTATGTGCCGGAGATCATCGGCGCCAATGTGCGCCATCTGGCGAACGACCTGCTCCAGAAGCATGACTTGAAGCTGGAGGACATTCAAGAATGGGCCGTGCATCCCGGTGGTCGCAGCATCCTCGATAAGGTGGAGCAAAGCCTGCAATTGAAGCCTGACGCCCTCGCCTCCTCACGGAGCGTGCTGGCGGATTACGGCAACATGAGCAGCGCCACGGTGCTCTTTGTGCTCAAAGACCTCCTCGAAGAGGCCGAGACCGATCACGCACTCACCATGGCGATGGCCTTTGGCCCCGGCCTCACTGTCGAGACCGCCGTTTTGGAGCGTGTGGGCTGCGCCAACGCCGTGGCCCACATCGAAAAGGTAGCCGCTCTCACATGAAAACCACCTACACCGCCGCGCAGCGCTACACGGCGCTGATCTATGGACTCGTCAGCTTTGCGCTGTTCCTCTCCTCAGTGGTGGTGATGATGGTGTCATTGTATCACGGCCTGAGCACGGGCTTCGTGGCATTGAGCGGTGTCTCGGCCTGGGCGGTGAATGTGCTACTGCTCATGCAGTTTGCGCTCGGGCATTCGTGGCTCCTTTCGGAGAAAGGACGGCGCTTCATGACGAAACTAGCTCCGCTGGAACTCGGTAAGCCGCTTTCCACGACGATCTTTGCGGGTCTGGCATCGATTCAACTCCTCCTAGTGTTTCTACTGTGGTCGCCCTCGTCGGTGATGTGGGCTGCGCCGGAAGGCTGGGCGATGAATCTGCTCACCTCAGCCTACATTGGCTCCTGGCTGCTGCTGGGAAAGTCCATGAGTGATGCAGGGCTGGAGATCCAAATGGGCTTTCTCGGCTGGCGTTCGGTTTGGACGAATCGTGAGCCGATGTACCGCCCCTTCACGCGTGGCGGCTTGTTCAAATGGGTGCGCCAGCCGATCTATCTGAGCTTCACCCTCATCCTGTGGACAGCACCGGTTTGGACACCGGATCACCTCGTGCTCGCCGTGCTGTGGACAGTGTATTGCTATGTGGCTCCCTTCATCAAAGAGAAGCGCTACCGTCAGTGGTATGGAGATGCCTTTGCACGCTACCAGAAGCGTGTACCATACTGGAATCCCATGAAGCGGTCGCAGACAGAAAGTGGAACAGGTTTCCAACCTGTTCATTCAGACGCAGCAGCCAGTAATCCAGCACCGGAAATCGAGGTCGCCATCGTCGGCGGCGGACCGGTGGGCCTGCTGCTGGCCTGCCTGCTCGGTCAGCGTGGGGTGCGAGTGCTGGTGCTGGAGAAAAGCACGCAGCGAGAGGCCTGGTCACAGGCCATCGGCATCACGCCGCCGACTTTGCAAATCATGGCCCGGCTCCGTCTTGATGAGGCCATGGTGGCACGCGGTGTGCCGATCCGTGAGTGCCAGGTACATGGTCAGAGTGGACACGTCGGCACTGCCTCGTTTCGCGGCATCGAAGGGCGGCATCGCTTCGTGCTATCTCTGCCACAGGCGGTCACGATGGAACTGCTGGAGGCAGAGGCCGCTCGCTACCCAAGTGTGAAAGTGAGGCACGGCGTCGAAGTCACCGCCAAAAAGCAAGACGAGGCCGGAGTGACGCTGACACTGGGCAGCGAGACGGTGCGTGCAGACTACCTGGTGGCCTGTGATGGCCATCGCAGCCGCATGCGTGACCTGCTGCGGGTGCGCACGAACACGAAGAGCTATGGCTGCCACTTCATCATGGGAGACTTCGAAGGCAGCAGCGGCCTGGGCGATGACGCCCACCTCTATTTTACCCAAGACGGTGCCGTGGAGTCCTTTCCGCTGCCGGATGGCCGCAGGCGATGGATCGTTCAGGCAGTTGAAGGCAATATCCCGCAGCTTGTGAAACAACGCACCGGCATCACGCTCGATCCTGCGGCGCAGCTTGATCAGCATGCCTTCTCGCCGCGCAGGCTCGATTGTGAGCAAATCGTGGATGGTCGTGTGCTGCTCTGTGGTGATGCCGCGCACGTGATGAGCCCCATCGGCGGTCAGGGGATGAACACCGGCTTTGCCGATGCGGAATTCGCCGCCGAAGCCCTGCACGCCATCCTCCGCCGTGGCGAGGCGGCAGCACCGTTGCTGGCGGCGTATGATCGCATCCGTCGCCGAGCCGCCAGCGTGGCGGCCACGCGTGCCGCGATGGGCATGGGCCTCGGCGTGTGGACCGGAACATGGAAGTCCGCGCTGCGTGACTTCATCTTCCGCCACTTCATTTTCAGCGGCCCCTTCGCCAAACACGTCGGTGCCTGGTTTGCCATGCAGAGCATCCCAGCGGGAACGCTCGAAAAAGTGGCCTGCCCGCGCACCAGGCATCGGCTGGGCCTCGCTTGATCCAGCGATTGCCAAAGGCGTGTCCGCCATTCAAAATTTGGCCCATGAGCACATTCGAGACAGCTACCTTAATCGAAAACTATGAACGCGACGGCGTGGTCCGTGTGCGTGGCCTTTTCAGTCAGGCCGAAGTGCTCTCCCTGCGCAACGAACTCGAGCGTTACATGCGTGAAGATCTCGCTGAAAAGCCTGCGGATGCCCGCACGCTGGAACCGGATGGCAAAACCGTGCGCAATCTGTGGCGCATCGAAGTTCATCATCCCGCCATCCTCCCCATGGTGGAGAAGCCGGAGATCGTGGCGCTGGTTTCCAAACTGGTGCATGGTGAACCGCTGCTCGTCGGCGTGGAGACTTTTAACAAGCCGGCCCGCATTGGCTCCGGGGTGCCCTATCATCAGGACAACGCCTACTTCTGCCAATCCCCGCCGGACATGCTCACCATCTGGATCGCCATGGACGCCGTGACGATGGCGAATGGTCCCGTCTATTATGTCCGAGGCTCCCACAAGCACGGCATGCTGCCGACGAAACCCTCCGGCGTGAAAGGGAACTCCATCGTGCTCGCCAAAGCACCGGCATTGCCGTTAGAGGAGCAGTTTTGCGGCCTGCTAGAGCCAGGGGATGCCCTCATTCATCAATGTGAGACGATCCATCACTCCGCACCGAATCACAGTGACTTTCCACGTCTCGGCCTCCTCCTCGTCTATCGCGGCAAGCACACACAAACCGACGCTGCGCTGAAAGCCTCCTACACCGCCGCCGTCACGGCCACACCGCCCGCTTAGAGGAGTAGTGAACCTTGCTTCTTGCCATTCCAGCTTCGCCCGCGAAACTCTCGCGTGCGTTTCCCGCTCTCATTCGCCCTGCTGCTCCTCTCGATTCCCGCTGAGGGAGAGGTCGTTTCCTTGAAAAACGACGCCACGGCCAAGGCGCTCAATGAATGGTTCGCCGCAGGCACCGCCGCAGGACTCTCCGCCATCACTTACGAGAACCGGGATGGCCAGCACTCACGCTTCATGACGGAGCACTACCCGCAGCTCCAAGTGATAAAAGCCGTGGGCGATGACAAAGGGCCCGCGAAGGTCGTGCGCTCCATCCCGATCATCGGCAATTGCTCCATGGCTTCCAGCCCAGATCAGGTGGGCTGCCTGCCACGCCTTTACATGACCGATCCAGCAGGTTCGGACTTCCTCGCAAAGCAGTACTTCCTGAACAACTTCTTCATCTACCCCGAGCACCTCGATCACGACAAAGGTGCCAACGGCGTCGGCGGCTATGGCGACCTCCTTCCGCTGAATACGCCCACCCTTTTGATCTCGCAGGGTTCGTCGTCGAGCGATCAGCCCTTTCTCCAGGCCTTCATCTCTGCTGCCGCCGCGTTTTCTCCCGCCACTCAAAAGCTCATCCTCGAGAAAAAACTCCTCGCACCAACTCTTCAGGCCATTTTTCGCCGCTCGAACAAGATGGTCACGAGCGATGCCGACTACTTTAGCGGCAAGGCGCATCCCGTCGTCTTCGATGCCAGCCAGATCGACGAGGCCAAAATGATCCGCCTCGCCCATGAGATGACGCCCGAGACCATCCCGCCGGTCGCCATCATCGAGGTCAAAGAGGAAACCAAGCCTGAGCGTGGCAAGCAGTGGTTCGAGCCCGAGGGCATGCCAGCCCACACCAGCATCGCCAACACGCCGGTGAGCATCGGACGCATCTTCCGGGAAAACACCGCCGAGCACGGCCTCATCGTCAGTCTTGACAAATCCTTCGCTGCCACGCCGCGGAAGCTCGCTGCGAAATTTGCCGTGCTTCAAGGTGATCCACGCTTCGTGCGCATCGACCAGCAGCCCGGTACCACGCTCGCCCGCATCCGCGTGCGCTGGCAGCCGCCCGTGCCCGGCGCACGCGGCATTCGCAGCCATCGCATCGATATCGCTGCCTTTGCCACCGATGGAAAAAGCATCAGCGCCCCTTCCTTCATCAGCTTTTACATGCTGCCGAACGAAATGCGCTTTTACGACGAGCAGGGCCGCGTGAGTGAAATCCACTACGAGACCGCGAATCCCGAGCCTGGCCTGCCTTACGACGACCGCGACCTGCGCTGGACACGTCTCATGAGTGCCCTCACCTCGCCATCACGAGGTTCCCTGCTTGCCCGTCTTACTGAGCCGCTCTTCACCCCTGCCGAGCGTGAGGTCATTCTGAAAGCGCAAAAAGACCTGCAAAAGCGCCTCGAAGCCGCCGCCATCGTCGGCCGTGATCCGAAACTCAAAACTGAGGCCGACAAACTTCGTAGCGAGGCCCTCGATCAACTCGCGAAGCTACTCGATCAGCCTCTTCCGGGTGAGAAGCCTCGCCCGCTGCGGGTTGCCGTGCTCATCGCACTGGAGGTCATCGCCAGCAATCCCTTGCTCTTCATTCAAAATCAGGCCGAGATCCTCGATCTCGCCACGAAATCATCGAAGACCACGGCACCAGCCGATCTGCGTGCCGAAATTCATCGCCTCAGCCTGCTCGGCATCCTGCATCAGGAAAAGGACGGCACGCTGCGCACCTCCGTCTTCCCGAAAAAGCTCACCCTCGCAGATCGTCAGGCGCTGCGTGGCCTGCACCTCACCGTCCTCAGCCAAGTACTCTTGCCGGATGTCCTCGAACGCTCACCCGCCACCGCCTGGGTGCCACCGCGCCTCACCACGCGAAAACCTTGGCGGGACATCATGCACTACGATGACGCCACCGGCCGGCTCACCGGCTGGACACGCTATCACGATGCCCGCACTACAGCTTTCAACGCCGACGGCCAGCTCATCCCGCCCGGCGAAAACACCCACCCCATCCCCGTGACCTACCTGCTCGATCAGAATGGCAAGCTGACGTGGAAGGCGGATGGGAAGTGAGCGTGATAACCCTTCTGAATCGGAATGAGCCGCCACTCGCCTCAAGCCATCGGAGTTTGGTGTGCCTTGACCATTCTGTTGTGGGTGACCATCTCCATGATGCCGAACCCGTATTACGATTACTGCACCACCACGGCCGTGGGTGTGCCATTCCCCCATCGCATCCACTATTGTGAGTGTGATGGCATGGGCGGAGTGATTCAACACAAGCCAATGGCTTTGGTTTACAACCTTGCCATCACCTTGGTCATCTCATCTCCCATCGTTTGGATGATGACTAGAAGGAAGAGGAGCTAGCGCTGCTGCTGCACTAGTCTGCTATTTCTCTAGATCCCATCCACTCTTGCTGAGGCTCACAAGCCCCCCTCGCAAACACCAATCTTTTGCGTTTTCGAACACGGCCACTAAGCGAATAAAGGAGGGAAACCTAAACCTTAAAGTCGCAATTTAGTTCTCTTGCTTTGCGCAAAGTCGAGCCGCCCGGACCTTAAGTTCTCTTTTGTAAAATAACACGCCTAGCGCAAACGCCCAAATCGCCATTTTCAGGAATGCACCTTCTAAAGGCACCTTGCCGAGGCAAAGCAAGACAAGATACGACGATGAAGAAAGAACGGTGAGGATTAAAATCGCATTAATGATCCAAAGTGGCGCGAATGTTTTCATATTCATGGAAGTGGTTCGTTGTTATTGTCGCCCTCTGCAAGTTTGCACCCAAAACCAGCTACAGCACAGACACCAGAAAATGCCAACAGCACGAGTCCGGCGTATTCCACGGGTGGAAAAGGCACTAACAAAAGACCGCCTCCAAGTGCAGCGGCGTCCTGTGCTATTTCATACAAGCGTTCTGAATGCTTAAATTCATCGTCGTCCTCATCCGCAGCGCCGTCTGCCTGAGTGTCAGCATTTGAAGACGAGTCATCTGAGTTTGTATTGGTTTCGGGGGAATCATCGAAAGGGTTGAGCGGGTCCGTGTGTCGCCAATCGTCACCTGAAACTTCGTCAAGGTCACTAACGCCGCCTCCATCAGTATCCACACTGCTTGGAATTGCACCAACCATCTCTTCCTCAGCGTCAGTAAGTCCATCTCCATCTGAATCAAGGGGTTCGTTATCCTCATCAATAGAAGCTAATTCGGCGTAAAGGGCATCTAACTCCGAAGAGGCATCTTGCCCAAAAGAAGTGGTATTGAAAGCCAGGACGAGAAACAGCAGTGCAGAGCAAATTGTTTTCATAGTTCAGCATTGAGCCAACGAACCGAAAAAGACTCAATCATAACATTATATAGTTTAAATATTTATCTTCCCTGATTACTATATTTGTTTAAAGCGATCCTCTGGTTCATGCGGAAACTTGGTAACGGAGAGCGTGGATGATGGCGGAGAATTTGGATGAGCCAGAGTTTGCTATTCACGCGTTTAGCGTGCGTGACGACTAAGTGTATTGCAGCACGAAGTATGTCGAGAGCCAGGGCATGGGCGGATTGACTCAACACAAGCCAATGGCTTTGGTTTACAACCTTGCCATCACCTTGGCCATCTCATCTCCCATCGTTTGGATGATGACTAGAAGGAAGAAGAGCTAGCGGTGCTCCGTTCACCGCTCGTCATGCGTCTTCTCACCCTCCTCTTTTCCCTTTGCCCTTGGCTCCTCGCGTCCCTTCACGCCGCCCCCAACTTCGTCCTCATCAACATCGACGACCTGGGCTATGCTGACATCGGCCCGTTCGGTGGCAAAGTGCCCACGCCGCAGCTCGACCGAATGGCGAAAGAGGGCATGAAACTCACCAGCCACTACGCCGCGCCCGTCTGCTCGCCCTCGCGGGCGGCGATGATGAGCGGTTGCTATCCGAAACGCGTGCTGCCCATCCCCGGCGTGCTGTTTCCCGCCGCCGCCGTCGGCTTGAATCCCGACACGACCACCGTGGCAGAGGTGCTGCGAGCCGCCGGCTATGCCACCGCCTGCATCGGCAAATGGCACCTGGGTGATCAGCCCGAGTTCCTCCCCATCGCACAGGGCTTTGAGCACTACTATGGCATCCCTTACTCGAATGACATGGGCCCGGCCTCCGAAGGCTCGAAGAGCAATCCCGATCAGCCTCTTCCCAAAGAAAACGCCAAAGGCAAAGCTGGCAAAAAAAGCGACACAGAACCTGAAACAGGCCTCAAAGGCAACGCACAGCCGCCGCTGCCGCTGATCGACGATCAGAACGTCATCGAACGCGTCAAAGCCGCCGAGCAGCACACCTTCACGCGTCGCTACACCGAGCGGGCGGTGGCGTACATTCGCGAGCATCGTGAGCAGCCCTTCTTTCTCTACCTGCCTCACAACGCCGTTCACTTCCCGATGTACCCGCACACAGACTACCTCGGCAAATCCGGCCTCAGCCTGCAAAAAGACTGGGCCATGGAGGTGGACTGGTCCGTCGGTCAGGTGCTCGACACGCTGCGTGAGTTGAAACTCGATTCCAACACGCTCGTCATCTTCACCAGCGACAACGGCGGCCCGGTCAATCAAGGCGCGGACAACACCCCGCTGCGTGGCAGCAAAGGCAGCACGCTGGAAGGTGGCATCCGCGTCTGCACCCTCGCCTGGTGGCCCGGCAGCGTGCCCGCCGGTTCGCAAACGAAAGCCATCACCGCACACATGGACTGGCTCCCCACCTTTGGCCGCCTCGCCAAATGCAAGAGCATCGACGAACTGCACCTCGATGGAAAAGACATCTCACCCGTTTTGCTCGGCAAAGACGGAGCGAAAGGTCACGACGTCTTCCACTACTACCGCGGCTTTGACCTCCAGGCCGTGCGCAGCGGCCCGTGGAAGCTTCACCTCGTCCAAAACGAGCTCTACAACCTCGACGACGACCTCGGCGAAGCGACCAATGTCGCCGCCAAGCATGCCGACATCGTCGCCCAGCTCCAAAAGCACGCCGAAACCATGCGAGCCGACTTGGGCGACAAAACCAAGGACGCACCCGGCGTGCGTGAGTTGGGCCGCGTCGCCAATCCGAAACCGCTCATCGCGCCTGACGGCACCGTCCGCGAAGGCTTCAACAAGATCGCGAAGAAGCTGTAGGACGAGTTTCCCAACTCGTTCATCCCGTCACCTATCCCGACGAGTTGGAAAACTCGTCCTACGATCATGAAACACCTCCTTCTCCTCTTCCTACTCACCGTCTCCGCCCTCGCCGCAGATGCACCGCTCCTCCAAGACGATTTCTCCGCGCCCAAGCTTGAGCAACGCCGCGCCATGCGTGGTGAATGGACATTCGCCGATCACACCGCCACCTGCACGCAGGACGACGAGCTCTTCAAAAAGAACAAGGATCACGGCCCCATCCTCTTTTACGATCTCGCTCACACTGATGTCACCCTCAGCATGGCCTTCAAACCAGATGCCGCCGTCAAATCCGTCGTCTTCACCTGCAACGGAGCCGATGGCCATGTCTTCCGTGTCGTCCTCAGCGCCGCTGGAGCCTCCGTGCGAGCTTTTCCATCTGACAGCCCGGACCACAAATCCATCGCCCTCGCCACGGAAAAGACCGTCAAACTCACTCCCGGCCAGTGGACGCCCCTTTCCGTCACCCTCCACGGCAGCCAAGCCACCCTCAAGCTCGGCGACTTCACCCAAAACTACGACCATCCCTCCTTTGCCCGCCTGAAAACCAACTTCAGCCTCGGCTTCTCCTTCGGCACGCTGAGTGTGAAGGACGTGGCGGCGGTGAAGTGAGGGTCACGTTACAGGCAGCGAATGCACAGCCGCTCGAAACGAAATGAGGCCCAGAGGGAAGCCGCGCAGATTTGGATGGCGACAGAGGTGCCGACACACCGCCGAAAAAAAATCTCACCGCTTTGAACACGCTCAACGGACCCGAATCTAATGCCAGCACAGTGATTGCGGGCGTGAGCCCCATGAACTGGGTCTTGAGAGTGATTGGTTGTTAACCTGTTGAGGGTTGATGCCCAAAAGCAACAACGGAGCCGGGCGGAATCGGGAGCCGCCCGGCTCCCATTGCGTCGGGGCGGAACGCTGGCACTGTCCACCGCATGAGTGTGAATGTTGTGTGTGCCATTTTGAAACGCGGAGAAACCGTCATGATTGCCCGTCGGCCGGAGGGCAAGAAGCTCGGCGGCCTGTGGGAATTCCCCGGCGGCAAAGTCGAGCCCGGTGAGCGACCCGAAGCCGCGCTACACCGCGAACTGCAAGAAGAGCTGGCCTGTGAGGTCTGCATCACCCGCTCACTGCCAGCCTGCGAGCATGCTTACGATTGGGGCAGCATCCGGCTCATCCCTTTCGAGTGCGAACTGACCCCAGCCAGCCCGGAGCCGCATCCGCATGAGCATTCGGCGCTCGCTTGGGTGACACTCGCGGAGATTTCCAGCTATGAATTGGCTCCCGCCGACCTGCCAGTGGTGGAGATGCTGGGGAATTGATGGAGTCATGGAGTCATGGAGTCGCGGAGTGATGGGGTGTTTGGATTTCCAATCCTCCACTGCTCCATCACTCCAGTGCTCCCCTGCCCCAGTGGATCAGGCAATCTCAAAGATGCCCTCGATCTCGACGGCGATGTTTCCCGGCAGGGAGCCCATGCCCACGGCACTGCGGGCACCGATGCCGTTCTCCTCGCCCCACACCTGGCCGAAGAGCTCGCTGCAGCCGTTGATGACCTTCGGATGCTCACCGAAGTCTGGCGTGCTGTTCACCATGCCGAGGAGTTTTACCACGCGCTTCACGCGGTCGAGACTGCCAAGTTCGCTTTTCAGCGTGGCGAGCATGGCGAGACCGACCTGGCGGGCGGCCTCTTTACCTTCTTCGAGGCTCATGTCCGCGCCGACTCGGCCACAGATGTAGTCATCGGGGCCACGGTAAGGGCCGTGACCGGAGACGTAGGCCACATTGCCGACGATCACGACGGGCTTGTAAACGCCTCCACGCGGTGGCGGCGGTGGCAGGGTGAGTCCGAGAGTGGTGAGCTGGGCTTCGGGTGTCATGCGTCGTTGAAGAGGTGTTTGTTTTTCCAGAAGTAGCTGAAGCCGGAGACCAGCGTCAGCAGCGTGGTGAAATAGATGATCGCCGTGGGCACCCAGGAGGGCGTGTGAGTGAAAAGCGGCTTCGCAAAGCCGAAGATCGTTTCCGCCGAGGCACGCTGAACGAGGAACCAGCTCACGGTGATGATCTGCCACACCATCTTGTGCTTGCCCAGCTTCTCGGCCGCCAGGATGGCTCCCTGACTCGCGGCGATGAGACGGATGCCGGTGACGCAAAACTCCCGCGCCAGCACCACGATGGCGATCCACGCGGGCAGATCCCCCAAATCGACGAGCAGGATGAAAGCGGCGGCGATGAGCACCTTGTCCGCCAGTGAATCGAAGAGCTTGCCGAAGTTCGTCACGATGCCCCGCGCCCGGGCGATGGAGCCGTCGAGGTAGTCTGTGATCGACGCCAGCCCAAACACCAGCGCCGCGATCGAGAGGTGATTCGACCACGGCATGTAAAAACAGGCCACAAACACCGCCGTGAGGCCAAGGCGGGCGAGGGTGATCTGGTTGGGGAGGTTCATTCGGGAGCGGTGCTTCTAGCGGGAGATACCAGCGCGTGCAACGAGCGTGACGAGGAGTTTTCTCCGAGGGCCTGGGAAAAAGTATTCGCGGGCGGAATTGGCACCTCGCAGGCCATTTCTCAGAATCGCCGCCATGAAAATCATCCCCGTGCTCTGCCAGCGCTGCGGTGCCCCGCTCGACGTGGCGGACGAAAGCGTGCGCTTTGTCACCTGTGCCCATTGCAGCACGCCACTGGAGATCGTGCGGGAAGCCACACAATCGCACTCTCGGATTCTGGAGCAGATTCAGGCCGCTACGGAGGATCACAGCCGGAGGCTGGAGGTCATCGAACTGCAGAACGATCTAGAGAGACTAGATCAAGACTGGGAGCGGGATCGTGCCAGGCTTTGCGGACGCAATGAAACGACTGGGAAGATCAATGATCGGCCTGCTGAAGGTCAGCTCATGGGCGGAATTGATCGCGATCTTGTCTGGCTTTGCATTCCCATTTGTATTCTTCAAATGGGAGGCACTGCATGTGCTGGCGAATATCGTGCTGGTCGCCTTGGCGTTTTGGATTGGCATCAAGATGATCCGAGAAGGCACTTGGATCCAAGCCGCATTCGAAAAGAAGCGGGATCACTATGAGTTCATCCGCGCCTCGTTGATCGCACGCATTCAGGAAGCCAAGCGCGGTTGATCTCTCACTCCTTCTCAAACAGCAGTCTCAAGCTGTTCAGGCACACGAGCACCGTGCTCCCCTCATGCGTCAGGACGCCGAGGCTGAGCGGCACGATGCCAAAAAGTGACGCGATGGCCATGACGATGACGCTGCCGAGGGAGATGAAGATGTTTTGCTGGATGATGCGCCGGGCGTGCTGGCTGATGCGGCGGGCGGAGAGAAGTTTTTCGATCTTGTCCTGCATCAGCACGACATCGCTCTGCTCCAGCGCGGCATCGCTGCCTCTCGCACCCATGGCGACGCTGACGTAGGCGGCGGCGAGGCTGGGGGCGTCGTTCACGCCATCGCCGACCATGGCGACCTTGTTTCCCTGCTGCGTGAGCTCGTGAATGGCGGCGACTTTGTCCTCAGGATGCAATCCGGCACGCACTTCGCTGAGGCCGAGTTGCTTGGCGACCTCGGTGGCGGCGGCGCGGCGGTCGCCGGTGAGCATGATGGTGCGCACGCCGTCTTTGGCGAGGCTGTCGAGCACCGCACGACTGCCGGGGCGCACTTCGTCCTTCAGCAAAATGCGACCGACGATCTGCTCATGCAGCACCCAGACCTCGCTGAAGCCGAGCGGCGCATCGGGAACACCCGCCAGCGCATCGCCGAGGGCGCTGTCTTTGACGAGTTCACGCCGGCCGACATAGCTGAGACCGCTCTCCGTGCGTCCGCGCAGTCCCTGACCGGCGATGGAGTGAAACTCGGCCAGTTTTTCCGCCACGAAGCCCTTCACCTGCCCATGACGCGTGATGGCGCGTGCGATGGGATGATTGGAGTTCGATTCCAAATTCACCGCGATGCGCAACACATCGTCTTCGCGGCCAGCGGGGAAGGATTCGATCTTGGTGACCTTCAACTCGCCCTCGGTGAGCGTGCCGGTCTTGTCCATGGCGATCACATCCACCTCGGCGAGCTTTTCGATGGCCGCGCCGCCGCGAAACAAAATGCCATGCCGTGCTCCCCACGCGATGGCGGCGAGAATGGCCGACGGGATCGACAAAACGAGCGCACAGGGGCTCATCACCACGAGCAGCGTCATTGCGCGATAAAACGATGATTTCGACGCGGCGGTGTTTTCGAAGGGCGGAATGCCAAAACCGAGCCACCACACGAAAAACATCAGCGCCACGATCCCGAGCGTCAGCAGCGTGTAGCGCGTGCCAAAGCGGTCGGTGAAGCGCTGGCTGGGCGCCCGCATCTTTTGCGCCGTCTGGATGAGGGTGATGATTTTCGCCAGCGAGCTTTGCGTGGCCGGTTTATCCACCCGTACCTGAACGAGGCCCCAAAGATTGAGTGTGCCGCCAAAGATCGCCGCGCCGGTTTCCTTCGTGATCGGCATGGCCTCGCCGGTGAGCGTGGACTCATCCGCCGCTGTCAGGCCGGAAACGACGGTGCCATCCACTGCGAAGAGTTCATCCGGCTTCACCACAATGACATCGCCGATGCGCAGCCCGGCGACGCCGCGATCCTCTGTCGTGCCATCCGGCAGCAGCACATGGGCGAATTTCGGCGCGGCTTTTGTCAGCGCATTGATCTCCCGATGCGTGCGGTAGAGCACGAAATGCTCCAAAGCGCCGCTGGTGGAGAAAAGGAAGAGCAGCAGCGCCCCCTCCTCCCACGCCCCAATCGCCACCGCACCGAGCGCGACGGCGAGCATGAGGAAATGCACATCGAGCCGGCCTTCGCGGATGTTTTCCCATGCATCCTTCGCCGCGTCCCAACCACCGGAGATGAGCGAAATCGCAAACAGCACCTGCGAGACCCACATCGGTGCCTCGGCGAATTTTTCGACCAAGTAGCCCGCAACGAGAGTGAGGCCGCAAATCGCCGCCTGCATGGCCAGCGTGCGCCATTCGTCATCGCTCTCCTGCTCGATCTCATCCGCCTCCGGCCACTCAAACTCACGCCACTTCCAAAAAGTCGGCGCGGTGGGGCATGAGGGCTTTTCGATCTGCACCACGCCGCTCTTCTGGCTCACTTCGAGCATGGCCGTGTGCTCCGGCACCTGCTTCAGCCACTTCGCATCAATCGTGCGCAGCACCTCCGCGAGCTTCGTTTGCAGCAACTCGCCATCCACACGGCCCAGCGTGGCCATCTCGACCTTCTTCGATGCCGGATCGAGCCGGATGGCCTCCACGGAAGGTTCGTCGAGCAAGAAGGACTCGATGGCCTGCATCCAGGAGGTGTCGGCTGAGTAAGGCATATCGGCCATTACAAGAGCCGGAGCCGGTCATCAAGCCATCGGGGCACATTTCCGCCATGAATTGAGACGGTTTGCCGCAAAGGAGCAGAGGAGCAAAGGGCGCAGAGATCGGGTTCATCCGGGAACCTGGTGCGTTATCCCGGTGACAGATCGTTCGACGTCCCCTCACCTAACCTCCACTGCCATTGAGTTGGCGACCAGGCCTGCAACGCGGCTTCGATTGCCAATCGAAGCTACGACAACCGCCGCGAGGCGTAGCTTCGATTGGCAATCGAAGCCGAGCGTCGCCTGACTTCGCTTCGTTGCTAAACTCAATGGCAGTGGAGGTTAGATGAGGGTAGCCGCCATTCGCCCGTGATCGAAGAATGCACGAATTTCCCGGATGCCTCCTCTTTGCGCCTCGGCGGCAAAAAATCGAGGTGAGTCGGCAGACTGTCTCCTGCTCATTACGAGATCTTCACCACGCCGACGGTCGTGTTGTCCTGTCGCTCGTAGTTGATGCGGCGGATGGCGAAGATGATGGCGTCGGCGATTTTATCGGCGGTGGTGTGTTTGCCGAAGGCGAGGAGTTCTTCCAAAGCTTTGTCGCTGAGGGTGAAAATGCCGTCGCTGGCACCGATGATGATATCACCTTTTTGCAGGGCGATGGGGTGCGGAGGCGAATCGATCATCGCCATGGGCATGCCGAGCAGGGCGGATTGCAGCGTGTGGCGGTCGGGATGGTTGGCGGCCTCCTCGGCGGTGATTTCGCCGCGTTTGGCCCGCTCTTCGATGAGCGGGGCGAGCGAGTGGTCCTGATTGATGCGGTTCAGTTTCCCTTCGCGGAAGAGGAAGAGCGGTGAATCGCCCACGCTGATCCATTCCATCCATTTTTGCGTCACGAGCACGCCGATCATTGTGGTGCCCATCGGCGGAGCCACGGCGGGCATGCGGTCGGTGATGTAGCCGAGGGTGCTGTTGGCGGTTTGCAGGGCGTGGTGGAGTTTTTCCGCCGGATGACCGTCCACCTCGTGGTAGGCGCGGACAAAGGCATTCACGCCGATGTAGCTGGCCACGCTGCCGCCGGCATGGGCACCGAGACCATCACCCACGACGAGCATGAGACGCTCCAGACTGCGCTCGCCGGGCTCGGCGGCATCGGCGAAGGCGTAGTAGTCCTCCTGGTTCTCGCGGCGGCCGCGATACTGGCGGGCGGCAAAGTCCTGCTCTTGGATGAAAGCAGGGTCCGTGACGGACTCGGCGACAAAAACGGGGGCAGTCTTGCTGGCTTGGGGGGGCTTGATGTCGTCGGTGATCACTCGGTGCTGAACTGGAAAGAGGTGGTGCTTTGATAAACATCCCCGGGATGCAGCACCACGGACGGGAAGGCGGGCTGGTTCGGGCTGTCAGGATAATGCTGGGTCTCAAGGCAGAAGCCGTGGCGCTTCTCATACACATGGCCGCTCTTGCCGACCACGCCTTTGAGATGGTTGCCGGTGTAAAGCTGCACGCCGGGCTCCGTCGTCAACACCGCCATGACGCGACCACTCTTCGGCTCGCGAACCTTCGCGGCGAGGCGCAGGCCCGTTCCGGCTCGGAGGATGTAATTGTGATCGTAACCCTTGCCCTGCACGAGCGGTTTGAAGTCCGAACCGATGCGGCTGCCGATTTTTAGCGGCACATTGAACTCCAGCGGCGTGCCCACGACGCTCGCGATCTCGCCGGTGGGGATCAAAGCGTCATCCGTGGCTGTGTACTCGGTGGCGGCGATCATCATCTCGTGGCCCAGTACATCGCCGCTGCCTTCGCCAGCGAGGTTGAAGTAGCTGTGGTTCGTGAGGTTCACGACGGTGGCCTTGTCCGTGGTGGCGCGGTATTTGATTTCGAGCGTGTTGTCCGCCTTCAGCGTGTAGGTCACGAGGCATTCGAGCGTGCCGGGAAAGCCTTCCTCGCCATCGGGGCTGGTGTAGCGCATCTCCACGCCCACGTGGCCGTCTTTTTGGAAGTCGGAGGCCTTCCAGACCTTCTTCGCGAAATTCTCCACACCGCCGTGGATGTGGTTTTTGCCCGAGTTCGCCGTCACCTGCACCTCCTGGCCGTTGAGCTTGAATTTCGCCCCGCCGATACGGTTCGCGTAGCGGCCGGTGAGAGCGCCGAAGTGCGGATGCTTGCCGAGGTAAGGCTCCAGTGCGTCAAAGCCGAGCACCACATCGGCGAACTGGCCTTTTTTGTCCGGCACGCTCAGCGCCACGAGGATGCCGCCGTAGTTCGTGATCTTCGCTTCCATGCCCGCGGCGTTCTTCAGGGTGAAGAGGCGCACTTTTTCACCGGAGGCCGTTTTTCCCCACGCGATGGAGTCCACGGAAGCCTTCTCCGCCGCCATGGAGACGGCGGCGAGGATGAAAAGGCACAAAAAGGGCGCGAATCGGCTCATGGTGGGTTGGGAGCGGCGATTTTGGCGGTTGGCGGGCCATAGCGCAAGGAGTGAAAGTTACCCTTCGTGGCCACTTTTCCTGTAACCTCCGTCCCGGCCGTCCTCAGGCAACGGGTGACACTCGCTCCCGGCGGGTGCGAACCCACCTGAAACTCATGAAGAACTGGAAAACCAAACTCTTTGGCGACAACGCCTTCAACTTCTTCGGCTGGAATCTGGCCGCCGTGCTCGTCTTCGTCGGCTCCGCCCGCTATGTGCTTGCCGGCGCTCATGCTGAATCGGCGCAGGCGATGCAGCGGGACATGCTTCTCGGCATTTACATCGTGCTCCTCGGCTGCTTTGGGCTGCTGCTGCAAAACTACCTTGCCCGGCTGGCGGTGAAGCTGGAAAAGACCACGGACTCCAAACCTGCCGCCCCCACCCATGAGTGATCCCTTCCACGGTCTCGATCCCGCCGGTCTCATGGCCGCCGCCGCGATGCCGACCGATGGCGACGCGGACACACTTCCGCTTCAGCGGGCGGATTTGCCTTCGCTCGAAGAAATCGCCACCGCGTTTCCCGACCTCGAAATCCTCGGCCTCATCGGCCACGGCGGCATGAGCGCGGTTTTCAAAGCACGGCAGCCCAAGCTCGACCGCGTTGTCGCCCTCAAAGTGCTGCCCAAGTCCCTCGCGGCCACGCCGGGCTTTGCGGAGCGTTTCAACCGCGAAGGCCGTGTGCTCGCCCGCCTCAGCCATCCGAGCATCGTCGCGGTGCATGATTTTGGTGAGAGCGGGGGCTTTGCCTACCTTGTGATGGAGTTCGTCGATGGCGTGAACCTCCGCCAGGCCATGCGGGCAGGGCGTTTCACGCCGGATCAGGCACTCAAGATCATCCCGGCCATCTGCGATGCGCTTCAATTCGCCCACACGCAGGGCGTTTTGCATCGCGACATCAAACCGGAGAACATCCTGCTCGATACCACCGGCCGGGTGAAGATCGCCGATTTCGGCATCGCGAAGATCCTCGATGAAAAAGGCGGCGACATGCTGCTGACGCAAAGCGGCGCCAAGCTCGGCACCGCGCCTTACATGGCCCCGGAGCAGATCGAGCAGCCTTCCAGCGTCGATCATCGCGCGGATATCTACAGCCTCGGCGTGGTCTTTTACGAGATGTTGACCGGCGAACTGCCTCTCGGCCGTTTCGCCGCGCCGTCGGAGCTTTCGAGCGTGGGCGGAAACATCGATGAGATCGTGTTTCGGGCGCTGGAGAAGGAGCGCACGCGTCGCCAGCAGAGCGTGGATGAATTCAAAACGCAGGTCGAAGGCGCTGGAGTCTCCAAACCATGCCGAAGCTGGAATCCGAGCGAGCCTTTTGAATACAAGTCCAAGCGCCAGCTATGCGGCCTGCCGCTGCTGCACATCGTGCACGGTCGCGATCCGGCGACGGGCAAGGTGCGGACCGCGCATGGCTTCTTTGCTTTTGGCGACCGTGCGCGTGGCGTGTTTGCGTTTGGCGGCATCGCGCACGGCTTTTTCGCGTTCGGCGGATTGGCCGTGGGTGTGGTGGCGTTTGGCGGCGGGGCATTCGGTTTGATCTCCTTCGGCGGGCTGGCGCTAGGGCTGCTTTTTGCGCTGGGGGGCATGAGCATCGGCTCGCTGGCCATTGGCGGACTCGCGCTGGGCTATCATGCCTGTGGTGGAGTGGCCGTGGGCTGGTATGCCGTGGGTGGGGAGGTCCTCGCGCACCAGGGTTACGGTGGGCATGTCACAGCCACGCATGTGGTGAGAAATTTACAGTTTATGCCACCGCTCACGAACCGGCTGGACTCGCTCTCGTCTTACATCACGGTGCTGAGTGTGATCATGGGATTGATCTGGCTCCCGCTCAGCGGCCTGACCTGGATGGTTCATTACTGGGCACGCATGCAGGCCTCCATCGAGGCGGGAGAGGATGCCCCGGAGAAAAAAGCACCCAGCATCTTCTGGCTGCTGCCAGCGCTTTCCGCGGTGTGCGTGCTGTTTTGGTGGATGGTCTATCGTGTGGTCAGCGTGCCGGGAGCGAGCCTCACGCAGCACCTCATTCCCGTGCTGGTCACGACTTCCGGCGTGGTCATGTTTTTGGCTGCGCTGCCGCTGTGGATGCGCCTCGTGCCGATGAACTCGCTTTACGGCCTGCGGCTGTCTTCCACGATGATTTCCGATGATCACTGGTATGACGCGAACGGCCACGCAGGTCGAAAGCTCTTCGAGTGGTCGCTCGCGATCATCGCGGCGGGCGTCGTTGGCTTCTTCCAGCTCCCGCGACATCAAGATGACTATCCATGGGCAGCGCTGGCGCTCGTCATCACAGCGGTGGTGGCCGCCGCCATCTCGTGCTGGTCCTGGCTGCGCCATCATCCCGTGAAAGGTCCGGTCACGCGACCTTCGCTGCTCATGCGGACGCTCGGAAACGTCGTGGTGGCGGTCATCGTCGCCGTCTTCATCAAAACCTTCATCTTTGCACCCTACCGTGTTGCCGGTGGCGCGGAGACAGGCGTGACGAAGGGCAGCCACTGGATCGCCTCGAAGATCGACAACGGTTTCTCGACGAACAACCTCGTCGTCTATGAACATGACAACCATCATGCCTGGATTGGCCGCGTCGAGCGCCGCGAACCGGATGGTCTCGTGCTGCGTCGCGGCCCAAAGAACGAAACCTTCTTCGTGAAGTGGGACAAGGTGATCGGAAAGCTGCTGTTTTCGCACTTCACGCCGGATGTGACATCAGTGCAGGAGAGCCCCAATCTGGTCGTTTATGTAATCGGCGGCGCTGCGAAACCTGGAGCAATCTCTTGGTATGCAGGCATGACGGTAGGAGACGCTTTCAAGTCAGCTGGCGGTGTGACACCAATGGCAAATGTCAAACGGCTGAAACTCATGCGCAAAGATGTGATGACTCTCATGGAGATTCCAAAAGAGTCGCCAGAAAGTGTGTTGAACGTCCTGCTCAATGCGGGAGACCAGATCATCATCCCCGAATGACCTCACGGTCCCACCTTCAAGCCTTCGGCCAGCGCCAGCGCCCGCTGCTTCCCATCGAAGCTCCAAAACTCCGTGGCACCTACCAGCACTGCGGCGGCGACTTGCAGGATGTCGTAGGCGCGATGGCCTGCGGTCACGGTATGAGCGGCGGAGAGGGTTTCAGCCTTGATGAAGACATCGCTGCTCTTGGTGGCGCGAAACAAGATTTTTCCAGCCGTCGAGTCGGCCTCATAGGCCCGCATCTGTGCCTGAAGCGAAGCCGGAGTGATTTTCCCACGAAAGACCAGAAGTCTCAGCGCATTGGCAAATTCGAACTCATTGACGTCGCTCACAAGAACCGGGCCGGAGTGTGTGGAGGCATGTTGATTGGCTGCAGACGTGTTCACGTCCTGCCCGTAAAGCGAAATCAAGAAACTGGTGTCGGCAAAGACCATTGGAGAGCTTCAATAACGGCTACCCATCTCTTCATACAGTTCATCCAGGTCCTGCTGGAACAGGACAGGCTCTCCGGTGCGGTCTCTTTGAAATGCCGCACTCTGACTCCAATCCACCTTCGCCTCCACGGCGGCAGGTTTGACCGCCTTCGGCTTCACGACGACCTCCTCCCCCTCCTCCAGCCAAGCGAGTATCGTGGGCAGACGGGTCAGCAGATCATGGGCGGTGGCGGTTCTCATGGTGAAAGTGTTCTTCATCGCGTCTTTTCTGTCAAAGCATGACTTCCTCCTTCCACGACACCCGCTGGACGCTCGTTTCACGCTCACGTGGCAGTGACACGCACGCCTCGGCGGCGCTCAGTGAGCTGTGTGAAGCCTACTATGCGCCGGTGGTGGCGTTTCTTCGGCGGGAAGGGCGTGAGGAAGATGCGGCGCGGGAACTCGCGCATGACTTTTTTGCCAAACTGCTCGCGGGAGGTGCCATCGAAGGTGCACAGCCGGAGCGTGGCCGCTTTCGCAGTTACCTGCTCGGGGCGTTGAAGCACTTCGCCGCCGATCAGCGGGACAAAGCCATCGCAGCGAAGCGTGGCGGCGGCCTCGACCATGCCGAGATGGATGATGAAATGGCCGACGCGGCTGCTGGTTTGCCGGATGCCGAGTTTGACCGCCAGTGGGCGCTGACGGTGCTGGCGAGGAGTTTGGGCCGGATGGAGGCCGAGATGCGTGACGAGGGCAAAACGGCCCATTTTGAAGCCTTGAAGCCCTGGCTGACCGTGGACGCCGATGCGACTCCACAGGCGGTCGCGGCCGAAAAGCTCCGTTTGAGCCTCGAAGCCGTCAAAGTGGCCATTCACCGGCTGCGAAAGCGCTTCCGCGAGGCCGTGAAGGCAGAGATTGCCCAGACCGTGAGCGACGCCGGTGATGTCCGCGAGGAGCTCGATGCGCTCATGCAAGCGCTGCGAAATGCGTGATGGAGGTTGCGCATTCTGGCGGAGGCGCTGAGATTTTCCGTCTTCATGGGCGAGCTGGTCATTCTTCATAAACAACTCGGCGACACGGTGCTGCTGGAGCCCGTGCTGCGAAAAATCGCGCTCTTCACCGGCGAGCGAGTGCATCTCCTGTGCCCGCCGCAGTGGCGTCCGCTCATCGACCTCATGCCGCACACGCAGTTCGCCACTGGAAAGCGCCGCTGGATGCCAGACAGCCTCCGCGCCTTCGATCCAGGTGGGCGCACCACCCGCGCCGCCGCCTTCACCTTCTGCCGGGAAAAGACACTGCTCGTGCCTGAGGCGGGCTGGGTCAGCCGCACCCACCGCGCCATTTATTCGCGATTGGATGTCATCGCGCCAGGTCGGCGTGATCTCGCCCGCTGGCTGTGGGCTGCCACCTTGGCGGAGATCGCCACCGGCTACGAGCCGCCCGTGCTCGAGCGACCGCCGGAGGACTGGACCCGTGAGGGCCTTTGCCCGGCGGAGCCCTTCCTGCTGCTCCATCCCGTCACCACCTCCGCCACGAAGGCCTGCGAGCCGGGGCAATGGGCCACCCTGCTGCGGGTCGCGCATGATTTCGGCCTCAAACGCATCCTCATCACCGGCGGCATGGATCCATGGCATTACGAGCACTGCGCCCGCATCGCCCAGCAGGCCAAGGAACTCGGCGTCACCGTCGAAGATGTCTCCGGCATGACGATGGTGCCGGAATTTCTCCACCTGCTCTCGCGTGCCCGCCTGGTGCTGAGCGTGGATGGTGCCGCCTCACACCTCGCACGAGCCTTCGATGTGCCCAGTCTCACCCTACATGCCGTGGGCACACCCTCCGCCGCAGAAAATCCGCGCCACGCCCACCTCGCCGCCGGTTCGGCCAACGTGGTGAAGACGCTGCACGAACTTTTCACCGTCACCGATGCCGTGCCGGATACCACCGCCACCGGTCCGCTGCCCGCCTCACTCCGCGAAGGCATCACCGTCAGCCTGCGAGCCGCCTCCGCCCGGTGAATTTTCGCCGCGAGAAACATCGCGGTTGCAAACCGGCCGCAAACCGCCAGAATCGCCCCCCTCGCCGCCAAGATCGCCTCAAAATGATCGACGCGACGCCAACAAGGTCGGGCCGTAGTTCAGCCTGGTAGAACGCTTGCATGGGGTGCAAGAGGTCGTGAGTTCGAATCTCGCCGGCCCGACCATTGTTGTTGGCACGACAAGGCATCCAACAAGCCTGTATTACACTTTCGAGGCAATTCGCTTCGTGATTGCATCGTTCCCCGCGTCGCCATGATCCGCGCCACGCTCCTGCTCTTCGCCCTTTGTTCTTCGCTCTCCGCCGCCTCGCAGCCGAACGTCATCCTCTTCCTCGTCGATGACATGGGCTGGATGGACAGCGGCGTGTATGGCTCCAAATACTACGAGACGCCGAACATCGACCGCTTTGCCACGCGGGCGATGCGTTTCACGAATGCCTACTCACAGCCGCTGTGCTCGCCGACGCGGGCCTCGATCCTCACCGGGCAATACACCGCACGGCATGGCATCACCAGTGCCACCGGGCACACGCCGCCCCAGAAGGAAGGACATGCCTTTTTGCCTGCGGAAGCCCCGCCGAATGCGCCGATGCTCCTGCCGGAGAGCAAAAACTACCTCGAACCTTCGCAAATCACGCTGGCGGAGGCTTTGAAGCAAAACGGCTACCGCACCGCGCACATCGGGAAGTGGCACCTCGGCCTCACGCAGCCGCACTGGCCGGAGCAGCAGGGCTTTGACGTGGCCTTTCACTGCCACCCTGATCCCGGCCCGCCCGGCGAGTATTTTTCACCTTACGGCGTCGTGCCTGAAGGAAAGCCCGGCGGCAAAAACAGGGTCGGCACGATCACCGACGGCCCGGCGGGCGAATACATCGTCGATCGTCAGGCGGCGGAGGCGGCGAAATTCATCCGCGAAAGCAAAGGCGGCCCCTTCTTCCTCAATCTCTGGTGCTACGGCGT
>CALSBJ010000007.1:0-111695 GCA_943373155.1 Akkermansia muciniphila | reverse complement strand
AGCGGCCTCTCTGCTTCGCTGAGCGGCACGGGTGTGGCGCATTATGCGGTCACCATACAACCTGCTGCCTCGTTGGCTCCTGGTGAGGCGACTCAGGTCGTGGTGACCTTCGGACCGACGAGCTTTGGAGCGAAAGAGGCTGTTTTGCTCGTCACAAACAGCACCGATCCATTCAACACCAAGCTGACAGGCACCGGCGACCCCGAACTGATTGCGACGTGGCTCACTGGCGCGGAGATTCCGGCTGAGGCGGTCAATTTCGATGCCGGGGGCAAGGAGATCATCTTCAACCTCGGCTTTGCGCCACCTGCGGGAACTACGCTGATGGTGCTGCGAAACAATAGCATGGGATTCATCGACGGCATCTTCGACAGTGCGGAGTACGGACAGCTCGCCCAAGGGCAGGATGTGGATCTTGAGTACAATGGCACCTTCTACTCCTTCGTGGCGAACTACTTTGGCGGAGATGGCAATGACCTTGTGTTGCAATGGGCTGGAACGCGCCTGCTAGCTTGGGGCGCGAATACCAACGGCTCGCTCGGCAATGGATCGAGCACGAATAGCAGCCTGCCGGTGTCCGTGAATGTGAACGGTGTGCTTAGCGGGAAACGGTTGGTGGCGGCTGCGTGCGGTTTGCGTCACAGCCTCGTGCTGTGCAGTGATGGCACGCTCGCGGCCTGGGGAAACAACAGCGCCGGCCAACTCGGCAATGGTGCATCGCCCACTGCGCACAGCAATGTGCCGGTGCTGGTAAATATGAGCGGCGTGCTGCTGGGCAAAACCCCCATCGCCATCGCTGCTGGCAATGATTTCAGCCTCGCACTGTGCAGCGACGGCACCGTGGCTGCCTGGGGACTGAACACTGATGGCCAACTGGGCAATAACAGCAGCACCAGCAGCAATGTGCCGGTGCTGGTGGACACGAGTGGTGTTTTGAGTGGAAAAATCATCATCGGCATCGTTGCGGGCAGCGCTCATGGGCTGGCGCGTGGTTCGGATGGGGCGCTGTATGCCTGGGGGAGCAATTCGAATGGTCAGCTCGGCAACAATAGCCTGGTGGGCAGCCAGGTGCCGCTACTCGTGAATAGTGGTGTGCTGACAGGGAAGCAGGTGCTGCGCATCGCGGCGGGTTACTTCCATAGCTTGGTGACCTGCACAGACGGTACTCAGGCGGCATGGGGAGACAATTCCTACGGTATGATCGGTGATGGCACACCCACCGCCAGCCTCGTGCCTGTTTTGACAGACACGAGTGGTGTGCTCTCCGGGAAAACGCCAGTGCAGCAATTTGGCGGGCAGTTCCACAGCGTGTGGATGGCCGCAGACGGCACACTGGCCGCTTGGGGACGAAACAACAACGCGCAGCTCGGTATAAGCACCGCCACGCCTTACAGCCTCGTGCCGCTGGCCATGCCGCTCACGGGTGCGATGTCCGGACGCGTGCCCGTTTTCCTCGCTGCGGGCCGCCAGCATCACGTCGCCCTGCTGGATGATGGCACGCTGGCCGCGTGGGGCCTCGGAAGCTCCGGTCAGCTCGGCCACGGAGCCACACCGAGCAATGTCGCGAATCCAGTCGCTGTCAGCACAACGTCCCTTCAAGCGGGTGAAAAAGTGATGCGGGTGTATTCCGGCACCGGTGCTTTGCATAACATCAGCCTGATCGCGAAGCCGCTCACGCTTCCCGGAGGCCCGCCAGTGGCGAGCACCAATCCAGCTACGCTGGTGGACAAAACCACCGCCACACTGCACGCGCTCGTGAATCCGAACAGCCTCGCCACGGATGCCCGCTTCGAATATGGTCTGACGTCCAGCTATGGAACGCAAACGACGCTTCAGACAAATATCGGCAGCGGCAGCAGCTCCGTGAACGTCACGCAAAACCTCACCGGCCTGCAACCTAACACGACCTATCATTACCGAGTCATCGCCACGAACGGCGGCGGCAGTGTGCAGGGCAATGATCTGACCTTCACAACATTGCCTGATCCGCCTTTTGCCACCACCGGCAGTGTGAACGTCAACAACATATCCAACACCACCGCCATCCTGCCAGGCACGGTGAATCCGAACAACCGCGAGACGACGATCTACTTTGAGTTTGGCCTCACGGACCAGTACGGGAACACCACCGCGCCGCAAAACATCGCCGCAGGCAGCAGCAACGTGAACGTCTCCGCGCCTGTGAGCGGCCTGACGCTCGGCACGACGTATCACTTCCGCCTCGTGGCACAGAACGCGGCTGGAACGGCCTCCGGGGACGATCTGGTCTTCACGACGACTTCGATCTCGGCCGCAACTCTGAGCCTGCTCACTCCTGATCCAATCACTACCACTGGGGCGGCGCTCAAGGGTACTGTGAATCCGAATGGGGCTCTCACCAATGCCTGGTTTGAATATGGCCTCACCACCAGTTACACGGGCATCACGAGCGTGGCTGGCCTCGGCGCGGTCACTTCGCCGCAACCTGTTTCTCTGCCCGTCACGTCACTCAGTCCGGCGACGACGTATCACTACCGCCTTGTTGCCCAAAACAGTGCCGGGACCACTCAAGGAGCCGATGCCACCTTCACCACCCTGCCGCTGCCGCCGGAGGTCGAGACGCATGCGGCGGCAGCTCTGAGCACCACGAGCGCACGGCTGAACGGGAAGGTGAATGCGCAAAACGGCAGTGCGGTGGTTACCTTTGAGTGGGGCACGGACGGGGTGAACTTCCCGAACTCGCTCACGGCAACGCCATCGCCCGTCACGGGCAGCGCTTTGACGGACGTGAGCGTCGATCTGGCGAATTTGGCGCAGTTTACCACCTACCATTATCGGGTGAAGGCCGTCAGTGCGGGTGGCACGACCACGGGCAGCGTTTTGACCTTCCAGCCCGCGATCATCTCCGGCCTCACGCAGCAGTTCCCGAATGCACCACTGGCCTCCAATGGCAGTCTGACCGTCTCGCTAGCTCCCACTGGATTGCTCAGCGGCTGGCGCTTCGTCGGCGAGCATCGCTGGCGTGCCAGCGGCGACACAGCGACCGGTTTGGTGCATGGATCGCGTGTGATCGAGTTCCGCCCGGTGCCGGGCTATCTCCAACCGGGCACCGACACCGTGAACGTGACGTCCGCAGGACAGGTCGCTGATTACGAATACTATGCCACGCCTTCAGCCGGCACGGGCGGCATCCTCGTCGTGCTGAAGCCAGACACGCTGGCACAGGCCTCCAACGTGGCGGATCGCGGCCAGTGGCGGCTTCTCGGCGAAACGACGTGGCGTGACAGCGCGACGACCGCATCATCTCTTCCTGCGGGCAGCTACCTCGTGGAGTGCAAAGCCGTCTCCGGCTACTCCACGCCGGTGCTGGTGAACATCGCCGTCAGCAGCGGACAGACCGTGAATCCCACGATCGTCTATGCGGACGCCTTCAGCCCAACGGGCACACCTCCGGCGGTGGTGAGCTTCAGCACCGTCTCCACGGACAGCACGAAGCCTTACGGCTACGTGGGTCAGATCCGCAGCAACTCAGGCGTCGGCACCGGTTTCGCGGTGAAATCGCGTGTCGTGGCCACGGCGGCGCACGTGGTCTTTGACGAGGGATCGCAGTCCTCGGTGCAGGGACTGCAATGGCTGCCGCAGGAAGATGCGGGAGGTCACGAGCCGCTGCCGGTCACGCCTCGTGGTTACTATTTGATCGACGGTTATGCCACGCAACGTGCCACGGAGACGCCTGGATCGTTCTCGCTGGCCTCGCGACAGAAGGATGTCGCGGCGCTTTACTTCATCCATGACACTGATGCCGCTCGAAACGGCTTCGCAGGCTTTCTGGCGAGCGATCTGACCAACAACGAGTTCCTCATTTCCAGTGCTCAAAAGATGCTCGTCGGCTATCCCGTGGATGGCATTGCCACGCTGGATCAAGGCCGACTGCATGCCACACCAGCAGCGAACTTGAGCTTTAGCGGCCTCACAGATCGCGTCTTTGCCACCACAGGCATCCGCAGCACCGGTGGCAACAGTGGCGGCCCCCTGTGCGTGCAGCATACGAACGGAAACTGGTATCCCGCGGCCATTTACCTCGGTGGGGCTACCCAGAGCATTGTGCGGGCGATCGACAGCACGGTGATCCAGCTTTTCGACACCGCCCAGCAAAGCGGCATCGACGACCAGGGCTACACTGGCGGCGGAATTACGCATACCGGCTACACGTCGGGCGGCACCGCCAGCACAGGTGCGTTACGCGTCAACATCACACCCGCAGGCACCGGATGGCGTCCCGTGGGCTCCACCAAGGCCTTCACCCCCAGTGGCATCTCTCGTGCCGGACTCACGCCGGGCACCTTCTCCATCGAGTTCACACCGCTCGCCGGGTATCAGACTCCAGCAACGCAATCGGTCACCGTCGTGGCGGCTTCGACGCAAACCTACTCCATCACCTACCAGGCCAGCCAGACCCCACAGGAAACCTGGCGGCAGACCTTTTTCGGCACGACAGCCAATACCGGCAATGCCTCGGACAGCGCCGATCCGGATGGCGATGGTTTCACCAATGCCCAGGAATATGCCGCCGGAACCAACCCGACGTTCAACGGCGATTTCTTCAAGGTCACCGAAAGTCAGCGAACGGCATCCACCTTCAGTGTGAGCACGGCGGGCAAGACGGGTCGCACCTACACGCTCCAGCGCAGCACCAACCTCACCTCTTGGACGAATGTGACCTCGCAGGGGCCGCTCGCCAATGATGCAGCGGTGACGATGGAAGATCTGGCGATGCCAAGTGACGCGGCTTTTTACCGGATTGTGGTAACGGGGCCGTGACAAGCCGGGTATCCGGCTGCAAACACTCGCCCCATTGCCACTTTCCGACTCATGAAAACGACGCTTCTTCTCCTCGTTGGCTGGATCTGCACTGCATCGCTCCTGGCCCAGGCTCCAGGCATGCTGACCTATCAAGGGCGTGTCACGGTGAACGGCACCGGCTTCACCGGTACGGGGCAGTTCAAGTTTGCCCTCGTGAACACGAACGGCTCCACGAGCTTCTGGAGCAATGACGGCACCAGCACCGCCGGGTCGGAGCCCACCGCGGCCGTGTCGATCCCCGTGAGCAACGGCGTCTATTCCGTGCTGCTCGGCGAGACCACGCTGACCAACATGACGACCGTCCCGGCCAGCGTGTTCACGAACCCGGACGTGCGCCTGCGCGTGTGGTTCAACGACGGCACAAACGGCTGGAACCTGCTCTCCCCGGACCAGCGCCTGGCCAGCACCGGCTACGCCTTCATGGCCGCAGGCGTCGCCGATGGCGCGATTACGAGCACGAAGCTCGCCAGCGGCCTCACCTTGGGCGGAACGGCCACTTTGAGCGGCGGATTGAGCCTGCCCACGACCTCTAGCCCCGCTGTGGGGGCGATTTCGCAGAGCGGAAACTCGCTGCTGCACACATACGGCACGGGCAGTCTCTTCCTTGGTAACGGCGCGGGGAATTTCACGCTCACAGGCATCGGTAACACCGGGGTTGGCTTTCAAGCCATGCCTGCCAACACAAGCGGACGTTTCAATACGGCGCTGGGGCATTCTGCCCTCTTGTCCAACACGACCGGTGAAGCAAATACAGCACTGGGTTACGGCACACTAAAACTGAACACCACAAGCGTTCATAACACGGCAGTGGGACTTTATGCGCTGAATAAAAACACCGCCAGCTACAACTCCGCCTTCGGCAGCGGCAGCCTCGAAAACAACACCACCGGCACCAGCAACGTCGCGTTTGGTGAGGGGGCGCTTTATGCAAACACCACGGGCGATGGCAACTCGGCCTTTGGACGTTTGACACTTTATTTCAATTCCACGGGCACGTCGAACACGGCAGTCGGCAATCAGGCTCTCTACTACAATACGGCGGCCAACAATGTGGCCGTCGGCAATCAAGCGCTATTTAACAACACTTCAGGCACTCCAAACACAGCCATTGGCACTCAGGCGCTCTATTCAAACACCACGGGGATTTCCAACGTCGCAATCGGACAAACAGCTCTGTATTCAAATACCACCGCCATTCAAAACGTGGCTGTTGGCCTCCGCGCCCTATACACCAACAACACCGGCAACTACAACACCGCGGTCGGCTCCTACGCGCTCGAACTCAACACCACCGGAGCGAGCAACGTCGCCATCGGCCGCTGGGCGATGAACAGCAATACCACCGGTGGCTCGAATACGGCGGTAGGGATGGGGGCACTTTTCACTAACAATGCAGACAACAATACGGCGGTCGGCCATGAGGCGTTGTACTCGAATGCGTCGGCGATTAACAACACCGCCGTCGGATAAGGGGCTCTCCGCACCAATCAAGGGTCCAATAACACCGCCTTGGGCACCATCGCGCTATTTGCGAACACCACTGGCACCAACAACGTCGCCATCGGATATGACGCTTTGTCCTCCAACCAGTCGGGTGCGGGCAGCGTGGCCGTGGGTGTCCAGGCGCTCAATGCGAATACGGTTGGTGGAAGCACCGCCGTGGGTCTTTATGCACTGCGAGTCAATACCACGGGAACCTACAACGCAGCGCTCGGGCATCAGGCACTGCAAGCCAACACAACAGGCGGGAACAATACAGCCATCGGTAAAAACGCACTCGCAGCCAACACAACCGCTTCCGACAACACGGCTGTTGGCACAGGTGCGCTGGAAGCTAACACCATAGCTGGTGGCGGCACGGCAGTCGGTCGCGACGCCCTCCGATTTAATACAACAGGAGTCAATAATACAGCAGTGGGCACTGAAAGCCTCAGGGATAATTCGACGGGAGCCAGCAATACAGCCACGGGCCTGCAAGCAATGAGATCCAACACGACAGGTGCCAAGAACACGGCATTTGGCTTCCAGGCATTCAACCAGAGCACCACCGCTTCTGACAATGTCGCGATTGGGCACCAAGCCTTGTATGCCAATACCATTGGCGGCGGCAACACAGCCGTTGGCCTGAACGCCTTGGATTCCACAAACACAGGGGGCGGAAACATCGGCATTGGATACAACGCAGGACAACTCCTCACCACTGGCAGCTATAACATCCTGATTGGCAACGAGGGAGTCGCTGTCGAATCTGACACAATACGAATCGGCACAGTTGGAAGACAATCGCGAGCCTTCATCGCGGGCATCTCGGGCGTGACGAGCAGCGGTGGGGCGCAGGTGTTTGTCAATTCGTCGGGGCAACTCGGCACAACAACTTCATCTCGACGATTCAAGGAACAGATCGCGGACATGGCCGAGGCCAGTGAGGCGATTTTGCGGCTGCGGCCGGTGTCTTTCCGTTACAAGACGGAGCTGGACCCGAATCAATTGCCGCAGTTTGGCCTGATCGCGGAGGAGGTGGCGGAGATTGACCCGCTGCTGGTCGTGCGGGATGAGAACGGCGCCATCCAGTCGGTTCGCTACGAGCAGGTGAATGCCATGCTGCTCAACGAGTTCCTCAAGGACCACCATCGGGCTGAAAAACGCGATGCGGAGGTCGAGGCGATGAAAAAGCAGCTTCAGGACCTCGAAGCCCGCGACGCAACGCACACGCAGCGCGAGCGCGAACTCGAAGAACGGCTCAAAAAGCTCGAAGAAGCCCTTTCCCGCGGTTCCAGCAGCGAAGCGAATCTTTAACCCGCATGCCTCACTTTTTGCCCAGAGCGGGCCTGAGGGCTCGAGACTGCAAAAACGGTGAATCACACCGGGAGGAAGCGCTGTGGCCTTCATTTTGGCCGCAGAGAGGCAGAGGTGCAGAGCGGGCACATTTTTTTCAAATTCTCTGCCTTCCCGGCCTCTTTGCCCCTCTGCGGCTGAATCGAGCGTTTCTGATGCTGCTTTCGCTCTCCGCGCTCTCCGCGCAGGCGGCCGTGCGCAGCGGCGGACCGTATGAGGTGCAGAATGAGGCGGTCGGGCTGGCGGGTGGAAGTGCAGCCGGGGGCGTTTACGGCCATGAGATGGCCTTAGGAGGCGTGGCAGGCCTTTCCAGCGTCTCGGGCGTGGTTTCGGCGCAGGGCTACATCGCGCAGATGGTGCCGCTGAGGGGTCCGGAGGTCGTGCTGGGGCTTCCGACGGGCTTTTCGACGGTGGACATGACGTTGAACGGCTATGTGAACCCGCGCGGGCTGACGACGACAGCCGTGTTTGAATACGGCACGACAACCAACTATGGCAGCAGCGCCAGCGTGAACTTGAGCCCGAATGACGGCTCCACCACGCAGAGCGTGAGCGCGGTGCTGCCTGCACTCTCGGTGGGCACGCTGTATCACTACCGTCTCGTCGCCACGAATGCCGAGGGCACGAATCGCACGGACGATGGGGTGTTTACCGTCACGATCACGGCCCAGGCACCGGTGGTCACGGCGCTGGCAGCAACGGAGGTCGGCAAAGACAGTGCGAAGCTAAACGGATTGGTGAATCCCAACGGCTACTCCGCGACAAACACCTTTCGAATCAGCGTCGATGGCAGCACCTGGACGAGCATTGCCGCCGCGCCGAGTCCGCTGACCGGCACGAATGCGGTGAGTGTGACGGCAACTGCCACCGGCCTGCTGCCAAACACGACGTATCAGTGTCGTGTGGCCTCCACGAACGCGGCTGGCACGAACACGAGCAGCGTCATCTTTTTCAGCACATCACCTGATCCGCCAGAAGTCATCGCGGCGAATCCAAGTGCCATCACTCTCTCCAGCGCCATGCTGGCTGGAAGAGTCGTGACCAAAAACCGAGAAACGACCGTGTGGTTCGAATATGGAAATAGCCCCGCGTATGGCTCCCGTACACCCGATCAGATCGTCCCGGCTGGCACGACGGAGATGAGCGTCTCCGCGCCAGTGAGCGGCCTGAGCAGCGGCGTGACCTACCACTACCGCCTGGTGGCAAGCAACTCCGGCGGCACCGCACCCGGGACGAATGTGAGCTTTGTGCCCGTGAGTGGCATCACGCCAACCGCGCCACCGAGTCTCACCTCCGGCGGCGCGGTGAATATGTCGCTCCAACTGGTGCTCGTCTTTGGCACGGTGAATCCCCATGGCGGCCCAACCACGCTGCGCTGCGAATACGGCACCACACCTGCGCTCGGCAGCCAAACGGTGAATACGCCCGCCGGCAATACCAGCACAGTGCAGTTGGCTCTCGTCTCCCTCGAAAACCTGCTCCCCGGCACGCTCTATCATTACCGACTCGTCGCGGAAAATAGTCTCGGCACCACCAGCGGCACCGTCTCGACTTTCACGACTGCTTTCCCCCCGCCGGAGGTCGTCACCGGCTCCAGCACGCCCCTCACGACGACGAGTGTGCAGCTCGGTGGCACGGTGCGGGCGAGGAATGCCGCCACGCAGATCTTTTTCGACTATGGCACGGACGGCAGCACCTTTCCCTCCAGCGTCAGCGGCGTGCCTGCCGTGCTGAGCAGTGATACGGTAGAGAACGTGACTGCCACGCTGACGAATCTGGCCCAGGGCACGACCTACTACTACCGCCTCCGCGCGGTGAGCAGCGGCGGCACGACGGTGGGACTCACCGCGTCGTTTCAGGTTTCACAGCTCTCCGGTCTGCTTCGGCAGTTTCCAGCGGCGGCGCCTTCCACAGCGGGAGAGCTCACCGTTCATCTCACGCCGGTGGGGCTTCTCACCGGCTGGCGCTTTGTTGGGGAGCAGGACTGGCGTGCGAGCGGCTCCACCGCGACCGGTTTGACGGCGTGGGATCGCGAGATCGAGTTTCGTCCCGTGCCCGGGAAAATTCATCCACCGGGTGAAATCATTGCTGCCTCTGACACCACGATCACCCGCGATTACTTTGACACCAGCATCAGCGGCAGCGGCGGCGTGAGCGTCACCTTGAAGCCGGTGGGGATCACCACCTCGACCGATCCGGACCGCGCCCAGTGGCGTCTTTTGGGCGAAACCGTCTGGCGGGACAGTGGAGACACTCATAGCGGCCTCGTGCCCGGCAGTTACCTGATCGAGTGCAGGCCTGTTACCGGCCGCGCCACTCCCCCGAATGCCACCGTGATCATCAGCGATGGTCAGACCGCCCTGCCGACGATCACCTACTTCTTGGCGGACACCTCCACAGGCACGCCACCCGCACCGCTGACCTTTGCCAGCGTCTCCACCGACACCACAAAGCCCTTTGCTCATGTCGGCCAGATCCGCAGCCACGCGGGCAGCAGCACCGGCTTCGTCGTCAAACCTCGCGTCGTCGTCACCGCCGCGCATGTGGTGTGGGATGACGGCACGCTCTCCACCGCGCAGGGACTCCAGTGGCTGCACCAGCGTCATGCGGGCGAACATGAGCCACGTCCGCTCACCCCGCGCGGTTATTACCTTTTCGACGGCTACTCGTCACAACGCCTCGCTGACGCCAGCCCCGGTGAGTCCACACCAGAATCTCAAAACCTCGATGTCGCCACGCTTTACTTCAATGAGAGCGCCGGACGCGATGGCTTCAGCGGCTTCCTCGCCAGCGATCTGCCACAAAACGAGCACCTGCTCTCCACCGCGCACAAGATGCTCGTCGGTTACCCTGTCGATGGAATCAGCGCAACCTTTCAGGGGATTATGCATGCCACACCTGCGGCGAACGTGAACTTCACCGAAGCCTATGGTCGCACTTTCAGCACTCAGGGGATCCGCAGCACTGGCGGTAACAGTGGAGGTCCGCTCTGCGTGCTGCACACAAACGGGAATTGGTATCCCGCCGCCATCTACCTCGGCGGCAACAACCAGACCATCGTCCGCGCATTCGACAGCGACGTGATCCAGCTCTTCAACCGCGCCGAGATTAGCGGCAATGGCGGCAGCAATAACACCAGCGGTGGCATCACTCACACGAGCTACACCACCATCGCCAATGCCAATGCCGGAGCTCTGAAAGTGACCATCGAGCCTGCTGGAGCCAGGAATGCGGGTGCAGGCTGGCGTTTGTCACCCGAGCCCGGCTATCGAGCCAGCGGATCTCAGCGCAGCAATCTCACCCCTGGCAGCTACATCCTGCAATTCACCACGGTGAACAGCTACGATGCCCCGGCGCAGCAAAACATCGTCGTCACCGCTGGTCAGCTCAACAACGTGACCTTCACCTATGCCTCACCTCAGGAAAGCTGGCGTCAGGCGCACTTCAGCATCAAGACCAACACGGGCAACGCCGCCGACAACGCGGACCCCGACGGCGATGGCTTCAACAATGCTGCCGAATACGCCGCAGGCACGAATCCGAACCTTGGCGGCGACTTCCTCAAGGCCACCGCCCCTAACCGCAGCGGAGATACCTTCACGCTTAGCACCGCCGGCAAAGCCGGACGCACCTACTTCCTCGAGCGCAGCACCAATCTGACCGCCTGGTTTACCCTCAGTTCCTACGGTCCTGTCAGTGTGGACGGCCCCATCACCCTGACCGACCCATCCAGCACGGGCGGCGCGGCATTCTACCGCATCCGGGTAACGGGGCCGTGAGATGAAAAGTTTTTCGTGAGCTCGTGTAGCGAGGTGAAACAGTGCGGGTATCCGTCGTCCAACCAACCATGAACACAAACGCACCTGGCCATTTCCCGAGCACCGACTGGACCCTCATCTCCCGATTGCGCAGCCGGCATGAGACTGTGGCGACAGCGGCGCTGGAGGAGCTGTGCGCGGCGTATCATTATCCACTTTACTGCTTCATTCGCCGACGTGGGCTGGCCCATCATGACGCCCAAGATGCCTTGCAGGATTTTTTGGCGAAGCTGCTGCGCAATGAGTCGCTGCAATCGGCGCATGAGGAACATGGGCGACTGCGCGGCTTTCTATCCACGGCGATGAGCCGCTTTCTCGCCAACTGGCACCGCGATCATGCCAAGGAGCGGCTGAATGTGAGCATGGAGGCCGAGCAGGAGCTGGCGCGGAATGAGGACCGCTTCCAAAAGGAAAAACTGACTGATGAGGACACACCGGAGCGGGTATTTGAGCGCAAATGGGCGCAAGAAATGCTGCGCCGCGTGCTAGCGGAGATGGAGGGTGATTACAAGCGAAAGGACAAACACACCCTCTATCGTGCGCTACGCCCCATCGTGCTCGCAGGCGGCAGCCTGGTGGGCGAAGCCACGCATGCTCTCGCCGCCACGCTGAACATGACGAGCGCGGCGCTGCGCGTGGCCCTCAGCCGCTTTCTCGGTGATTACCGCGATCGTTTGAGGCGTGAAGTGCTTCAGACCATCTCCAACCCGGATGAGATTGACGAGGAGCTCGCCTGCCTCGCCCGTGCCTTTGAGCGGCGCGATCCCGCCGGCCAGTGAACCGTCCCGCTTTTTTCAACCACCCAACCGATGCCATCATGAAGCTCAAACCTGCCCCCTCCGCCTCTGTCATTGATGCACTGGATGACCGGTCCATCGTCCGCCTCCTACGTGCCGCTGCACGGAAATCCGCCAAGCAGCCCACCAGCCGCCCGAAACACCCACGATCATGAAAAAACGCGGATTCGTCTTTCTCATCCTTCTGCTGCCATTGATCGCTTTGCTGTGGTGGTGGCCGCGTCCAGCGACGGAGGAGGTGCCAACGAAGCTCACCCCTACTCAGCGTGTACAAAGCGGTGCTCAGAAAGTCCGAGCAGCCAGATCGGCTCTCGACTCAAAAAACTCGTTTTCGGAGCTGAAGGCCGCGTTAAGGCAGCTGGACACAAAAGAGGCCCGTGAATGGCTTTTGGCCCAACTGACCTCCGGCGAGGACTTTTCCACGGAGCTCGATCTAACCCTCGATTCGGCTCAAAACCTCGCGGGGTGGCCGTCATGGCGTATTTTCCTGCTCGACCTCCTCTTTTTGACCGATCCCGAGGCCTCCGCAGCTCTCTCGCGTGATCTGCTGAGCACCAGCTCCTCGCCTGATGAATGGGCCGTCTGCCTGCGAAACGTGGCCCGTGCCGGAAAAGACGAAGCACTGCTCAAAACAAAGTCTGCCGAGCTTTTGCGGCGTCAGGAGTGGCAGAAGAAACCGAGCGCCGGTTACCTGGAGGCCTTTGATGTGATCGTTCACACGCGAAACACGGCCCTCGCCCCCGAGCTGCTCGCGAACTGCGATACGCGTGAGGATAAGGCCGTGCGTCATGCCAGCTTCCTCACGCTGGACCGCCTCGTCATGGCGGAACCTGCCAAAGTGCTGCCAGAGTTGGCGCGGGATGCCTCAAAGCACCCACAAAGCGGCCTGATGCTCTCCAACATGATCGCCCGTGCGGACGTGCGTGACAACGCCCAGCGTCAAGCCGTGGAGACCTACCTACTCGATCCCAAGCGCACCCCCGAGGAGTTGCGTGGCTTTGCCAGCGTCTTCCCAAACGCCAACATCGCCGTCTCCCAAAACCTGCTCACGCAACCCATAACCATTCAGGGGCCAGACCTCGCCGCGAGGGATCGAGTCTCGTTGGAGGTCGTCTCAACGTGGTTGATGGACGAGCGGTTTCAATCCGCTCACGAAGCTCTGCGTGCCATCGTCCTGAGGATGGAGAGCTGGCGTTCCTCGAACCATCGCTAAACAAGCGGGAATGGTTGCTTCGAGATGCCGCCCTTTGGCGAGCATGTTTGGGGATGACCTGAATCTATACCGAAGCCCCGAGAGGCTGCGGAAATACAAGGTGAGAAAGGATGAGGTAAGCCGCCTCTTGATTCACCGCTATCTGCTCACCACTCCCAGCAGCCGTCAGGTTTTGAGCTTGTGATTGGAGCGCTTGATCACGGCGTGGTGACCTTCAGCCGCACAAAGACCTGGCTGTTGCCACTGAGAGGAACGCTGAAGGTGTGCTGCGGAGCCGTTCCGGTGTTCGGGATGGATACCCAACTGCCGGGAGCCAGCGTGGCGCTCCATTCGGCAACATACGTCACGCCGCTGACACCCACGGGCCGGGTGAAGCTGAGGACGTAGTTCGAGCCATTCACCTGCGGTACCGGAAGCGCCCGCGAGACGCCCTGTGTGGGATTCAGGCCAAAGGCATACTCGATGAGATTGGGCAGGCCATCGAGATCGAAGTCCGCCGAGTCGGCGTTGTTGCCTGCATTGCTGAAGGTGCCGAAATGTGTCTGCCGCCAGGTTTCCTGCGTGCTGAGCGTGCTGCCGGGGATGTTGGCCTGGATGAGGTAAGGGGACCGGACGTCATGAGTTCCGCGCCAGACTCGTTCGAAGAATCCACCCACCCAGAGCTTTCCTGGGCTGGCTACGGCCATGGACGAGATGACGTTGAAGCTGACCGATTCTCCCGGCTGCGAGAACTCCATGTCAGAGAATTTCCAGGCACTGCCATTCCACTGCTGAAGGGGAAATTCCGTGTGGCCGACCGACAGAAATTGGGTGGCGAGATACAACTCAGCTCCATGGACGGCCATGGCGATGACATCCTTGCCCGTCCACAATGGGAAGGCGGACCACTGGGTGCCATTCCAGCGAGCCAGACCATTGAAGTTGATAGCGTCGATCGAGGTGAAGTCCCCACCGGCAAGAAGCTGCCCTTCATGCACGGCCAGCGAATACACCTCACCATCAAGCTCACCCGTGATCATGCTCCACGCCTGACCGTTCCACTTCGCCACCCCATAGCCTCCCACATACAGATCGTCACCCAATGACACCATGGATCGAGCAGGAGCACCTAGTAGGATGGGAACACCTGCCCCCACTTGCTCCCACTGCGTGCCGCTCCACCGCGCGATCATCCCAATCTCGTTTTCGCCGACAGTACCAAAGCTGCCAGCAACGTAAAGGGCTCCACCGTGCCAGTGCATGGCCCGGATGCGATCGTTGAAAACACCGCCCAGCACCTGCCAGGAGGAGCCGTTCCAATGCTGAACACGGCAGGTGGCCTGTTGAAAAAAATAGGACTGCTCCACGATCTCGGCGGCATACACATCGGCCCCTTGCTTGGCGATGGCGATGACTGACTTATCCAACCCAATTCCAAGTGCCTGCCAGGAGGTTCCATTCCAGAGGGCGACTCGTCTCGCATTGGATCCACCTGCTGTCGTGAAGTTTCCACCGATCACCACCTGACCATTCTCCGAGGCCATGCATGCCACGGTGTTGTTGATGTTCTTCGAGACAGGACTCCATTCAGCGCCATTCCAGCGGGCGAGATTGTTCACCTGGGTGCGAGTGGTAATGCCGGTCGTCTCATCATACCGATGCACCTCCCTGAAGGCGTCCCCAGAAACATAGATCTCTCCTTGGAATGAAGCAAAAACAGGATAGCCAGATAAACCAAAGGTGTTGATCAAGGTTCCAATCACCTCTGAACTAACGCCAGGAATATAACGGTAAACCTCCGGGAATTGATAAGAGGTCGAAACAAAATAGAGAGACGTTCCATCTGTTGCCAGATCAGAGCCTGCTGGCGCGTCCAATATGCTCCAAGCGCTCCCATTCCAGCTCTCCACGCCACTATCACCTCCAGCCACGAGAGCCCCCTGGAACATCAGCAGACGGTTAACCGTTCCTGCCAGTCCAATGCCAAGGCTGCTCCATGTGGTGCCATTCCAAGCAGCGACACGATTCGCTGCCATTCCTCCTGCGGAGGTGAATGCGCCCCCGGCATAAAGCAACCCATTGTGGAACAGCAAGCTATTGACCTGACCGTTGCAGCCTGATCCGACGGCTGACCAAGCCAAGCCATCCCATCGGGCGATGCTGTTAACGCTGGCACCTCCAGCCTGCGTCAGAGAGCCTCCCACGAAGACATTTGAGCCATCGACGGCGATTGCCTGCGGGCTGCCTGTTAATCCCGAACCCAAGGCATGCCACGTCGTGCCATCCCAGCGAGCGATACGATCCACCGGCACTCCACCCGCCGAGGAGAAATTGCCTCCCGCATATAAATTCCCACCTCCAAACCCCAAGCAGTCAACCCAGCCAAACTCCCCGTCATCCACCCCGCCGCCCACTGGCCACCAGCGGGTGCCGTCCCAGCGCGCAATGTGATTGGTGGTGATGCCACCGATGCGGGTAAAACGGCCCCCGGCGTAAAGATTGCCCGCTCCGTCATCCACAAAGCAGTAGACCTTGCCTCTCACACCGAGGATGTCGTTGTTCAGGCTCACCCAATCGGCATCGCTCAAGGTCGGATCGATGCGCAGCGGGTAGGCGGCACCTTGATCCGCCACGACAATCTCGATCATCGAGGCGGAGGCCGCGTGCATCATGGCGGTGTGTTCCTTGCCGCGGTCATCGGTGACCTTCAGCTTGCTGTAGGCGATCTCGCGACCGAAACCTTCAAGCACGAGCTTCACGCCTTCCGCGATGCTTTCACAGGCGGCTCCCTCGATGTTCAGCATGAGACGAAGCGGCCCGGAGCCTCGGGGGCGTTCATGAATCAGAAAATCCTGCCGCAATCCTTCGGTGCTGACGCTGTATTCCTCGCTCAAAAGCGCTCGCTCCAGCCGGACGAGCTTTTCAGATGGGTGGACACTCCCCTCGTCGGAGACCTCGGCGGTTTCTTCTCGTCCCAGAGCATGCGTGACGAGCCGAAATGCTTCGTTTTTCTCGGTCGAGATCACCCGGAGACCGTTGGAGGTCACCTGGCCTTCCAGCTTCTGAACCTCGCTACGAAGCACGACGGCATCCGAAGCGGTGAATGAGTCGTCAGGAAAGGCGCTGCCCACCATCAAGAGGGAGTAGGCCAAAAAGAATATCAAATGCCTGCGCATGCTGTGGCAGCCTGTCAGTTTTCGGGCCTCACGACAATGCGAAAAAATGCCTTGTGCTGTCGGGCGGGTGCGCGCGGTGAATGAACAGGTTGGAAAACCTGTTTGGCTCCAACGTTGATGCCAAACTGGCTCCGCCAGTTCGACACCCGGAGGGCTCAGCTTCGCTTCGTCTATCTCGCCACGGGCTCGGTTCCCCGCGTTGTCGGGCTGCCCCCAGCCGTCCCGGTTGCCTGTCTCGCCTCCATCCTTCGGCTCGGCTCACTTTCCTCGGGCCCGGACTTGGCAAGTCCGGCTCCTTGGGGAGTCACGGCGGGAATGCAATCCCGCCCTCCTTCCGGACCGCCTGAAGGCGGGACGACAGAACACCAAGCGTGGACTCTTGCGAAGCCGCGAAGCGAACCCCGAACGACGAACCAAGAACTTCTGACCTCTCACCTCTGACTTCTCACTACTCACAGTCTCCCCGTCTTCCTCTTTTCAAAACCTCACCCGAAGGTAGGTGCCGAGGATGGATTCGTGGGTCCAGGCGGCGTGGGTGCGGTTGGAAGCGATCATGTAGAAGAGGTCGAGATCCGTCTGGGAACCGAGTTTGAAGGTGAGGCCGAGGGGGATGAGGCGGTTTTCGGTGTGCTGGAGGCGGTGGAGGTCGGTGAGCCATTCGTTGCTGACGAAGAGGCGGGTGAGCGGACCGAGCGGCTGCGGGAGGGTCCAGACGAGCTGGAGTCGCTGACGGCTGCGGTGGGTGGTGAAGGTTTGGGCTTCGTTCCAGCGCCATTCGAGTCGGTTCCGCCATTCGAGGGCAAGGTGCGGGGTGAGGTTGAAATGGGGGTTGAGCTCCAGCTCGGGGCGGAACTGCGTGAGACGATCGCCGGTGCGGGTGTTTTCGATGCTGAGCAGCGAAAGGCCGATGCCGCCTTCGAGCCAAGGAAGCAGGGCGTGCTTCACCCGTGGGCTGGCGATTTGGACGTAGGAGGCGTCGTCCACATCGGCGCGGTTGCCGAGAAAGAGGGAGGCGCGAGTTTGAGCGGAGCGCCAGTACTCGAGATGGGTCCAGGCCCACCACTCGTCGGCGTGCAGAGAGGTGGTCATCAAGCCGAGGAACAGGAGGAAGCGCATCCTTTCCTCCTAAAGAAGGAAAAGGGCCAGTCTCGATGAATTGCTGGCACATTGATCATTCATCATTAAAACATGATTCTTTCCCATGGTCCCTCTCCTCGACGTCAACGCCCAGAATCACCCGCTCGAATCTGAACTCCAGGCCGCCTTTAGCCAGGTGTTAAAGCATGGGCGGTTCATCATGGGGCCGGAGATGGAGACCTTTGAAAAGGAAATCGTCACGATGACGGGCGCGAAGCATGCTCTCTCGGTCTCTTCCGGCACGGATGCACTGCTGCTGGCCCTGATGGCGCTGAACATCCAACCGGGCGATGAGGTGCTGTGCCCGGCTTTTACCTTCTTTGCCACGGCGGGAGCAGTTTCTCGCCTCGGGGCGGTGCCGGTCTTCACGGACATTTGCCCGATCTGCTTCAATCTGGACGTGAACGACGCCCGCAGGAAGATCACCGCCAAAACGAAGGCGATCATTCCGGTGCATCTTTTTGGTCAATGCGCCGACATGGACCCGATCCTGGCTCTCGCGGCCGAGCACGGCCTGAAGGTGGTGGAGGACGCGGCGCAGTCCATCGGGGCGGCTTACAAGGGCCGTCAAAGCGGCACGATGGGGCACTTTGGCACCTACAGCTTCTTCCCGAGCAAGAACCTCGGCGGTTTCGGTGATGGCGGCATGCTGGTAACGAATGACGATGAGCTCGCTGAATTCGCCCGCGTGCTGCGTGTGCATGGCAGCAAGCCCAAGTACTACCATCACTATGTGGGTGGCAACTTCCGCATGGACACGCTGCAATGCGCCCTGCTGAGCGTGAAGGTGAAGCGCTATGCTCACTACACCGCCGAGCGTCAGCGCAATGCCGCGCACTACACCACGGCACTCTCGAAGCTGCCCGGCATCGTTTTGGCCGATCCGGCGCACTGCAAATGTGCCGCCACTCAAAACGAAGCTCTCGCGGCTAAAGGAGCAAAGATCGTGCTGCCGGTGGCTTACGGCCACAATTCGCACATTTGGAACCAGTTCACCCTCCGCGTGCTCGGCGGGAAACGAGATTCCCTCCGCGACCATCTGGTGGCGAAGAAAATCGGCTGCGACATCTATTACCCGGTGACCCTCGACCAGCAGCAATGCTTTGCGAACCTGCCGGCCGGCAGCCGCAGCGGCTGCGAGGTGGCCCACCAGCTCGCAGGCGAGGTGCTGAGCATTCCGATCTACGGCGAGCTGAGCGAGGCCCAGCGCGACGAAGTCATCGCCGCCATCGCGGAGTGGCTGTGAGGGGTGGGGAGATGCGTTTGTTCATTTGGCTAATTGCCCTCCAGAACCCGTTTTCATATAAGCGCGCACGTTTTACCAACCTCGCCAATCTATGAAAGCCATTCGAGCACTCCTCACTGCCATTCTGTTCATCCCATCTGCCGGATTTGGGGCTGTGGGCATTTATGATACCTTCGCCTTCACGAGCATCAATGGTGGTGGCCTGAACTTTTACGACGCTGGCGCTACGACCGTGCTACCCGAATTCCAAGGCTCGACGATTGGCACCTTCAATCGTTTCACGGATACGCTCCAGATCGGCGGCCAGCAAAAATCATTCAAAAACACCGGCTCTGATGTGACCAGCCACAGCACTTTCTGGCGCATCCTCGAACTGGGTGGTGCATTCACGTCAGTGGCGATGCCCTTTCAATGGAACCGCGGTGATTTTGGTGCGCCGGGAAATCTCAACAATACCGGTGACCAACAATGGGGTGGCAATTCTGAGGGAGCCAATGGCAACCCAATCGAAATCTCCAGCAATGTCTTTTCCGGCCTGCTGAACGGCACCTACACCCTTCAGTTTTACACGCAGATCACGACCAATGGCGTGGACGCTGCAAGCAGCGTGCTGAATGACAATGGAGGCAGCTATTACAACGCCAACTTCACCCTCGTGCCGGAACCTTCCAAGGCCCTTTTCGCCGGACTTGGGCTGGGTGCCCTGTTCTTCCGTCGCCGTCGTGCGTGAGGGTTTTATCTCGAGACCGATTTCAACAGCCCCGCCCTGAGCAGCGGGGCTTTTTGTTTTCCTGCGAAACCATCTTCTTGGAGCAGGGTTTGCAGGCTGCATGACCACCGCTAGTCTGGCGGACGCGCTCCCCGCCTTTTTCATGCCCGAACCGGAACGGATCCCCTGCCCCGCTCCCACACCTGCCTGCCCGGCGGGTGCGGTGGACGAGTCATCGGATGAAGAAAGCGTGCGCCTGATGCTGCGGGTGAGGGAGGGCGATGAGAAAGCCTTCGAAAGGCTCGTCGAGATTCATCAAGGAGCTGTCGTGGGCACCGTGTACCGCATGCTTAACAGCCTTGATGATGCGCACGATATCGCTCAACAAGTTTTTATCCGCGTCTGGCGCAGTGCGCCGCGTTACGAAGTCACCGCGAAGTTCACCACCTGGCTTTACACCATCACGAGGAACCTCGTCTTCAATGAAACACGCCGCCGCTCACGCCGGAAAGAGGTGAGCATCGAGCAGGAAAACGAAGAGGATCCACCGAAGCACTTTGTGGACCTCAGCGTGGCCGGTGCGGATGAGAACCTGGTGAAGGCGGAGTTTCATGAGGCGCTCGATAAAGCCATCGCCGCCCTGCCGGAGAAACAGCGCCTGGCCGTCATTCTTCGTGGGAAACAAGATCTGCCGTATGAGGAGATTTGCACCATTTTGAAGATGTCGCTCCCGGCTTTGAAGAGCCTGCTCTTCCGTGCTCGAAACGAGCTGCGAAAGCATTTGGGGCAGCACCTGGGCGAGGTGGTGGATTGAAGAGCCTTGCGCCTAGGCGGCCTAATTCACCAACTCAATAGGGATTTGGCCCACGAAGCGTGGTTGAAGTTCGATGGCCTCAAAGATTTGATGAATCTCCTCCTGCGAGATGTCACCTGGCCGGTCGATTTCGAAATAGACGAGGTCATGGCGAGTATCGACCTTGTATCGCACACGTGGAAAATGGTCCATCTGGTTGCGGAGTTGCATCACAGCAGACTCCTTGCGCAGACCTGGGGCGTAGATTTCGACTTCGATCATGGTGGTGAACAAGGTTGTATCGGATTGCCGAGAGGACGCCAAGCAAAATGTCGAGCAAGCCGGGCATGTTCTAAAAATTTCAGTCCAATCACTGAATTCAGAGATTTTTGCCCATGAGGTAAGTTCTTTGTTAGCCGCTGCAAATGAGGATTGACCTCGGCAAGCCATTCGTGGGATTCTTATATTCAAATGATGGCTCGTCATTTCCAGCAGCCATGCCGAGGAATTCGGAAAGCAATGTCCGCTGTGGTTTGCGGGCTCGGGGTGATCTTTTCCCCTGATGCGGCGACCGCCCAGGTCGTGTGGAGCGGCGGAGGTGATGGCAGCACTTGGAATGACGCTGCCAACTGGACCGAAGGCGTGGTGCCAGGAGGCACGAGCATCGCGCAATTCGGGGCCACCGGCGGCGCCACGCAGATCGGGCTCACCTCGAGCCTATCCATTGGCCGCATCAGTCTCGCCAGCGGCATCAGTCGCGTGATCGGCAACGCGTCCGCCACTCCGATCATCCTCTCTCTCGCAGGCAGCGATAGCATTCTTCTCGCAAACCTGAGCCCCACGCAGACGCTGACGATTGCCTCCCATGTGAGCGGCGGCACTGGCGGCATGAGCTTGGCGCTGCCTTCCGGGACTCAAGCAATCCATGCCACCGGAGACATCGTGATCTCCGCCAATCTGACCGGCAATGCGTTTTCCAAAACGGGCGCCGGGGTGCTGACACTGACCGGCACAAACACGCAGAGCGGCTTTGGCAGCGTGACCGGCGGCGTGCTTCAAATCGGCGATGGCGGCACGACCGGCACGGTGGGGGACATGCATCTGGCTCTCTCGAATGGTGCCAACGTCTCCTTTAATCGCTCAAACACGCTCACCTACACACTCGACATGACCGGCGCGGGCAGTGTGACGCAGTCCGGCACAGGCACGACGATCTTCATTGGCAGCGGGCACAACTACAATGGCGGCACGACCGTCAGCGCTGGCACGCTGCAACTCGGCAATGGCGGCACCAGTGGCACACTCGGCACCGGGGCGGTATTCATCGCCAACGGTGCCACACTGGCCGTCAACCGCTCGAACAACTACTCCCTCGGCAGCGGCAATGTCATCAGTGGTGCTGGCACCTTGCAGAAAAGCGGGGCGGGCATCCTCACCCTCAATGCGAACCCCAACGCCAGTTTCACCGGCTCCGTAGCCATCCTCGGCGGCACGCTGGCGGTGCAATCCGCCACAGGAGGAACGCATTCGCTCTCGAATGCCGGCACGATCACCACCAGCGGCACCGGCACGCTCAGCCTCACAGGCAGTTCGGCCTACACCTTTGCCAACACGATCACTGGCACCGGCGGCTTAACCTTCAACGCCTCCGCCGCCGTCCCCCTCAGCAGCACCAATAGCTACACGGGAGCGACCACAATTCACAGCAGCAGTGGGGCACTCGTCGTGTCAGATCTGGCCAACGGTGGCGCCAACAGCAACCTTGGCGCGGCATCCAGCGACGCGGCCAACCTCATCTTTAACAGCGGCGTGCTGCGCTACACGGGCACGGGTTCCTCCACCGATCGCCTTTTTAGCATCACCGGCGGCGGTAACGTGGCCTTCATCGACGCCAATGGCACTGGAGCCCTGCAATTCACCGGCACGGGTGCGATGGGCTTCCACAACCAGACCGGCCTGCGTGAACTCGTGCTTCAGGGAACCAGCGCGGCCAATGTGCTTAACTCCATCGCCATGCTCCTCAGCGACAACGGCGGGAGCACGCGCATCTTGAAACGCGGTGGCAATACCTGGCTGCTCACGGGCACCAGCAGTACCCACACAGGTGCAACAACGATCGAGAGCGGCGTCCTCGGCGTGGCAAAACTAGCCGATGGTGGCATGGCAAGCAGCCTGGGGGCCAGCAGCAGCGCAGCGACGAGCATCATCATGACCAACGGCGGCCTGCTGCGCTACACGGGCAGCGGCGATACAACGAACCGCCTCTTCAGCATCGGCGGCGGCTCACCTGCGGGTGGCGGCATCGAATCCTCCGGCTCTGGCGCGGTCGTTTTCAGCAATACGGGAGACATCGGAGCAGGTGGCACCACCGTCCTGCGCACCTTTACCCTGGGTGGGTCGAACACAGGGGAAAACACCCTCGCCTCGCGTTACACCGACATGGGCAACAACAACATGCTCACCAAAAGCGGTGCGGGGAAATGGATCCTCACGGCCAACAACACGAACACTGGCGCGACCTCCATCACCGGTGGCACACTGCAACTTGGCACAGGCGGCACCACCGGCGCTCTCGGCAGCGGCACGATCAATTTTTCCAACAACTCGAATCTTATCGTGAATCGGAGTGATGCGGTAACGATGGGCCAAAGCATCAACGGGGCTGGCAATCTCACCCAGGCAGGCCAGGGCACCACTACACTCACCAACACGAGCACCTACAGTGGCAGCACCACCATCAGCGCGGGCACTTTGCAGCTCGGCAATGGCGGCACCACAGGCTCCATCGCCAACACCAGCAGCATCACCAACCAAGGCACCATCATCATCAATCGCAGCAACGCCGTCACCTGGAGCACTCCGTTGAGTGGTAGTGGTGGTTTCACCCAAGCGGGTGCAGGCACCACCACTCTGGCCGTTTCCCCGACGCATACCGGCCCCACCACTGTGAACGCGGGCAAGCTGCAGTCCTCCGTGAGCATCACCCTACCGAACTCCGATTTCACCATCGGAGCTGCTGGCACGCTGGCGACGAATGGCACCGCCTCATGGAGCATCGGCTCACTGAATGGCTCGGGCACCATCGAAAACGGCGCGGCATCCGGTGCCACGACGCTCACACTGAATGGCTCCGGCACCTTCACTGGTCTCGTGCGCAATGGAAGCACCGCCACGCTTTCCATCGTCAAAACAGGCTCCGGCACGCAGAGCCTCGACGGCGCAAACACCTTCACCGGCACCGTCAGCATCACTGGCGGCACCTTGAGCACAAACGAGCTGGCCAATGGTGGCAGCGCCAGTGGCCTCGGAGCCTCCAGCAGCCTTCCAGCGAATCTTTTACTCGATGGCGGCACCCTGCGTTACAGCGGCAGTGCTGCCAGCACCGACCGTCGTTTCGACCTCGGAGCCAATGGCGGCACGTTGGATGCCTCCGGCAGTGGTGCCGTGAATTTCGCGGCCCCAAACGATCTAAGCTTCACCGCCGCCACGGGACCACGCACTCTCACCCTTACCGGAACTAGCACCGCAGCGAACACGCTCGCCGCCAAGATCATCGATGGCACCAGCACCACTGCTCTTATCAAAGACGGACCCGGCACTTGGGCACTCACCAACAACAACACCTTCACCGGCGGCACCACGCTCAACGATGGCGTGCTTCGCATCAGCAGTTCCAACGCCATCGGCACCGGAAGCGTCACCTTCGCCGGAGGTTCGCTGGAGGCCACGCAGTCCATGTCCATTGCCAACAGCCTCATCGTCAATGATGCGAACAACGGCGTCACGGTTGCCGCAGGCGTTTTGACTCTCAATGGCTCCATCAGCGGCTCCTTCCCTCTCTACAAAGACGGCCCCGGCACACTCATCATCGCCAGCGGCTCGAACTCCGTGCCCACCGTGGTGCAAAACGGCACCGTGCAAGGTTCCGCCGCCAATGCGGGCACCAGCATCGCCCTTGCCACGCCAGCGGCCGTATTTGAGTTCAACCAAAGCACCAGCGGCACCTACGGCGGCATCATCTCAGGCCAGGGCGGCATCAGCGTCACCGGTAGCGGAGGCCTCCTGCTCACCGGAACGAATACCTTTGATGGGGCCACGCAGGTCAGCGGCGGCGTCCTCACCGTTTTGAACAGCCTCGCCTTTGGCTCCACGGCTGGCGGCATCGCCGTGCAAAGCGGAGGCACCGTCGAGCTTCGGGATGGCGTCTCTATCGGCACGGAAACCATTCAGCTCAATGGCAGCGGAGCCAGCGGGCAGAGTGGCGCTCTCGTCAGTGCCAACGGAGCCAACACTTACGCGGGCAGCGTGGTGGCCGCCACGAATGCCAGCATCGCGGCACTGCCGGGCAGCACCTTGAATTTGGTTGGGGGGTTGGTGAAAAATGGCACCGTCGCCACGCTCACAGGCGGCGGTGCCATCACCATCAGCGGCGCTGGCATAACGGGAGCCTCGCCAAATTCCGACCTTGTCGTCGATGGCAGCGGCACCGTCGTCACGCTCAACACCACCAACAGCTACAACGGCCCCACCTTCGTGCAAAACAGTGGCACGCTCGTCCTCGGCCTTAGCCATGCCCTCCCGACGTCCCCACGCACGGATTTGAGCCTCACCACCAGCGGCACTTTCAATCTCAACAGCCACAGCGATGCCGTCGCCAGCCTCTCTGGGGATGCCACAGGCACCGTGCGAAACAGCACCACCTCCACCACATCGACTTTTGAAGTCGCTCCGACCTCCACCGCCACTTTCAGCGGGGTTATCGCAGGCACGAATGGTGGCACGCAGGGCGATGTGAATCTCAGTAAAACGGGCAGCGGCACACAGATCCTCGATGGAGCCAATACCTACAGCGGCAGCACCACCATCTCCGGCGGCACCTTGCAGATCGGTAGCGGCGGCGGCAGCGGCCAGATCGGCTCCGGCAGCATCACCAACGACGCCGAATTGAAGCTCAATCGAAGCGATACCATCACTCTGAACCAAGTCATCACCGGCAGCGGCAGCGTCACCCAGGCAGGCAACGGCACCACCATCCTTACCGGCAATAACAACTGGTCCGGCGGCACCACCATTCAAGATGGCACCCTCCGCATCGGCAATGGCGGCACCGATGGTTCGATTGGCAGTGGAGCCATCACCAACGACGGCACCCTCGAAATCAAACGCAGTAACAGCGTCACCCTCAGCCAAGCCATCACCGGCAGCGGCTCGTTGGTGCAGAGCGGCAGTGGGAATACCACCCTCAGCGGAAACTCGAATACCTTCTCAGGCGGCACCACCATCTCGAACGGCACGCTGCTAGCCACCAACACCTCACCAAGCTCCTCCGCCACTGGCAGCGGCTCCGTCACCGTCGAAAACGGTGCACGCCTCGCTGGCACTGGACGCATCACAGGCGATGTGACCTTCCAAACCGGCTCCAAGCTCCTCATCGGTAATCTCGGCGGCGACTCGAACGGTCGCGATTTCGAGTTCGGCGGCCTTCTCAGCTCCACCGGAGCCTTTGAAGCCCGTTTTGATCTCTTCAGTAATCTGGGCAATGGCACTCTCAACTCCAGCCTCTCCGCCGATCAGTTCTTGGTAAGCGGCGCAGATCGCCTCATCGACCTCGATATCCATCTCGTGCTCGATAATCCCCATTCTCTGCTCAACTGGGCCGCAGGAGATTCCTGGGCGATTTGGTCCTGGGGCAGCATCAGTGGAGGGAATCGCCAACTCTCCATCGCATCCCTCACCGCCCCCACCCTGCCCCCAAGCCTCGGCTGGGATACCAGCCAGCTCAATACCACCGGCCAGCTCCTCGTGGTCTTCGTCCCCGAACCCTCGCGGGCCGTTCTGCTCCTCCTCGGCCTCCTGGCGCTGCTCCAGCGCCGCCGCAGATTTTGATCCCTTCTCGCGGATTCAGGACAAACGGCGGCTTTTTACCTGCAATTCTCCTTCCCCCGCCCTCGAAAATGATGTCCTCTGCGGCTCATTTTCACCATGCACGAAACCGCCACGCTTCTCATTCATTGCCCAGACCGGCCTGGGCTCGTCCATGATGTCACCGGCTTCATCTCCTCCCATCAGGGAAACATCATCGACCTCCAGCAGCACATCGACGAAGAGCAAAACGCCTTCTTCATGCGCCTCGAATGGAGCCTCGAAAAATTCACCCTCGAAAAAGAGGAAATCGAAGCCCGCCTCCAGCCCATGGCCCGCCGCCATGAGATGCAACTCCGGCTCGCCTTCTCCAGCCAAAAGAAGCGCCTCGCCCTCTTCGTCACCAAAGAGAATCACTGCATCTACGACCTCCTCGCCCGCCACGAAGCCGGTGAACTGCCCGTCGAGATCCCGCTCATCGTCGCCAATCACGACACCCTCAAACCAGCCGCCGATCGCTTTGGCATTCCGTTCCATCTTTTCCCCATCACGAAGGACAACAAGCTCGCGCAGGAGCAGGCCATGATCGCCCTGCTCAAGCAGGAGCGCATCCACACCGTCGTGCTGGCGAAGTACATGCAGATCATCGGTCAGGCCATGATCGCGGAGTTTCCGAATCGCATCCTCAACATCCACCACAGCTTCCTCCCTGCCTTTGTCGGAGCCAAACCTTATCACCAGGCCTTTGAGCGCGGCGTGAAGATCATCGGAGCCACCAGCCACTACGTCACCGCCGAGCTCGACCAAGGTCCCATCATTCATCAAGACGTCATGCGGGTGAGCCATGAAGACACCGTGCCGGATCTCGTGCGCCTCGGCCGTGATTTGGAGAAGAACGTGCTCGCCAAAGCCCTCTGGTGGCATGTGCGGGACCGCGTGCTGGTCTTCAAAAACAAAACCATCGTCTTCGACTGATGCAGGAAGCCGAGCTGCTCGAAAAGCTACGCAAAATCGAGCGCCTCTATGCCGGAGCGGCCACGCTCGGTGAAAAAGAGGCCGCGGCGGACGCCATGCGTCGCATTCAGCAGCGGCTGAAAAGCACCGCTCAGGTCGAAAAGCCTCTCGAATACAAATTCACCCTCGTCGATGGCTGGTCGAAAAAACTCTTCGTGGCCCTGCTGCGCCGCTACGATCTCCGCCCCTACCGTTACGCCCGCCAGCGACGCAATACCGTCATGGTCCGAGTGCCGAAAAGCTTCGTCGATGACACTCTCTGGCCGGAATTCATGGAGCTGAGCAAGGTCCTCCAGCAATACCTCGAAGACATCACCCACCGCGTCATCTCCGGCAGCATCCACGCCGATGCCAGCGAGGAAGAAATCGTCGCGGGCGAGTATCTGGAGTGAGACATTACCTCAGGGATTCGCGACCAGCCAGTCCGTAGGCGTGATGGCACCCGCACGTTGTAAATGCTCGTTGTCCCATGAGATGAGTGGACTCAGGCTTTGCCGGGCGGCGGCGGCATAGAGGGCATCTGCACCGCGAAGGAATTGGCTCGTGCCGAGACGCTCCGTGGCTGTCAAAAAAGCAGCATCCATCGCCATCTCAGAAGTGATCATTCGATTCATGATGGAATGAGTCAGTTGTTGGCCCCGCGCTCCATCGCGAAGCCTGCGTGACAGCGCACAAGCGACCTCCACTCTGCCGAAGGCGGGTTGAATCACCGCGATTCCACGGGTGATGACTCGGCGGAGGAGATCACGACTCGCTTGATGAAATTTGTCCGTTGCATCGGCAGCGGCAATCCAAACGCTGGCATCAATCGTCATGCTCATGACTACCCGAGGCGGTTGCGATCCTGCAGGAGTAGCTCCCTCGCCGATGGGCCTGCTGGGGCACGCGAAACGGCCTCATCCACGGACTGAAACCAATTCTCCAACCATTGTTCACCGGCAGGCTGTGACGCGGCTTGCTCAGAAGCAATCTTTTCATCACCAAGCCATCGCTCGTAAAGCTCCACCGTGACTTCGGGCACGCGGCGCCCGAGCGCAGCCACGCGAGCGGTTACTTTTTGATAGAGATCATCTGGGATGTCGATCACAGCAGTCATAGCGAAGTGTTCTTCATCCGTGAACGCATGTCAACCCTCCTAGCTTTACCCCAAGCGTGTGGCAGACCGCTCCGCCTGCGCCATGCCCCCAAAGCAGGCCCAGACAGCCCCTCGATCACGTTCAATTTGGCTCCGCCCGAATCCTGTGCCATGCAAACGTCCTCATGACCTTCCTCGACAAGCTCCGCGCCCGCATCACCGCCACCGGTTCCAACCTCTGCGTCGGCCTCGACGTCCGTGCCACCGATGCGAGCGAAAGCACCAAGAAGTGGATTCTGGATGTCATCGAGCAGACCGCCCCTCACGCCGCGGCCTTCAAGCCCAACGCGGCCTACTTTGAAGCCCTCGGCTGGCAGGGCATGAAAATGCTGGAGGAGATCATGGCTGCCATCCCGCAGGATATTCCCACCGTGCTCGATGTGAAACGCGGAGACATCGGCGAAACGCAGGGCTACTACGCCAAGGCCTGCTTTGATGTGCTGAATGCCGATGCCGTTACGCTCAATCCTTACATGGGCCGCGATACCTTGGAGCCCTTCCTCAAATACTCCGACAAAGGCATTTACCTCCTCGGCGTGACTTCAAATCCAGGTGCCAAAGACATCGAGCTACAAAAAACTGGTGATCGTCACATCTACGAACTCGTTGCCGATATGACCGCTGGACAGCCACAGGCCGGGCTTGTCGTGGGACTCACCAATGCGGCACCGGATGTGCTCAGCCATATCCCTGATGTACCGCTCCTCATCCCCGGCCTCGGTGCCCAGGGCGGCGATCTCTCGGCTCTCCAAGGCAGTGGCCGCCAAGCACCGCTCCTCGTCAATGTCTCCCGTGGCATCCTTTACCAGGATGAGGACAAGACCTTCGCCCAACGGGCCGAAATTTGGAAGCTCCGCATCCGCAAGGCTCTGGAAGGCTAAGATCAGGCCTCGCGACGGCGCAGTCCGATCCAGGCGAGGATGAGGCCGATGACGAAATGCACGAGCAGCATGCCTGCAGCGATGTCCGGCGTGGCAAACCAGGTGCGCACCAAGGTGGTGATCGCAGGGAAAAGGCGATCGTCCTTCAGCGTGTCGATGATCCCGGACCAGCCATAGTGGGCGGTAATGAATGGATTCACGAGATGGCCGAGCAATCGGGGAAAGCCGAGCAAAGCACCGCTAAAGATCACATTCACACACAGTAAAGTGAGGCAGGCGCTATGCGCTCGACCCGCGTTGGAGGAATTGGCGGAGATGCCGAGGCAGAGAGAGGCAAAAGCGATGCCGGTGAGGGCGGGAAGGATCAAACGAGCCCCGCCATGACCAGGCAAGCCCCCGGTGACGAGTTCCATGAACATGCCCATCCAGAAGCTCTGCAGCAGCGAGACGGGGATCACAAAGAGCAGCGCCGCCAGCAGCACGGCCGCCGGACGCACCCCAGCCACACGCTCACGTCCGTTGACCGCCTTCATCGCGGCAAACTCACGTGAGGAGAGCCGCAGACTCATGAAAAGGATGAGCAGCACCATCACAAAATAGATCATTGAGGTGGTGTAGGCAGCGGCCCAAACCTCCGCCCCTTCGCTGAAATGGCGCAGATTTGGCTGCACGAGCAGCCAAGCGATCACCGGTGCGCCAACGAGCAGACCGACGTGCGTGATCCACTCCCGGCGCACCCGGCGCAGGAGCGTCCAGCGGCGCTTCATGAGGTGGGTCGCCTGGGAAAAGAGGCCGGGAAGTGGCAGCACGGGGCGGGCATCCTCTTCGGAGGACTTTTTCGTCTCCTTCTCCTCCGCCTCAGCGGCCTGCTGCTTCATGACGACGGTCTTATCCAGATCGGAAGTATCCTCCTCGGCGGCGGAGAGCTCCTCAGCGGTGGCTCCCAGTTTAAAGGCGGCATAATACGAATCACGGTGGCGCATCCACGAATCTCCCCAGCGCTGCGCAGGGCGCTTGGCGAGGCGCGAATAGACCTCATCGTAAGTGGGCACGGTGAAATAATGCGGCAGCGCCTTGGCGGGACCATGAAAGGTCACATAGCCCTCATGCAGCACGAGGGTGGTATCGTAAGCCGTGAGGTTGGCGAGGCTATCCGTGGCGTGAATGACGATGCGGCCGGGCTGATCCGCCGCCACGAGCCGCAGCAGCGCCTCCATTTCCCGCTCCGAACGCACATCCAGGCCGTGCGTAAAATCATCGCACAGCACGAGCACGGGATCGGAAACGAGAGCGAGTCCCAGTTTCAGCCTCCGGCGCTGCGCCAGCGGCAACGGGCCGACCCGCTCCGAGGCGATGTTTTCTAAACCGACCACCACGAGGATGTGGGAGACTTTTGAGACGATCTGATCACGGCTGAGGCCAGCGGCACGGAGCATCAGGGCGCTCATGAGGCTCTCCCTCACCGTGAGATGGGCGTGCAGGCAGTCGTCATGTGGCGTGACCCAGCCAAGTTCGTTGGGGTGCAGGGGCTTGGAGACGAGATCACGGCCTTTCAGCATGATGGAGCCACCAGAGGCCTCCGTGAGGCCGGCCAGCACTTGGAGAAGCGTGGTCTTTCCGCTCGCCGTGGGGCCGATGAGGGCGAGCAGATGACCGCCAGGGATGGAAAAACCGACCTGCTCAAGCACATGAAGCGGGTCTTTGCCTTTGCGGGTGATGACGTGGGCGAGCGCGTTGATTTCCAGCATGCAGGGTTTCTAGACGCTGGCCGCCTCCGGCGCAAGACATAGCACGGGTGGCATGCCTGAGCTGCCGAGGCATCTGGGGTCCGAACTCCATGGTGTAAGTGCTTGAGATACAGCGGGTTCCCCGCCAATATCACGGCCCATCCATTTTCCCAACCACACTCATGACCTCTGGTTCCACCACCCCCCACCGTGCCTTCATGGGTGTGATGGGCACTGTCTGCGTGGTTCTCATCCTCATCCTGATCGGCGGCTGGCGGTGGTTTTTCCAGGATCTCAGCAAACGCCAGACCATCAACGAGCGGGCTCGTATGCACGAGGCAAGGCTGCGTGATCTGGAAAAGCTCGGCCTGGATGCTGAAGCGGGTATTCTCTCGGATTCCAACGCTCCAGAAGCCCCCATCGTCTCCCTCCAGGAAATGGCTCCCAAAGGCGCGGCCGTCGAAGGCGTCGTCCCACCACCGAGTGAGTTTCAGGATCTGCCACTTCAGGAGCAAGCCCCGGACTACGTCGAGGCCCTGGAGACGATTCAAGGCTTCTGGAAGGCTCTGAAGGTCAAAGACCGCCTGCCTTATGTTTATAACGCCGAAAAGGTCAAACCGCTCATGGAGGACTACTACGAAAGGCAGGGGGAGACGGACCCCGACCACACGGAGTTGAAGCAGAAATCCCGCTTCATGCTCGATGGCAAGGCGGAGATCCTTTACTTCAGCCATGCCAGCAGCCGCCCCACCGGCCTCGTCGAGCTAGCCATGCGCCGCGGTGCCAACGGCCGCTTCCTGGTGGACTGGGAAAGCCTTGCGGGTTACTCGAACCCAGCCTTTGGAGAGCTGAAAAAGCTCAAACCCGTCGAACCCGCGCAGATCCGCGCCTTCGTGAAGCTGTTCGAATACTACAATTACGAGTTCGCCGACTCAGCGAAGTATCTCTGCGTCAAAATGATCGCCGCGAATGGCGTGGACATGCTCTACGGCTACTGCGAACGCGAAACGGAGCTAGGCCGCTGGCTGGAGAGCCAGCTCGCCCATACACGCAAAGGCACCAACATGGCCGGCTACACGCTGCGCATCGCCTACCCGGAGAATGCGCAGTCTGATCAATGCGTCTGGATCAAGCAAGTGGTCGCCGCCCGCTGGCTCATTTTGGATTGATTGACTCGGTCCTGTCATTTCCGGCTTCCTTAGCCAAGGAAATAGACCATCGACGACATGCTGCCGGTGCCCAAAGGGCCTATTGTTTATCCCCCTCCGAACTTAGACCGGTTCTCGAATCCAATGTCGAATTCGAAGGAGGCTGAAAGCCTCCAGGAATCCAGCCCAAGGTTGGAGTGGCGAAGCCACGCAACCCCTGGGTTTGCCACGAACAAAACCGGGCGCTCTGACAGAGCGCAGGAGAAGCAGTGAACGTTTTCCCGCACTCTTTCAGAGTGCTGCGTTCCTTACCAACACGAACCCAGGCTCTACGAGCCTGGGCTGGACTCCCAAGGGCCTTTCAGCCCGCAGAGTAAATGACAAACATTCTGAGAACCGGCTACCTTCCACCGTTCAGCGCTGCGGTAATTGGTGATGGTTGGCCGCAGAATGACTGCACTCTCCTGACCACCTTCGAGGGATTGAAAACTCACACGAAGGCACCAAGTCACGAAGCAATACCTTCTTCGTGGCTTGGTGTGCGGATGAATCCTCCGAAGCCCTCCTCTTCCACCGCCCAGCGCACCGACGTTTCTGTGCTTTCGTTATTGCTTGGTGTGGCCCCCCATAAAAAAACGGCGTCCCAGTGAAGGGACGCCGTTGGAAAGATGGAGATGCTTTGAGGATGTTTTAGGCGGCCTCGTCGATCTTCACGGCCTTGTAGCCGCCGATGCTCTTGAAGTAGAGGAGCAGGAGCAGGTAGATCGCGGCCATGGTGGCGGGAATGTAGGCATCGGCTTTCAGCGTCGCACGGTCACCAGCTTGGTCGGCTTCGACGACGGTTTTCTGCTGCGGGGTCTTTTCCTTGGCTTCCTTGGCGGCAGCCAGCTTGGTGCCGTCGAGGCCGAAGACCTCGGTGGACTTCAGGTTGAGGAAGGTGCTGGGCGTGGCGGCTTTGTACTCGCTGTAGAGCGCGGCATCGGCCTTGGTGAGAGCCTCACCGGCGAAGCGGTCTTTGCAGTAGCCAAGGCCCGGGCCGCCGATGATCCCGGCGGACAGCATCCCAATGCCACCCATGATGGACATGGCGACAGCGCCAGATTGCGGGAAGCGATCGCCCACGACGGCGAGCATGGTGGGCCAGAAGAAGGTCTTGCCGACGGCGTAGATGCCAAGGGCGACGAGGGCCACGGTGAAAGTCTGCATGCCGCTGGCGAGCACAAGGCCAACGGAGGCGATCAGAGCGCAGACAACCAGAAGGCCGACCGGGGAGAGTTTGAGGGTGCTTTCGATCCAGTGAGCGCAGAAGCGCAGGCCGAACATGATGGCGGAGGTCCAGATGAAGAGGTACTTGCCCTCCTCGGAGGTGAAAAGGTTGCCGGTGATGTTCTGGATCCAGCCGTCGGTGCCGAGTTCAACCGCGCCGACGAGAGCGTGAACGACAAAGAGCACAAAGAGGAGGATGGAGCCGAGCGAGAACTTCGTGATCACCGCGACCGCGATGAGAAGAATGCCACCGATGGCGTAGCCGATGACCTTGGCGTTGTCAGGAGAGAAGGCCTTGACGATGTCGCCGAAGAAATTGGCGAGCAGGTAGCAGGCGACGAGGGCTCCGAGGATGCCGACGGGCTTCAACATGCTGACGAAGCTGGCACCTTTTTCGGCGGCTTCGGATTTTGGGAACTTCTGGCCCATGAACATGATCGCGTAGAGCACGGTCGGGATGAGGTAGAGGGCGAGCTGGGTCTTCCAGCCGACCTGCATTTTGTCGTCGAGCACCCAGCCGGCCACAGAGCCGAGCACCATGCCAGCAGGCCAGGAGGCGTGCAGGATGTTCAGGTAATGCGTGCGGTTCTCAGGGAAGAGGGTAGCCACGAGAGGATTGGCCACGGCTTCGAGCGTGCCGTTGGCATAGGCGAAGATGAACATGCCCCAGAACAGGAAATTGTAGGCGTTCTCAGGTGTGCTGGCAAAAAAGGTCACGAAGGCGGAGAGGATGTGACAGATGAGCGCAAGGGCGACGAGCTTGCCGTAACCGATTTTGTCCACGATCAGGCCGCCGAAGATGATGCCGAAGCAGAAGCCGGAGAAACCCGCTCCGCCGATGGCTCCGAGCTGAGCACCGGTGAAGCCGAACTCCTTGCCCCAGTTGTCAAAGATGCCGCCACGGATGGCGAAGCCGACGCCGGCGGCCAGAATGGCCATGAATCCGGCCCAAAGAAGTCTCATTCGATTGTTTTCGCTCATAGTCGTGATGTTGAGGGTATAGTTGGTATGTGTTGTTCGGGTTGGGAGTGCGGGAAAGCGCGTGTTTTAGGGGCCGCCTATCGCGGCGACAAGGAAAAAGTACACTCCGCGCCGAAGAAGTACGGAACACCGGCCAGATAAATCGTCGGTTGCGACACCGGGCGGGGTTGCTAAAGCAGGGGCCTCCATGACCGCATCCGCCTTTGCCCGCTCCCGTTTCACGCGCCTGCTCGTGCTCGGCCTCACGCTTTGCCTCGGCGGCCTCTCGGCTTGGGCGCAGTCTTCCGTTATTGTAGTGGATGCCTTCAACCGCAAAGTCCACGTCGCCGGCAATGCCAATGCGAAGCGCCCCGTGGGTGGCCTGGCCAAAATCGCCACCTGCATGGTCGCGCTCGATTGGGCGGAGGCCTCCCGAGTGGGCGTGAATGTGCTCGCTCCCGTGCCAGACTACGCCACCGCCATCGCCGGGGCCCCTTCCCCGCTCGGTCTCCAGCCCGGCGATACCATGACGCTGCGCGATCTGATCTACGCCACCATGATGGGCAGTGACAATGTGGCCGCCATCACGCTTGGGGATTTCGTCGGCCGCGATCATCTGGCTCGTCTCGGCAAAGGCGGCCATCCCATGGATGAATTCGTGCGCCAAATGAACCAGCTCGCCAAGCGTGAGGGCTGCAAAGGCACACGCTTTACGAACTCCCATGGCCTGGAAAACTCTCGCCCGATGCCTTACTCCACCGCGGCGGATATCGCCCGCCTTTCCGTCTATGCCGCCTCCCGTCCCGCGATGCGCTTTTACACCAATCAAGGCACCCGCGATGTCACCCTCTACCGCGCCGGTCAGTCACTCAAAGTCGGCGTGCAGAATACCAATCAACTCCTCGGCACGGATGGCATCGACGGCATCAAAACGGCTAACACCGCCATGTCCGGCGGCTGCTGCGTCGTCTCCGCAGAAAGAGCCTCGACGGTGCTCAAGCAGGCGGACAATAGCAGCCAGATCTACCGCCACCGCATGATCGTCGTCGTGCTCGGCAGCGCGAATCCCTTCTATGAAGCCCGCGGCCTCCTCCACCAAGGCTGGGCCGCCTATGACCGCTGGCTCGCCGCCGGCCGCCCCATCACCGACAAGAAGCAGATGCTCGCGGATTTCTAACCCAAGCCTCCCGCGGCACCCTTCCTGCTTCCGTCATTTCACATCCCTCATCTCCCAAAACAAACACACATGCGTATCGGTATCTTGAACAGCGGCGGGGATTGCCCCGGACTTAATGCAGTCATTCATGGCGTCGTCGGCGCCGCCAGCACCCTCGGATGGGAAGTCGTGGGCTTCCGCGATGGCTTTGAAGGCCTGCTGCCGCCTGGAGACTACATGATGCTCGATCCCGAGCGCACCGTGGGCATCATGAAACTCGGTGGCACCATCCTCGGCACCACGAACAAAGGTCATTTCGTGGCCAAAGTGGGTGAAGGAAACGTCGCCAAGGTCCCGGACGAGATCATCAACAAGGCTAAGGGCACGCTTCGTCACCTGGAAATCGGTGCCCTCATCGTCGTCGGTGGAGACGGCAGCCTCACCACCGGCATGCAGCTTTGTGAAGCCGGCATCCCCGTCATCGGCGTGCCAAAGACCATCGACAACGACCTCAGCGCCACGGCTTACACCTTCGGCTTCGACAGCGCTTACTCCGCCGTCGTCGATGCGCTCGATCGCCTGCACACCACCGCCGAAAGTCACAAACGCGCCATGGTGCTCGAAGTCATGGGTCGCCACGCTGGCTGGATCGCCCTTTATGGCGGCATGGCTGGCGGCGCGGATGTGATCCTGCTGCCGGAGATTCCTTTCCAAATGGAGCATGTGGCCGAAGCCATCCGCAAACGCGATGCCGCCGGCCATCACAGCACGCTCGTTGTCGTGGCTGAAGGCGCCCGCATTGAAGAAGGCACTCTACTCACCAAAGGCGGCGGTGAAACCGGCGAAGTCCGTCTCGGCGGCATCGGCGACCACGTCGCCAAGCAAATTGAAAAACTCACCGGCAAGGAAACTCGCTCCTGCACCCTCGGTCACCTCCAGCGCGGTGGTGCCCCCACCGCCCTCGACCGCATCCTCGGCATTCGCTTTGGCGTGAAAGCCGTCCATCTCATCGCCGAGGGCAAATTTGGCCGCATGGTCAGCTACCAGCAGTATCAGGTCGGTGATGTCGCCATCGAAGAAGCCGTGAACAAACTCCGCCTCGTCAGCAAAGAAGGCGATGTCGTTCAGGCTGCCCGCTCCATCGGCATCAGCTTCGGCGACGAGTGAGTCATGTAGGACGGATGTGTTGGGCGGTGATGCTGTCGCGGCTCTTTGAGGCAGCGACGCCCAACTATCCGTCCCGTGCAGCGTTCGCTCGTTCTTGCACGCACGCCCTATGCTGACCGGATAGTTCGGCGAAGTCATCTTATGTCTGAGTGATGCCTTCTCCGCCGAACACATCCGGCCCACGATCTCCACGTCCCGCTTACTTCCCAATGCAGAACGTGGAGAAGATCACATCGAGGATCTGCTCCACGTCCACCTGCCCAATGACATCGCCGAGTGCCTGCAAGGACTCGCGAAGCTCCAATGCGATGAATTCGGGCGCTTCGTTGGTCTCGATGGCTGTTCGTGCGGCGGTCAACCGCTCGACGCTGCGTTGGAACGCGGCCTGATGGCGGGCGTTGATGGCGATGGGATGATCGGAGGCCAGCGGTCCGGCCTTCGCGATGACCTCGCGGATGGCATTTCGCAGCGCTTCGATGCCGTCGTTTTGCATGCAGGAGACTCGAATCGCAGCCTTTTCGGCTTCCCAACTCGGATGAAGGCCGAGATCGGTTTTGTTCAAGATCACGAGATGACGCTCGGCAAGTCCCGCAGGCACTTCGAGACGTTTCGTGGCTTCAAGAGGCTGGCTGGCATCAAGAACCTCCAAAATGAGATCGGCACGCTCCAACTCCCGCTGCGTGCGTTCGATGCCGATGCGCTCAATGGCATCCTGCGAATCGCGAAGGCCAGCGGTATCCACGAGACGCAGCGGAATGCCATGCACCTGGATGATTTCCTCGATGGTATCCCGCGTGGTGCCCGCGGTGGGACTCACGATGGCACGCTCAAAGCCGAGCAGGAGGTTGAGCAGACTGCTTTTGCCCACATTCGGTGCTCCGGAGATCACTGTGCGGGCACCGTGACGCAGGATACGACCTTGCTCCGAGGTGGCGAGCAGCTTGCGGGCATGCGCTTGAACGGCGTCGATACGACGAAGAAGATCCGCGCCGGTTTCGGGCGAGATGTCCTCGTCAGGAAAGTCGATGTAGGCCTCGATGTGAGCCAGCACAGGCACGAGCATCTGCTGCATTTGGGATGCTTCGCGACCAATCGCCCCGCCGAGCTGCTCATTCGCGGCTCGCAGCGCCAGCGTGCTCTGCGCATGGATGAGATCCATCACGGCCTCCGCCTGGGTGAGATCCATTTTGCCGTTCAAAAAGGCGCGTTGGGTGAATTCGCCCGGCTCCGCGGCCCTCGCTCCGCAGGCCAGCACGCGTTCCAGCACACGCTGTGTCACCAACACACCGCCATGACCATGAAACTCGATCACGTCCTCACCCGTGTAGCTCGCCGGACCTTGAAAATGCAGCAGCACGCCGGAATCGAGCCCCGCGCCGTTGTCATCCAGCACCTGCACCAGATGGGCGCGACGCGGCACCACCTTCGCAGGCAGCTTGAAAGCCTTCGCGGCAAGGGCGAGCGCCTTCGGGCCGGAGAGGCGGATCACGGAGATCGCGGCCTCGCCGGTCGCGGTGGAGATGGCGGCGATGGTATCGGAAAGCATGGAAAGAAGTGCATCCGATACGTCCCGCCCCCGCGCATCTCAAGCCGCCCTTTCAAAGTGCCCCCCAGCTTTTTCAAGAACCTTGGCCGCCTGCATTCTTGACCCTTCCGCCCACCTCCCCACCATCGCCCCATGCCTCTCCGAATCCTGCACGAAATGCTCCACACGCCGGTGATGGACATTTTGCATCATTTGAAGCGCTCCCAAGGCATGACCGCCGGGGAACTGGCCGAGCGCATGAAGATGAGCTACATGGGCGTGAAGCAGCACTGCGATGATCTGGTGAAAAAGGAGTTCATCGACACCTTCCGCCGCGCCAAAGGCTCCGGCAGACCGGAGAAGCTCTACCGCCTCACGCGTCGGCTCGATCCCTTGTTTGATGAAAACGGTGCCTCCATCGCCCTCAGCCTGCTGGCCGCCGCCCAGCGTGTGTATGGCGAAACCGCTGCCGCCAAACTGCTCTACGCCTGGTTTCAGGCCAAAACGGATACCTACACACGCAAGCTCGCCGGAGCGGATGATCTCCTCACCAAGGCGAAGATGCTCTCGAAGCTGCGCAGCGCCGAAGGCTGCATCTGCTCCGTCCAGCAGGATGCAGAAACCGGCGCTCTCAGCCTCGTCGAGCATCATCAGCCGCTGCGAGAGCTCGCCGCGGAGCACGACATCGTGCCCGAGCTGGAATGTGAGCTCATCGAAAAGCTGCTGGCCTGCGAAGTGAGCCGATCCGTCGAGGAAATCTCCGGTCTCGTGCGTATTACCTACCGCCTTACCCCGCATTGATCCCCCTTCCCTGCTTCCGCATGCTTTCCCGTCTGCTCTGCCCTGCCCTGCTGATCCTCCTCACCTCCTGCCAGCATCAAAACACCCTGCTCCCCTCCTGGCAGCAGGACACCGCGCTGATCTACAATGGTCAAGCCGCCGCCCAAGCCCAGCAGAGCACCACGCCTCACCTGGTCGCCCGGGCCATCTACGCAGCCCCAGGCCACATCGAGACCCTCATCGCCCGCCAGGATGATTCGCCGGATGCCGTCAAAAACCTCGCCACCATCGGCGATGGCACCATCGCCCTCGGATTCAGCGATGCCGCCACTGGCCAGTTCCTCGACGTGAAGCAATGCGGCGGCGCTCTTTTCGTCTCCGGGCTGCCAAACCAAGCCTACCGCATCCATCTTCAAAATCTCACGCCCATGCCGCTCGACCTCGCCGTGGGCATCGACGGGCAGGACATTACCACCGGTGGCGTGGCCGCGTGGAAGCGTTCCAGCCTCCGCCTGGCCGCCAAACAATCCCTCCTGCTCGACCGCAGCCCCAAATCGAATGCGCCGCTGCTCTTCCGCAGCGTAAAGGGCGATGCCGCGCTGTTTGAAACGCATCCCTCCGGCACTCGTGGCCTCATCCAAATCGCCGTGTGGCTCGCCCGCGATGCGCCCAGCCTCACCGGTCAGACCATCCGCCCCAGCGAGTATCCCCCGCTGAACCTCCTCCCGATGGACAAGGCGCATCAGTATCGCTGACCTTCGATACCCGAGGTGCCGATGAGACTCTTCCTTTTCCTTGTCCTTCTCCTCACCTCCATGAGCCTCGCCGAGCCTGTGATCCCACCTCGTTTCGCCACTGCCTTGCCTCCGGGGTGCTCGCAAGTCCTGCTCACGCTCGCCAGCGATTCCAAGGCCACCACCGGCACGCTTTGGCGCATGGAACGAAAGCCCGAGGGCCTTTGGAAATCGGCTGGCCCTGCGATTCCCGTCTCTCTCGGCCGTCACGGCCTCGCCTGGGGCCTCGGCGAGCACAGCCCCAAATTGCCACGAGGCCTCAACCGCAAAAAAGAAGGCGATGGCTGCTCGCCCCTCGGCGTCTTCGCCTTGCCGCAGACCTTTGGCAGCCTCGCCAAGCCTCGCGGTCTGCGCCTGCCCTACCTCCGCTGCACCTCGCACCACCTCGGCATCGACGATCCAAGCTCCCGCTTCTACAACCAGATCGTCGATGACCGCCTCGACGCCTGTGATTGGGTGAATCCCGAGACAATGATCCCCTCGAACGGCTGCTATGCCCTCGGAGCCGTCATTGCTCACAATCCCGCCCACAAACCCGGCTCCGGCTCCTGCATTTTTTTGCACGTCTGGCAGGCCCCCGGCGTGCCCACCTCCGGCTGCACCGCCATGAGCCTCGACGACGTACGCCTCGTCCTCCGCTGGCTCGATCCCGCGAAGCAGCCACGGCTCGTGCAAGACATCGCGGGAAGGTGAGATAGAGGCTTGATCACGCCACCGCACGCTCGCGGACCTCATCCAAAATGCCGAACAGCTTTTCCACTTGGTCGGGGGCAAAGACACCATCCACACCTTGTGGGTTGAAGTCGATGTAAGGCGACTCGTAAAGGCGATCTGCCGTCATGCTCCCATGCTCGGTGAGGTGGTGAATGATTTCGTCGAGGAATTCGATTTGCTTGGAGCTTGGCGTCCAGCCTTCGATGAACGCGGCAAGAGCATGAGCCGCCGCCTGACGATCAAGGCCGACGAGCGAGCGAATGAACAAGCCCAAGCCACCGCTCTCCGTCTTCGCCTTGTCGATGTCCGATGTCGTGCCAATGCCACTATCGATGAGAACGTGCTCCAGTTCAGACAGGTCGGTCTTGGTCAATGGCTCGTTAGTGCGCAGCTTGTGGATGGCGATGTGGTCCTCGTGTTGCTTGAGGAAGTGCCGGGCTTTGGCGCGGAAGCGCTCGAAGTTATCCGCTGAGGTGAAGCCGGGCAGCTCGATCTCGGCCGGTGCGCCCATCTCATCTTCAAAGTTGGTGTACACCGGCTTGCGGGCCTGTTTGTCGATGAGCTTGATCAGTGTCCGCAGTTTTTTGCGCACCTGCTCCAGCATGGGCAGGGTCACGTCCTGCCACCATTCATCGGTTTGGAGTTCCTGGATGAGTGGCATGACCTCCTTCACCATTGGGATGGCTTGTTTTTCCTCCAGCAGACCGGCGATGTCTTTGAGCTGCTGTTGCAGGCGGGCAAAGCCAGGCTCGGCACGCAGGCGGGTGAGCTGGAGATTGAGCAGCAGCAGGTCGAAGCGTTTCGCCTCCTCGTCTTCAGCGGGAAGTTCCGTCGGCAGGCCGGCGACGTTGCGGGAAAGCTCATGCAGGGCGTTTCCATCGAGCGTCTGCCAAGCTTCGGGCTTGCGATAGACCTCGATTAAGCGGCGCTGCGGACGCACGAGGAAGTTATCCTCGTTCATCGCGGCCACTTCGGTCTGCAAATGCACAGCGATGTCTTGACGCAGTGTTTTGAGAGGATTGGACTGCTCTTGGACCTCATTTTCAGGGGCGGGCAAAGCATCCAGATGGCCCATCAGCTCCAGTCGGCGTGCAAAGAGCCGTTTGGAGAGCGAGTCGCTGTTCGATCCGCCGGTTTCCGGTGGGTTCAGGCGGAAGAACTCCAGGTTCTGGCAGTAGTCGAAGACGAAGAAGAACTGCTTGTGCAGGTCCGGGCCGAAGAGGTTCGGGCAAAGGCGTGTGCCGCGACCGATCATCTGCCAGAACTTGGTCTTCGAGCGGACCATCTTGAAAAAGACGAGGTTCACCACCTCCGGCACATCGATCCCCGTGTCGAGCATGTCCACCGAGATGGCGATGTGCGGGGCTTTGGCCGCGATGGAGAAGTCGTCGATCAACGTCTGCGCATAGGGCAGGTCGCAGTGGATCACGCGGGCAAAGCTACCTTTCAGATGCGGGTAGTTCGCATCGAACCGCTCGGCGATGTATTCCGCGTGGTCCTGATTCTTGGCAAAGATGATCGTTTTGCCAAGGCGGTCGCCACCGGCCACTTTCTGACCGTGGGTCATGAGATGCTTCAGCACCTTGTCCACCGTGTCTTCGTTGAAGAGCCACTTGTTGATCGCCTCCGCTTCCACGCGGTCAGGGATGTCGCCTTCCTCGTTCCATTCGAGTTCATCCCACTGGGCTTTTTCTTCCTCGGTCAGCTCATCGTAGCGCAGGCCGCTGCGCTGGATGCGCAGGGGCACGGAGACGGAGCGTGGTGGCACGAGAAAGCCATCGTTCACGGCCTGATCCAGCGTGTAGGCATCCGTCGGCACACCGGTTTCGAGTTCAAAGAGGCTGTAGGTATCGCGGTCGATCTCTTCGCGCGGTGTCGCGGTCAGTCCCACGAGCAGAGAATCAAAGTAGCGGAAGATCGCGCCATATTTCTGGTAAACGGAGCGGTGCGCTTCGTCGATGATCACGAGATCAAAGTGACCCGGACCGAAGCGACGCTGGCCGTCCTTCGTTTCGTCGATGAGGCGCATTATCGTCGGGTAGGTGCTCACATAGACGCGACCCTGCGCGTTCTTTTCGGTCACCAGATTCACTGGCGCAGCATCTGGTAGGAACTTTTTGAAGGCATTCACCGCCTGGTTCACCAGCGCCACGCGGTCGGCCAGGAAGAGCACACGCTTGGCCCAGTTGCACTGCATCAGCAGCTCACTCAGAGCAATGACGAGACGCGTCTTGCCAGAGCCGGTGGCCATGACGAGCAGGGACTTCCGCTGGTAATCCACTTCAAAGGTCTCCCCCACGCGACGAATGGCCCGCTCGTGGTAGTAGCGCTCCACGGTGACTTTGTTGATGGGCGCATCTGCCAGCTTCTTCCGGGTTTTGCGGCGCTGGATGAGCAGTTCCAGCTCATCCTTCTTGTAAAAGCCCTGCACCTCGCGCGGCGGGTAGTTCGCATCGTCCCAGATCCAGTGCTCGTAGCCGTTGCTCAGGAAGATGACGGGCCGCTGGCCGAACTGCTTCTCCAGGCAGTCGGCATACAGCTTCGCCTGCTGCTGGCCGATCTTCGGGCTCTTGCGGGTACGCTTGGCTTCGAGAATGCCCAGCGGCTTGCCGTCATCGCCCCACTGAACGTAATCGACGAAACCCGTGCCCGGCGCGTTCGGCATCCCCGTCACCGGAAACTCACGGTCCCGCTCCTGGTCCAGCGGCCAGCCCGCTTCCTTGAGCAGCAGGTCGATGAAGTAGTCCCGCGTCTCCGCCTCCGAGTAATCATGCGTGTCCGGTTGTGCCGCGTTCGCCTTTTTCGCCTCGGCGATATCGGCGCGAAGCTTCACTAACTCAGCATCCAAGGCGGTTTTGTCCGAGAGCAGGGTTTTGAGGTTCTCGTCCTTCTCGCGGAGCTGGGTCTCCAGCTTTTGGAGCTGATCCAGCGTCTGCGGCGGCACCGGGGCGGACTTCGGCAGCAGCTCGGGATTGAAGACACCGTCCACCGGCTTCGTGCCGCGTGAGTAATGCCGCGCCAGCCAGAAGCAGACGTGAAACAACTCCTTCACCGCCATCAGCGCGTCGTAGTGGCGCACTGGCTTGCTGCTGTGCACGGCCAGATTGCCCAGGTCCTTGATGGCGTTCGTCTTGTAGAAAACGGCATCCCCCACCGCCTGGCGGAAGCCGGGCGCATGGATCAGTGCACTCAGGTTTTCCTGGTAGGGCAGCGTCAGGGCCGAGTCGTGCTTGTACAGCCACCCCACCGCGATCTCCAGCGCCCGCCGGGCGTAAAAGCACGCCGTGCGTGGGTCCGCATGAGTCGCTGCCTCGGCCTTCACTGCCGCCTCATGCAGGGCGGGCCATTCAGCGGCGAGGAAGGTGAAGTGGGAAGGCATGTTCCGTGAGAATCTGGCACTCACATCGACAGAAAGCCATACACTTTGCCTTTCGGCATGGCTTTCACCCGTTTGAAAAACTCCGTCTCCGTAATCTCCGTGGGCCAGTTGAGCTGGATGCTGATGAGAAACTCGTGCTCGTCCGGTGCGGGCAGTCTTTTGGCCGTGATGGCACGCAGTTGGATCAGGTAGTTCAGGTCACGCACCAGCGCCTTATAGGGGTTTCTCACCGTGTAGAGGTGCCGCGTGCGCTCGGTCAGCGGTGCCAGTTTCATCTCCTGCTCGTCCAGCAGCAGGTTCAGCAGTTGGATGTGCCGGGCGGACATCACGCGCTTCCGGGTGGACTTCAGGCGGCCAAAGAGATCCGCCATGGTGTTCCGGTAGAGGGCTTTGGCGATCTGCTGGCGGATTTCTGCAAAGAGGCGCTGACACTGCGTCTGCACGCCACGCAGACCGAACTTCAAAAACGCCGTCAGGTCATGCCGCGCCTCTCCGGTGGCATTCAGTGCGTTCAGGTAGCCTACCTTGTTCTCATAGTAGTAGTTCGACATCGCGATGAAGAGCGTGTCACGCAGCCCGGTGCGCTGCAGCATGATTGCCTCCAGGGCGCGGGCCGTGCGGCCATTCCCATCGAGAAACGGATGGATCGCCGCGAAGTGGTAGTGCAGCGCCAGCGCCTGGATGAGCGGGTCATGATCCCGAAAAACGGTCTGCGCAGCCCGCACAAGACCGCTCATGGCGGCGGCGCACTCCTCACCACCTTCGGCTCCTCGATGCCTCGGTGCCCCGAAAGTCACATTTTGGTCCCGCTGGCGCATCTGGCCGGGAGGGCAGTGGTCGTCATCACAGCCAGTCACCATGCGGCGATGCACATCACAAATGACGCCCTCGTCCACCGGGCGGTCGTTCTCCAGGGTGGCAATCCAGCGGTAGGTGGCCACGGCGGCGGCAGCCTGCTTTTGGGAGCGGGTTTCGAGCTGTTCCGGCGTTTCCCGGATGGCCGCATCCAGTTCCTTGTCCGTGAATTCCGCCCCCTCGATGCGTGAGGTGCCCGCCACCTCGCGCTTGAGCTGAATCTTTTGCAACTCATCCGCCCAGCTCCGCTGGTAGGGCATTTGGGTCAGCGCCAGCATCGCTGCCTTCGCCTGCATCAGGTCCTCCAGCACGGCCATCCGGTCGTAGGCCAGCCAGTTGCCAGGTTGTTGGTAGAGAAGCGTCATGGCCGGAATGAAAACCGTTTCATTTCCAGATCAAGGCTTTTCATTTTTCCTCTCGATACCAGGAGAAATGCCTCAAATGAGCTTTCCAAAGGCATTTTGGAAACGCATCTCATTTCCAGGTCATTGACGCTGAAAATCACAACTCACCCCGGAAGGCGCAGTGCTGGAGGGTGGATCTGAATCGAAGCCGTTCAGTTGGTTAAAATAAAGGCCCAGATCCTCCAATTCTGCCCAGTGCGGCGCGATGGAACCGTTATTGCCCAAGTGGTAAACAGGATAGCCTTCAGCGGCAGGCGAGCCGATGGCATAGTGATAGACGTTCAGGGGCTTCTCGGCCGGGCGCGGACGCTCCTCCTGCTTGATCCAGTCGATGCCGCCAACAATCATCTGCGGAGAAACCTCCAAACTAGGCAGCGCCATCCCGCTCGCGAAAACGCAGAAGCTCGATTCCAGTCCAAAGTGATGCTGGAATTTGCCAGCGATGCTCAACGGGACTTCTTCGATCTGCCACTGACCACTGCCGACAAAGGCTTCGTATCCCTCGTGCGACAGATAAAAGTTGGGAGAGGCATTCATCGGGTCAAAGTTCACCCTGGGTAGGCGCGGTGCTGGAGAGCGATGCAGGGCCGGTTCATGATTTGGCTATTCGGTGATTCCCGCCTTCTCCCTCACAAAGGCATTCATGCACTCGGCCAGCGCGATTCGGCGGGCTTGGAGGAAGTCGCGGTAGCGGGGCACGCTCCAGAGTTCCTGATCTAGAGGCACGCATTGGGTTTGCAGGGCTTCGGGGCCTTGCTTCTCCAGCACATCCTTCAGGTAAACCGAGGCATCCTTGTTGCTGATCCGGCGGTTCGTCTGGCCGGTGATGAAGGCCATGTTGGCGATCTCGTTGATTTCCCCGGTTTCGTAGCCGCCGTGGTCTTTGAGCAGGGATTTCGGGATGATGTGATGCCACTGGATGAAGTGCAGCTTGCCTTGATGCGTCAGCGAAAGGCCCAGGCCGCTGTGCCAGTCCTTGGCCCCTGCATGCTTGAGAGACAGATAGGCCAGGGAGAACAGCGGGCTGTTGGCACCACGCGCGGCCAGATCGCTCGGCTCCACATGCAGACGACCAAACTGACGGCGCACAGGCTCCATCAGGGCGGCCAGATCGCCGGTGCGGAAGAGGATGTTCAAGTCCTCGTTCAGCAGCGTCTCGGTGGAGCCTCGGGAGTAGCGTCCGCGAGCATTCGCTACCAGCAGCCAATGCGTGAGCTGCCGCTGCTCAGCCTGCGTGAGCTGGTTGTTCTTGATCCGACTCACCACGGCCAGCGCGTGGAAGAACATGGGGGAGGACAGCAGCGATTCATCTTCCACACCCACGTTGGTGCGCAGGAAATTGATGGCAAAGCGCAGGCCCTCCTTCGCCTCTTCCCAGCCCTTTTTGAGGTCGTCCACCTTCGTCGTCGCCACGCTGTGGAAGAGGCACTGCTTGGTGGCAAAGACCACGATGGCACGAACGAACTGTCCCAGGTCGATGGTGAACCAACTCTGCTCGCACTCCTCCTGAAAGGCCTCCAGTTCCTTGAGCAGGTTCGGCCAGCGGGAGGTCATTTGGGCCAGTGCCAGGTCGGAGGAGCGCAGCTTGGCCCCCAGGGAGTTCACACGGACAAAGATCTCGGTGACCTCCTCGTAGCTCATGCCGCGTTCCAGCACATGCACCACATAGCTGTAGTTCTTCACCTGCCGCAGCTTCGTCAGCCGGTCCAGATACCGCTGGTAACGCTCGTCCTCAAAGGAGGTCACTCCCGCTTTTTTGAGGATCACCGTGTCGCTGGCTTTAAAAACCTCGCTCACCGAAACCCAGTGCGGCTGGGATTGCAGGCTCTTGCTGGCAACCACGAAGGTGCGGCGGTTAAGCCGGTCGATCAGCACCTGCTCGGAGTCGCCATTCTCCTCGCCTTCATCGGTGACTTCATCATCTGGTGTCATGGCGGAGGGTTCGTCACTCTCCACCTCCATCACCTCGGCAGGTGGCCCTTCGGGATGCTCCAGGTTGAAAAGGATGTCGATGGGGCGCTTCCGTCCGCGCACCGTCACGGGTTCGCCATTCAGCACCGCAGTGAGCGAGGTCAGGCGCTGCTGACCGTCTAGCAAGAGCTTCCGACCCGCAAAGGCGTTGGTGTCCTGGGCGATGGCAAAATCACGAGTCGGCACCGGTTCATCCGTCTCCCACATCAGGATCGAGCCACTGGGATAACCCCGGTAGAGCGAGTCCAGCAGGTCACGCACCCGCGTGGCCTGCCAGACGTAGTGTCGCTGAATCTCCGGCAGGCGCAGCTCCCCTCGCTTGTACATGTCCACGAGGGTGTGAATGGGGATGTTTTGTTGCTGCATAGGTCTAAGCTTCTAAATCAACCAGGTGCCCGATCATGAGAAACACGCTTCTTCAAAGATTTCTCCCCAGGAGTCAAAGTCCCAGATCTCAGCATGCCATGCTTCGATCTTCTCGATTTGGACGGCCTTCCAAGCGTGCGAATTGTTATTCGTTCGGTCGTCTGCCAGGATTATGAAAGGCGAACGTCCCTCAGATGCCGCCTCAGTATAAATGTCGTATATTTTCGCGACGCGTGCGACTCCATGCTTTGCGAAAACTGCCTTCCCATAGGCTGCCAGTTCTGAAAATCGTTCACCAGCCATTCCAGGAGGAGCAGTCGCAGCTAGTGCGTCCATTTCTTCCAATGCGTCGCTAATCAAGTTGGGCAGCGCCGGCAACTGCGCGTTCTCGAGGGTGGTGGCTACCCACTGATCGAGGGGCAAGGACAGATCGTCGGGGGCATGGAGACAAAGGCACCAGTAAGCATAGCCGACATCATGCTTTTTTAAGAAGCGAGCATGAGCTTCAGGCATCGAGTCAAAGCGTCCGGGAAGGCATAGCTTGCCCATGTTTTCCCGCGTGAGGTTCATTGCAATCTCCGCCAACCGGTTCCCCCTCGTATAAGCCTCCACAATATCGCTGTTCGAGATGCTATTGGCGATGCAGTGCGCCGCAACAGAGTAATCGACGTGGTCCACGGAGTACAGCAGGTCGAGGTACTTGCGTTGGATGGCTTGTTCTTGGATCTTACACTCAACAACATCATGTGCTGCGAATGCCTGCGCAAAAGCTAGCAATTCGACGTCCATCTGCGAACGAACAGCATTGAGCTCAAGGAGCGATCCTACCGACATGGGAACCCTGGCAACGGGTGCGCGGTCGTAGGTCCAGAATCGCGTGAAAAGAATGGGGTGATCCGGATTCGGAGCCCCCACATGATCGAAAGCATTTCCAATCGAATAGGCACCTCTCCAAGGCCGACCTTTGCTCGCTGCTGCCACGTCACTGATCTCAACGCTTTTGAAGTATTGTGCATACTTCATGGCTTTCATCTCATGTCGCGCCCTGATAACAGCCGGGTAATTCGCTTCATTACCGCTTTTCCATGCTGCCAGGCCGCCAAGCCATGCTGACAAGTTGCGCTGTCCCCACAAGCTCGACACATGATCGATCCAGTGGGTGAATTCATGAATGACGAGTGATGCAAATTTTGCCTTTTCCTCGACACCTCCTGATTCTACAGCCTGAAAATTATTTCCTTCATAGTCATGTAGAATGATGATTTGAGACCGTGGATCGTATGTCGCTGCGGCACCTTGGAAAAGATTAGCCAACAGCTTGGAACCTCTTTTTGCAGGGCTGTATTTGATCATGAGTGTAGGCGAATAAGTTCACAGCTCACCCCGGAAGGCGCGGTGCTGGAGGGTGGCGAAGAGGGCGTCCTGCTCGGCCAGGGCGGCGCGTTGCGCCTGCTTCAGCTTCTCCACCGCCCCCACGCGACGGGCGAATTCTTGCTGGAGGGCGATGGGGGGAACTGGAACCTCCAGCCCGCGCAGCCGCCCCATGCTGATGCGAACTCGAGTTTGCCCTTGCATCAAATCGTGAGCCATGTGCTCGGTCGCGGGTTGGTTCAGCAAGGCACAAACGAAAACTGCATTGGCGATGCGCTCGTCGGGACGAAGCTGAACGCAGTCGGCCTTATTCAACGCGACGGCCAGCCATTCCGGCTGGATGCACGCGCGGAGATTCGGGTCGCCCATTGTGCCAACGAGAACATCGCCCGGTCGGCAATCGTGCTTCTTCAGTTTCTCAAAGTGATGCTCCGAGATGTAAGCTGCATCGTCGTCCACGAACTCGCCGACGCCGATGTTCTGAAGGCGAATCACCCGCACTCCAGTTTCCGTATAGTGCACGCTTTTGAGGTTTGAGCCGAAAGGTCCGTCTGAGAACTTTAACGCGAGCGAACCGACTGGCTTGCACGGCCAGCCTTTCGGGTTGGTAGCGGGATCGCCGAAGAGGTCGAGGAAGAGGGATTGGGTGAGGGAGTCGAGTTCGGCGAGGGCGGCGCGGCGCTTCGCCCGCAAGGCCTCCGCCCGGTCCAGCACCTCCGCGATCCGCCGCTGCTCCGCCAGCGGCGGGAGATGTATGCGCGTGTCGTTTGCCCTCGAAATCGTGTAGGTTCCAACCGTCGAGCCTGAACCTGCATGAACTTGGTCGAGTATGTGATTGGTGCCAAATGCATGCTGGATGAACCGTGAACAGATCGGCTGCTTCGGGCTAAATCGAAGAACACTGGCATCCTTGTAGTAGAAGCGATCACTCGGCTGAACCACGTAACAAGCGCCGAGCGTTCCAACGGCTGAGATCATCAGATCTCCGGGCTTGGGAACCCCATACTTTGCTTGGTATTCCTGATACAGCTCTTCGGAAATGAACAGCTCGTTCTGAACGCTGCCCTCTTTCGCGAGCTTCACAATTTCCCGAGCGCGATAGAATGGAACTCCAGAGGTCTTCCACTGTGCCTCAAGAACACGTTTGCTGGAAGAAATCTCGAAAATCTCGCCGAAGTAGACCTCCGGCCATTCGTCCTTCGTCATTCGGATTTCGGCTTTCACTTCAGCATCCCCTCCAGCTCCTTCATGCCCTGGGAGATCTCTTTCTCCAGCTCGGCGAGGCGGGCGAGGATCTCGCCGGGCGGGCGGTGGGCGATTTCTTCGTGGATGACCTCTTTGTAGCGGTTCAGGGAGAGGTCGTAGTTTTGGCTCGCGATGTCTTGCTTCGGAACGAGGAAGCTTTGGGCGGTGCGGGGGCGGGCGGCTTCGGGGTTTGTAGTTCGGGCTTCAGCCCGCTCTGGAACGCTCGAAGACGGGCTAAAGCCCGAACTACCAACCGAGGCGGACGGGCTGAAGCCCGAACCACGAACGGTGCGCCATCTCGCGAGGACGTCGGGGAGGTTGTTTTTGGCGTGGTCGGGCTCGGTGAGGGAGGTGGTGGGGACGGGGCCGAGTTTTTCGGGCGGGAGGAGCTCGGTGCGTTTGTCGTCGAGGGACTGGCCGTCGGCCTGGACGTCGTAGAACCAGACGTGGTCGGTGCCGCCGGAGTTGGTCTTGGTGAAGAGGAGGATGGCGGTGGAGACGCCGGCGTAGGGCTTGAAGACGCCGCCGGGCAGGGAGATGACGGCGTCGAGCTTTTGCTCTTCGACGAGCATGCGTCGCAGGGTCTTGTGAGCGGTGGAGGAGCCGAAAAGGACGCCGTCTGGCACGATGACGGCGGCGCGGCCACCGGGTTTTAATAATCGGAGGATGAGGGCGAGGAAGAGCAGCTCGGTCTTCTTGGTTTTGACCATCTGCTGAAGGTCTTTGGCACAGCTCTCATAGTCGAGGCTGCCGGCGAAGGGCGGATTCGCCAGGACGAGGGTGTATTTCTCCTCCTCCCCGGCGTGGTCCTGGCCGAGGGAGTCGCGGTAGCGGATGTCCGGCTGCTCGACGCCGTGGAGGAGCATGTTCATGCTGCCGATGCGGAGCATGGTGTTGTCAAAGTCGTAGCCGTGGAAGGCCTGCTCGTGGAAGTGCTTTTTCAACTGCGGATCCCGCAGGATCTCGGGCTGGTGCTGCCGCAGATACTCGCCAGCAGCGACGAGGAAGCCGCAGGTGCCGCTGGCGGGATCGCAGAGGGTGTCCTTCGCGGTGGGGGCGGTCATTTCCACCATGAGCTGGATGATGTGGCGCGGGGTGCGGAACTGGCCGTTCTGCCCGGCGGCGGCGATCTTGCCAAGCATGTACTCGTAGAGGTCGCCCTTCGTATCGCGGTCCTCCATGGGGACGGCGTCGATCATATCGACGACCTTCGTGAGCAGGGCGGGCGTGGGGATGGTGAAACGCGCGTCCTTCATGTGGTGCGCGTAGGTGGAGCCATCGCCGCCGAGGGTGCGGAGGAAGGGGAAGACGTGGTCATTGACGACCTCGAACATTTCCTTGGCCTCGAAGTGCTTGAAGCGGCTCCAGCGCAGGTCGTCGTAGGCGCGGCCCTTCGGATCAGCGCCCTCGGGGAAGATGCGGCGCTCGATGGGCCGCTTGAGCCGCGCGGATTTGTTTTCCTCTAGGATGTGGAGATCGTCCAGGCGCTTCAAAAAGAGCAGGTAGGTGATCTGCTCGATGACCTCCAGAGGATTGGAAATGCCGCCGGTCCAGAAGGCATTCCAGAGGGCATCGACTTTGCTGCGGATTTCACCAGTGATCATGAGAGCCGCTTTGTTCGCTGCCTGAAAGGAATCGGCAAACAGAATGTTTTAGCCGCCGCCATGCTCCGCCCCGCCCTTCTCTCACTTCTTGCCGTTTCTGCCTTCGCGCAGGATTTGCTGCCCACACCGGCCGTTTGGCAGCCTCAGGGCAAGTGGAGCGACTTTCCGGCTCTCGCGACGGATGGTGGCGGTGTGCCGCATGTCGCTTTTGTGCAGTGGGATGGGGAAAAGGACTCGCTGAAGGTCGCGAAGCTCACTGACGGCACTTTGAGCGAGGTTTTGACCATCGGCGAGCCCGGCATCATTCATCAGCCGAGCATCACGACGGATCGCAAAGGCGTGCTGCATGTGTTTTGGAGTCAGGTGAACGAAAAAGACCTCATGGAACTGCGCTGGACGCAAATCCGCGACGGCAAAGCCGAAGTCGGCACGCTCGCCTCATCGCCGAATGGCGGCAATGCCTTCGCCAAAGCGGCCACAAGTCCCTCCGGCGATGTGTGGTGCGTGTGGCAAGGAATGCGTGGCAGCACCGCGGATGTGTTCTGCCGGTTCTTCGATGTGGAGAGCCAAAAGTGGTCCCGCGAGATCCAAGTCACGAATGATGCCGCAGGCGATTGGGAGCCTTGCGTGGCCTTTGCGGGCGGAAAGGCCTGGGTCGTGTTCGATTCGGCGCGTGGCAACGAGTTCAACATCTACGCCACGCCCATCGGCGACGATTTGCGAGCGGGCGAAGCGAAACAGCTCATCGCCACGGATCGCTATGAAGGCCGCGTTTCGGCCATCGGATCGAAAGACGGCAAAGGCCTGTGGATCACCTGCGAGCGCGGCAATCCGCAGTGGGGCCTCGACATGCGGGCGCATGGTCACGCGCAGGGCCTGAATGGCCGCAAAGACACCGTCTTCGCTTACTTCGACATCGAAAGCGGCAAGGTCACCGAACTCCCCGCGCCCGATGGCCTCTTTGCCGATCTTCCCGGCCCGCAGCCCGGCAAAGCGGCCGCGCCTCGTGCCAATAATCCGAAAGCGAAAGCCAAGGCCGAGCAGCAAGCGAAAGCTCGTGCCGCGAAGGACAAAGAAGTCGGCCGCGCTGGCCCCAATCAAGTCGCGGCGCTGAATCTGCCGCACGTCATGCTCGATGCCGCGGGTCGCCCATGGCTCACCGTGCGTTACTTCAAGAACTACGCGTGGCGCATCGCTCTGACGCGTTACGACGAGGCCTCGAAGCAATGGACGAAGCCCTTTGCCATTCCTGGCAGCGTCTATTCGCAAGATCACCAGACCACACATGCTCTCGGCAGCGATGGCAGCCTGTGGATCGCTTGGCCGAGCGACCTGCGCAGCTCAAAGCTCCAACTCAACACCGGCATCCACCTCGCCAAAGTCGCCACGGATGCCGAGGTGCCGCTCGTGGCCGCACCCACCGTCAAACCTCGCGAACCCTTCCCCGCCTACATCAACGCCACCACGCCCGAGCGTGCTCAAAATGAGCGCCACACGTGGACGCACGACGGCGTGACCTACAAGCTCTACTGGGGCGATTACCACCGCCACACCGACTTCTCGAACTGCATCACCGGCAATGACGGCTGCATCCTCGAGCAGTTCCGCTATGCCATCGACATGGGCAAACTCGACACCCTCGGCACCAGCGACCACACGGACATCGCCAAGATCTACACACCCTACGAATGGTGGCTGAATCAGAAACTCGTCGATGTCTTCTACGCACCCGGCTTCTTCACCAGCATGTATGCCTACGAGCGTGAGCAAAAATGGCCGTTTGGGCATCGCAACATGGTCTTCGCCCAGCGCGGAGGCCCCATCGTTTACATCCAGCGGAAGAACTACCTCGCCTCGCCCTGGCAGAAGCTTTTCCCCGTCAAAGAAGACGGCGAGGCCGAACTGCATCCCACCGAGCTCTGGAGCGTGCTCACGCGTTACGGCAAACCCGTCACCGCCATCTCGCACACGGGCGCGACCGGCATGGGCACCGATTGGGATCAAATCCCGCCCATCGATCATCGCGTCGAAAACGTGATCGAGATCTACCAAGGTGCCCGCGTCAGCTACGAGGCTCCCGGCGCTCCGCAGCCGACCGTCGGTCTGCGTGATGGCGAGAAGTACAACCATTCCTCCGATGTCGTCGGCGTGCCCGTCGTGGGCGAACCCATCCGCAGCTTCACCGTGAAGAACAACGGCGTGTATCAGCACGCCCTCGAGATCGGCCACAAACTCGGCGTGTGGGCGAATAGCGACCACATTTCCACCCACACCAGTTATGGCGGCGTCTATGTGAAGGAATTCACCCGCGAAGGCATCATCGAAGGCCTCAACGCCCGCCGCACCATCGCCGCCACCGACAAGATTTTCGTCGAGTTCACCTGCAACGACAAACTTCTCGGCACCGAGATCGAATTGAACGGCAAACCCGTGCTCAAATTCGCCATCGACGGCACCGCGCCGATCACGCGCGTCACGTTGGTCCGCAACGAAAAGAACCACCAGCAGTGGGAACCCAACGCCAAGACCTTCTCCCAGACCTTCACCGACGAATCGCCCATCCAGGGCGAAAACCGCTACTACCTCCGCGTCGAGCAAAACGACGGCAACATGGCGTGGTCGTCGCCGGTGTGGGTGCAGGTGAAGTGAGGCAGCATCGGCGTAAACGAGGTTGAACTGATCGCACGGAGCGTGGGGCGAACACCCCATGGAGTCTCCTGCGCCAATTGACGATGGGGGAGCTCATGTGTCGTGAATCATACCACGACACCAACAACAAATGCCCTCCATGAAATCAAAATCACAAGCATCGCCATCGCCGATGCACCCCACCAAGCTCTCGCCACGAGGCACCGTCTTACGCACGTTCGGCAAATCCGTCCTGCTCCGAAAAATGATCGGAACATCATCCATGGCCTTGATGGCGCTGGGAGGGATGGCTCCACTCGCCCACGCTGGACAAATCTGGGACGGTGGCAATCTCACGGGTCTCTGGGGAGATGCCAATAACTGGAATCCAGACGGCGTCGCCAATTTTGGTCTCGGCATCAACTTTGCAGGGATCGTTCAGCCCAACACGAATAACAACATCACGGCGATCACCACGGGGATTACCTTTGATGTGGGAGCGGGTGCTTTCACTCTAGTCGGCAATGCCGTGACGAACACGGGCGGCATCACCAACAACTCTGCGAGCCTCCAAACGATCAACCTGCCTATTACACTGGGTAATGCACAGACTTGGTCCACAACCGCCGCTGGCAGCATGACCTTTGGTGGCGCGGTGACCTTGTTCAATGGCGGCCAGCTCCAGCTGGCACCTGCGAATGGAACCACTGTCAATGTAACGGGCCCCATCTCTGGCGGCAATGCAGCCTCCAGTATCTTGGTAAATGGTACTGGCACGGGTAGCTCGACGCTCAGTGGAGCCAACATCTACACAGGCACAACCAACATCACCGCAGGCTCATTAAATGTCCTTGGAAGCCACCTCGGAGGTGCTGCCTATGCCGTCGGAGCGGCCAGCACACTCTCTGGCACTGGCATCATCACCCTCGCTGCAGGAAGCAGCTTCAATAACAACGGCAGCATCACCGTCGGCAACACGGCCATCGCCAATGCTCCTGCCATTCTCACCATCAACACTTCAGGGGCGGGTGCCATCATCATGGGGGCAGGTAGTACCATCAATGTCGATCTCTTCACCGGGGCTGGCCTCGGCAACAACACGGCCATTATTCCTTCCTCCGACCGCCTTGCCTTCACGGGCAATCTCAATGCGACCGCGGGCGGCACCGTCGTCGTCGGCAATCCGAACGGCATGACCAACTTCACAGGTGGTGATCAATGGACCGTGCTCAACAACGGTGGCGCCGTCACTGGAACCCTCGGCCTCAATGACGCCGCTCTTAATCTCCGCGCTACCCAGGTCGGTAATCTGAATCAAATCTCTGGCGTTTACAGTGTCATTGACACGATCACAGGCTTACAAATGGTGAACATCATGGGCCAGTCGATCTTGTCAGCGGCTCAGGGCATGCTTTCCGACGTCAATGGCCGCCTCTTCTTCCTCAGGGCCGGTCATGGCGATCAAAGCATCGAAAACAGCCTATCTTCCTCAATGAATGATCGCGTAATCGAAGGTGAAGGCGATGGCCCGGGCAAAAACCCCGGCAAAAACCCGGCGGCGGCTTCAGCGGGACCACAGGGCTTTTTCAGCGAGTGGCAGGCTTACGCCAATGCCAACTACACAAACACCCGCATTGATTCCCTCGGTGCTCAGCAGGCAGGCTTTGAAGCGGATACCTGGAGCGCGGGTGTCGGATTTGACCGCCGAGTTTCGCCAAACCTGACCCTCGGGTTTGCCGTGAACTGGATGGAGTCCGAGCAGACCTACACCAACAGCGTTGGCACCTTGGACATGAGCGGCATCTCCCTCAGCGCCTACGCTTCCTACGTTCAGAAAGCATTCTGGGCTGATCTCCTCTACAGCTACGGCAACTTTGAAGTGAATACGGCGCGTAACCCAATTGGTTTCCCAACCGCCAACGGCGATACGACGGCCCAAACCCATGCGGTGCAGTTCAACACGGGTCTGAGCTTCCGCTACCAAGATAACACTTTGGTCACCGGCCCCTTTGCAGGGCTCGATTACATGCATGCTGCCATTGATGGATTCAGTGAATCAAGCGGTGGCATCGCCGCCCTGCGCTTCAGTCAGCGCAATGCCGAGTCACTCATCTCACGCATCGGCTGGAGTGTTAGCAAGAGGGTGGATACCGATATGGCGGTGATCACCGGCCAGCTTCGACTGAGCTACGAGCACCAGTTCATGGATTATGGCAATCCGAGTAGTGTCAGCTTGGTCAACCAACCCTTCACCGCTACCTCCCAAGGTCAAAACCCTGAACGGGACTTCTTGGTGGCTGGAGCCGGTGTAAATTTCCAATTCACCCCAAGAGTCGGCCTACTTCTGAACTACCAAGGCCAGTTCGCCAGCGAATCAACCACTTCGCACTACATTGGACTGCGCTTGGGCGTCAAATTCTAAGCTCATTTTGGTTCCCTCCCTCAGAGAGGCCGCGCCAAAAGCGCTGCCTCTTTTTTGTACTCCGCAGAAGATAAAGTGAGGCACAAGAAAGTGGAACTGGTTTTCAACCTGTTCGCCTGGGGGACGGCAGCGATCGGGAACCCGAATCGGGAGGAAATGGGACAGATGATATCACCTAAAAATCTCCGAGCCTCAGTGACGCCTGTCACGCTGAGGTTGTTCTGATGTTCTCCGTCCCCGCGTGCTAGGCCGAAGGCGGCGAGAGAAACGAGGCCTTGGGCGTGAATGCGGCGCTCTTGGGGCGTGAGCGTTTGTAGTTCCCCGCCTGCATCGCTGAGCGAAGCACTGCGAGCAGGGGGCTTCAGCCCGTTCTGGAGCTTCCAAGGCGCGGCCTGAAGGCCGAACTACAAACTTCCCATCGTTGACATCGCCCCCTCGCGGCGGCTAATCGGGCGACATGGAACTTATCAACAATGCTCCGAATGTCCCCTCGGCTGTCGGTCCTTACTCGCAGGCCGTGAAGCAGGGCGAGCTGCTCTTTTGCTCCGGCCAAATTCCGATCAATCCGGCCTCCGGCAAGATCGAGGCGACCGAGGTGGAAGGCCAGGCCAGGCAGGTTTTGGCGAACATCGCCTCGCTGCTGGCCTCGCAAGGCCTCGCGATGACCGATGTGATCAAGGCGACCGTGTTTTTGCAGCAGATGGCCGATTTCCCGAAGGTGAACCCGCTTTACGAGGCGGCTTTTGGCGGTCACAAACCGGCCCGCTCGACCGTGGCGGTGGCCGGACTGCCCCTCGGTGCGTTGATTGAGATCGAGGTCATCGCCGCGCTGAAGGCCTGATGGTCTCCCAGTCGTTGCAAATGCCTTCGAGGCCGCTACTCTCGCCCTCCCACCCCCAACACACCCCATGCAAGCACCCCAAATCACCGCCTACCTGAAAACCTACTGCGGCTGGAGCGAAGGCGTCCGCGCCATCTTCCGCAAGTACGACCTCGCCTTCGAGGAAAAGGACATCATCAAGAACCCGGCCTTTCGCTGGGAGATGGAGCAGAAGAGCGGTCAGCCCCTTTCCCCCTGTGTGGAGATCAACGGCACCATGCTGCCAGACATCAGCGGTGCCGAGGTGGAGGTCTGGATGACCCAAAACGGCCTGCTCACGCCGAGTGACGCGCCCGCCGATGCGCCGACGAATTCCGCCTGCTCCGATGCCCAACACGCCGCCATGGCCGCCGGGGTCATGCCGGGTGCCACGGTGAAGTTTGTCGGCTAAACAAGCTTCTCGAACGATGAAGTGCTCAGTTCTCAGTGCTCAGTCCGTCGTGGCACGAGGCAATGAAACTGAGCACTAAGAACTGAGCACTTTTCCCTCCGCCATGTCCTTCCGCCCTCTCCTTCTCGTCTCCGCCCTCGCCTTGGCTTCGTGCAATGCGATCTACTACTCCGCCTGGGAAAAACTGGGCTGGGAGAAGCGTGACCTGCTCGTCAGTGCGGTGAAATCGGCCCGCGGCGAGCAGAAAGAGGCGGGCGAGGAGTTTCAGGATGCGCTCACTCAGCTCCAAAAGCTGACAGGCTACCGTGGCGGCAACCTCGAAAGCGCCTACAACAAGTTCAAAGCCGAATACGAAGACTGTGAAGCGCAAGCCACCAAGGTGCGCAGCGAGATCAGTGAGGTCGATCAGGTGGCACGTGACCTTTTCCGCGAGTGGGAACGCGAGATCCGCCAATATGAGAACGCCTCCCTCGCGGCGGATAGCCGGGCGAAACTGGCGGACACCCGCTCCCGCTTCCAGCAGCTCTCTTCCACCCTGCATGCCGCCGAGGCCAGCATGGAGCCTGTGCTGCGCCAGTTTCGCGATCAGGTGCTCTATTTGAAGCATAACCTCAACGCCGCCGCCATCGGCTCCCTCCGTGGCAAGGCCGATACCATCCAGTCTGACATCCAGCGCCTGCTGGAGCAGATGAACCGCTCCATCGCCGAGGCAGACCGGTTCATCCAGACCATGAAATAATCCCCCAATGACCCCGAAAATCGACCCTGCCCTTCATCGCGACAAAAAGCCGGACTGGATCCGTGTGACGCTGCCGCGTGATCCGAAGTTTTGGAGCACGAAAGGCCTCATCACCGATCTGAAACTGCACACTGTGTGCGAAGAAGCCCAGTGCCCGAACCGCTGGGAATGTTGGAGCCAGGGCACGGCCACCTTCATGATCGCCGGTGATCGCTGCACCCGTGCCTGCGGCTTTTGCGCGGTGAAAACGGCCAAGCCCTTCGCTTTGGAGGCCGATGAACCTCAGCGAGTGGCCGAAGCCACGAAGCGCATGGGATTGAACCACATCGTCATCACCGCCGTGGCCCGAGATGACATGAAAGACGGCGGCGCCGAGCATTTTGCCCGCACCATTGAGGCCGTCCGCGAGGCCGTGCCCACCATCACCATCGAGATTCTCGTGCCGGACTTTAACGGCAAGGATGATGCCCTCGAGGTGGTGATGAAGGCCCGCCCGCACATCTTCAATCACAACCTGGAGACCGTGGAGCGCCTCACCCCGCTCGTTCGCAGCCGGGCGCAGTATGCCCGCAGCCTTCACGTCCTGAAACGGGCCAAGGCCATGGCCCGCGAGATGGGCACCCAATGCTCCACCAAGAGCGGCCTGATGCTCGGCCTCGGCGAGACGGAGTTGGAGCTTTTCCAGGCCATGGATGACCTCCTGGAGCATGACGTGACCGTTTTGACCCTCGGCCAATACCTGCGCCCCTCCGCCCAGCACCTCCCGGTGATCGATTACATCCACCCGGATACCTTTGAGAACTACAAGCAGATCGCCCTGAAGAAGGGCTTCCGCCATGTGGCCAGCGCTCCGCTGGTGCGCAGCTCGTATCACGCCTCCGATTTCCGTCCGGAGCTTGATGTCGGGGCCTGACCTCCATCTACCAAAGCCATTTCCCCATCCACCCGAGTGGAAATACCCATCCCAGAGCTGTAATTGGGGGTTTTTCCGCTTGCTGACTTGAGGCGAGCCTCTATCATCGCCGCTTCATTCCCGGGAGAAAAATTGTTTTTGTGAGAGTGGGGCCTTCCCCGCTCTCTTTTTGTCTCGGGATGTGAGATTTTTTTATGATCAGCGAACTCAAGACCCTGTTTGATTACTACGAGAAAGAGAAAGGCATCGACCGTGAGAAGATGGTCGAGGCCCTTTCACAGGCCCTACTGGCCGCCTCGAAGAAAAGCATCGGCCCGGCTCGTGAGCTGCGCATCGACATTGATCCTGACAAAGGCACCATCAAAGCCTTCGCCAAGCTGCTCGCCGTCGAAAACGTCACCAATCCCTGGGAGGAACTCCCCCTCGCCAAGGCCCGCAAGATCAAAAAAGGTGCCGAACTCGGCGATGAAATCGAGCTCGAAGTCACGCCCAACAACATGGGCCGCATCGCCGCCCAGACCGCGAAGCAGACCATGCTCCAGCGCCTCCGCATGGCGGAGAAGGAAAACCTTTATGAAGAGTTCAAAGACCGCACCGGTGACGTCGTCAGCGGCGTGGTGCGCCGCTTTGAGAAATCCGATGTCGTCATCGACCTCGGTAAGTTCGAGGGCATCATGCCTGGCAAGGAACGCGTCGCCACGGAAGACTACAACGTCAGCGATCGCATGCGCTTCTACGTGAAGGCCGTCGAAAAAGACACCGGCCGCGGCCCAGAAATCATCCTCTCCCGTGCGCATCCGAATTTCGTGCGCCGTCTGTTTGAATTCGAAGTCAGCGAGATCGGGGACCGCACCGTCGAGATCGCTAGCATCTCCCGCGAGGCCGGCTACCGTACGAAAGTGGCCGTCCACAGCGCCGATGAGAAGGTGGACCCCGTGGGTGCCTGCGTCGGCCTGCGTGGTGCCCGCGTGAAAAACATCGTTCGTGAGCTCAACAACGAGAAGGTGGACATCATCCGCTGGAAGAGCGATCCCGCCGAGTTCGTCCGCGAGGCGTTGAAGCCGATCAAGGTCATCAGCATCACCGTCGATAAGGACAAGAAGCAGGCCCACCTCACCGTCAGCGAAGAGGAACTCTCCAAGGCCATCGGTCGCCGCGGTCAGAATGCCCGCCTCACCTCCCGTCTCGTGGGCATGGACCTTATCATCGAGAAGGACGAGCACGCTGAACAGGTCTTTGAAGGCCAGATGGGCAGCGCCGTCCAGCACCTCGTCGAGGCCCTCGGAATCACGACGGATACCGCCCGCCTGCTCGCTCAAAACGGCATGGCTGATCTCGCCATGTTTGCCTACGCCGATGTCGAAGACGTCACCGAAATGCTCGGTGGTGACCGCGCCCTCGCCGAGCAAATCCTCGCCAAGGCTCAAACGAATGCTCCCGCCCCTTCTGGGGAGTAAACCCGTTTGCCGCCATGCGCTCCTCCCACTCCAGTCTGCTCCACCTTCAGCAAGTTTCCCAACTAGCCCCCTTCTCGTTTTTACCACCACCCAAGCATGCCCGGCAAATCTTCCTCCTCGAAACCCGACAAGCCCTCCGCCACCGAGACAGGTGAGGAGAAGCTGGCCGCCGAAAGCGCCAAGCCGAAAAAACCCGCTGGCAAGAAGGTGCTTTCGCTGATCGAGGAAGTCGTAGAGGATAAAACCAAGACCCGGGCACCCCGCAAGGAATCCACCAGCGTGCTCCCCCGCATCGGAGCCAAGCCTGTAGCCCCTAAAAAGGCCGTTGAACCTGAGCCAGTTCCCGCCGAGCCAGCCAAACCCACGCTCGACGATCAGAAGAGAGATGCCCTGAACCTCTTCGACGAAAAACCCAAGCGGCGTGAGCGCCCCGCCGTCACCTCCGCCACGGTTTCAGCCCTCCCACCGATCTCCCTGCTGCTCGACGAGCCAGCCAAGCCAAAGGTCGCCGTCGCAGCCCCAGCTCCAGCCCCCGTTGCTGAGGTCGTTGTGCCCGAGTTCGAACTCGGCGAAAATGGCGAGAAAATCATTCTTTTGAAGCCGCCGATCATTGTGAAGGATCTGGCGGAAAAAATGGGGCTCAAGCCCTTCAAGATTATCTCCGATCTGATCGCCTTCAAGGTCTTCGCCAGTGCCGACAAGGCCATCGACATCGAAGTGGCCGAAAAAATCTGCGAGAAGCACGGCTTCCGGCTTGAGCGCGAAAAACGCGAAAAAGGCGGCGGTGTACACAAAGTCGAAGAAGTCATCGTCGAGCCGGAAAAACTGCCGGAGCCCACCGCCGAGGAAAAAGACACCCGAGCGCTTCGTGCCCCCATCATCACCTTCATGGGCCACGTCGATCACGGCAAAACATCCCTCCTCGATGCCCTGCGCAAGACCCAAGTGGCCCATGGCGAAGCCGGTGGCATCACCCAGCACATCGGTGCCTACTGCATCTTCCACGATGGCAAGCCCATCACCTTCATCGATACCCCCGGCCACGCCGCCTTCTCCGCCATGCGGGCACGCGGTGCCAATGTGACGGACATCGTCGTCCTCATCATTGCCGCCGATGACGGAATCATGCCGCAGACGAAAGAGGCCCTCTCACACGCCAAAGCCGCCGGCGTCCAGCTCATGGTCGCCATCAACAAATGTGATCTCCCAACCGCCGATGTCATGCGGGTCAAAGGCCAGCTCCAGGAGATCGGTCTCGCCCCCGTCGATTGGGGTGGTGAGATCGAGTGCATGGAAGTCTCCGCCCGCTCCGGACTCGGCCTCGATAACCTCCTCGAAACCATGGCCCTTCAGGCCGAGGTGCTCGAATTGAAGGCCGATCCCAAGGCTCCCGCCCGCGCCACCGTCATCGAATCCTCCATGGTCGCAGGCAAAGGCCCCGTTGCCACCGTCATCGTCGGCCAAGGCACTCTCCAAGTCGGCCAGCCCTTCATCTGTGGCCCGTATTGGGGCAAAGTGAAGGCCCTCGTCAACGATCGCGGCCAGAACATCAAAGAAGTCCTCCCCGGCATGCCCTGCGAGGTCATCGGCTTCTCCGATATGCCCAATGTCGGCGATGAAGTCGTCTTCATGGACAGTGAGCGTTCCGTCAAAAAGCTCAGTGAAGAACGTCTCGAGGAGATGCGCCAAAAGAAGCTCGCCACCCCGCGCCGCACCACGTTGGAGCACCTCTTCGCCTCCATCGAAGAGGGCAACAAAAAGGCCCTCAAGGTCGTTCTCAAGGCCGATGTGCAGGGTTCTGTCGAGGCCATCTCCAAATGCCTCAAGGACATCAAGAGCAACAAGATCAACCTCGAAATCCTCCACGCCGAAGCTGGCTCCATCACCGAGAGCGATGTACTCCTCTGCTCCGCCTCCGATGCCCTCATCCTCGGCTTCAACGTCAAGGTCGAGAACAAAGCCCTCGCCGTTTCCAAACGTGAAGGCGTTCAGATCAAGCTCTACTCCATCATCTATGAGCTCATCGATCAGGTCAAAGAAGCCCTCGAAGGCCTCCTCGATCCGATTACCCGCGAAAAAGTCCTCGGCCATGCCCGCGTGAAGCAGGTCTTCAAGGTCCAGAAAGGCTACGTCGGCGGTTCCGTCGTCACCGATGGCCTCATGCACCGCAAGCAGCGTGCCCGCGTCCTCCGTGGCGGTCAGGCCGTTTACGATGGCGGCTTCGAAACCCTCCGCCGCTTCCAGGACGAAGTCCCCGAAGTCCGCAACGGCCTCGAATGCGGTATCAAGCTCAACGGCTTCTCCGATTACGAAGAAGGTGACGTCATCGAGTGCTACGAGCTCGAAAAAATCCCCCAAACCCTCTGAGTGCAGGGCGAAGAGCACAGGGCCACCATCCCTGAGCATCTGAACCCTTCGCCCTATTCCATTCGCCCTTAGCGCCATGTCCCTTCGTCTCGACAAAGTCTGTGAACTCATGCGTCGCGAGCTGTCCCTCGTCGTCGAGAAGGACTACCGTCCTGAAAACGGCCTGCTCACCGTGCATGAAGTCGTCGTCAACGCCGATTTGAAGCATGCCACCGTTCACGTCGGTGTCATTGGCAAGCCCCACCAGCAGGAAGCCATCGTCGAACGCCTCAACAAAGCACGCGGAGCCATCCAGCGGGATCTCTACAAACGCGTCAAGCTGCGGAACAGCCCGCATCTTCACTTCCGCCTCGACCACACCACCGAGCGTGCCGTGCCGCTGGTACACCTCATCGACAATCTGCCGCCACCAGCGCCAGAACTACCTGCAGCTGAATCGTGAACCGCCGAAGAGAGGCAGGAGTCCCCTGCCCTCTTCAGCATCATTCACAACGGCTCACTTCACCTTGAAGAGCTCCACGTCGAAAATCAGCGCCTCGTTCGGGCCGATGTCGCGACCTGCACCACGGGAGCCGTAGGCCAGCTTCGAGGGAATGAAGAAGCGGAATTTGGAACCTTCCTTCATGAGCTGCACGCCCTCCGTCCAGCCAGCGATGACGCGATTCAGGGGGAATTCGATGGTTTCTTTGCGGCGGTAGCTGCTGTCAAAGACGGTGCCGTCGATCAGCGTGCCTTCGTAATGCACTTCCACGGTGTCCGTGGCCTTCGGACTCTTGCCGGTGCCTTCGGTGATCACTTTGTATTGGAGACCGCTGGCGGTCACGGTCACGCCTTCTTTCTTGGCGTTGTCTTCGAGGAATTTTTCACCTTTGGCGAGTGCAATGTCGGACATGATGGGATGCGTTGAGGGTTGGTTAGGAGGGCGCGAGACTAGCGGCTTCACGCCATCTGGCAAGCCCGGCCGCCATCCACCTGATGCACGATCCCGCTCAGCGCATCCTTATCCGCCCAGTCGAGATTTGTCGTGGTGATGATCTTTTGCGTGCCGTTCGGCAGCAAACTGAGCAGTGCACGGCGGCGGAAGGCATCCAGCTCGCCAAACACGTCGTCGATAAGCATCAGCGGGGCCTCGCCGCGGGCTTTTTCGAGCACGTGGGCCTGGGCTAGCTTCATGGAGAGCGCAAACGATCGCTGCTGGCCTTCGCTCGCAAAACTCGTCGCGTCACGATCATTCAAAAACATCGCGATGTCATCGCGATGCGGCCCGAAGGCCGTGGAGCGTGATTTCGACTCCTCTTCCCGCATGCCTGCCAGCGCCTCAAACAGGCCTCCGGCCTCCCAGGTACTCGTGAAGGCAATCCGCGTGTTTTCAGCGCCTTCGCTCAAATGCGCATGCGCGGCGGAAACCTGCGGATTAAGCGCCTCGCAGAGTTCGGCACGTCGTTGCCATAAAACCGCCGCAAAGCCGTCCATCACCCGCGCAAAGGCATCGGCTTGCTTCCATGCGATCACAGCATCGCGCTTCAAAACATAGTTTCGACCTCGCAAAGCCCGCTCATAGCCGCGCAGCGCGTGCAGGTAGTCCGGAAACATCTGACTCGCTGCGAAATCCAAAAAGCGCCGCCGATGCTCCGCGCCGCCGCGCAGCAAATTCATGTCCCGATGGTCCATCCACACCACCAAACCGGCCGCCGCGAGATAATCGGCCGATTTCCCGCACGTCACGCCATCCAGCGCGAGACGTCGCGACGTGGCGTTTTGGGCATAGCGCAGCCGTTTGCCGCTCCACACCGCCTCCACGAGGCAAGTCGAGGCCTCAAAGCGCACCAACTCGCCCCGAATCGTCGTCCGCGGCGATTGCAGCCGCATAAGTACACACGCCGCCTCGATGAGCGAGGTCTTCCCCTGCGCATTCCGCCCCACCAGCAGCGTCACGTCCGGATGCAACTCCACCTTCGCCTCGGCGAAGCAGCGGAAATCACGCACAAACAGGTCGGAAAGCATGGAGCGTGGAGCAAGGAGCATGGAGTGCCCGCAAGGCAAACTCGACTTTCGCCAAAAAAAGGCCACTATCGGCCCATGCCTGCCATCACCGCAGCCGAGCTTGCCGAACTCCCACGCCTCACGCGTGAGCAGATCGCCGCGCCCACGGTGGAGCGCGGGCAGCGCATCCGGGAGCTGTATCTGGCCCGCCCGGCGAACTACGATTACCACAAGGCCTTCGTCGTCGCCCGTATCCTCAGCAGCGAGCGACTCCGCACCCGCGCCAAGTGGATTCGCTTTGCCAAAGAGCTCATCGAAGACCCCGGTGTCGAAAACCGCCTCATCGACCAAGCCATGAACCTCATCCGCTTGGAGAAAAAAGAAGGCATCCGGCTCCGCTGGCAATAACCCCTTCTCACCATGAACTGGAGCGACTCACCGCCCAACTGGAACACGCCCATCGGCGAAAAGATCGACCGCTTTTTCCAGGCCGTGGCGGAGCGATTCCCCGGCTACAGCGAAATCATCGTCGTCTTTGGCTCTGCCACCATTCATCTGCGGCTCGATCCCGCCTTCAACAGCGCCAATGCGGACATCCGCGTAGGCACCGATGACATCCTGCCCTTCAAAGCCCTCACCGAGGAGATCGGCATGGGCAAAAGCGGCCAGGAGGAAGGCCTTTTCTACCTCGACATCCCCCCGCCCAGTGCCTTTCGCTCCACGGAAAGCTGGTATGGCCGTGCGCACACCGAAACACGTCATGGGCTGAAAATCATGATGCCCCAGGTGCGAGATGCGCTGGTCGGAAAACTGCATCGCCGCCGCAAACCCGACCAAGACAGCATCGTGCCGAAAGACCTCCGTGCCTTCCTCCGCGTGCAGGAACTCAGCGGCGGCCATCCCACCGAGGCGGAGCTGCTCAAAGACATCCTCCTTTGCCCCTATGCCTGGCATCTTCAGATGAGCGGCGAAGTCACCGACTTCCGCCGAAACCTCGAAGACCTCTGGCCCGTGCTCTATCACAAGCCTCTCGACGTGCAGCAGCAGATCATCCGCCCGCTCCTGCATGAACTGGAACTCTCCGGCTACACCGAAAGCCAAGACTGGTATGCCCTCGTCCGCGCTCTCAGCCCCACGCGGCCTTAGCATTCGCTTGATTTGGAGGCCTCCGCACGGATGAATCGCGCCCCATGTCCACTTTCCGCACCGTCAAAGGCTTCCGCGACTTCTTCCCTGAAGAATGCGCGACGCGCAATTACATCGCCGACACCTGGCGCGTCGTCGCACGCCGTTATGGCTTCGTCGAGTATGAGGCACCCGTCGTCGAGAGCACCGACCTGTTTCGCAAAAAGAGCGGCAATGAAATCACCGCGCAGCTCTTCTGCTTCCGCGACAAAGCCGACCGTGAGATCACGCTGCGCCCCGAGGTGACGCCGTCGCTCGCCCGCATGGCCACCGCACGCCAGCGTGACTTCAAAAAGCCCATCAAGTGGTTCCAAATCGGCCCCTGCTTCCGCTACGAGGAGCCGCAGGAGGGCCGCGGCCGCGAGTTCATCCAGTTCAATGCCGACATCCTCGGTGACAGCGGCCCCGCCACCGCGGCGGAGCTCATCTCGCTGGCCATCGACACCATGCGCGAGTTTGGCGTGAGCGCCGACGACTTCATCATCCGCCTCAGCAACCGCGAGATCTGGAACGGCTTCCTCGCCGAGAAAAACATCGCCGCCGAACACGCCACCACCTTCCTCGGCATCATCGACAAGATCGAGCGTGCGAAGCCGGACGAGACCGAGAAAAAACTCGGCGAGATCGGCCTCACCACTGCCGAGGTCCGCGCCTTCATGGCCTCCACGGATGAAAATCACCCCGCCTTTGCCGAATTGAAGGCCAACCTCACCGCCCGCGGCCTCTGGCAGCACGTCCGCATCGACGCCACCATCGTGCGCGGCCTCGCCTACTACACCGGCGTCGTATTTGAGGTCTTCGATTTGAAGCACGGCCTCCGTGCCCTCGCCGGCGGCGGCACCTACGACAAACTGTGCGCCCTCATCAGCGATGGAAACGTCGATATGCCCGCCGCAGGCTTTGCCATGGGCGATGTCGTGCTCGGCATCCTCCTCAAGCGCACGCCCGGTGCCCAAATAAAACTCACCAGCGCCCTTCTCGCCGCCAGCAGCATCGACGCCTTCGTTGTCATCGCCGATGAAGCCCAGCGCCCCCACGCCCTCGCCGCCATCCAGCAGCTCCGCGCCGCCGGTGTGCGCATCGACTACCCCTTCGGCTCGCAAAAAGTCGGCAAGCAATTCCAAGCCGCCGAAGACCGCAAAGCCCGCTTCGCCATCGTCTTCGGAGCCGAGTATCCCGAAGTCATCGTGAAGAACCTCGTCGCCCGCTCCCAGACTTCCGTGCCTGCAGCGAGCGTCGTCGAAGAGGTTCTCAAAATGCTCGCCGAGCCTGCGATTGGGCCACTACTCGCTTAAAACGTTTTTCAGCCTATAAGCTCTTTTTTGGCGTTATAGGCTGAAAATCGTGTTCGACAATATTCAGCCTATAAGCTAATTTTTCGGCGTTATAGGCTGAAATTTATGTTCATCGGACGAGACGAAGAAATCAACGTACTACGCGGAGCCATTGAGGCCCGCGCACCTAAAATCGCACTCGTTTATGGCCGTCGGCGCATCGGCAAGACCGCCCTCATTCGCAAGGCCATCGGCAAGCAACCCGCCCTTTTCATCGAAGGACTCGAAAACCGGCCCACGCAGGCGCAGATCGCCAGTTTTCTCGATCAAGCCTCCCGTCAGCTCCGCAAGACGCTCCCGCAGGCCACCACCTGGCAGGCCGCGCTCATGGCCTTGAGTGAAGCGCTCGAAAAACGTCCGATGGTCATCGTGCTGGATGAGTTTCAGTGGTTGGCGAACTACCGCAGTGAACTCGTCTCCACGCTCAAAATGGTCTGGGAGAACTACTTGAGCCGCAAGCCGGGCCGCACGCTCATCCTGTGCGGCTCCATCGCTTCCTTCATGACCACCAAGGTGCTCAAATCGAGCGCCTTCTATGGCCGCGTGGACCTCACCATCCACCTGCAAGGCTTTCGTCTCGCCGAAACAGCACGCATGCTGCCGAAGCGCGGCTTTGGTGAGATACTCGACGCACAATGTCTCACCGGCGGCGTCCCCAAATACCTCGAACTCCTCGCCGACGGCCCCTCCATCGCGTTCGGCATGGAAAAGCACGCCTTCAGGGCCGACGGCTACTTCGTGGAGGAATACGAGCGTATCTTCGTCAGCCACTTTGGCGATGGTGGCGAGTTTCAGCGCATCATCCGCGCCCTCGCAGACTCACCCTACGGCCTCGGACGCCGTGAACTGGCCGCGCAGACCGACATCGCCGAAGGCGGCACCTTTTCACAGCATCTAAACGACCTCGAAGCCGCGGGGTTCATCTCCTCACAGCGTCCTTTCGACAAAGGGCACGAGACACGTCTGCTGCGCTACCACCTTAGCGATCCATGGATCAGCTTCTACCACGCCTTCATGCGCACGCGGCTGAAACAAATCCGAGAAGGCGGCAAGCGCGACCTCTTCACCACACTGCGCCAAACCGGTGCCTTTCGCAGTTGGATGGGCCGCGCCTTTGAACTCGTCTGCATGCGTCACAGCGATCAAATCGCCCGGCTCATCGGTTTTGAAGCCATCGGCTACGACGTCGGACCCTGGTTCCGTGCTCCGCGCAAAGGCATCGCTGGCGTGCAGATCGACCTCGCCTACGACCGTGATGACAAGGTAATCACTCTCTGCGAAATGAAGCGTCAAACAGCTCCACTCGGCCGCGCCGTGATCACTGAGGTCGAGCGGAAAGCTGAACTACTTCGACAGGAGTATCCACGCCGGACCATTCAGCCTGTTTTAGTCGTGGACGGCCCTGTTTCCAGGGAAGTGGAAGCCTCCGGCTACTTCTACCGCATCATCCAAGCCGGGGAATTGGTGGGATGATTTTCAGCCTATAACGACTTTTTTATGCGTTATAGGCTGAAAATCGTTTTATGTGACAAAGCCCATTTTGCGTTTCAGGTGGGGAATCTTGCGCGTGCACGCCGCTGGCACGTCGGCTGCTGGAAGGCGGGTGAACCCCGTTCACCGCCATGATTGACTTCGCCCTCGAAAAATACCCGGTCCGTTATCCGCTCGAAACCAGCGTGCAGTGCATGATCCGGCCGTTGGAGACCTCGGATGAAGCGGGCTTCATGAAATTCCTGCACGAGGTGCCGGAGTTTGAGCGGCTGTTCATCAAGCAGCGACTCGACAACCCAGCGCTGGTCAAAGAGTGGTGCGCCGATGTCGATTACGATGCGCGGCTGCCCCTGCTGGCCTTTGCGGACGGTCAGGTCATCGGCCTGGCGACGCTGGAGCAGCGACACGGCGGCTGGAAGCGCCACATCGGCATGACCCACCTGCTCACGCATCCCGGCTATCGCGGGGTGGGACTCGCGGGCATGCTCATCCGCGAGATCATCGACGTGGCGCGTCATTGCGGCCTCTCGCATCTCCAGGCGGAGTTTAATGCGGAACGTGAACTCGCCATCCGCGCCTTCATGGAGGAGGGTTTCGATGAGCTGATGCGTCTGCCCGGCTACGTCATGGACATGCAGGCCAAGACGCACGCGTATGTGCTCATGGGCATGAAATTGACCACCGACATCGAAAACACCGGCGCGGGAGATTGAGCAAACGGCGAGCTGGAGAGCGTATGGTCTCGCACACCATGAAGCTCGTTCTCACCTGCCTCGCTCTCCTCACCACCATCGCCTCCGCGGCCACCTTCCGCGCCGGAGTGGCCACGGTGGACATTTCGCCCAGGGAGTTCCCGCGCATCATCGCGGGCGGGTTTCTGGAGGGACGGGGCGAAAAGCTCGCGGACAAGCTCTTCGTGCGCAGTTTTGTGCTCGATGACGGGAAGATGAAGATCGCCTTCGCCATCGTAGACACGTGCATGATGGAGCAGTCGCTGATTGATGAGGCCAAGGGCATCGCGGCGAAGCAGTGCGGCATCCCGATGGATCGCATGATGGTCAGTGCCACACACACGCACTCCGCGCCGGCGGCGATGGGCTGCCTCGGCACACGGAAGGACACCGTGTATGCGAATTTCCTCACGCCGAAGATCGCCGAGGCCATCGTGGCGGCGAATGCGGCGCTGCAACCGGCCCGCATCGGCTGGGGCTCATTTGATGACTGGGAGCACACGCACAACCGCCGCTGGATTCGCCTGCCCGGCAAGGAGTTCGTCGATCCTTTCGGCCAGCCCACGGGCCGCGCGAACATGCACCCCGGCTACCTCAGCAAGGACGTCGTCGGCCCCAGTGGCCCGGTGGACCCGCAGCTCAGCGTCATCGCGCTGCAAACGCTCGAAGGCAAACCGCTCGGCGTGCTCGCGAACTACTCGCAACACTACTTTGGCACCTCGCCGGTCTCCGCCGACTACTTCGGCCTCTTCTGCAAGCACCTCGCCGCCAAACTGGGCCAGCAGGGCGATGGCAACGGCCCCTTCGTCTGCGCCATGAGCCAGGGCACCAGCGGCGACCAGATGTGGATGGACTACGGCGCGGAGAAAAAGACGATCACCATCAACACCTACGCCTCCGAGGTCGCCGACAGCGCCATGAAGGCTCTGCAAACCGTGACGTATGTCGATCACGCCCCGCTCGGCATGGTCGAGAAGACGCTGGAGCTCAACTACCGCGTCCCCGACGAAAAACGCCTCGCCTGGGCCCGTCCCATCGCCGCGAAGATCGAGAACGATGTGCCGAAGAGCAAAGAGGAAGTGTATGCGAGAGAGGCGCTGATTTTGCATGAGCGCCAAAAGACCAGCGTGAAGCTCCAAGCCATCCGCATCGGCGATCTGAGTATCGCCACGCTGCCGAATGAGGTGTATGCGATCACGGGGTTGAAGTTGCGGGCGGCATCATCATTCGGAACGCACTTCAATATTGAGCTGGCGAATGGAGCGGAGGGTTACATTCCACCCATAGAGCAGCATACGCTTGGTGGATACACCACTTGGCCAGCGAGGACAGCCGGGCTTGAACTCAAAGCCGAACCGCAAATGGTGGAGCAGCTTGGCAAGGCCATCGCTTCGCTCGCAGACGAAAAAAAGCGCCAACAGGGTTCTCTCACCGGGCCTTATGCGGCAGAAATCCATTCCACCAATCCCCTGGCGCACTTTGGCTGTGGCCAAACAGGCGGCAGTTCATTGGTCTCATTGATCAACGGCGAAACACAACTGGCGAAGCTTGTTGGTGCCCATGCTTTCTATCTTCCCGGAGTCGGCAGTGGACTCGGCTACGACAGCGAATCTGCCCTCACCGGTTCTGCATTCAGCAATCCCAAGCACATCAACCGCTCCATCCACCTCGCCGGAGGTCATCTTGAAACTTTGAACCTGAAACTTGGAACCCATTCTTCCATCGCCCTCTGGTTCTGGCTCGGTCACGAAAGCGGCGCAAGTGATCGCAAGGGCGAGTTGATCAATGCGCTGGGTGTCAGCTTGAAGGCGCATCAGTTTCCGACTCATACGCTGAGGCTCGAATGGGGAGATAAAGTGGCTTCGGCTTCAGCCGAAGGATCGGATTCGGCTAAAGCCGAAACCACTTTCTTCGCCGACGACTGGCATTTCGCCGTGCTCATTCGCGATGGCGAAAGCGTGCGAGTGCATCTCGATGGCTCCGAGAAGCCCGTTTTGACCGGAAAGGCCGGGAAAGCGGCCAACGAGGTGCTGTTCGGCCAGGGACTGGAAGGTCGGCTCGACGAGATCACGATCTGGGATCGCGCGATCGAGCCTTCGCTCATCGCGAAGCTTTGGAACATCTCGAAAGTGGGCGAGGAGAATGCCAAGCGGGCGGTTTCGCGGGCGGAGCGGAAGAAGCGTGTTGCAGCCGTCTCGGCTGCTCAGAAAGACGCAGTCCAGAGGACTGCACCACACTCGGAGAACTGGTCCGCGTCGATGCGCTTCAAGAACACGAAGGCCAACAACGTCAGCCCCGTGACCGCCTACCTCATCTCACGCGGGCCGAAGGGCGATCCTCAAGCGCCGGGCGATCACCTCGGCATCGGCGGGAACTACAAGGACTCGTCGCCGGGCCGCTTGTTCGTCTTCAATGGCAATGCGGCCTCGCAGATCGTGCGCGGCACGACGGTGATCGAGCCGGGCACGTGGAATGACGTGAAGCTGGAGCGCCTCGGCTCGCGCGTGAAGGTGACACTCAATGGCAAGGTGGAGATCGACGCCGAACTGCCCGTCACCGCGCCCGGCGCGAAGGAATTGTTCTTCGGCAAACGCTGCGATGACTTCGCGCCGCTGGAAGGATCGTTTGAAAAAGTCGAGGTCGTCGGTTTGGAAAGTGGTGCAGCCGTCCCGGCTGCTCAGAAAGAAGCAGTCCAGAGGACTGCACCACTCTCCCCCGAAGAATCCGCGAAGAAGTGGCATGTGCGCGAGGGTTACCGCATCGAACTCGTCGCGGCGGAGCCGGTGGTGCTCGATCCGGTCGCGTTTGATTGGGATGAGCAGGGCCGCTTGTGGGTCATCGAGATGGCGGACTACCCGCTCGGCATGGATGGCAATGGCAAGGCCGGCGGACGCGTCGTGCGACTGGAGGACACCGACCACGACGGCCGCTACGACAAGCGCCACGTCATCGTCAGCGATTTGAGCTATCCCACCGGCATCTTGACCTGGCGTGAAGGCGTCATCGTCACCGCCGCGCCGGACATCTTCTTCATTTCGCCCGATGGCACGAAGAAAGTGCTCTACACCGGCTTCAGCACCGGCAATCAGCAGCTCCGAGTGAACGGCCTGCGCTGGGGCATGGACGGCTGGGTGTATTGCGCGGCGGGCGCGCATCACGGCGGCTACAACAAAGGCACGCAAATCGAGTGCAAGCTCACCGGCGAGAAGATCGACCTCGGCAGCCGCGATTTCCGCTTCAAACCGGACACGGGCGAGTTTGATCCGCAGACCGGCCCCTCGCAGTTCGGCCGCGCCCGCGATGACTGGGGCCACTGGTTCGGCGTGCAGAACAGTTTCCCGCTCTGGCACTACGTCTTGCAGGATCACTACCTGCGCCGCAATCCGCACGTCATCCCGCCGGACCCGATCCATCAGCTCTTCCTGCGCAATCCGCCCGTGTATCCCGCCAGCAGCATGGAGAAGCGCTTTCACAGCTTCGACCAGGCCGGACGCTTCACCAGCGCCTGCGGCATTGAGGTGTATCGCGATGTGAAGCTCTTCAACGACGGCAAAACACACGCCTTCACCTGCGAACCCTTCCACAACGTCGTGCAGCATCACCTCCTCGAAGACGATGGCGTCACTTTCAAAGCGACAGTGGATGTAGGCGCACTTGCCAAAGCGCGGGAAGGCGACTCCGCCAACACGCCGAACTCCCGCAGTCTGGCGACTGCGCCTACCGACTTCCTCGCCAGCGAAGACCGCTGGTGCCGCCCCGTCATGGTCCGCACCGGCCCCGATGGCGCTTTGTGGGTCGCCGACATGTATCGCTACATGATCGAGCACCCGCAGTGGCTGCCGCAGAATGGCAAAGAGGAGCTGCTGCCGCATTACCGCGAAGGGGATGACAAGGGGAGGATTTGGCGGGTGGTGAAAAGTAGCCACCTCGCTCAGCGCGATGAGCACAAGGCGTCCAAAAAGAGAGATCCGTTCGCCGAAGAAGGAATACCGTTCATCTCGACGGAGCGAAATGACTACCTTGCTTCGCCGAATGGCTGGCTGAGGGATAAGGCGCAGATGATGGCGATGTGGAGCGGTGAATTGGAGAAGGTTTCTTCCAAAGCTTTGGTGAACGAACTGCCTCAGGTGCGAGCGCAAGCTGCATGGAGTCTGCTCTTGGCAGGAAAGATGACCCCTCAACATCTGGAAAAGCTTTTTGAGGACCGAGATGCCAGCGTGATTGAGCAAGCATTGCAAATCTCAGAACACGTTCGGTGGGAACAGGTCGGAATTGCGGTCGAAAATGAGTTTCTCGCGAATCCTCGCATTAAGATGCAGTTGGCGCTGTCTGCCGGGGAATGGGACTGGTCGGAGCCTTGGGCTGGCAATGCTGTCGCACGAGTTCTTGATGAAGCACCTGAAGACAGTGTTCTAGCAGGAGCAGCCTGGAGTTCAGCGTTAAAGCATCTGGACCAGCTTTGTCAGATCTTCGGGAGTTCGGAACACGACACCAAACCGGGCATCATCGGAGGCCTGCTTCAATGTGCTCTATCGACGAACAACCAGACAGCGATTGCGTCTCTGGCACCGCAGATGAACTCCAACCAGAAGCTGGCTGAAGTTCTGGCCGTTTTGGACGAGAAAAACCTCTCGCTGGCGGCTTTCGCGAAACAGGTCACGGATGCCAAGGCGCGTGAAGCGGTCGAAAAAATGGCGGCGAGGCTGCAACAGGCCGCGGACTCGATCCAAACGGCTCCGACGATGGAATCGCTGGCCTTGATGGCCTCGGATCGAGAGCATCGGGAACGGGTGAAGGCGCTGCTGCCGGCGCTTTGGGCGAAGAGCGTCGAGGTAGGCGCACTTGCCAAAGTGCGGGAGGGTGGTGCTGCGAACACAGCCGATCCCCGCAGTCTGGCGACTGCGCCTACGGAGGTGCTGCGGCTCGTCGCGAAGCTGCAACCGCAGGGCGGCGTGGAGTTTTTGCTCGAAGGCTGGGACCAGCGCACGCCGGCGCTGCGTGTGCAGATCCTCGAAACGCTGCTCTCGAACGACGCGTGGACACTGGCGCTGCTGAAACGGCCCGAAGCCAAATCCGCGGACGCGGCGACGCGAGCGCGGTTGATGAAGCATCCGAAGAAAAACATCGCCAGCCTGGCGGAGAAGGTTTTCGCGGACTCCACGAGCGCCACGCGGGCGGCGGTGGTGGAGAAGTTCAAACCAGCGCTGAAGCTGCAAGGCGATGCAGCACGCGGGAAGACCGTTTTCGCGAGTGTGTGCATCAGTTGCCACAAGCTCGACGGCGTGGGCCTCGAACTCGGCCCGGACCTGCGCAGCGTGGCGCAGCACGACGCCGAAAAGCTCCTCAACTCCATTCTCGACCCCAGCGCGATCATCGAGCCCGGTTTCATGGCCTACCACTGCACCCTGAAGAGCGGCGAGCAGCTCTACGGCGTCATCGCCACCGAAACGAGCGCGAGCCTGACGCTGAAGATGGCCGGAAACCTCACCAAATCCGTCCTGCGCAGCGATGTGGCCTCGTTGAAGAGCACCGGCATCTCCCTGATGCCGGAGGGGCTGGAGGCGGCGATGACGCCGCAGGCGCTGGCCGATTTGATCGCGTATTTGAAGCAGCCACGGTGAGGACGGAACCCTTTCAGGGTTCGCTCTTGAGATGGAGATGTTTCCTGGCTTGAGACCCAGGGTAGTGCTTCGCACAACCCTGGGCTGCATGACGGAAGGCCGTTGGCCTTCACCATAACTGTCAGTTTTCAGCAGAACACGTGGGCCCGCAGACAAACAAAAGGCCGAGGCATAACTGCCTCGGCCGGAGCGGGCTGTTACGAAGTCGCGAAGCGAACCCCGAACTACGAACTCAACGACGAACTCACTTCGCGGGCTTCCAGTTCTTCACGAAGTCGAGGCACTGGGTGATTTCGGGGACGCTGGTTTCCCAGTTGTGCTCGTATTCGCAGTGGAGGGGGCCGGGGTAGCCTTGAGCGGCGTATTCGGCGAGGATGCCGGCGATGTTGCTCTTGCCTTGGCCAAAGGGAAGGTCGTGGGCTTTGACGTTGCCGAACTCGGTGAGGTCTTTCATGTGGCTGTCGAAGATGCGGCCTTTGAGTTTCTTGATGCACTCGACAGGATCGAGGCCACTGCGGACCCAGTGGCCGACATCGGCACAGGAACCCATGCGAGGATCGCGATCTTTGACGAGGCCGAGGACGTAATCGGGGTCCCAGAACATGTAGGCGCGGTCAAGCGGGCGCTTGGGATGGTTGTGGATGGCCATCTTGATGTCGAATTCCTTCACGAGGGCCTCGATGCCGTCGAGCCCGGCGACTTCGGGCTCGGTGACGACGATGCTGATGCCGACCTTTTTGCAGAACTCGAACACCTTGCGGTCCTGAGCGGCGTCTTTGCCGAGTTTGACGACGCCATAGCCGACGGCGGTGAGGCCTTTGGCTTCGAGGTGCTTCATCACTTTGTCGATCATTTCGGGCGTGGCGTTGTGGTCCCACTTGGCGGTGTCGTCGAACTTCTGGCCAGGGTAGAACTCGATGGTCTTTCCACCGGCCTGGGCGGTTTTGTCGATGGCTTCAAAGACGGTGTAGAGGCGGAAGCTGTAGGCCTGGCAGCCGGCGTAGAACTGGCCGACTTTGGCGGCATCGGGAATCGTGGCCGCGAAGCTGGTCGCGGCGGCGAGGAGGAGTGAGAGAAGGATTTTCTTCATGGGTTGGGTGGAACGTGAGAATGGCGGTTTCCTTGCGGTTGGGAAGAGTCGATGTCAGGAATCTTGGCGCGGGAATTGGCGTGAGTACCTTTTTGCCTCTGACGAAGCAGCAGCCATGGAAGCAGCAAGGCAGGCGGAATGACGAGAAGGAGCCAGAACGGCCAACGACGCGGCAGGACAGGAATCTCACGCGTCACATCGCCTGCCAGCAAAACCATCCAGCGAGGTGCTGCCCCTTCGTCGGCTTGGGTAGGCTGCCAGAGAAAGACATCGTGCATGTTTCCCTTGGGCACGGTGAAGATGAGAGCGTCATCTGGATGCTGCCACTGCCACGTGGCGGTGATGAGGGCATGCTCGGCCTCGGGAGGCGGTGGAGGCAGATTGGACGGAGCGCAGCGGGACCAGTCTTTGTGGCGCTCGATCTTTGGAGCGGTCAAATCACTCAGAGGCAACCATTTGGGCCCGCTTTGCAGGTGGAGCGGATTTTTCAAGGCAGCAAGTGCGGCGGCCTCGTCGGGGATCAGCGGATTGGAAGCATGGTCGGCCGTGATTTCGAGGCGAACGAATGCATCAGGAAGGAGGGTGAGCTTGGCGGTGAGATACTCGATGGCATGCCCAAAAGCACACAGGGGGGCCAGAACGGCTCCCCCTGCGGCGAGAATACGGATGGACCGCCCGAGGCGCATCACTTCTTGAGGTTCCAGCGCAGCACACGGCCCCACTGGTTCCATTCGGTTTCGAGGATGTTGCCGTCGTTGTCGAAGGTGATGCCGTGCGGGCTGGTGACGACGCCTTGCTGCCAGTCTTTGGGTTCGATCTTGGGCGTGTTGGTGAGCTTCGGAGCAGTGCCGAGATCGGCGACGCGTTTGTTGTCCTTGTCCCAGACGCTGACATTGCCGGCGATCTCCGCCACGCACATCAGATTGCCATGGAAGCTGGCAGAGGAAGGATTGCGCATTTCGGTGGCGATTTCGCCAATGAAGGTGCCGGCGAGGTCGGTGTGCAGCATGCGCTTGTGGCCGCGGTCGCAGATCATGACGCGAGCAGGTTCAAAGCGGCGGTCGATGAAGATCTTGTGGGCGTTCGCCAGTTTGAGAGGCTCGCCCGGGCCGCCGAAGACGGCTTTGAACTTGCCTTCGCGGCTGAAGACGAAGATGTGGCTCTGGCCGTAACCATCGACAACGTAGATGTCGCCGTTCGGAGCCACGTCGCAGTTGGTGAGCTTGAGGCCTTTGCCGATCTTATCAGCCGGAAACTCGCTCGTGGGGATGGTCAGCAGGACTTTGCCTTCGAGATCACATTTGATGACCTTCTGCTCACCGAGCACGGCGGCGAAGATGAACTCGCCATCGCCATCCTTACGCACGACGAAGCCGTGGAGGGACTGTGGCAGCGGCAGCGCTTTGATGAACTTGCCGTCGGCACCATACACCTGGATGCCGGCATTGGCTTCCTGGACGCTGACGTAGATCTTGCCGGTGGAATCGACGGCGATTTCGCCGTGGCCGTTGCCGATGGTTTCCTTGCCGGGAGGCGGTGTGATGAAGTTCGGGACGAATTCGTAGGCCACTTCAGCGGCGGCGCCGCTTGCGAGTGCCACGACCGTAAGGAGAGAGAGGATGGATTGGGTCATGCGGAGGCTGATTCAAACGGGACGAAAGGCCTCCGTCAATCAAAACACCTAGCGCATCCTTGTGTTATTCCACCGTCACCGAAGACAGGATTGCGCTCACTGTATCACGGTTCTTCGGGTCCTTATTGGAGAAGGCGATTTGAATCAAATACAATCTTTCATTCCTCGCGATGCCAAGCGACTCCACTGAGACGGGCTGCCCTTGGGAAATGCCCGAAAACGACGATCTTTTGGCAGGAAAGCCGGTTATCGTCAGGTCCAACGTTGACTGCGAATGTTTGGAAACACCCGTTCGAATCATACCTTCGATCGCGCCTTTCAATGCGACGTCAATATCAGGTTTTTTGCCCACAGGTGCGTCCATCACCGTCAAGGCAACATCGATTTCTTTCGCCGGTTCGCTGCCACCGAAAACTTGAATTCTCACCAAGCCGGCGACTTCTGCAGGACTTGGAGCTGAGTTTAGGGGGACCGGGCAGTTGATGGTAAGGCCCTGGATTGTCTGCAAACCAGAAACACCGATATGATCCTTGCTTGGCTTGAATGGTTTTCCACTCGATTTAACACCAGAGTAATTCGCCGTTTGAATGGTTTGTTCGGCTGCCGCGAGTTGCTCAGCGAGACCATTACCTCCCATATCAAAACGCTCTCGAATATCCTCCGGTAGCTCATCATAGCTCACAATGGTAAATCCATCGGCATGGATGAAAGAGATGTTCATCGGCTCAAGCTTCTTGATCTTGGCAGCATTGAGGATTTTGCCGTTTGTAAGCTTCACCTCAGGAAATTCCACACCAACGCCAGCTGCCCGAATCTTTTCTACAGCCTCCTTCACAGATTTGACCATGTATTTAAAGTCCCCTTCGAGGCGGCGGACGTGGGTCTTAAGCTCATCACGCTTCACCGTTAATGGTGCCTCTTTAGAAACAGCTTGTTGTGCTTTCGACGCGAGCACGCTGACCTTTGCCCACTCGTCCTGCCTCGCAACAAGAGTGTCTTTAAGCTGTGAAAGCTTGGACTTCGTCTCTATCACCTGAGCATTCGCCGCGTCCACTCCTTGAAAGTGCTGCACCCCAGTGAAAATGCCTGCAACTAAGCTAACGAAGATGATGATGAACCAAAATTTGCCTGTTTCCATGAAAGTAGGGATTTGAAGGTTAGACGGCTGTTATCAACGCAAGTATTTCGCCTTATAAGTATCTACTCGAGCGGAGAACTCTTTCGTAGCATTCTCAAGAGCTTGGGCTTTGCCCTCCAAAGCTCCAACCTCAAGTTCCAAACTCGCCGCCTTCTGTTCTGCCACGGCTGCCTGACGTTCTAAATTGATAGACGCCGTCGCTACTTGACTGCCAAGTGCTAGCATTCGCTGTTCTATTGCCTGAATTTCATTCGAAGTCTGCTTGTACTCCGCCTCCAAGCGCTCCTTCTCTCTCAGGAGCTGCTTCTGCCTCTCGCAGGAGACGAGCAGCAAGGAAATGGCGATAAGCAAAGCATGAATGAACGGGAGGAATTTCATGGTTCATAATTCTACACGCGGTCGCGATATTTCCGCAAGCTGCAATTCCGCCGCACTGATGTTCTAGCGAGCATACAGCTCCCGCTAGAGTCACCTTTTTACCACATATCCACCCAGGGCCAAAGCCCCCAGGATGCCAGAGCGGCCTTTCAGGCCAGGGGCAACGATGAAGTCATCCAGCTCCCGCGACATCTGCGGCACGCGGAGGTAGCCGTTCATCACCTTGGCAAATTTTCCTCGGACGAGAGGCAGGATATGGGGCTGCTCCATCACCCCGCCACCGAGGATGATGCGGCGGGGGCAAAGGGTGAGTGTGATGTTGGCAAGAGCGTGCGCCATCACATCGGCCGTCTCCTCCCATGCCGGGTGGTCATCGGGCAGCGCATCCGCCCGCACGCCCCATCGCACGGCGAGAGCGGTGCCGCTCACATAGCCCTCGACGCAGCTCTTGTGAAAGGGGCAGTGGCAAATGGCCTGCACCGCTTTGGAATTCTGCGGTGGCGGCACCATGAGATGACCGATCTCGGGATGCAGCAGGCCGTGCAAAAGCTGACCATGCACGAGCACCCCACCGCCCACGCCGGTGCCCACGGTGATGTAAACGAGAGGATCCATGCCCTTCCCTGCTCCCCAGAGGTACTCACCCAGCACGGCCGCATTCACATCCGTGTCAAAAGCCACCGGCACATGGTAGCGAGTCTTGAGCATGTTCACGACATCGACGAACTGCCAGCCAGGCTTTGGAGTGGTCGTGATGTAACCATAGGTTTCGCTGTCCGGATTGAGATCCACCGGGCCAAAGGAACCCACGCCGATGGCTTCAAACGGCCCATGTTTCGATCTTGCGGTGGCGAGATAGCGGCAAACCTCACCAAGTGTCTCCTCGGGCGTGGTCGTGGGGATACGCACGATGTCCCGAAGGTCCTCCGGGCCGGTGCCCACGGCGCAGACGAACTTGGTCCCGCCGGCCTCAATGGCGGCGATCAGTGGCGCGTTCTCCCGGCTCATGGTTAGGAGACCTTGCGCACGGCGGCGGAGTCATGAATGCCCAAGCTGGCGTAGATCTCGCGGGTGGCGTGGGATTTGTTCAGTGTGTAAAAATGAATGCCATCCACGCCGTGATCAAGGAGGTCGAGGCATTGCTCGGTGGCATAATGAATGCCCACCTTTTGCACGGCGTCCTCGTCACTACCGCAGCGCTGGATGGCGCGGAGAAGCTTGGCCGGGTAGCGTGCTCCGGCGGCCAATTCGGCCATGCGACGCATGCCGGAGGCACTCGTAATGGGCATGATGCCCGCGATGATCGGCACATGGATGCCTGCTAGGCGGCAGCGAGCGCGGAAATCGTAAAAGTCGTGGTTATCGAAGAACAACTGCGTGCAGATGTAGTCCGCCCCCGCGTCCACCTTGGCCTTGAGATGATCCATTTCGAGCACTCGGTTCGGCGTGGATGGATGACCTTCGGGGAAACCGGCCACGCCGATGCCAAAGCCACGCTTGTCCGCATGACCACCACCGTCATTGAACTTCTTGATGAAGGCCACGAGGTCCGCCGCGTGCTGGAAGGCGTCTTTGGCCCGGTCATAACCCGCGAGATTCTTGGGCGGATCGCCACCGAGAGCGAGAATGTTGCTCACGCCGGCTTCCGCATAGCGTTCCAGGATCGAGGCCACATCGGCTTCACTATGACACACGCAGGTAAGGTGTGGCACGGGGTCGAGCGTCGTCGTTTTCTTGATTCGCACGACAAGATCATGCGTCAGCTCGCGGGTGGAGCCGCCTGCGCCGTAAGTCACACTGACAAAGGAGGGTTTGTAGGCCTCCAGCTCGCCAATCGTCGTGTACAGCGCCTCCGAAGCCTCCGTGCTCTTGGGAGGGAAAAACTCAAACGAGAGCGTCGGCTTCTGATCCTTGAGAATATCGTCGATATGCATGCTGGCTGGGTGAAAAGTCGCCCATTCAACCATGCTTCCGCGTTTTGCATAGCCTCGAATCTTGAAAAAACGGGTATCTCGGAACGATAGACCTCCCAAGCTCCCCACCATGTCTCCCGTCCTCCAAACCCTCGCCGACCTCGTCCGCATCAACAGCATCAACAGCTCCTACGAAGGCGGTCCCGGCGAAGCAGCGGTCGCCGCCTATGTGCGGCGCTTCTTTGAGCAGCGCGGCATCGAAACATGGGAACAAGAAGTCTTTCCGGGCCGCAACAACGTCATCGCCCGCGTGCCGGGACGCGATCCCTCACGCCGCGTGGTCTTTGAAGCCCACATGGACACCGTTTCCATCAAAGGCATGACGATCGATCCCTTCGATCCCGTCGTAAAGGACGGCAAAATGCACGGTCGAGGCTCCGTCGATGACAAAGCCGGGCTCGCTGCCATGATGCATGCCATCGCCGACATTCATGCCAGCGGTGAAAAGCCGCCGTGCGAGCTCTGGATGGCCGCGGTGGTCGATGAGGAATACTCCTTCCGCGGCGTTGTAAAGCTCTGCGAGGACCTGCAAGCCCACGCCGCCATCGTCGCCGAACCCACGGAGATGCGCTGCGTCATCGCCAGCAAGGGCTGCGTGCGCTGGCGCATCCGCACGAAGGGTAAAGCCGCCCACAGCGCCAAACCGCACCTTGGCATCAATGCCATTAACGCCATGGCTCGGGTCGTTCTGGCCATGCAGGAAGACCACGCCCGTCTCGCCGCCGCACCACATCCGCTGCTCGGCCCCGGCACCTGCAATGTCGGCGTCATCCACGGCGGCGTGCAGGTCAATTTCGTGCCCGATGAAGCCACCATCGAGATCGACCGCCGACTCCTCCCCGGCGAGGAGGTCGAAACCGTGCTCGCCAGCTATCAAAGCATGCTCGATGACCTCGCCCGACAGCATCCCGATGTCATCGCCGAGATGGAAAAGCCCATGCTGCAGGACTGGCCCTTCCAAACCGAGGCCTCCAGCCCGCTCGTCACCCTTTCACGCGACATCCTCCGTTCCATGCATCGCGATGACACCGTCTGCGGCGTACCCTTTTGCAGCGATGCCAGCAAGTTCGGCCGCCTCGGCATCCCCACCATCCTCTTCGGCCCCGGCAGCATCGACCAAGCCCACGCCGCCGTCGAATACGTCGAATGCTCGCAGGTCGAGGAAGCGCTGCGCTTCTACACCGAGGTGGCGAGGCGGTTTGAGTGAGGTGCAGGACGCCTCACTTCCCTTCCCAGAGCTTGATGTGGTCGATCTGGCAGGTGCCGAGATCGATGGCTTTGAAGTCAATCTGCGCCTGGCCGGTCATGTCGATGTTTTGGCTCTCGAAGACGTGCTTCACGCCGTCGATTTGCAGCAGGAGCGTGCCCTTCTTCAGCTCGATGACCACCTGATGCCACTCGTTCAGCGTGAAGAGCGGCTTCTCCACGGCCAACTTCTCCAAATCCTTCTTGATCGTGAGCGTCGTGGCCTTTTCGGCAAAGTTGATCGTGTGAATGTGATGGCCGAGATCGAGCAGCGGGAAACCTTTTTGGTAGGCCTTGGCATCGTAACGCACTCGCATGGCGCAGACGAAGTTCTCCGGCACCTTTTTGAGCCAGATCACCGGCTTGAAGCCCGCGTGCGCTTTGTCGCCTTCCGCCACCTTTTTCGCCTGAAATTCCTTCGTGGACTGGTCGCCGTGCAAAACGCCATCTCGAATGGTCCAGGTCGTGTTTTGGCGCACTTCCCAAAAATCTGCGTTGATCGTATCGCCGTCGAATTGGTCCTCATAGACAAGCTTCAGGCTTTGGAAGAACTGCGGCTGATAAGCGGCCTCCTCCGCGGGGGAGCGGACGGCGGCCAGGGTGATCAATGCGAGGGCGAAATGGTGGAAGTTTCTCATCGGCGACGGGAACGAAGGTATGATCCTTGGCTTTCATGCTCTCTTGAACAATTCGGTTCAGCTTCAACGGAAAAGCATTGGACTTCCGGCATGCTATCCGCTTGAGAGGGCCACACTTCCCTCCCCTACCATGGCCGACTCCTACACCGAAATCTCCCGCGAAGGCTGGTTCAGCCGCATTGGCGGTTCTATCAAAGGCATTCTTTTTGGCCTTGTGGCCATTCCTGTGTGCGTCATCCTGCTCTGGTGGAATGAGGGCCGCGCCGTCACCACCGCCAACAGCCTCAAAGAAGGTGCCGCCGCCGTCGTGGCCGTGGCTGCGGACAAGGTGGATGCAGCCAATGACAAGAAGCTCGTCCATGTCAGCGGCGAGGCGAAGACCGAAGCCGAAATCGAAGATCCCGACTTTGGCCTGTCCGTGCCTGCTTTGAAGCTCATCCGCCACATCGAGATCTACCAGTGGGTGGAGAACAAGAAGGTCGAGAAGAAGGAGAATGTGGGCGGCAGCGAGGAAACCAAGACGACCTACACCTATGAAAAGCAGTGGGTGGACGCTCCGGTGAAGTCCTCCGAGTTCAAAGTGCCAGCTGATCACACCAACACCGGCGAACTCGTCGTGGATGGCGGCACCTTCACGCCGGATAAAATCACGCTCGGTGCCTTTGAGGTGCCAGACAGCCTCGTCGAGCAGATGGGCGGCGAGACCGCCCTTCCGCTGAAGGACGAAGATCTGGCGGATGACCTCAAAGACCGCGCCAAGGTGCATCAGAACACCTTCTACTTTGGCAAAGATCCCGCCGCGCCAGCCATTGGCGATCAAAAGGTGAGCTATGAAATCGTGAAGCCCGGCCAATTCAGCATCGTGGCGGCGCAACTCGGCAACACCTTTGGCGATTACCCCACGAAAGCTGGTGACCCAATCAGCATGATCGAGAGCGGCGTGGTCAGCGCCGAGGTGATGTTTCAAAATGCCGCCTCCGCAAACACCCTCATCACCTGGATCCTGCGTTTCGTCGGTTTCCTGTTCATGACCTTCGGCTTCATGGCCATCATGCGTCCGCTCAGCGTGCTGGGTAGCGTCATTCCTTTCATCGGCAGCATCATTGGCATGGGCACCGGCCTTGTCTCCGTCGTGCTGGCGGGTGTCATTTCACTGCTCGTCATCGCCATCGCCTGGATCGCCGTGCGTCCGGTGCTGGCCATCGCGCTGATCGTGCTCGCCGTCGGCGGCTTCATCTGGATGCGCAAAATGGCCGCAGCCAAACCCGCACAGGCCTGATCGCCTACTTGATGCCGATGACCATCGAGTCGGGCCCCACGAGGTGCTCGACTCGGCAGTCTTTGAAGCCCACTTGCTGCATCCAGCCGATGCAATCCGCACCGGTGTAGTCAAACCCGCCGGGCGTTTCGATGAGCATGTTCAGGCTCATGAGCAGGCCAAAGGCGTTTTGCTTCCGCTCGTCGTCGATGATCGAGTCATAAACGATCACCGCGCCGCCTTCCGGGAGCGCGGCATAGGCTTTGCGCAGCAGCATGAGCTTGGTGTCGAGGTCCCAATCGTGCAAAATGTGGCCAAAGAGCAGCACCTCGGCCTTCGGCAGTTCATCGGTGAAGAAACTGCCGCCGGTGAAGCTCACGCGGTCAGCGAGGCCGTTCGCGGCGATGTATTCTTCGAAGATGGGGCCGACTTCCGGCAGATCGAAGCCGATGCCACGCAGATGCGGATGGGCCAGTGTGATCTGCGTGACGAGATCGCCCTGCGCCGTGCCGATGTCGGCACAGGAGGTGTAGTTTGCCCACGGAAACTGCTTCGCGATGGTCATGTTGGCCCCACGGCTCACGCCAGACATGGCGCGAAGGAATTCGCGCAGCTTCGCCGGGTCCGCGTAGAGCGCTTTGAAGGGATCGTGGCCGCCTTTGGACTCGTTTTGCGATTCGCCGGTGCGCACGGCGGTCGTGAGATCACCCCAGAAACGGAAGAGGCGATGGTTCGCCATTTCGAGGATGCCGCCGATGTAGGACGGCTTCGCTTTGTCGAGGAAGAGATCCGTCTCTGGCGTGTTCGAGTAGATGCCGTCTTCGCGTTTGAGGAAGCCGAGGGCGACGAGCGCATCGAGAAAGTCACGCGCCCCACGCGGATGGAGCCCCATGCGGCCCTGAACGCTGGCGAGATCACCGGGATGTTTGGCCAAATCCGTGAAGACCTCCATCTCGACGGCGGTAAGCAGGGTCTTGGAGGCCCAGAAGGCCAGGCCGGTTTGCAGGATGTGGTCAGGGGTGAGGTTCATCGTGGCGCATGATGCCGGTGGCGGCCCGTGGAGCAAGAATTCCATCGCGGAAGCAGCGCCTTTTCGATATGGAAGCGGCATGAAAACCTTCCAAGGCTACCAGCTCATCACACCGGAGGACCTTCACTGGCGTCCGTCGAATCTGATGCGCATCCCGAACGCTGATTTTCTCGAGCGCACCGGCAGCGAAAACCTCGGTGCCCGCCTCTGGCGCATGCCGCCGCAAAGTGCGAACACGCTGCACAAGCACATCCAATCGGAAGAGTTCTATTTTGTGCTCGAAGGTACCGGCCGCATCCGCGTCGGCGAGGAGACGCTCACCGTGCCGAAACACGGCGGCGTGCTCGTGGGCCCAGATCAGCTTCGTCAGGTCTTCAACGACACGGAGGAAGAAGTGCTCTGGCTTATCATCGGCGGCCCGGAGGAGCTGGAATTTGTGCAGGGATCGAAGTCAAAGGTCGATCTCTCGCTGTTTTATCCGCAGGACCCGACGCAATTGCCAAAAGAACTCGAAGGCGTGACGTGGCCGCCGAAGGGCTGAGGCTCAAATCGTGTCCCAAGCACGTTCTGCGACGGAATATCACGGCCTTCATCATACTCGAGGTGGCCGATGACCGTCTTGACGACCTTCCCTTGCAGGCGGCTTTGGATGCGATTCCTTTGTGCCACCAGCCTCATGATCTCCCACACGCTTCTCGCCGCCGCCCTGCTCCAAACTGTGATCGCCGGCGCCTTTGCCAAATCTCCGCTATTTGGAGTCCGCTGGAAACTGGTTCAGGACGAAGTGGCCGACTATGACCTGCCATGTGAGAGGCTGGGAGCTGCGGTGGGGATGAACGTCAAAGATTTCGACCATGTGTTTCCGTGGTCGGAGATCCGACGCTGCAAGGTGGTCGTTTCGAACGAAGGAGGTTTGCGGGTGGCTTACGAAGGCGACGCCGACTTTCAAAACGCCAGGGTGCCAGGCCAGATCATGGTGGAGATCCCGAAGCACCACATGAGACGCGAGGTGCACGATGGGTTTGAGTCCCGATGGATCTCAAAGACCCCGCTGGCCGGATTCGAAGTGGATCGAGCCTTTGTGGAGGAGGGTCGCGAACTCGATCACGTCTATGTCGGTGCTTACGAGGCATTCATCGGTGAGGATGGACGCATGCGCTCCACCCCTGGCGTGCATCCCACCGCCGATCTGACACGCGGAAAGTATCGCGAGCACGCTGGAGTGAACGGATTGGGCTTTGGCACCTTTGACCTGCGCACGCTGCTTATGCTGCAAAACCTCTTCCTCATCGAGCATGCGGACCGCCACTCGCAGCGCGTCCTGGGCAACGGCTTTGGCAAGATCACGCAACCCGCGCGCACCTTCCGCTGCGTGAGGCCGGAGCGTGGCAAGCGGAGGCTAATCGCGGCCATGACGAAGGGCACCAACCTCCAGACGATTGGCAAAGGACTGTATGAGGGTTGTGCGGTACTGATTTCGAGCTTCGAGAGGCCGCAGGACGTGCTAGTGAAGAAGCGGCTGCTCCAAGCGATCAAGCTGGACGAACCAGAGGCCGGTCTCGTGACCTTTGAACTCGATGGTGATGCCTTCGACACGACCGAGGACATGTGCCTCGGCGGCGCGGCGCAGATGACGGGGCTCTCTGATGCCATTCCCAGTCACTCCGGGCATGGCGAGTTCCACGGGAGCCCGCCGCATGACAGTTACCGCTGCGCGATGAAGTATCGGCACATCGAGAATCTCTGGGGCAATCTGTGGTGCTATCTCGATGGCGTGAACCTGTCCGAGGGCCGCGCCTATGTGTGTGACAACATGCGGCAATACCAAAGCGGTCTCACGACCGGCCCCTACCGCCCGGCGGGCATCCCATCGGTGATGCAAAATGACAACGGCGACATCGGCGGGCTGCGTGAGGTGCACTTTCTCAAGAATCTCGGCTGGAATCCGAGGGAAGCGTGGCTGGCCCTGCCGCTGAATTGCACATATGAAGGGCTTTCCACCTTGGACGGTCAGAGCGAACGACTTCGCAGCGGGCACTTCGGCGATTACTACTACCTCAACACCAAGGCAGACTGCTTTGTGCATGGCGGCGGTTTTGACCACTACTGGCGCTGCGGCCTCTTCACGCTGCGGGGCTGGGCCACTGACACGCAGCACTGGTATTTGTATGGCTCGCGGCTGATCTACAAGCCTTTGAAATGAGCGATCACTTCCCGCTCGTGCCATCGGCCGCGAGCGGAATGAAGTCTTTGACCACCCAAACGACCGGCTGACCCTTCCGTTGCTTCGCAAGCCAGTTCAGGGCGGCTTGATGGACGATTTCGTGTCCGCCTTCAAAAATCGTCACCCGCGTGTTGCCACTCGTTTTTCGAAAAAGAGGCTTGTGGAGGCCGAAACTGGCATCGGGTGGCGAAACAGCCCAACCGGCCGGAAGACTTTGGGAGGCATAAAAGGCCTGAATCGCCTCGGCGGGCAGTTGGTCGGCTTCGGCGGCCACTTGGTTGAAGGCGAGCAACGCGTGAGTAAAAGGCACGCTACCTTTGCGGCCGTCATGAATGCCGTGCGCGATGTCGAGAGGCACGATGACGGCTTTCTTGAGATGCGTGAGCGGCGAGCGCTGTTTGGCTTCCGCATCCTCGGCAGCGGGTGCATGACCAAGCGCAGCCTCGATGTTTTGGGCGTATTTGTCCGGCATTCCTCCTTTCACATGGTCACGATGCCACTGCGCGATGTCAGTGATGCCGCACCAGGCACTCACTGCGGCCCAAAGCTCGGGGTGACGCCCCGCCATTTGCATCGCCATGTGCCCACCGCCGCTCACGCCGATGAGATAAACGCGAGTTTCATCCACCTCGGCCTGCGTTTTGGCCCAGGCGACGGCTTCGACCACATCCTGCACCGCGCGATCGCTTCCCATCGCGAGCGGCGTCGAGTTTGGGCCACAGAAATCGGGATGCATAAAGACCCAGCCCTGATCGATGCACCATTTCGCATACACGGCATCGCCACCGGCGGAGGCGAAGTTGCTGCTCCACGTGTGCAGGCCGACCAACAGCGGCTTTTTGCCTTTGGATGCCGGATTGAACCACATCGCGGCCTGCTTCGCCCCATCGCTACATGCAATTTCGACCTTCTTGACCTCCGCTGGCCATCCCGGAGCCGTTTGAGCCGGCATGGAGGCTGAGCTGAGAATGAAGAGACTGAGGATGAGGGAGCGAACCATCTGCCATCAACGGCGTATCAAGCCGTCACCTTCTTCACAAAGCAGGCCTTTAGCCCGATGAGAACGCCATCCATTTTGCAGGAGATTTCGTGGTCGCCATCCTGGAGGCGGATGGGTTTGGACTTGGTGCCCACTTTGAGCACTTCGGACGAACCCTTGAGTTTGATGTCCTTGATCATGGCCACGATATCGCCATCGACGAGCACGTTGCCGTAAGCGTCTTTTACCACACGCTCAGCGTCGGGGGCATCCGGTTCGGCTTCTTTGGCCCACTCGTGGCCGCAGGTCATGCATTCAAAACGTTCGGCGTGCTCGAGAACGTCGGTCATCTCGCACATGGGGCAGGCAGGTTGGCTCATAGGAAGCGAGCAGACACCGCCCAATGCGTGCAATCAAGGCTTACTGTGCGGCGATATTTGCGCGGCCACGGCGAGCGATGACCATTTGCCACGAGAAGCACGCCGTTCACACTCGCGGCCAAACATGGAGCGCATGCGGCACATCTTGGTTTCGGCATCGGCGGGGTCTGGAAAGACTTACCAGCTGGTGCGTCGGCATGTGCATCTGCTTTCGCTGGGCCAGCGGCCGGAGGAGATCGCGGCGATGACCTTCACGCGGAAGGCGGCGGGGGAGTTTTTTCAGCGCATCCTGCGTCAGCTCTCGTCGATGGCCCAGGCGGGGGATGCGCAGGGCTATTTCGATGGCCTGCGCCCGGCTCCACCGACCAAGGTGGCCTTCAATGAATTGCTGCGCTCGGTGACGCGGCGGCTGCACAAGCTGCGGCTGGGAACGATGGACAGCTTCTTCGCGAATATCGCGGCATGCTTTCCCTTGGAACTGGGACTGCCGCTCGGTGCTCGCGTGATGGCAGAGGATGAAACCCTTCAGGCACGACGCGAGGCGCTGGATGCTTTGTTGGAGCGGGTGCATGCGGAGCAGGATGGCAAAACCGCTCGTGCGCTGCTCGAAGGCTACAAACAGGCCACCTTTGGCCATGAAGAACGCGGCGCAGCGGAAAGCCTCGAAAGCTGGATCAAGGCGCATCACGATACCTGGCTGCAAAGCGATTCGGCCGAGCGCTGGGGTCGCGTGCCTGGCCTCGTGGCAGGCGAGCCAAGCCTGGCGGAGGCCATGAAAGCTTTGCGAGGCGTTTTTCAGCCGGAGCACGATGAGGGGATCAAATTCCTCGACGAGCTGGCGAGCGATTTGAGCACCTGGGAGCCAGGGACGAGCTTTGGGAAGCGCTTGAAGTTCTTTGTGGAAAAAACGGGCGAGGCATGGCCGGAACTCGAAAAGGGTTCCTTCGTATTCACTTGGGCGCGGAGGAAGGTGAAGCTCGATGGCATGCTGCGTGAGGTTTGGATGCGGCTCGCTCGCACGATCCTGCATCGCGAGCTGGCCTGCCGTGCTCAACGCACGACGGGCATGGCGGCGCTGATGGAGCTTTATGAGGGTGAGTATGCGCGGCGGGTGCGGGGTCGCGGGAGATTGTCCTTTGCGGATGTGCAGCGGCTGCTGGCGCAGGCGGCGGGAACGTCGGACTGGTTGCAGAACGAGGACGCGGACTTGTGGTTCCGACTCGATTCACGTTACGAACACTGGCTTTTCGATGAGTTTCAGGACACCAGCCGCGTGCAGTGGGGCGTGGTGAAGGGACTCGTCGATGAAGTGATGCAGGATGATGGCGGGCGACGCAGCTTTTACGCGGTGGGAGATCCGAAGCAGTCGATCTACCTCTGGCGTCAGGCAGAGCCGGGCCTGTTTGATGAGGTGCTGGCGACGTGGCCGCATCGTGAAGGCAGTGAGGAGGGTTTGCGACGCGAGAGCCTGAGTTGTTCCTATCGCAGTGCACCGGCCGTTTTGGATGCGGTGAACGCGGTGTTTGGCGAGCCGGCGGGCATGGAAAGCCTCGTGGCGGGCTGCACGAAAGGTTTTGAGTTTCAGATGCATCGGGCGGCGGAGCGAAACCAAGACCTCGCCGGGCATGCGGCCCTGCTTTGCGCCGAAAAAGACGAGGAACCCGCGATGGTGGTGGCAGCGCTTTTGAAGCAGTTGCAGCCGCTGGAGCGTGGCCTGAGCTGCGCGGTGCTGGTGCGTGGCAACGGCGAGGCGAATGAGATGGCGGAGACGCTGCGGACGGAGACGGGCATGGAGATCGTCTGCGAATCCCAGCAGCATCCCGCCACGGACAATGCAGTGACGCTCGCCCTGCTCTCGCTGCTGCAAGGTGCTGCGCATCCGGATGACACGATGGCCCGCGAGCATCTGCGCATGACGCCGCTGCGTGAAAAGATCGAGCCTGAACTCGAAACGATGGCCGCGGTGAGATCGCTGGTGTTTGAAAAAGGCTTCGTGGGCTTCACGGAGGTGTGGACACGCCATCTGCGGGAGGTTTTGCCTTCGATGGATGCCTTTCACGAGCGTCGGCTGCGGCAGTTTGGCGAGATCGCGGCGGAGTTTGATTCGCACGGCTCGCGGGACATCGACGCCTTCATCCAGCATGCCCGCGACACGCCGATGAGCAGCGGCGGCGCGGCACAGGCCGTGCAGGTGATGACGGTGCACAAGTCGAAGGGCCTCGAATTTGACGTGGTGATCCTCCCCGGTGTGAGCGGCGATGCGATGAACCTCGTGCGCTCCCGCTCGCTGGTGGTGAATCGCCATGAGGATGGCATTGATTGGGTTCTTCAAGAGCCGCCGCGTATTCTTCTGCCGATGCACGCGGAGCTGCGGGCCGAGTTTGAGGCCGCGAAGCAGCGGGCGGGCTTCGAATCACTCTGCCGACTCTATGTGGCGATGACCCGGGCGAAGCGCGGCCTCTACCTCGTGGCCAAAACGCCACCGAAAACCTCCACCTCGGTGAATGAAGCCCAGTTCCTCCGCGGCATGCTGCGCAGCAGCACGGCGGTGGAGCGTGATGGATTCCAAATCGAATGGGAAACCGGCGATGCGACGTGGTTTAAAGGCATCGAAGAGAAGGTGAAAGTGGAGCCCCCTGCCCTTCCTGAAACTCGCAAGCCACTCGGCGAACTTTTGCGCCGTCATCAGGCGATGCCGCGTCGCGTGACACCCTCGGGTGAAGAAGATTTCCAGGTCAAAGGCAGTGTGCTCTTCAGCGAGGGCCGCGAGCCGGGGCGTCGGCTTGGCACGCTGGTGCATGAGTTGCTGGCGCTGGTGGAATGGGATCGCGATTTGATCGTGCTGGAGCCGCTTTGGCAGCAAAGCGGTCTTCTGCGCGGCGAACCGGTCGAGGACATCGCTTTGAAGATGGTGCGGGAGGTTTTGGCCTCGCCGACTGTGGCGGCGGCCTTCACCCGGCCTTCGCCGGAGGCGCAGGTATGGCGTGAGCGGTCCTTCGACATGATTCATGATGGCCACTGGATCAGCGGCACCTTCGACCGCGTGATCGTATGCCGCGATGCCGCGAGGCTGATCGACTTCAAAACGGATGACATCTCCGCCGAGGGCGCTTTGGAGGACAAACTGAAGGGCTACGCCCCGCAGATCGCCCTTTACCGGCAGGCCATTGCCCGGCTCACAGGGCTGTCGATGGACCAAGTGAGCTGCGAACTGCTATTCACCCGCCAGTGCCGACTCGTGGCGGTGGACACGATTTGAGTGAATCCGAAGCGGGTTTTCGCACGCAAAAACTTGTGTGATCTCCCAAGCACTGGCATGGAACCAGCCCCCCCTTTCCGCTCCGCGTCGTCGAATCTCCCCAAAACGAGAGTCGATCGAGACGGGGCGGACCAGAAACCCCATGAGTCCGAACGAAATCACCGAGGAAGAGCTGCTCCAGCGTGTCGCACGCGGAGACTCGCGTGCCTTTGATGAGCTGTATGACCGCCTCTCTCCGCGTCTCTACGGCCTGCTGAGGCAGATGCTGCATGATGAACGGGATGCCCAGGATGTGCTGCAGGATGGTTTTGTGCAGCTCTGGGATCATGCCTCCAGCTACGATGCCTCGCGGGCCAAGGCCTTCACGTGGGCCGTGATGATTTTCCGCAACAAGGCCATCGACCGCATGCGGGCGCTCGGCCGCCGCACGCGTCTCGTGGAGGCCGCCTCACTGGAGCATGCCACGCTGGGCGATGGCGATTCCCTGCCGGGTGCTGATGAGGATGTACAAGCTCGCGAGCGAGCTGAAATCGTTCGCAGCGCCCTCCAGCAGCTTCCTGCGGAGCAGCGGAAGCTCGTCGAACTTGCCTTTTTGAAGGGGCTGACCCATCACACCATCTCCGAGACGCTCGACATGCCACTGGGCACGGTGAAGACAAACATCCGCCGTGGTCTCATGCGCCTGCGTGAGCTGCTGAAAGGAGGCCGAGATGGAGGAGCGATTTGAAGAACTAGCCGCTCTGAGTGCCTTCGGCATGCTTGAGGGCGACGAGAAGCGCACGCTCGATGGGGTGATCATTCGTGATCGTGCCCTCAAGGAGCTGTGCGCCGAATTGGAGGACACCGCCGCGCTGCTCGCGGGCGCTGTCAGTCCCATCGCTCCACCTGCGAATCTCAAAGGCCAAATCCGCAGCAAAATCCGTGCGCGTCGCAGCGGCGGGGCTACCTACTCCAGCGGCGGCAGCGGCTTCTGGACCATCACCGGTTGGGCTGCCGCAGCTGCTTTTGCCGCCTCCTCCGCCTGGCTGTGGATGGAGCGTGAAAAGCTGCAAACCAACCTTCAAGCCTCCACTGCCGAAATCTCCGTCGAAGTCGAAAAAGCTCAAAAAGCCGCCACTGAACAACGCGAAGGCTTGGAGAAGCAAATCGCTGCTCTGAACGGCGAAATCGCGTCGCTGCAACAACGTGATGCGCTGGCTCAAATGCGCATCGCCACGCTGCAAACGACGGTCGAAGGCTACAAGCAAGGGGTGGCCGTCGTGGTGTGGGATAGCGAGAAGCATCAAGGCGTGCTCAAACTCGAAAAAATGCCTCCCGTGCAGGTTGGCAAAGATTACCAGCTCTGGGTCGTCGATCCAAAACAACCCGTACCCGTCGATGCCGGCATCGTTCGCGTGGACAGCACGGGCTTTGCGAAAGTGGACTTCAAGCCCGTCACCGAGGTGACGGATGCCTCGAAGTTCGCCCTGAGCGTCGAGAAAGAAGGCGGCGTGCCGAAGGGTGAGGGACCGATTGTGCTGATCGGCCCCTAGGTGAAGCTCACTTCACTCGCTTCATCGTGTAGCTCCCGCGATCCATCGCACACTCGTAGCAGGCACTGAATTCATCGCCCTTCACGGTGCCTTCGTAATGGTATTTGCCGCCAGCCCAGTCGGGCATCTGGTGATCGCCTTTGAAGACGAGAGTGCTGCCTTTCTTCTCGACGTGATGCACGGCCTCGTAACTGCCGCTGAGGATCTTCTTCCAGGTGGCACGGTAGAAGAATTCGTGCTCGCCGGCCTTTGGCGACGGAGTGACCACGCACTTCAGCGTGCCCGTATGGCCGTTCACCGCGCTGAGCCAGGTGCCTTCCCATTTGCCCGCCACGCCTTCGGAGGCCGGAGCATTCTTCCAGGCCTTTCGAAACGCCGTGCCGCAGGACGGCAAGATGACGAGCAAAACAGCAGCAAGAGCGAAGCGGAGGAGACGGGAGGAGTTCATCGGGTGGTGAATCGTTGGGATGTTCTGAACGTGCTGGCGAGAGCCGGTGTTTCGCGGCGCATGGGCTGGGTGAAGGTGATTGCCAGAAGGGGGGCGTTGAGTTAGGACCGCGGCATGCGCCGTGCCCTTCTTTTTCCGCTTCTCGCCATCGCTGCCACCTTGTTGTCGTCCTGCGGCGAGCCGAAGGCGGATCTCGCGAACCCGAAACAGATCCGCAAAGAGCCCATCACGCTGCGACTGCCCGGAAACTGGGAAGTTGAGGACGAGATGCACGAGCGAGGCATTCACCACCTCTCCATCGAGACACCCGGAGATGCCATGGTGATCGTCCAAGTCTTTCCCGAGACCCTGGCGGATGATTTGAAGGACTACGCGAAGACTTTTTCCGCAGAGACCTCCGAGGCGATCCCCATGGGCACCATGTCCGGTCAAATCTTCACTGACCTTCCCGAGGTGGAGGGATGGAAAGCGATCAAGGAAACGCTAAACATCCGGCTGGCCACGGTGGTTATTCCTCACACCCGGTTTTACTACTCACGCACCTTTGGTAAGCAGCGCTGCTTTGTGACCGGCCAAGTCTCCACCGAGGATCTCGACAAGGTGAAATCCGGCTTCGAACTCGTGCGAAGCAGCCTGCTCATCGAGTAAGGCAGGCCCGCCTCTCGATCACTTCTTCGGCAAGTGCTGCGCAATCACCGCGGCGACTTTCTCCGCGAGATAACGACTGCCTTCAGGCGAGTAGTGGACGTTCGCCGGGAGCTGGGCTTCCGGCTTGGCGAGGGCGTGAGCACGCAGATCATTCGTGGGAATGCCTGCGGCGGTCATGACGCGGGCAGCGGCTTCGTTGTATTTTACTTCATCGCCTTCGATACGGCCATCGCTGCCTGCCGGGACGTGGGTGGTGGCACACCAGATGAGCTTGGCTCCAGTGGCCTGCATGGTTTTAACGAGCGAGGCGAGGTTCTTTTCGTAATCGGCGAGCGCCACCTGCAGATGTGAGCCGGGCGCCTTCGGATCGGCCCGCTTGGAGGGATCATCCTGGATGTATTTGAGGTCGTGAAGGCCCCAGTTGAAGTGGATGACATCCCACTTCGAGTCGCCGAGCCAAGCCTGAATGTTTTTGAGACCGTTGGTGGTCGGGCCACCATTGGTCGGGATGCGGTGGACGTTGGCTTTACCTTTCAGCAGTTCACGCACGTCGAGCGTGTAGCCGATGGAGATCGAGTCACCAATGAGGAGCACACGCGGAAGGCCGGGCACATCCTCGATCTTCGCCATGGCGGGGTTTGGCTTGCGTTCCTTTTTAACGGGGGCTTTCGGAGCCTGGGCAAGGGCAGCAGAGGTTAGGGCGGCGAGGCAGAGTAGGGCAATGGTCTTCATGACGGCTCTTCCAAACGCGGAGAAGTGGGAGTAACTTCAACAATCAGCAATGGGAGTTCAGCAGCCGAGCGCAGCGAGACAGACTGCTACAGGCAGCCCGAAGGGAAGCGAAGCGCATCAATCTGCGGTTTCGGGGGCGGCACGGCGGGCGAAACCGGGAATGTCGATTGCTGATTTCTGATTGCTGATTTTTGAAGTCTCGGAGGCGGTATCTGGGCGAAAATTCGTGGATTTAACCGGACGAATCACTTCATGGAGCTTGTTCGCTATCAGATCCCCCCGGCGAGGCTCCAGGTCATCTCAAGACCCAAGCCGAGAGGCAGCGGCGTGATGGGACCGGCAGGCGTATCCAAGATCACCGATGGCGAGGGCTTTTTGACCATCTGGAACTGCCGCTTTGAGGCGGGAAAGCCATAGAATCCCGGGCCATTGAGGCAGAGAAACCGCTCGAAGCATGCCCTGCCCTGCTCGGTGGCCAGATCCGTGCCCGCTTCCTCAAAAGCCATGGCGTACAGCTGAGGTGCACAGCCGCCCGTGAAGCATCCGGCCGCGCAACCGCAGGCGGTGGCCTTCGTGGTGTGGGGGGCACTGTCTGTGCCCGCGAAGAATTTGGACTGGCCTGCGGTGGTCACGGCCTGGCGTAGCGCGGCGCGGTCGTCCTGAAACTTCACCACGGGCAGACAGTAGAGATGGTATTTCAGCCCCTGAATGAGATGCCCGAGCGTGTAAAGAAGGTGCTGGGGCGTGATAGTGGCACCGATGTGCTCCGGCGCGGCGGCCACAAACTCCGCCGCCGTGCGGGTGGTGATGTGCTCACACACGATGCGGAGTCGGGGATGCGCGGCCAGCAGTCGTGGCATGCGTTCCGTGTAAAACCTCGTCTCGGCGTTCTGCTGTGCGTCGATGTAGTCCGGCCCACTCAGCGCATGCTGCTCGCCATGGATGCAGAGCACGATGCCGCGCTCCTCCATCGACCGCAGCACCTCACCGCCGATGAGATCATCCATCGGCAGACCATGCTCGGCATTGGTGGTGCCGTGGGGCGGATAGTATTTGCAGGCTCGGAGCACGCCAGAGGCTGCGCCTTCGTGAATCATCGCCGCCGTGGTCTGCCGAGTGAGGTAAAGCGGCACGATGAGCTGTTCAAAGGCAGCCGCGCCCGCTTGGCGAAGCTCCGCCGAGTAGCTCTCGATGGACCAGCCATCCGTCCGGGCGGCACCGGAGATGTGGGAGACCGGCGGCTGGGTGTTTGGCATGGCCAGAGCACCCGCGCAGCCCATGTCGAGATGCGATTGGACATAAGAAGCCATCGCCGGGCCTTGGCGGAAGTGTGTGTGAAGGTCAAACCACTGAGGAAGCGTCAGAGTCATGCCCTTCTGTTAGCGTGGAGACACGCAGGCGGCAAGCTCACGAGGCATCCTTGCCGAAGAACATGAGGTGCTGCCAGGGCAGGCCATCGAACTCACGCTTCATGACGAAGCCGTTGGCGTTCATCTCCTTGTGAATCTGGGCTTTGCTCATCTTGTGCTCGGGCTTGATCGGCACGGTCTCGTCTTCGGCGCGGAATTCGACGAGCACGATCTGGCCATCCGGCTTCAGCGCCTTTCGCATGGCGGCGAGCATCTGGACGGGATGAGAAAACTCATGATAGACATCAACGAGCAGAATCAGGTCGCAGGAATTGGGCGGCAGTTTGGGATCGTGATAGGCGCCAACGATGGGAACGACGTTTTTGATGCCTTTGACATCAAGATTCTGCTTTAGCATCTCGATCATCTCCGGCTGCACATCGACGGCGTAGATCTTTCCGGTTTCGCCGACCTCTTTCGCGAGCGGCATCGTGTGAAAACCATTGCCGCAGCCCATGTCGCAGATGCTCATGCCCGGCTTCACCTGGAGTTCACGACGCATGATGGTGGGGGATTCCTCCTTTTCGCGCACGCGGCGCATGAGCCACTCCGCCCCCTTCCAATGCATCGTCATGGCAATTTGCCGCCCGAGGTATTCGGTGAGGCCAGGCGGTGGGTCTTCAGCGGTCAAAGACGGCGTGGTAAGCAAGAGGAGGCAGAGGAGTGAACGGATCATGCCTCCACTAAACGCTGTGCAGCGGTCACTTGTCACGTTTTTCGCCCGACTAGGCTCATCGAACCGGCCGGGCCTGTGGGGCTGTCATGAGCTTATCGATCTCTGTGGCACTGCCTGGACGGTCCTGCATGTCTTTCGGCAGTTCGATGGAATCCGCCGGATTCTCGATGAGAAAATTCGAGTCATCCGGGCGGATGCAGCCACGGAGCACCGCCATGCAAAGCAGCACCACGCCACCGATCCAAAATAGTCCTTTGAGGGGATTGACGGAAGCTGTGGATTTCAAACGCCGATGCCACGGCCACACACGAAAGCCGCCATGCCTGCCGATGGCCTCCAATGCCAAACGATAACGCTGCGCGGAGGCTTCTTCGTCCAGCTTGGAACTGAGACGTCCATGCACCAGGGCGAGACGCTGACGCTCTTCCTGAAAAACACGCTTTGCCTCAGGTGCGGGCAATCCAAGCGCCCGCAGTACGCTGCGGGAAAGCTCCATGGCCCAAGTGAATTCCGCATGCGCCTCGCTCTCACCCGTGATGCGGGCCATGGCGGCAGATGATTCGGAGGTGCGACCTTCCAGCGCATGCCCAAAAGCAGCCGCAATGGCATTCCAATCCCACGCGACGTCTTTTAGATTTCGCTCCAGGACTGTAGCTGCCACCCGCGTGGCCTCTGGATAGCGCTGCTGATGCCAGAGGGCGCTCACCTGATTCGCCGCGATCCAGCCTTTCAGATCCTCCCGCCGCTCGCAGCCCTCGAGCCACGCTGCGGTCTCAGCCTGCATGCCAGAGTTTGCCAAGGCATAGCCGCATTTACCATAGGTGGCGGAGTGCTTCCGCATCCAGTCCCCATGGGCGGCGATGAGTTCCGGCACGATGCCTGCCGCCTCACGCAGATCACCGATGAGGTCCAAAAAGACCGCCACGGGCTCCGCAGCGGCCTCACCGTTTTTTTCGATCCAGCGGGCGAAATGACGCCGCACTTCCCACTGCTTGCGATGGCAGGCACGGCGGGTAAAAAGCGCCGCGAAGCTCATGCCGATCGTCTCGTCCGCCACGGCGGCCTCCAGCACGGTATCGAGCAGGCGCAGGAGCTTGAGCGAGGCCATTTCACGCTCGAAAAGCATGATAAAATCCGCTGAAAGCAGCCCGCCACGCACCACGCGGGTCAGAGCAGCTTCCATATCCGCTCGATCTTCATTCCTCGCCTGCACGAGGACCTGCCAGGCAGACTTCATCGTCTCAGCACTGCCTTCGGCGGGCAGTTGCAGGGCGTTTTCCAGCCCAGCGCGATCGTTCTGCCGCCAAAGCTCGCGGCAGAGCATATCGAGCAGCCACGCATCACCGGGCTGTTCACGAAAACAACGCTCCAGATAGGCGGCGAGCGTCGTGCTTTCCTTCCACTGCACATGCGAGGCGGCTTCACGCTCGCGCACCGCTTCGAGCAGGCGCTTCACCTCGGCAAATGTGGCATCGTCAGGCATTCAATTCATGGAGCGCAGGGATTCACGGATGATTTTATCCGCACTGGAGGCCGGATCAAAGCCGGGCTGCTTGGTGATCTCGTTGACCGCCTTTTGCGCCTCGCTCTGCTTGTAGCCGAGGGAGATGAGACCGAGCACCGCATCACTCTGCGCCTCGCGGACAGGATCGTGGGAGGTCTTTGCACTGCGGCTGGCTTGCCAGGCATCCACGACGCCCACTTTGTCCTTCAGCTCCAAAACGATGCGCTCGGCCGTTTTGCCACCCACGCCTTTGATGCGGGCCAGCGCCTTCACATCGCCCTGAATCACAGCGTCTTTGAAAGCGGCCACGGGCATGCCGCTGAGCACGGAGAGCGCCATTTTCGGCCCCACGCCGGAGACGCGATCCATCAGCAGGCGGAAGAGATCCCGCTCATCCTCGGTGAGGAAGCCGAAGAGCTTGTGATCCTGCTCGGTGACGTGGTAATGCGTGAGGAGCTTCACCTCCGCGCCGGGCTGAGGCAGCCGATCAAAGGTCGTCAGCGGGATGTGCGTGAGATAACCCACGCCGTGGACGTCCACAGTGGCTTGATGCGGCAGGGCCTCGGCCAAAATTCCTTTCAAATAGGCGATCATGCGCACCATGAAGCCAAGTCACGAGGCCTGCGCAAGCCTCCGTTTGCAAAGGAAGCGTCCCACGGCTCCTATCGCGCATGCAAAACCCGCCTCAAAGCGTCGTCGAGCTCCTCCAGGCCCTCGTGCGTATCCCATCGGTGAATCCCGATGGTGATCCCGGCACCCCTCACACCGGCGAGGAGGCCTGCGCCCGCTACATCGCCGCCTTTTTGGAGCACTCTGGCGCGGAAACTTTTCTGGATGAAGTCGAACCCGGCCGCCCGAATGTCATCGGTCACTACCCCACCAATGGCAGCGACAAGCCCCGTATCCTCTTTGCCCCGCACACGGATACCGTGAGCGTGGGAGGCATGACCATCGATCCCTTTGGCGGGGTGCTACGCGATGGCAAAATCTGGGGCCGAGGTGCCTCCGATACCAAAGGCTCCGCCGCCGCGATGCTGTGGGCGCTTCACGAACTCCGCGACGAACTCCCCTCGCTGCCCGTCGAGGTGCATTTTGTCGGTTTCATGTCCGAAGAGAGTGCCCAGCTCGGCTCCCAACACTTTGCGAAGCATCACAGCCGTTACGACCTCGCGCTAATTGGCGAGCCGACCTCACTCAAGACGGTGTTTCGCCACAAAGGCTGCCTGTGGGCCGATGTACACACCACCGGCGTCGCCGTGCATGGTGCCACCCCGGAACTCGGCGTGAATGCCATCGTGAAGATGAGCAAACTCGTGCAGCACCTCGACACCGAATTTCGCGACATCCTCGCCGAGGCCGGTGGTGAAGACGAATGGCTCGGCGTGAGCACCATCAATCTCGGCATGATCCACGGCGGCACCCGTAGCAACATCGTGGCTGATGCCTGCAAACTCCGCGTGGACATCCGCACCACCCCCGGCCTCGCGAAGGCTGGCGGCGCGATGAAACTACTTTCCGACTTCGTGGCTCGTCACGACGAAACCGCACACGTCACCACCGCCAGCGAGGCCTTCTGCCTCGACACTGATCCCGCGAATCCCTTCATCCAGAAACTCATCGCCGCTGGCGGCAGCCTCACCGGGGCACCGTGGTTCTGCGATGCCGCCTTCCTCGCCGTCGCCGGCACTCCCGCCATCGCCATCGGCCCCGGCAGCATCGCCCAAGCACATACGAAGGATGAATTCATCGCCGTGAAGGACCTCGAAGACGGGGTGGCGTTTTTTGAGCGCTATCTGCGGAAGCTCGCGGCGTGAAGCTCCTCATTCAGACCCCGGCTCCTCAAGCAACCGCCGTGGTAGATCCCGTGCACCGTGGATCACCCGCTCAATGCTGAGGGTATCGGTATTCCGGTAGAAGATCAGATGCCTGAAAAAAGCTCCGCCGACCTGACAACTGCGCATGCCGCGCAGTTCTTCGTTTTGAAAATGGCGCGATCTCCCCATCCCCGGATTGCTGGTGAGAGCCTGAATGGTCTCATCAAAAGCGGCCAGATATCGCTCGGCCACCGCTGCGTCCGCATGCTGTAGATACCACCGATACTGCAGAGTAAGATCCAGCTCCGCTTTTTCTGAAATGATGACAGCTAGACTCATGCGCCGCGAGCAGATGTGCGCACCCGTTCGAGCACGCTGGCATCATAGGGATGGTGAGGCGATCTCACGCCTTCCAGCAATGCAGCCTCCAAGGCCGGCGAACTGTCCATTTCCTGACGCTCAAGGACGCGTAGCGCATCACTCATCACTTCGTCTTCATTCGAATAGCGCCCACTGCTGACCAGGTTCTGAACGAACTGGAGCAAAGCAGGTGGAAGGGCGACATTCATTGCGGTGTGGCGGCTGCGAAAATCGTGCCACCACAAACCTGAAATGCAACCCACTGAAACAACAAAGCCGCGTCCGAGGACGCGGCTTTGTGAGAAGAATGGAGATGAAGACTTACTCGGCAGCTTGCTCGCCGGCGTCTTCGCCTTCGGCAGCCTTGTCACCGGAGGCGGTGACGGTGAGCTTGATCTCGGCGGTGATGTCGTAGCCGAGCTTGATCTCGATGTCGAAAGCGCCGGTGTTCTTGATCGGACGCTCGAGAACGATGTTGTGACGGTCGATTTCGAGACCTGCCTGATCCTTGATGCCCTTGGCGATGTCCATCGTGGTGATGGCACCGAAGGACTTGCCGCCCTGGCCCGTGGCGAGGGTGAGCTTGAGCTTCACCTTCTTGAGTTTGGCGGCGAGCTTCGTGGACTCGGCCATTTCAGCAGCCTCACGCTCAGCGCGGACGGCTTTCAGGCGTTCAGTGTGGCGGAGATTGCTCTTGGTAGCCTCGTAGGCTTTGCCTTCGGGCAGGAGGAAGTTACGTGCGAAACCGCGCTTCACTTTGACCACATCGGCTTCAGCGCCGAGGCCTTTGATGCGTTCTTTGAGGATGACTTGGGTAGTTGCCATAAATGGATGCCCTCTGGGGGGAAAAAGGGGCGCGATAGTAATCGCCTCCCCCCCGCTGTCAAATGCCGGGATGAACCTTATTTCCGGGTCCCGCAGGCCAGCGCCAGCAGACCGAGGACGCTCACGCTGTCGCGGATGCGACCGTCTTGGGCCATTTCGATGGCTTCGGCGAGCGGAAGACGCAGGACTTCGAGCTGCTCCGTCTCCTCGGGATCCGCCTGGGCAAAGGTCAGCCTGGTGGCGATAAAAAGGTCACAAAGCTCATTCGAGGTCGAATTCGAGAGCTGAATGCCGATCAAGAGCGGCTCGATTTGGGCCGCCACGATACCGGTTTCCTCCAAAAGCTCCCGCCGGGCCGCTTCCACCGGGGATTCACCCGCCGGGCAGCCGCCTTCAGGGATTTCCCACTCGTAGCGATCATGGCAGTAGCGCCACTGGCCCACCAGCCAAGTGTAGCCCTCCTCATCCACCGGGATCACGCCGACACCGCGGTTCTTATATTCCACCACGCCGTAAATCCCCTGCCCTCCCGAAGGATTGATCACCTGATCCTCGCGAACGCGAATCCACGGGTTCGAGTAGGTCTCCCGCGTGGAGAGGGTTTTCCAGGAATTGGGATGCTCGGGGAGTGGGGTGCTTTGCATAGTTTCAGCCTCCTCGATTGGTCAGAACCAACTTTCCATCTTCAAAGTCTGCCGAGCGAATTTGCTTCAAAACTGGACCGATGACCGGATGGCTCTGATAAGGCCCTAGATAGCCATACATCTGCATTCCCTTCACCATCTCCGCTGGCACCGTTTTGCCCGGCACCCGCACGGCGGCCACTTTGGCATCAGGACCGAGCTCGGTTTGCTCGACCTTGAAGTCGATCTCACCCACGAGGTAGCGTTTCGTGCCTTCCCAGAATTTCGCCGTATTCATCGGCAGGCTCGCCTCGGTCACGAGGAGGCGGTTGGTGGCATCGAGAGCCTTCACGCGTAGCATGTCCTTGTAGCTGCCATTCCCGCCATCGGGGGCGAGGAGAATCAGGGCATTCAAATCCGCCACGGAGAGCATCAGTGTGGCATATTGACCGGCTTTCTCCGCCGCCGCAAAATCCGCGAGCCGCTTCTCCAGATCGGGCACCGGGGTGATCGCGGGCAAAGCCGCCGGTTGAGCCTGTGCCACGGCTCCGATCTCGCGATCCATCGTCGTCAGTGAATACCATCCCCACCACAGGATGAACCCAAACATCCCCGCCGCGAGCGCCATGATCACACAGCCGTAGCCGGAATGGAACTCGCCCGTGGGTACTTTTTCGATCTTTGCCATGCGTCCTTGTGCGCCGTTGACGGGAAAGATCAAGCCGCCGCTCTCCCAGGCCCAAAACAAATGCCATCCCCGTGAGGAGATGGCATTCGTGAAGGAGCTATGAGAACCGAATTACTGGTTCGCGGGGGCAGGTGCGGGCGCTGGAGCCTCAGGAGCAGCCGGAGCAGGAGCGGCGGCGGGCTGTTGGGCCTGCTGCTGAGCTTCCTGAATCATCTTCTGCATCTCAGGATTGGAGACCATGTCAGCCGCCATTTTGCCCTGGACCGCCATCATACCGACGATGGAGACCGTCCAAGCGATCATCGTGCCACGAAGGCCGAGGGAGCCACTCTTCACCCAGCCCCAGATGAAGGCAAACAGAGAGCAGATGATGCCCAGGATGCCGAGACCGACGCCGGCATTTTTGAAGAGGGCGATGAGCACCTTGATCCAGCAGATCAAGCTGACAACAATGAAGAGGCCGATGAGGGCGATGTTAACTCCAGAGGGAGCGAGGGATGCAGCTTGTTCAGGATTCATGCGTGTGTGGTGTTCGTGGTGGATGGTTGATTTCCCGGTGAAGCGTAGACCTCCGAAAAGGTGCCGACGGGTCGGGAATGAAAGGTTGATACCAATATCCAAGCAGTCGAAGCAAGCCAAAACATGCAAAAAGGAGCAGGATGAGGGCAGGAAGCCTCGTCCGCCGCTCAAATACCTCCACTTTGGCCGCCACCCGCCCCGCCAAATCCAGCGGCATCAGTGCCACCAAACCGCAAAAGCCTCCCGTGAAGGCAAAAAACGGCGCAAACGGGTGAAGCCGCATCACCAGCCCCCAATCTCCGCGCAGCATCGCCAGCATCGCCCGCGTCATGCCACAGCCCGGGCACGGCAGGCCTGTCAGTTTGGCAAACGGGCACGGCCACAAGCTCCAGCCCATGAATGATCCGGCAAAAAGCGCCAGCACCATGACTAAAGTCCACCGGCACAACGCCCGCTGCCGGATCAGCGAAGCCATCCAAGGCTTGAGGAGAATGTCCAGAGTCTTGTACATGTCGCGCATCCACTCAAATCGCCGGGCGAAACCTGACTCGATCCTTCTCAAGGATGCACAAGCGCCCAGGCAGCATCAGAGACCACGGAGTATGGCTCAAGAAGCGCTTCAAAACGCTCGCGATCTCCTCGGCCACCGCGTCGTCAGGCATGCGCATGACCACGATCCCGTAAAATGTCTCCGGTGGATAAGCACGCACATCTGCGAAGTCCAAATCACGAGTCACCAGCACGCTTTGAGTTTCTTTGGCGTGCATCGAGATCTTCGAATCGGGTTCCGTTCCCATGCCGATGTCTCGGGCGTGCTCCGCCTCGTGCCCATGCGCAGCCAGAACGGCTAGGCAACGCCTCGGCATGTTGGAATCGAGGAAGAAGCGCATGGCTCAGGCTGGCAGGGTATGAAACGACTCCTGCTCCACCAATTCGCCTGCAAATTTCAATGCCGCGCGGATCTGCTCGTTGCTCAAACCATATTCCCTCCCTAGTTCCGCCTCGGTCATTCCTCCTGCAAGGCTGCCCACAATCATGGAAACAGGCATGCGGGTTCCCTCGACGACTGGTTTGCCGTGGCAGATGGCGGGATCAATGAGGATGCGAGGCATGCGGGAGTCTGTCATTCCCATGCACCATCTGCAACTTCATTGACGCCTGCCACGCCCTGCCGAAACATGCGCCGATGAAGATTCTCGCGGCAATGTCGGGCGGCGTGGACAGCAGCGTGGCCGCTGCGGTCCTCGTTCGTGACGGGCATGAGGTTCATGGCGTGTACATGAAGAACTGGATCAACGAGGAGAACATCATCGGCCACTGCCCGTGGGAGGAAGACATCGAAGACGCCCGCGTCGTGGCTGAGCAGCTCGGCATCCCGTTTCGAGTGGTCAATCTCATGACCGAATACCGCGAGAAGGTCGTGAAATACCTCCTCGAAGGCTACCAGTCCGGCATCACGCCGAATCCCGACGTGATGTGCAATCGCGAGATGAAATTCGGCGTCCTCTGGGACTGGGCGCGTGACAACGGCTTCGAAGGCATCGCCACCGGCCACTACGCACGCAAAGAAGGCGGCCACATCCTGCGCGGTGCGGACCCGAACAAAGACCAGACCTACTTCCTCGCCATGATGCGGCCGGAGCAGGTGCAAATCGCGCATTTCCCCATCGGTCATCTGTTGAAACCGGAGTTGCGGGATCTCGCTCGCGAGCTGGGACTGAAAACGGCAGAGAAAAAAGACAGCCAGGGCATCTGCTTCATTGGCCAGGTGAAGATGGAGGACTTCCTGCGCACCTTTGTGCCGGACAAGCCGGGCCCCATCGTCGATCTCGAAGGCAAAGTGCGTGGCGAGCATCGCGGGCTGCATCTTTACACGCTCGGCCAGCGCAAGGGCCACGGCGTCGCCAGCCCGATCCACAAGCAGGCCTATGTCGTCGTCGCCAAGCGTCATGAGACGAACGAACTCGTCGTCGCCATCGAAAATGCCGATACGCCACTGCTTTGGGCACGCAAAGCCGTGCTGCACTCCATTTCGACCACCGGAGAGCCTCTGGATACCGCTCGCACTTTGAATGCCCAGCCCCGCTATCGCTGCCCCGCCGGTCTCGCCGACTTCCAACCGCTCGGCGAAGGCCACGCCGCCCTCGAATACCACGAACCCCAGCGTGCGCTGACGCCGGGGCAGATTTGTGCGCTTTACGATGGGGACCGGCTGCTCGGCGGTGCGGTTTTTGAGAGCATCGAGCACGAGCGGTGATCGTCTTTTTTCCTTCAGTAGGTAAAAGCGGTCGAAATTGTGCTCAAGGGTAGTATTCGAGGTGCCTCCGCCCAACTCATCGATTTATGCTAAGCCGTCGCTCAGTCCCTCTTTTTGTCGTGTTGATTGCTTTGGCAGTCTTTTTGATCGCCTTGGTGGATTGGCGTACGTTCAGCGGCGGAGTCAGCAATCAGCCTGAAGCCGCCCGAGAGGTGAAAAACTTCAAACAGGCCGTGGCGGCGGCGTTGACCGTGCCGGAGCACGAAGACTTTGATCGTCGTATCGAAGGCAAAGGGCAGGAACCGATGTCGGCACAGCAGCAGCAGGCCGTCGAGGCTTTGCGCCGGGAGGTGCCGGATGTGCAGGTGGAGTTTGATTCGATCAAGGGATCGCCTCGTTCCGTGATGTCGAACTCGCGGTTTTTGACGCAAAACGAGCCGATGCCGCAGGCGCTGAGCCACGAGCAGGCGATGGCCAAGGTGAAAGCGTATGTGAATGCGCACCGCAGCCTCTTCCTGCACGGTGGAGAGGTGCTGGATGCGGCGAAGGTGACGCGAAAGGACACCACGGCAGCCACGGGGCTGCAAACGCTGATCTGGGAACAGCAGGCGGCGGGACTGCCGGTGTTTGAGTCTTCTTTGAAGGCAAACGTAAGCAAATCCGGCGAGATCATGACGGTGGCGAGCGAACTGATGCGGGATGCGGAAGCTGCCGCGGCGGATTATTTGGCGGCACATCCTGTCACGGGCAACGACACGGGCATCACGATCGAGAAGGCGCTTTCGATTGCGGCGGAAGGCATTGGCGCGGCGGTGGATACGGCGCAGATCACACCGCGAGCGAGTCCGAACCCCAAGCTGGCTTACCAGTTCTTCCAAGTGCCAGGATTGAATCAAGCTTTCGCTCAGAAAGTCTGGCTACCCATGAACGAGAAGGCCGTGCGTCTGGCCTGGGAAGTGAATGTGAAGGGGGCATCCACCGACCTGTTTCGTGTGGTGGTGGATGCCGCATCCGGTGAGGCCTTGCTGCGGCATTCGCTCACCTCGGCGGCGGTGGTGCCGCAATACCGCGTTTACACGGGTGACAGCCCCACGCCGATGTCTCCGGGCTATTCGAAATGGGTCGATGCGACCATTCAACCGCCCGAGGTATCGAGACAACTGGTGCAGATTCAAAGTCTGGTGCCGGTGGCGTCACCGAATGGCTGGATCAATGACGGCGGCACGACGACGACAGGCAACAATGTGGATGCCTACACTGATCGGGACAATGACGGCCAGCCTGATGCCGGTTCAAGACCAGTAGGCACCGGCCCGGAATCGCGCACCTTCGATTTCCCCGTCAATCTCACGCAGTCGCCAACCACCTATCAGTCGGCCTCACTCACGCAGCTTTTTTACACCTGCAACATGGTGCATGACCGGCTGTATCAGCTCGGATTCACCGAGACATCAGGAAATTTTCAAACCAACAACTTCGGCCGCAACGGTGCACCGACCACGGATCAGGGCGACAATGACGCCGTCTTGGCAGAGGGGCATGACAGCATCAACGTCCCGGTGGCAGCGAATGGCAGCAATCGAAACAATGCGAACATGAACACCCCGCCGGACGGCATCAGCCCGACGATGCAGATGTACTTTTTCGATGGGCCGACGCCGAATCGTGATGGGTGCCTGGACCAAGAGGTCATCGTGCATGAATATACGCATGGTCTGAGCAATCGGCTCGTTGGCAGCGGCCAAGCACCCTTGCTCAATCGACAAGCCAAAGGGATGGGAGAGGGATGGAGTGACTTTTATGCGCTGTCGCTTTTGAGCGAGCCACAAGACGACCCGCATGCCGCTTATCCATTCGCGGCCTACGTCACCTACAAAAAGGGTGATCCCTCTTTCATAAGGAACTACTTCTATGGCATCCGGCGCTACCCCAAATCGACGGATCTGACCAAGAACCCGCTGACTTTTAAAGACATCGATCCCACGCAGCGGGACCCGCACCTCAGCGTGGCCAAGAATCCCACCGCAAGTGACGTCGCAGATGGCTCTCACCCGCTGGGAGAGGTCTGGTCCTCGATGCTATGGGAGATTCGTGCGCGGATGGTGGATCGTTACGGATGGGCGGTCGGCAATGAGACCACGATGCAGCTCGTGACGGATGGCATGAAAGGCACCCCCAATGAGCCGAATCTCGTCCAGGCTCGTGATGCCATCCTGGCGGTGGATTTCAACACAGGCGGATTTTACCGCGACATCTTGTGGAATGCTTTTGCGAAGCGCGGCCTGGGATCAGGCGCCACCTCTCCGAACAGCGCCTTTACGGAAGGGCTGGTGGAAAGCTACGCGGTGCCAGTCGGTGTGGATACCACGCCGCCCGTGGTGACTTTTTCTCCACTGGTGAATCAGCAGTCATTTTTTGAGTTCTCCTCGACCGGCCCGCAGGCCTTGGGTGGCACGATCAATCAAAGCGCCCGGGTGATTTTTCTCATCGAAGAATACAACACGGATGTCAGCACCAACCGCTATTGGAATGGCACGACGTGGATCACCGATCGCAACTCTCCAGCTGTATGGCTGGCGACGAACACGACCTCCGGGACTCCCTGGACGTGGACCCCTGCCCCGAATGTGACGCTGCCGCTGAGCGCTGATCTGCGCAATGGCGTGTACCATGTGAGTCTGCGTGTCACGGACAATGGCGGCAATGTGACGGAGAGCAAAATCGTGCTGAACCGCACGGTGAATGCTGAATTCACCCCGCCAGTAGCCGCGATCACCACACCAGCACACAATGCCACCATCGCAGGCTTTCATGCCCTTTCCGGCACCGCGAGTGACACCGTGGGAGGCTCCGGCCTCACGGGCGCAGTAACATTGACCATCACCCAAGGCGGCGACTACTGGAACGGCGCCGCCTGGCAGAGCACCACCGCGACGGTGGGTGCGAATGTGCTCACCAACGGCACCTGGAACTGCACGCTGCTGCCTGCGGGGCCCAACTTCCGCACGGGTGTGTTTAATGTGACGGCGCAGGCCTTTGATTGGGCGGGAAACAGCTCGGCCATCCAAAGCGGGGTCAATAGCATCACCTTCACCGTGGATACCTCTCTCGATACCACCGCACCGACGGTGCAGATCACTTCGCCATCGCCCTCTGGTAGCGTGCGTGCGAGCACGAACGAAATCATCGGCACCGCAGCGGATGCAGGCGGGGCGGGACTGCTGCGTCTCGTGGCGCTGACGATTCAACAAGGAGCGGACTACTGGGACGGTAGCGCCTGGTCGCCCAGTTCCTTCACGCATCTGGTGACGGTGGCGGAGAATGGTGCGTGGGTCTTTGAGCAGATGCCCACGGGTGCCTCCGTGCGCCCCGCACTGCATACCGTGACGGCCGTGGTGTATGATTTCGGTGGGAATACCTCCGTGACACAGGCTGGCGTGAATCAGGTCACCTACACACTCGATACCACACCGCCGACCGGCACGGTGACTCATCCTGTCGATCAGGCACACTATGCGACCTTCCCCGCCTTCAGTGGCACGGCGCAGGATGCCAGCGGCATCCAGACGGTGCACCTCTACATCCGCCGAGCGAGAGATTCCGCCTACTGGACCGGCTCAGGCTGGGATGAGAATCCACGTGCACTCACCTCGAACTACAACCCGGGCAGCCAAACCTTCACGCATACCTTCACGTTGCCTTCGGTGGGTGTGAATGCCATCGGCGGCACTTACTACTACGATGCCATCGCGGTGGATGCGGGCGGGCTGTACACGCAGTTCGGAGCCACGGTGATCATCGACTACACCGCCATCTTTACCTGGACGGGAGCGGCCTTCTCTGGGGACAATCTATGGGCGAATCCTGCGAACTGGAGCAGTTCGACACTGGGTTTTGTGCCTGGTGAAGGTGACATCGCGATCATCAACTCGGGCTCACCGGCCACCTTTGCGAGTGAAAACATCAGCGTGCGCGAACTGCGGCTCAATGGCGGCACGTTGACGGCTGGCTCGATTCATGTGGGCACAGCGCTTCAAATGGCCGGTGGCACCTACAACGGCACGTTGACCTTGGAAACAGCCTCCACCTCGACTTGGAGCGGCGGGAGGTTTATCGGCACGATGAACATCGCTAGCGGGGCCGCACTGAACATGCCCCCGGGTGGCAATCCCAAGTATCTGGGCACCAACGGTGCTTCAGGCACCATTCACAATGCCGGGACCATGGTCTGGGCAGGCAGTTATCCGATCAGCGGCCGTGGCGATGCGGGTGCGACCATTAACAACCTCGCGACTGGCCTCTTTGACATCGCCCGCGATGGCGATCCCCTCGATTACGAGGCCGGCACCTCGTTGCTGGCCTTCAACAACGCCGGACGAATCGTCAAAAGTGCCGGGAATGGCACCAGCGCTCTGTTTAACTAC
>CALSBJ010000006.1:0-111828 GCA_943373155.1 Akkermansia muciniphila | reverse complement strand
GGGTCCTCGCGAATCAACCGCGCCATCCTTCCACGACGCTGCGTCAGCACCGCCCGACCTTCCGGTAGCATCGCCGCCCGCTTTGATTCATTGGCTGTCTGAAAAACTCCAAACCAAGCCCGGAATGCCTTTTCCGCCTCCACGTCATTCACCACTGCCGGAGCCTGTTTTTCGATCGAAGCCCGGTTTTGCGTCACTTTTGCCTCTTGGGTCGCTTCTGTCCCTTTCCATGTTCGAGTGCTCTCCCATCCAATCACCCCCAGGAGGAGCAGAAGCGGTATAATGACAGCAAGAAGGCGAAAGCGGCGTGAGTGAGGTTTCATAATAAATCAGCGTTCGTAAATCGGCAGGAAGCGGTAGTTCAAAGCCACGGCGAGCAGGGACATGCCCGTTTGGTAAGCATCGCCGAAGCCGCCATCTTCGGCTTGGGACTCGCTCAAGCTGCGGACGGTGGCGGTATTCCATTTCACCCAGGCATCGTAATCTCCCTGGAAGAGTGATTGAGCCATGTAGTAGCGGAAGTACTCTTTGTAATGGCCCTCCTGATGCTCGAGCCGCGTGTTGATGTGCTCCAGCGTGGCCTTGTATTCGGGGGTTTCCTTCTTCTTGGCCACGGCAGCCACGAGCGTGGCGATGGCGCTGCGGTTCATCGATTCGCCCATGCCCCCAAAGCCACCGCTATAAGCCACGCTGCCGTCCTTGCTGGTGCTGCGGCGCATGTATTCGAGCGCGGCCTCGATCACCTCATCACTCACCTCCATGCCGGCATTCCTCGCCGCCAGCAGGCCCATGAGCATCGCGCCGGTGACGGAGGTATCCGCATCGCGAGCCTCCGGCGAGTAGCGCCAGCCACCCCAGCGGTTGTTCTTCTGCGAGGTGCCGCTCAGCCGGATGGCGAGATCGAGTGCCTGCGAGATGGTTCGCACGGGTTTCTCACCTTCCCACAGCAGCGCCTCATCCACCGCGCCATAGGCCTCTGAGAGCGCCAGCATGGCGAAACCATGGTGATACATGCTGTGCGGGAAATAACCGGACTCCTGCTGCGACTTCAAAATGGCCCGCACGCCGCGGCGAACATTCCGCGCATACTTTCCGAAGTTCGGATCATCTCCGCTGGCGAGAAACGCCATCACGCAGATGCCGTTCACGCCGGGCCCATCATTCCCGCCCTGCCAGGACCCTTCGTCATTCTGCTTCGAGGCCAGCCAGGAGAGGCCGCGCTCGTAGATCATCTCGACCTCGTGTGGAATCGCGCCGCCGAAGCGAAGGTCCGCCGCATTCGCGGTGAATGACGAAATCAGAATGAGGAATGCCGAAAGAAGCCCGAAACCCGAATGTCGAACCTTCCGGCACTCGTCATTCGTCATTCGCCATTCGTCATTCCTGCCAAGGTTCGTTTTCATTCGTCAAAGAGCCCCCCGCCTCCTTCCGCGTCCTTGCCCTGCTCCACGCGTTGCTTGTGGTAGCTCTCGATGCCTTCCCAGTATTGCTCGGCATCGGGTAGATCGCGTTCCTGGACGAGCTTCCACTGACGTTCCGTGAGGACGGACTTGAGATCGCTGTCCTTCACGCCGGCGAGAGGTAGCAGGGCGTAGTAGTATTGCAGATGCCAGGAGTGGTTCATGTATCGCTCAATGTCCGGCAGGTAGTTGTAAATCACCGCGGAAACGAGCTGATGCACCTGCGTGACCTGCTCCGGCGTGAGGCGGCGGCGGCGGTCGAGCTCGTTCACGCTCATCGTGGCCATCGCGGCGGTGCGGTAATCTTTGCGGGCATCGAGCACCTTCTTCCAGGCGGTTTGCTCGCTCTCGGAAAGCAGCGTGGTGATGGTCTCACGCCAGCGATCCTGCGTCTGTGGGCCTTTGCCTTGCGTGTTGTAAGTGGAACGGGCGAGGTTCGCGAGCGTGGCTTTTACCGTGGCGGGCGTGGCACGCTCGACCGAGTTGCGCACCCAGCTTTCCACCTGCGTGCGCCATTCCTCCATCGAAGCTTCCACCGCGCCCTTGGCGGCGGTGCTGAGGCGTTTGACCTTCTCATCAGGCAAATTGAGCACGCGTTTCGCATCACCCACCCGGGCCAGCATGACCTCCAGCAGGCGCTTCCGCTCGTTCACGCCGAGCTGGTGAAGGTGGCGCGAGATTTCCCATTCGACATCCGGCTTCTCCTCCTCGGGATCGATCTCGCTGGAGGTCACGGTGATGCCGCCGCTGCGGCTGTTGTTTGGCACCATGCTCACGAGCGCCTTCCACTGCTTCACTTGCACATCATCGAGGATCGTGATGAGCGGCTTCTCCTCCACCTTCGCCGCAGCATTGCAAAGCTGGTAGGCCTGGTAGCTCCAGTACTCCTGTGATTCATCCCGCAGCAGCGGCTCCATCAGCGGGCGAAGCAGCGGCTCGAGGTCGGCTCGTTGCTTCACACTGAGGCCGAGCGTCTTGTCCATCTCCGCCAGCGTAGCTGCGGCGAGGGCGCCGCTCATGCGCGTCTTCCGCTGGGCCAGGCCCTCCTGCATGTTCCGAAGCTCGTCCTCACTGAAAAGCTTCTTCAAGCCCTCCGCCCACACTTTCTGCTTGGGCGGCTGATCCTCATCCGACACGCCAAAGTAGGAATTGCGCCTGTTTTTGCGGTCCGCCGTGGACCAGCCTTGAATGGTCTTGATCCACTGCTTCTTCGACGCCTCGACGCTCGCGGTCACCGCCTGCTTGGCAAGGGCTTCGAGCTCCTTTTTGCGCTCATCATCCAGATTCAGGCCGCTCACATAGCTGTCCACCTCGCGACCAATGAGCTCCTCCATCTGCATCTGTGCCTGCGCCTCGCTCGGCTTGAGCGAATCGACCAGATCGGCCTCTTCTTTGGCCTTCTGCTCCGCCACGAGCTGCTGCCATTGCTTCACCGATTCCGCCCCGACGAGGCTCGTGAGGGACTCCACCCACTTCTTTTCGAGATCCGTGCCCTTCGGACGCACAAAGCGTGTGCCGAAACTATTGCCCTGCCCCATCGCCACGAGGCGCTGCTCCTCTGGCAGCGACGAGAGCAAATCCATGCCAGCGACCAGCTCGGAGGCCACATGCTCATCGACGAGCTTCTTCGCGGCGGTGAAGAGTTCGTCCACCTTCGGCTGCTCGAGCTTCAATTCCTTCCGCAGGCTCTCGATGAGCAGGCGCAGCTCCTCATCCATCGGCACGCGGCCCGTGCTGGCCCAGCGTTCGAGGAAGGACTGCATCTCCTCCTTCACCTCCGTCCGCTGCCTCGCCCGGATGGCGATGGCTTGTGCACCACGCTCGCTGCCGAGATGCTTCTTCACCAGCTCTTGCCACTCCGTCGAGAGGTCCGGCAAGGTCCAGCCCTCCACCGTGAGGCGTTTCTCCGCCTGATCCATCTTCCACTGCGCGATGCGCCGCGCGGCGGAGGCATCATCTGTGTAGCTCACGAGGTAAAAACGCAGCGATTCGATGTAGCGCGGTCGCCATGATTTGATCGCCGACTCAATCAAAGCCTCCGCATCCTTCATGATCGCCGCCTTTTCCTCGGCCGTCATCTTGACCTCCTTCTCCGCCAGCTCCAGCACCCACTCCAACTGCTGCGTGAGCTGCTCCTTCTTTCCCGCATGCCCGTCATCCGCCAGCTTCTCCAGTCCCTTCTCCGAGTCGGGTCCGAGAGACTTCTTGGAGTCAGCCCGCGTGTTGAACGGTGCCGCGTGAAGGACGAAAGCCGAATGCAGAATGACGAAAGCGACCATGAGACGCCTCAGCGTCTGCCTCCATGCGCTCTGTGTTTCAAACATCATACTTTAAGCATGCACAAAGTAGGTGTGGAAAACCAGCTAAATGTCTCCCTGACTCCGCTTAGCGGCGCAGGGCCTGAATGAGTTCCTCCAGCTTATCCAAGATCATCTGCATTTGGTTCTGGGTGTAGTCGGGATCGACGTTCACCGCGATTGAGCCGACGCCGCTGCTGTTATTGCTGCGCTGATTGAGGTTGGTTAGCAGGGCGGCGTTGATCGTGGCGAGGCTGTTGATGAGGTTGCAGAGGGCCTGAAGCTGTTCCCGGATGACTTGGGATGGAAAGGGGGGAGTAAGAGCCGCAAAGCCGAAGGGGTGAGCTCCGAGCTAGCAGCTTTTTGCTTGGGGATCGCAGAGGATGGCTCGGAATTCGGAACTTTGTGCTCCGAGCTTGCCATGAGAAGTGGGTTTTGACTTCCGCTAGGATGAGGGTGTCCTCCAGGTCTTCAAAGAGTGGGGCAAGCTCGCGGAAGCAGGGACGATTTCGGGTCGCTTGTCATGTAGGCTGCACAGAAATATATATTTACAGTTTTGGAGCGCGGAGGCATAACCGCCGCATCAATCCTTTCCGCCTATCGAATCACCTTCACTAACCTGACATAAACCAATTTGCGTGCTGCCCGCGAGGGCAGCAGGGCTACCCAGAAAACCGCGAATTTTCAGCCCGCAGCAGAACACTCAAGGGAAGCGCGCCCGGCCGGGGCGCGGCTTGCCGTGCCTGTTCTGCAAGGCGCTTCGCGGTGCCTCTGGGTAGGGTGCGAACAAGTTCGCGCCCTCTTTTGTGCCCAAGAAACCAAAGGAAGACTGAGTCTCCTCATCTGATTCCCAAGCCATGAAACCACCGCCATTCAATCATTCGATCTTCTGCCTGCTGCTGGTCTTTGCAGGCGGAGCTTCCGCCCAAGAGGCCTCGCCGAAGCTGATTCAAAACCCGCGAATCTTGTATTCGAGCACGGTGCGTAACGCGGATGGCGGCACCACGACATTTCAGCGCATTGAGACACCGACGGCAGCTCAATTGACTGCGCTTCAACCGGCTCCGCAGGTTTCTTCGGCTCCTGCCGCGCCTCTGCCGCCGATCTTGAGCGTTACGGCTCGTGTTTATGAGGGTGCGCTAACGGAGATTAAATGGCTTCACAACGGCTTCGAGTGTCGGGCTTGGAGCAGTGTGGATTTCCGTCTGCTGGAGGCGATCCCGCAGTTTGAGCAGGATGGAGTGACGCGGCGATTGATGTCCATCACGATGACGCATCGGCAGCCTCCGGCTGGGGTGGTTTCGCCGAGGCCGTGGCTGGTGTTTCCAGCGGAGGTGCTGTCGGCAGTGCCTGCGGGGATGCGGGCTTGGTATGTGCTGATGGAATATCCGGGTGCCCCGCAAGATGAGGCGGCGGCCTGTGCGCCGCTGGATGCGCTGCATGCTTATGTGGAGGCGAATTGGGAGGCCTTGCAGGCTCGCCGTGTGCAGCGTGAGGCGCAGAAGGTGGCGGAGGCGGCTTAGAAGGCGGCGCACCCTGAGCCACCACCACCGAAGGACATCATCGTCCAGTTTTGGAAGGACGCCGATGTGACGACGACCACCTCAAACTCAAACGGGGAGGGCCAACCATGAGAACGATCAAAGCATGGAGCATGGGGCTGGGAGCGTGGGGTCTGATGATGGCGTCGGCGGCCTTCGGTCAGACGGCGTCGGATTTGAATGAGGGCTTTCGGGTGGTGAAGCAGCCAGGCGGCAGTGCTTATACCCTGCAATGGTGGGGCAAGCAGGGCCGGTCGTATTTCTTGGAGCAATCGCCCGATCTGGTGAACTGGACCTATGCACCGGTGGTGTTTGGCGGGGCAGCGCAGGTTTCCGGTCTCGGGCTGAACACGACGGCGGAGCGGTTGTTTTGGCGGCTGCGCCACACGGATGCTCAAAATGGCGGCAATGCGCAGTTGGCGGATTTTGATTCCGATGGGGTGAGCAATCTCAACGAGGTGACAACGGGCCAGAACCCGTTTGGCAATACGGACGTGGATTCCAATGGGCTGCCGGATGATTGGGAGGAGTTTAACGAGGGGAAGTTCGCGTGCTACTCAGGGTCATTGAATGTGGGCTTAGCACAAGGAAGCACCACGACACGGACGTGCTCCGTCCCCCTCCTGGATTGGACAGGTGATAAGCTCTCCGAACTGATCCAAGATCAGGCAAACATCCACCCCGCGCAGATGCTCTGTGAAGGCGCAGCGCAGGTCTCGTCGAGCGTAGCGAGACGAGGCCGCAGCGAAGCCGTAACAGAGCTTCTGCGCGGTCGCCGCCCCCCACTTGTCGCCGTTCAACCTCAACCCGGAGCCTTCTGCCATGAGTAAGCCCAAAACCGCCATTACTTCACCCTCTGTCGAGATCGAAGCCGATGCCGACAGCCCCCAGCGTTGGACAGCCAAGCGCAAGGCCGCCCTCGTCATCGACATCCTCCAAGGCAAGACCACCGCCGCTGAGGCTGCACGTCAGCACGCGCTGACTCTCGCCGAGGTCGAGCAGTGGAAGGAGGACTTCATCACCCAGGGCACCGAGGCTTTGCGCAGTCATCCGCGCGATCTCGCCCAGCAGTTCGAAGCTCGTGAGAAGACCCTGCTGGCCAAGGTCGGCGAACTCACCCTGCATGTGGACGTTTTAAAAAAAGCTCATCGCTATCTCGGCAAGGACTTGCCGGAAGGGATCTCGTGGTAGCCATGCAAAACCAACTCCTCCAATCGGGATCCCCGCCGGTGCCTGTGAGTGTGCTATGCCGTCTGTTCGGCGTGGCACGCTCCACCACCTATTACCAGCCACGTGGACGCCATCTCGAGCCGCGGTGCGATCCCGTGTGCGTCGAGGCCATCCGTGCTGTGATCGAAGCTCATCCCACCTATGGCGTGCGCATGACTCATGCCCGCCTCGCCAAAGGCCAGGGAATGATCGTCAACCGCAAGAAGGTCCACCGCATCATGCGCCTGCACCGCTGGACGTGCAGGCAGCGGCGCACCGGACGTCGACCACGTGTGCAGCATCTCAAGTCCATCGCCGCAGCCCCCAACCAGCGTTGGGCCACCGACATCGCCACCGTGGACTGCGGTCGCGACGGCTGGTGCGCCTTCGTGCCGGTCATCGACTGCTGCTCGCGTGAAGTCCTCGGCTGGGAGCTGGCGCACACCGCACGCGCCAAGACCGCCGAGCGTGCGCTGGAAGAGGCCCTGCTGCACCGCTTCGGCACCACCCGAGGCGCTCCATCAGGACTCACCTTGCGCCACGACAACGGCCTTGTCTTCAGCTCGCGAGCCTACCGCGCCCTCGTGCGCGACTACGGCCTCACGCAGGAATACATCGCTCCCTACACGCCCGAGCAAAACGGCCTGTGCGAGCGCTTCATCCGCACCTTCAAAGAGGAATGCTCCTGGCAACACCGCTTCGACAACCTCGCCGCCGCACGCGCGACGGTCGCCAGATACATCGAACACTACAACACTCAACGCACCCACTCCGCCCTCAAATACAACACCCCACGCCAAACCTACCTCACCCTATGCAAACCACCCCATCAACAAGCCGCCTGACCAATACTGGCACTTGTCCAACTTTGAGGGGAGCACTACATTTTCTCGTTCGCGCAGGTTCTCACGTGGTGGCGGCTCAACTGGTGGATGCCATTCTCGCCAGTCTGACAGTTCAGACCTCCCTCGACAGGGCGGTGGAGCCCTTTTGCCATCTCATCACCCAGATCAGCCTAGCGGAAGCTGAAGGTGTTGAGGGAGTCCTGCATGGGCCGCGGGTGGCCCATCGGTATCTGCATGACTGTGAGCATCTTCCTTCATGGGGAAGGGAAACTCAGAATGCGGACTGGCTACGGACGTGAGCGAGTACTGTTAGTTTTGTGCCCGCACCGTGGCGTAGTTGCGTTTGCCTTTGCGGAGGACGCAGAGTTTGCCACCGAGGAAATCGGCGGCGGTGAGGGCGGCGGGTGTGTCGGCGGCGACTTGTTTATTATTGATGTAGAAGCCGCCCCCTTTGAGGAGGCGGTTGGCATCGCCTTTGGAGGTAGCGAGGGCGAGTTGGACAAGCAGATCGGGTACGCTGGGGATGGCGGCGAGATCGACGGAGCAGCTCGGAGCGGACGAAGTGGCTTCGATGAGGGTATCGACGTCGGCGGTGGCGAGATCGGCACCGCCAAAGAGGGCTTCGGAGGCGAGGATGACCTTTTGTAACTCGGCTTCACCATGCACGAGCTTGGTGACTTCAGCGGCGAGACGTTTGTGGCCGCTGCGGAGTTCGGGGCGGGCGGTGTGTTCGGCTTCGATGGCGGTGATTTCGTCCTGAGAGAGCAACGTGAAGTAGCGTAGGAAGCGTGGCACGTCCGGGTCTTCGCTATTCACCCAGAACTGATAGAAGGCATACGGGCTCGTCTTGTGGCGATCCATCCAGATGGCGCCGGCTTCGGACTTGCCGAATTTTTTGCCGCTGCTGGTGGTGATCAGCGGGAAGGTGATGACGTGGGCGGATTCGCCCCGCATGCGGCGGATGAGATCGAGACCGGAGACCATGTTGCCCCATTGATCGCTGCCGCCGATTTGGAAACGGCAGCCGTGCAGGTCGAAGAGCTTCACGAAGTCGTAGGCCTGCAAAATCATGTAGGTGAACTCGGTGAAGCTGATGCCGTTCTCCAGCCGCGAGGCGACGCTGTCGCGGGCGAGCATGGCGGAGACGGAGAAGTTTTTGCCGATGTCCCGCAGGAGCTGCACGGCGCTCATCGAGCCGATCCAGTCCCCGTTGTTCACGACGAGGGTGTTTTGCGGGTCGAGGATGCTGCGGACCTGTACGCCGATCTTTTCGACATATTGGGCGACGGTCTCAGGCGTGTTGAGCGTGCGCTCATTGGCCTTGCCGCTGGGATCGCCGATGAGGCCGGTGCCGCCACCGAGGATGGCGATGGCTTTGTGCCCATGCTCCTGCACGCGGCGCAGCGCCATGAGGGGAAGCAGATTGCCGATGTGGAGGCTGTCCGCGGTGGGGTCAAAGCCGCAGTAGAAGGTCTGCGGGGTTTTGAGCGCTTCGTGGATGGCTTCGAGGTCGCTGGCCTGTTTCAAAAGGCCGCGCCATTCGAGATCGGCGATGAGGTCGGTAGGCATGAGCCGTCTTGTGTGGCGCGGCACGATGCCATGTCAAGCGAGCGCGAGAGGCGCTTACTTCGCCGGAGCGGCTTCGATCTCGATCTGGATGTCGTCGAAGTAGATGGGCGTATTCGAGTAAGGCGTGGCCCAGATGGCGCATTTGCCCTGGCCTTTGAGGCCTTTGTCCTCGTGCTTGAGCTGAGGAGTGGCGGGAGCGGCCGCCTCGGTGGCGGGCCACACGCTGGCTGCGATGGTCCAAGCATCCCCTGAAGCCTTTTTGGCTTCGATTTGGAGGTTTAGCCAAGCATCGGAGGTCCAGGTGAAGGGTGCGGTGGCGACGACTTGATCGGCTTTGATGAGTTCGAGCAGCTTTTTGGCTGGGTTCACATAGAGGCGATAGCCGGACATGCCATGCACGCTGAGGCCGAAGCGCGGCGTGCTGCGGCCTTTCTTGCTGGCAAAGACCCGTGCCTGGATGCTGGCGCTGCCTGCGGCGGAATCACCAAACTGGGCGCTGGCCTCGACGAGTTCGGTGCCGGGATCGATCATGACGGCCTTGCCGCCGTCCTTTTCAGCGATGGAGACCTTACCATCGAGCACGAAGACTTCGGCGGGCGGCTCGCCCACGGCCCAGTCATCCGCTTTGATGTCGAACTTCTTCATTTCCTGCGCGGCAGCAGGTAGGGCAGCGACGGCGAGGAGGCTGAGAAAGGCTTTTTTCATGGGGATGAGCGGAACAGGCTCAGCGCACGGGTTCTTTCAGCAGCGCGAGGGCTTCGAGAGCGGAGGCGTCCTCGTGAACGATGGCGGCGAGGCTGCGGGCGATGGCGGCGGGATTTTTGTGCTGCCAGACGTTGCGGCCGATGGCGATGCCTGCGGCTCCGGCCTCCATGGCGTCTTCGACGGTCTTGAGGAGATCCGTGTCGTCATTCATGGCAGGTCCGCCAAGGATGATGATGGGAACAAAGCAGTTTTCTACGATGCGGCGGAAGTCATCCGGGGATTTGGCATCGATAGGGTAGGGAGTCTTGACGACATCCGCCCCGATTTCGGCAGCCAAGCGGGTGGCGAACTTGATGTTCTCGCAGGTGTATTTGTCCTTCACGCCGAGGCCGTAGGGCAGCGCCTCGATGATGACCGGGATGTCCGTGTCCATGCTGCTGCGGATGATGTCTGCGTTTTCCTGGAAATTGACGTTCTCGTAGGCGATGCCGGGGTAAAGCATGCTCATGACGGCATTCGCGCCGACCATCTCAGCGTCTTCGCAGCCCCACATGCCAATGCTGCCAGCACCGTGACCTTCGGTGCGGGTATTGTAAACGTCCGCCCGCAGACAGATGCCCTTGCCGGCAAGGATGTCACCCGCGCGGAGGGCGAGGCCGAGGTTCATCACATAGCAATCGACGAACTCATTGACCTTCTCGATGAGGGAAAAGGGGTTTTCGAGGCCAGGCACCGGAATGGCGCAGCCGTGGTCGATAGGGAGGATGACGGTCTTGCCGTCGCGAAAGATGGATTCGAGGTTTTCCTGGCGGTTCATGAGAGAGCCCTCGTTCATGGCTGCGAAGCCGGGGGCATGCAATGGGGAATTCAGATCCCAGAGGGCGAACGTTCAGCGCTTGAGGCCTTGAGGCTTGCTTTGCACCTTATCGATCTCATCGCGATTGAGGTTCAATTCGCGTTCGAAGCGGGTTTTCTCCCGCTTGTATTCGCGGACGAGGTCCACCGTCCAAAAGGCACCGCTGAGGCTGGTGGCGAGCAGTAGGATGAAAAGCAGGTAACACATGAAGGACATGTGTTGCTCCTGCACACGGCGCACCTCACGATCCGTATCCACATCCAAGACGCCCAGAAGATCCATCCACCAAAGACGCCAGACCCGCGGGTCACGCGCCACATTCAACGCCCAAAAACTGGCGAAGAGCGATAAAATGGCCGCGATGGCGAGTCCGATGGGCATGAAACAGCAGTGTCAGCGGACGGGAAGAGTCTCAACCGGCATTTTAAATTACCAATTCTTGATCCACTTATTCGCGAGAGCCTCGTTCTCGATGGTTTCGATGGAGAGGGTATTGATATTGATCTCATCTTCGCCGTAGGACCAGAGGTCATAGGTGGTGTTGATCGTGGTGGCCTGCTGATTGCCACCACCTCCTCCGCCAGCGGCGGTGCCCGTGTTCTGAGGGGCTGCTTTGATATATTGGAATGGGCGGTAAAAACCATCCACAATGATGAAGTGCTGATTATTCAATTTCCGCCACATGGTGTTTGGCATGTCCTTGAAAAGCACATTTGGGATTTCGGTCTCGTCGAAGTTTCCGTCTGAGCCAGCCGAGCCAGAATTGCCGCCAGAGGCGCTATTTTCCGCACCTTTGATGGCATCATACCCATCTCCTCGAAGCGCCTGATAAAGGCACTTTGCCCCGCCCACACGATAACTCTTTCCTGGCATGACCTCGACGGTTTCGTCCGCTGATGCTGGCTCTGGAAACTCGCCGAATTTGTCGTAGTAACGCTCCAAGGAAGACTGGATAGCAGTCATGGTGGCCTCGGTTGTGCGGCGTTTGGAGCCGCGCATGGCGTAGTTGTAGCCACCGAGGGTCAAGGCAGCGAGGACGACGATGATCGCGATGACGATCATCATTTCAGCAAGGGTAAAGCCGGCGGCCCGGCGGGGGATGACGGGGAGTTTCATGGCAAAGCGGGTTGAAAAGTTGGTTGCGAGGGGCGGCGAGGCGTTTCGGCCTAGCCCCCACCACCACCGCTGAGATTTTTGATGACGTCGATGAGAGGAAGGAAGAGAGCCATGACGATCACACCGACCACGACAGCCAGGATCACAATCATGAGAGGCTCCAGCATCGCGGTAAGGGCGGAGACGGAGTTGTCCACTTCATCCTCATACACATCAGCGATCTTCAAAAGCATTTCTGGGAGCTGGCCGGTCTCTTCACCCACGTCCACCATGGAGATCACCATCGGCGGGAAGACATTACTGGCCTCAAGCGGTCCGACCATGGACTCCCCCTCTTTCACCGCGTCATGCACTTTCATGATCGCGTTGGAGACGACGACGTTGCCTGCTGTATCGCGAGTGATGTTGAGCGCCTGGAGGATTGGCACGCCAGAGGTGACAAGGGTGCCGAGCGTACGGGTGAAACGGGAGATGGCTGTTTTGCGCTGCACATCGCCAAAGAGCGGGAGTTTGAGCTTCATGCCGTCGATCCAGATTCGACCTCCTTTGGTGGCTGCCATGGCACGCCATGAGACAAATACAGTCACCACCACGGCGATGATGTACCAAATATACTCCCACATCCAGCGGGAGAAGCCGATGACCCATTTAGTGAGTTCCGGTAGCTTTTCCTTCGACCCAAGCATGTCTTCGAAGATCGTCTCGAAGCGTGGCACGATGACGAGCATGAGGAAGACCATGATGCCTGCGGCGATGCACATCACGATGATGGGGTATACCATCGCGGCGACGATCTTGTTTTTGAGCTTCTGGGCCTTTTCCTGGTATTCGGCGAGACGGTTGAGGACGAGTTCGAGCACACCGCCGAGCTCACCGGCTTTCACCATGTTCACATAGAGCTTGTTAAAGATTCGCGGATACTGCTGGAGACTCTCCGAGAAGGTGGAGCCTGTCTGCACGTTCTCAGCGAGCGTATTGATGGTGGCTTTCATCACCGGAATGGGCTCCTGGCGACCTAGCACGGTGAGACCGCGGAGGAGCGGCAGACCGGAATCGATTAGCGTGGCGAGCTGGCGGGTGAAAATCATGAGCACCTTGCTCTTCACCCGAGCATTGGCCCCGATGCGGACGACCTTGTCCTTGCCCTTGGTGCTCTTGGTGGCGCGTTTTTTGATGGCGGCGGCTTGCCCAGCACCTTCTGCGGCGACTTGGGTGGGATAGTAGCCACTGGAGCGGAGCTGATTGTAGGCGTCAGCCTCTGAGGCGGCTTCCAGATCGCCAGCGGTCTCCTGGCCATTCTGGTCGAGAGCGATGTAATGAAATCGGGGCATAGGTAAGGGGCGTGAAAGGGGCGGAAATTCGAGTGTCTGTGCTTATACCGAGGGAGCGAGCGTTCTGTCTATCTCAATTTCATGCCGGAAATCCCGCACGGCGAAATTTCCGACCTGAATTGGCGCATTAGGTGTATTTCAGCACCTCTTCCACCGTGGTATCGCCATCATAGATGCTGCGCAGGCCGTCCTCGCGGAGAGTGGCCATGCCCAGTTCAATGGCTTTTTGGCGCAGGACGAGGGAAGGTGCGCGGGAGGTGATGAGTTCACGAAGCGGATCGGTGATGTCGAGGAGCTCGTAGATGCCTTTGCGGCCTTTGTAGCCACTGTTTCCGCAGGTACCGCAGCCAGAACCGGTAAAGAAAGGCTTTCCAGCGATGTCCCCGCGGCTGAGTCCCAGCTGGGTGAGGATGTGGTTATTGGGTTCGTAGGGGGCGCGGCAGCTTTTGCAGATGGTGCGCAGAAGGCGCTGGGCGAGCACGCCCTCCAGAGTGGCGGCGACGAGGAATGGCTCCACGCCCATGTCCACGAGACGCGTCACCGCACCAGCGGAATCGTTTGTATGGAGCGTGCTGAGCACCAAGTGGCCCGTGAGGGATGCCTGAATGGCGATCTGCGCCGTTTCAAGGTCTCGCATCTCACCCACCATGATGCGATCTGGATCTTGACGAAGGAAAGAACGCAGCGCTTTGGCGAAGGTGAGGCCCACGGCGTCATTGATGGGCACCTGCATGATGCCGTCGATCTCGTATTCCACCGGGTCCTCGGCGGTCAGCAGCTTGGCATCAATGGTGTTGATGCGGCGCAGGGCGGCGTAAAGCGTGGTCGTTTTGCCAGCTCCCGTGGGGCCAGTGACGATGAAGATGCCATTGGGCTTTTGAATCGTTTCGACGATGTAATCAAAGAGGAAGGGCTGCATGCCGAGTGCCTCGAGATCGAGATTCACGGAGGAGCGATCGAGCACGCGGAGCACCACGGATTCGCCGTGCTGCGTGGGCAGGGAGTTCACACGCATGTCGATGGCTTTGCCACTGACGGTCGTCATGATGCGGCCGTCCTGTGGGATGCGGCGCTCGGCGATGTTCATGTTCGCCATGACCTTCACACGTGAGATGACGGAGGTGGCGAGATGAACCGGCGGCGGTGCCATCTCATAGAGGGCACCATCCACGCGGTAGCGGATCTTGAATTCTCGCTCGAAAGGCTCGAAGTGAATGTCCGAAGCACGTTCCTTGATGGCCTGAGCGAGCACGAGATCGACGAATTTCACGATTGGGGCCGAGTTCGCTTCCTGCTCCGCGCTCTGGGCCGCGCCAGATTTACCCATCTGGCCGAAAATCTCCTCGATGCTCGGGGCGCTGCTGCCGTAGTGCTTGTCAATGAGAGCCTGCACTTGGCTGCGCCGCGCTACGACGGGCACAATGCTTTTGCCAAGGCCGAAGCGGAGGTCCTCGGCGAGCTGGGGATTCAGCGGATCGGTGAAAGCCACATGCAGCCCTTGGCCATCGAGCGTGATGGGAAAGCAGCCGTAGAGGCGGGCCATGCCCGGAGGGATGAGGGCCACCACGGAGGGGGCTGGCTCATAAGTGGCGAGGTCAAAGTGCTCTGCGCCGAGTTCCTCGGCCACATGGCCCCAGAATTCGTCCTCGTTGGTGTAAATGCCGTAGTCGATGAGGGTCTGCAGCACGTCTTTGCCGTCCGTGACGCAGTCGCGAGTGAGATCGTCGGCTTGACCCGAGTCAATGACGCCGCGGTTGATGAGCATGTCGATGACGTTGGAAACAGTCATGGTGGGAAAAAGTGGGGGAAACGGTTACGAGGCGGAAACAGGGAAGGGGAGAGATCAATGCGAGTCGGACATCGTGGCCTCGATGACCTCATCGGCGGAGGTGAGGCCAGAGAGCACCTTGCGGATACCGTCCTCGCGCATGGTGCGCATGCCCAGCTCGCGGGCACGTTTGCGAAGCTGCGGTGTGGTGAGCTGCTGGTTGATCATGGTGCGCACCTCATCGTCGATCTTGAAAATTTCCACGAGGCTCATTCGGCCGCGGAAGCCGAGCTGTCGGCACTTGCCGCAACCTGCCGGCCCCATGATCGTGGCATCCGCAGCCTGCGCCGCGTCCAGGCCTAGGGAACGCAGCTCGCGGTCGCTGAGGGAGGATACTGTTTTGCAGTCTCCGCAAAGCTTTCGCACCAGTCGCTGGGCCTCGATGGCACGCACGGCGGTTGCAATCAGGAAAGGCTTGATGCCGATGTCTGCCAAGCGAGCCACCGCACTCGGGGCGTCATTCGTATGCAGCGTGGAAAACACAAGGTGACCTGTGAGAGAGGCCTGGATGGCGATCGAGGCCGTCTCCAAGTCTCGAATCTCACCCAGCATGATGATATTCGGTGCCTGACGCAGCATGGCGCGGAGGGCGGCGGCGAAGGTCATGCCCACATCTTCCTTCACCATCACCTGGTTGATGCCCGCCAGCTCGTATTCCACCGGATCTTCCACGGTGATGATCTTGCGATCCGAGCGATTGATGAAGTTGAGGCAGGCGTAAAGTGTCGTCGTCTTGCCAGAGCCCGTAGGGCCGGTCACGAGGATGATGCCATCTGGCAGGGAGATTAGATTTTCAAAGCTTGCCTGATCGTCCGAGAGGAAACCCAGATCCGAGAGGCCGAGGCGGAGGCTGCTCTTATCCAGCACACGCATGACCACGCTCTCGCCATTGCTCGTCGGGATGATCGAGACACGCATGTCGATCTCCTTGTCGTTGTAGTTCATTTGGATACGCCCGTCCTGCGGCACACGCTTCTCGTCGAGCTGCATGGTGCCGGTCATGATCTTGATACGGCCGATGATCGCCGCCAGCAGGCGCTTCGGATGATGCTCAATGTCCACCATCACGCCGTCCATGCGGTAGCGGATGCGGATGTCCTTCTCCATCGGCTCCACATGAATATCCGATGCCTTGTTCTTGAAGGCCTCTGTGAGCATGTTGGTCACCAGCTTGATCACCGGTGCATCATCATCTCCAACTGCCTCCATGCCCACACCTTTGATCTTGCTGCCGCCTACGGCGTCGTTGCCGTAGATGTTCGATTGGAGCAGCTTGATGAGAGACGGGGTGGAGCAGAAGAACTCAATTTCCGGCTGCAAAACGTGCGGCAGGGCGTCGAGGGTCTCAAAATCATACGGGTCCGCCACCACGATCTGGAGAGCCGTGCCGTTGGTGCCTAGCGGGGCCACCTTGTAACGGATCGCCACCTCCACGGGCACGAGGCCCTTCAGGCTAGGGGGAGGCGCAAAACCTTGGAGTTCGATGTACTCCATGCCTGAGTTCACCGCCACGGTCTGCGCCACCTGCTCGTCAGAGACGATGCCGGTCTTGATCAGCGTCTCCAGGACGCTTTCGCCCGGCTTTTTGCTCGCGGCGACACCCTGGATGTCGCGTTCCACGAGCAGCCCGGATTCTTGGAGCAGTTCCAGAAGGTATTTTTCATTCGAGTACATGAAATCAGAGGGGAAAAAACAAAAATGGGTCCGGTGAGGATTTAATGGGGGAATACGAGATTAAGCGGGATGGCGTTCCAGTGTCAATCCCTCGACCCGAATTGCCGGAAAAAAGGTTGTGTTCATCCAATGTACTGCGTCACAAAAACCTCGTTCCCTTCCGCGTCGCGGTAGATGCCGAGTAGAATCGGCTCGCCTTCACGTTGCTGGGGAGCCTGGAGAATCGTCGCGCCAGCTAGGCGAATCGCTTCGGCTTTGGCGATCACATCCTCGAATTGAAACGACAGCCCGGTGGGGTTCCGCGAGCCATCGTGACCGCCGTGCAGGGCGATGATCGCATCCCCGTGGCGCAACTCGGTCCAGAAATCGCTCACAAACACCTCCTCCAGGCCGATCACATCGCGGTAAAAACACACGGCGCGTTTCATGTCCGCCGCCATCAGCATGATTTTTACTTTCTCCGGTTTCATCCGCGAAGAATGGGCCGCGCTTGGCAAAACCGCAAGCCGCGCCCACACTCCGCCGATGCGAAAACTGCTCCTCCTGCTGCCTGTCATCCTCCTGACCTCGTGCGGCCCGGAAAAGCCTCCAGCGCCAGCGGAGGCCAAATGGCAGGCCGACCTCCGAAACGTCATCACCGAGGCAAAAACCTCCCCCGGTCTTCGCGGGGCTGCCATCGGCCTCTGCGTGCTCAATTCGCAGGGCGAGGTCATTTTCGATGATCAGGCTCACACCGCTTTCATCCCCGCCTCCGCCCTCAAAACCGTCACCACCGCCACCGCGCTCGAAATCCTCGGCCCCGATTTCCGCTTCGTCTCGGAACTCCGCGCCGCCGCGCCCATCCAAAACGGCCTCCTCGAAGGCGATCTCGTCCTCATTGGCGGGGGCGATCCGATGCTCGACCTTGCCGCGTTGGAGCAAATCGCCGTGAAACTCCATGCCGCGGGCCTCCGCCGCATCACCGGCGGCATTCGCGTCGATGCCAGCCGCTTCAAAGGCAGCCTCTACCCCGATTTCTGGAACTGGGGAGACATTGGCAATGGTTACGGCAGCGGCGTTTCCGCCCTCAATTTGAACCACAACCGTTACATCGCCCGTTTTCGCCCTGGCAAAGCCTTCGGCGAGCCCGCTACCTTTCTCGGTGCCGAGCCTGAGGTGCCCGGCGTTACCTTCCGAAATGAAGTTACTTCTGCTGCCGCAGGCTCTGGCGATGGCGTCATGATTCATGGTGGCGAAAATACCCCTGTGATCCACCTTCGCGGCACCGTTCCGCTCGATGCGAAGGCATTTACCGCCACGGGCGCGGTTCCAAATCCCGCCACCTTTGCCGCGCATCATTTTCAGCGACTCCTCACCGCTCAGGGCATCGAGATTGACGGTCGTCTCGCCTCCAGCGCCAAGCCCGCGAGGGTCGTCCTGCACCAACATCCTTCGCCGCCGCTGCTTGACATCATCACCAGCATCCACGCCACCTCCGACAACCATGAGACCGAGTGCGTCCTGCGCCTCATCGGCCATCAAAAGCAGCGTGATCCCATCGTGGTGATTCGCGACCATTGGAAAAGCCGCGGGCTCGAATTTACCCGGCTGCGCATGGAGGACGGCAGCGGCCTTTCGCGAGCCGATTTCATCACGCCACACGATCTCGCCAAGCTCCAGCACCTCGCGAAAACCGGCCTGCATGGCACCGCCTATCGCCAGTCGCTGCTCGCTGAAGGCCCGCTCCGCTGGAAAGGCGGCGCGATGTCCGGCATCCGCACCGTCACCGGCTTTCTCATCACCGACTCAGGCCATGAACTGACCTTCTCGCTCATGGTAAACCACATGAACGACGGCTCAGCCGCTCAAGAACTGCGAGGAAAGGTGATCCAAGTTGTTCAAGGCACCAATCTCACCCGATAAAAATGCTTCAAACTACCGGCTGCCGTGTCGTTGTAGCTGCTCGACGTGCCTGTAGCCGTGATTTCCGGCGAGATGTCGGTCCAGTCACCGCTCACCAGCGTGGCGCTGCGCTGGACGCGATACTTTTTTCCGATCACGCTGGCCCAGGTGATGGTGAACTGGCCGTTCGCGGGCTGCGTGTGGCTGTTGACCTTGAAGGCGGAGGCATTGGAAAGAGGATTCGTGCCCGCTGCGGCCTCAGCTTCGTTCGTTTGGCCGTCGGCATCGTCGTCGGCGGCCGGGTCGAGGAGTTTGACCGGTGTGGTGGTGCTGTTGGGGTTCGGAGCGCCGGTGTCGGAGGTGCTGGAGGTCGAATTGACTCCCGCGGCGCTCACGGCGGTGAGGGTGGCGTAGTAGGTCTGACCGGGCGTGCCGGTGAAGCTGTGGCTGGTGCCGTTCACGCTGACGTTGTTCGCCAAGTCATTCCCGCCGGGCGTGGTGCCGATGCTGATGCGCCAGCTGGCGATGTTGTCATGCGGTCCGGCATTGCTGCTCCAGGTGAAGCTGCCTTGATGGCCGATCTGGTAGTAGCTGGTGTTTGGGGCACTGGCCGGTGGCGGGGTGACATCGACGATCTTCAAGAATTGCGCGAGTTCGCCGTCGTTGGTGATCGGATTCACCGTGCCGCCGCCGAGGCTGACGAAGACGCCGTTGCTGTAAAGGTCTGCGCCGGTGCGGGCGGTGCTCCAGATGTAGGCGCTGGCGTTGCTGCTGGCGAGGTTGCGGAGGTTATATTGCCGTTCGGTGCTGTTTTGCAGGCCGAGGAGGCTCCAAAGCGGATCGCCGACTCCGCCGCGTAGGTCGAAAGTGCTGCTGGTGGCGAGATGCGCGGCGGAATGCTCGAAAAGGTTCGCAAAGCACAGCACCACGTCTTTTTGAGCCGGTGAGGCATTCGCCTGCTCATACTTGGCGATGGCGAAGATGTTGTCCGCAGGTGCTCCGCCGCCGATTTTGAGGTCGAGGTAGTATTGATTGATGGACTTGATCGCGGGGCTGTTGAGACGGGCCCAGTTCACGCGGCCATACCATTGCGCCATGCCGGTGTTGTTCGGCGGCGGCTGGCTCCAGAACTGCGCTTTGTTCCACTTTTTGAAGTGCGGGATGCGTTTGCCGAAGTTCAGCTCGTGATCGGTCTCAAAACCATCGTAGTGCATGAAGCCGACACTCGTGTTGTAGTTTTGAATGCCTTGCTCCTGACCGTAAAACGTCATCGGCAGGCCCGGCACGGCGGCCATGGTGGCGTAGCGGGTGGCATTCAGCCACGCATCGTTGTCCGGCAGGATTTCGTCGTGGCCGGTGATGTTGAGCAAGATGGCTCCGGTGCGGTAATTGCTGCGACGGCTCTCCAAAGCGCTCTGGATTTCGTATTCCTTGTTCACATGCGCGGCGGTGAAGTTGAAAACGAGGCTCTCATTGAGGATGTCGAACACGCGATTGCTGCGGTAGCCGGGTTGCTCGCCATCGAGCGTTTCGGCCATGAAAACGAAGTTCCATTTCGCGCTACGAGTTTTGTTGATGAGGTATTCCCACAGCGGATTTGGCAGTCCTTGGCCGAAATCGCAGCGCAGCGCGTCGATGCCTTTGTTGTCCGCCGCGAGACGTTGCGCGTAGGTGCCAGTCGTCGAATTCGTGAGCGTGTGACCAGATTGCTGCAGCCAGTAGATCGGGTAGTAGCCGAGGTAGCGCCACAGTTTGATCACTTCAGGGCTGAACGAGTTCCAGTCCATGAAATCGTCCTCGTTCTTGTGCGGCTCGGAACCGGCCGTGTAGCTCGGAAAACGCCACAGGGCCGAATAGCGACCGTAAAACAGCTCCGCCACGTCCTGCCACTTGCCGAAGTCATTTCGATCGGGTGCCACCGCCTTGTCTTTCTCGCCCAGACTGGTGAAATACGTCGCCGCCTGACCGTAATCGCCCGTGCGGGAATACCAGTTCGCTGGGATGGCATTTGAAGAAGCACCCGTGAAGCCAAGATCGACGCCACCCTGACCATACACCGCGTCCCAGGCCGAGTGATTCGCCACGAAGTCGAGCATGACATTGATCGTGCCGACCGTGTCGGCGTAGTCATCGGCTTTTTGCACAAAGGTCTGAAACTCGCTCATCGCGGAGCTTTCCGTGTTGGCGCTGCCGAGCCATGGATTGACCGCGAAGAAATTTTTCGTCGCATACGGGCTCCCCGGCTCATACGGCGATGACGTGGCGGGATCGTTTTCGACACCAAGGCCACCCGTGGGATGAATCGGCTGAAACCACAGGCAATTCGTCTGGATGGTATCGAAGTAATCGAGTGAGAGCGGGTCCGTCCCGTCGCTGTCGCCATCCGCCGCGCCCAGCAGATCGACAAAAGTGCTGCGACCGCTGGAGTTCGCCGCGGTGGCCTCAATGGTGAGCGGATTGAGCTCATAGAGCGTCATTTCGAGCGTCTTCTTCGGTGAAACGACCACCGCGTGATCGCGGTCGCCATAGTAGAACCAAGGCCCGGTCGGCGAGAAGCGATAGCGCACCGTCGCGCGATACGCGCCGGTCTTCGTCACTGGAATCGATGCGCTCCACGTCGAGCCTGCGGAGGTCATCGGATAGGCTTTGTAATAGTGCGTGTCGTTTTGACCGCAGAGGTCGCGTGCAGGCGGCAGGATGCCATCCGCGATGCCGTCGCCGTTGTTGTCTTGATCAGCCTTTTCGCGGCGATTGAGGTTCGTCACGACCTCCACCTCGGTCGGCGGCGTGCCCGCGTTGAAGGTAGTGCTGACGTTGAGCGGGTAGGTTTCGCCCGCGATCTCGTCGATGAAGAACTTCGTCGTCTGATACGGCCCGCTGGCGCTATTGATCGTGAGGTTGGTGATGCGTTGCACGCCGTTGATGGCGTAGTTCGCGCCCGAATTGTTGTTCCAGGAAAGCGAGAGAGCATCCGTGGCGAAGCTGCTGTGAAATTTGTCCGGGGCCGCCGTGCTCGTGAAGACATACCACGCGTAGTTTTTGCCATCCTTGATGTCCGGGATCGTCGTCGTGGCCGAATTGCCCGCGACGGTGGCCTGAATGACCTGCGAATACTTCCAGGCGCTGTCCGTGTAGCGCACATAGACCTTCTCCTCGGCGCTGGGCGTGCCGTTGAGGTTGATCGTGATCAAACCGGTGCCCGCATTCCGCGACACGCCCGTGATCGCCACTGGCGCACTGCTAAGCTCCATCACGCTGATGAAGGTGTTCGCGAGGCCAGGGTCTTTGGTCGTGAAGATGTAGCGCTTGCCGCTCGTCACGCCGCCACTGAGCTTCGCCGCCGAATCGCCGACCGGCTGGTAGTAAAGGATCGCCAGTTCGTTCTTCGGGAAGATCAAATTGCCGCCGTAGTCCTGGTTCCAGTTGTTGCCGGTGACCATCTTGAAGTTGTAGTCGCTGTCCGCAGCCGGCGCGGTCCATTCAAAGCGAAACCACTCCGTGCTGCCATCCGGCCCGGTGTATTTGTAGCTATTCGTCGTGCCTAAATCCCACCCTTGTCCATCGCCGGGGAAATCGACCTCATTTGCCACCCAAGCGGAGGCAGAGGAAACAAGAAGAAGGAATAGCAGGAGGCGGATCATGGCGGTCAGGAAAGTGGAACAGGTTTTTAACCTGTTCGGCTTGGGGGCTGGTCGTGTTGAGATCGTTATGAGGTGGTTGTAGGTCCGTCGCTTCGGCGATGAACAGGTTACAAACCTGTTCCACTTTCTTTGTCGTAGTGAAGGAAGGTGCCGGTGGGAAGATGGGCCTTCTTCGGGTTGTCGCGGATGTAGTTTCGGAAGTGTTGGAGCTGATCTTGGCTTCGGACAATGTGATCAAAGTTCTCATCGAGCCAAAGAGTGCCGCTGCTGCCCATTCGTTTGTTAATCTCTCGGCTCGTGTGCCGTTTCCAAGAATGGAGCAGCTCGGAGAGCGTGTGCGGCTCAATCGGACAGGCGAGCACATGCACATGATTTGGCATGACGACGAACGCGAGCATCTCGACTCGATTGCCATCGAAGAACAGCAACGCACTCGAGACCACTTGAGCATTCTCAGACTCGCTGAGCATGCAAGAGCCGTAACCGGCATCCAGAAGCTCGTGTATCTTCGCGGTGAAGATACGGTGATATTCTTTGCGATCGTCTTCGGACAGGTTCTCGATCTCATCGAGCGATCGGATCCCTTTCGAATGCATCCAAGCATCACGCTGTGCTTCAATCTGCTCCCGCTTCTCCCTCGGCATCGAATCAGCGAGGCGGAAGGTCACGAAGTAGGTGCGGCCTTCTTGAGCCCAGTGCGGTAGTGTCCGGCGCGTGCACTGGACGTTTTCGATTGGGTTGAAGGGCACGAAGGGCATGGGGCTAAGAAAGTGGAACAGGTTTTTAACCTGTTCGGTTTGGGGGCTTGGCGGAGTAAGGGCGGTGAATGGCAGTTTGGATGTCTGGGGCTCCGGGGATGAACAGGTTAAAAACCTGTTCCACTTTCCTCACGGCGTCACGAGGCGGGCTTCCACGCGGTAAAAGCGGGCGGGCAGTGCGGTGGGGTCGCTGATGGTGATGACCGAGCCTGTGCCGAGTTGATCGGCGCCGATGGGGGTCCAGGTGGTGAGCGTGTCGCTGGCGAAGACGCGATACCAGCGGTCCGGGATGGTGGTGAAGGTGACGTCGAAGCCGCTGGTGGCTTTGACGACGAGGGGTTGGTAGTTGTCGCTCTGCGTGGGGCTGAGGCCGAAGATGAATTCGCTCAGGTTGTCGTAGCGGTCGCCGTCGGCGTTGCCGGAGTTGCCATTCGCGCCGGTGCCGTCGCTGTTGAGGAGGTTGTTGGCGGCTTCCCAGGTGTCGGGCAAAGCATCGCCGTCCACGCTTTCGCTCAAGGTGGGGCCAGTTTCGAAGCCGAGGTCGAAGGTGGCGCCGTGGGTGAGGCTGAACTCGACTTGCTGGGTCTGCGCTTGATTGCGCATGGTGAGGGTGTCAAAGGTGGTGACGGGATCGTCGTCGATGGCGCTGGGGTTGTAGGTGGTGGCGGTGATGGCTCGGACGTAGGTGCGCACGACGGCGTCGGGGGCGAAATTGGTCAGCGAGACGATGCCACCGACATTGCTGACGGCTCCGAGATGCGTCTGGCCTTTGACGAGGAGGTTTTGCAAATGCGGGCTGAGGCCGTGGCGCTGGTAGAGCGTGGTTTCGGGGCCGGTGAGGGCGTAGCTGGCTCGCAAAGCGTTCGCACGAGCGGCGAGCGTGATCGTTTTGGCGATCTTGCCGTCGCTGCTGGTGAAGACGAAGCCGTTGGTCGTCGCGGTGGCGGTGTAGAGCTCGTTGTTGTAGGCGATGCTGCCGAAAAACCAGTCTTTGAAGCCGCTGGTGCGATAGCTGCCCACCGCGCCGCTGATGACGTTCACCGCGCCTTCCTCTTCGGTTTCAAAGCCGGCGTAGCTGTGAGGATTGCCGACGACTTGCAGCACGCGGCCCGTGCTCAAATCACGCACGAAAGCGCAGGTCATGCGGCCGCCGATGCGCTCGAACATCGCGAAAACGCGGTCGTTGAAGAGCAGATGCTCGTTTTCGCCATCGAGATCGGCGTCTTCGCTGGTGGCGGAGGTCGAGTTCGCGAGCGTGGCGGCAGTCGCCGCCCATTGAGACACTCTTTGATAGACCGCGGCCCAGCGGAACTGGCTTTGCGCGGCCTTCGAGAAGCCTGCGAGGCTGTTGTTGCTCGTGTCGGGATACAAATATTCGCCGGTGCTGTATTTCGACAAATCGGCCACGGGTTGATCATGAAAGGCGGTGAGCCACATCGAGCCGTGGAAGGCGTTTCGCGTCAAAAAACCGAGGTTTGGCTCCGCGACGGCCAAACTCGTGCCTGCGGTCCACGCGGTGTTCGCGAGGCCGGAAACGCCCACAAGGCCAAAGGCACCCGGAAGTGGCACCGTGGGCCGCACATGGAAGATTTTGCCATTCAGACCTTCCTCGCGGCCCGGCTGGCCGTTGAACCAGTTGTCGTAGTTTTCCTGCGTGGCGTAATGAACAAAATCTTTGCTCACCAGCGGCAGCGTGAGCGTGCTGCGCACGACCGCAGGCCAGACCTCAGGCGTGCCATCGCGATTCGAATCGACCTCACCGGCGGCGATGGCCTGCGGCGTGGTGATTTGAATCCACGGACGGCTGGCCATCCACGCGAGATTGATGTCGTAGGCATCGGCATTGGCCTTGGAGACAAAATCACTCCAATCACTGCCGAGGATCACCACCTGGTCCTGCACGGCGCTGCGGGCCTTGCGGCTCAACAGCTCACGCAGGCTCGTGTTGAGCCCGCCATCGGTGTTTTGAAAGCGGAACTGGCTCGGTTGGTCATTGATGACGAACATCTTGAGGCCGCCGCCGCTGTCATTGATGCGGTAGCCGTCATTGCCGAGGCTGCTCGTGCGGCCATACCACTTCTCCATGTGCCGCGTCTGGTCGATGAAGGTATAGCCAAAGCCGCAGGCGCTGATGATGTCGAGCGTGCTGCTGCTGAGCACACGCTCCGGCGGATAAAACACACTCGCGGAAGGCGCGGCGCCGTAGATCTGTGTCAGCGTTGCGGCGGCGTCGGCCACATTCGTCTGCGTGTAGCTCTGCGGGAAGTAATTGAGGATGTGATCGCTGTAAGTCGTGCCAGTGAATTTCACCACCCCGCCACCGGCGAGCGCTGAGAGTCGCGTGTTCAAAGCGGGGCCGTCACGCCAGGGTTTGTTCACGGCGGGATCGACCTTCGCCCATTGAATGGCACTACCGAGCTGTGGCGTGAGGTGCATGGCCAGCGGCGAAGCATAAGCCTCATGTACATCGAGCGGACGATACCAGCCTGCGCCTGCGCCGTTGTTGATGAGCGCCTGCACTTCGTTCCCGGCCATAATCGGACGGCTTTCATGCACGAGGCTCGCCACCTTCACGCGCTTCCACATGTCATTCGTGCCGCTGGGGCCGAACCACGTCTTCAAAACGCCGCCTGCGCCGCTGATGGTGCTTTGATCACGCCAGTAATCGCTGGCGATCCAGTCATCGGCGATGCTGTCGCGGATGTCGCTGCGCCCAGCGAGATCACCTGCGCCGCGAGTGGGGGTGTTTTGGGTGCCGTCCTTCGTCGTGAAGACCTGGTAGTTCAGTGTGTTCACGTTGCCATTCCAACCGGCATCGAGCAGCGCCTGACGGCTGATGCTGAACTCCACGGCATCCATTGCGCTGTTATACCAACTCTTCTTGAAGCCATCCGTCTCGAACTGGCTGCGACGCACCACGCCGAAGGGCGCGAGATCTTGATTGATGCTCGTGCTGTTGCTGGCGACATTCGTATCGACATGCACCGCGCCGTTGTCCGTGCTGTAAGCGGCCACGCAGACCTCCCACTTCATGTTGGTGCGTGTGTCGATGCTGTCCGGCAGCGCCGATTCACCGACGGTGGGCGAGTTGAAGTCGATGACGACATACAGATCGAGCGCACTTTCCTCTGCCAGAGCCTTCAGGTCCTGGAAATCGGCGCGGAAGTAAAAATTGCCGTCGCCGCCATTCGTCACCGCGCCGCCATCGTGCGCATAAAAAGCCACGAGGTCGCGGCTGCTGTCAAAGCCATCGCCATTGCGATACAGATCGGTGCCTTGGTTGTTGAAACCGTCGCCGTTGTATTCATCGAGCGCGATGAGGTCATTGATCTGCCAGTCGGTGAATTCGCGGTTGTTCGTCACGCCGCCGACCACCAAAGGTATCTGCGGACCGATCACAATCTGGCCCGGAGGCGCTGGCGGGATGGTGTTGTCCTCGACGGGGTTCGTGCCGTTGGTGAGTTCCTGCAGATTCGTGAACAAATCGCCGTCAGGATCCCCCGCAGGGCCATTGTCGGCAGCCGCAACGAGGCCACGCAGACTCACCGTGCCGCTGTCGAGTGGATCGAGGCCGTAACGCACTTCCCAGCCATCCGTGAGGCCATCGCCATCGGTGTCGATCTTCAGCGGATCGGTCTCGGTCCAAATTTCGCCCGCAGCCCATACGCGATCATTGCCCGTGTCGCCGTCGATGAGGCCGTTGCCGTTTTTATCCTCGCCGGTGCCATCGCGAGCACCATCGCCATCGGTGTCGGCGTTGTTCGGATCGGTTTCGGTCCAGGTCTCGCCGGGATCACGCACTTTGTTCGGCCAATTGCGTGCGGTGGTCGGCGCATCGCCGGGAGCGATGCTCGCGCCGTCGCCATCGAGCCAGCCGTTTTTGTTTTGATCTTCAATGCCGTCCTCAATGCCGTCGTCGTCGCTGTCGGCATCATCCGGCTTCGTCACAGAGCCGCGCAGTTGCTTCGAGCGATCACCACCTTCGCTGGCGGTGTTCACGCCGGGCACCTTGTTGAGGTTGTCGAGCGTGTTGTAGAAGGGCGGATCGATGTCGCCGCGAAAATTCGTCACGCCATCGCCATTCGTGTCCGTCGTGAGCGTCGTTCCAGGCTCGCCGGGCGTCAGCGCGAGCCGCCAGCCGACTTCCAACGCGTCCGGCAAGCCATCGCCATCCGTGTCGGGATTGCGCGGCTCGGTTTTGCCAAAAGCATTCGCGATGTGGACCTCGCCGTTCGTCCACTGCTCGGCATTCGGCTTGTAGCGCGGATCGGTGCTTGGAAAGCCGTTCGGCAGTGGCGTGTCTGTGCCTTCGTCGCCATCGAGCAATCCATCATCATCGTCGTCCGTGTCCGTTTCGCTCGCGGGGACGACTTGGCGAAAAAAAACGCGCGTGTTCCTCGTCTCGTGGTTTTCGTTGCCATTGTCGAAAACCGTCGCCGTGAACTGAAACTCGCCCTCGGTTATGTTTTCCCAGGTGAAGTCCCAATTCTTCGAACTGCCATCAATACTCGTCACCGGGCCGGTGATCGACATGGGGCCGTTGTTGACGTTCAAAACGACCGAATCCGCCGCCACCGACGTGCTGACGCGGATCGTGAATTTTCGCTGATCGGCCGTGGGTGAGGGCACATCCGGCAAAATGATCTCGTAGGGCTTTCCGGTGCTGTCGAGCTCCGGCGGGTTCACGATGCTGATGCGCGGCGTGATGCTCGGCTCCGCCTTCACCAGCCGCGTGGCCAGCAGATCGGGATTCGGCGTGGGGCGATCATGCGTGACCTCAATGCGGTGCAGGTAGTCCGGCTGATCGTTGTAGAGATTCGGCAAGGTGAAGGCCAGCGCGTGGTAGTCCGCCGTCTCGTCGTCATTGATCGTGTAGAGGTCGCGGGCGTAGCTGGTGTATTGATTCGTCTCGCTGGAGCCGATGCGAATCGTGAAGCGATCGCGCAACTGCGTGCTCGTGAGGCCATCGGCGAGCGATTTGGAGAAGTACACCTTCATCACATAGCCCGCGCCGACGAGATCGCCGTCATTCGGCGGCCAGGCGACGAACATGCGGATGTTTGGCCCCGCGCAATTCACCGTGCGTTCCAGCGTGGTGTAGTGTCCGGCCACATCGGTGAGCGCGAAGTCCTTGAACGCCGCGCTGCTGAGCTCACGCAGCCGCACTTGGATCGTCGCGGTGCCATCGGCGGGGATGTTCGCGTAGTTGAAGCGCCATTCTTTGGTATAGGCGATGTTCGTCGGCTCGACACTTGGCGTCACTTCGGTCGCCTTGACCCAGGCGGTGCCGAGGGTGGCATCCCACACACCGTTTTCATTCAGATCGGTGTAGGTCTCGCTCGTGTCGCGGGTGCCGTTGCGATTGCTGTCTGTGAAGGGCTCAAAGCCGCCGCCGTTGCCGTTTTGGCTGCGTGTGATGGTATCGTCGTTGCTCGCGCTGTTGTCGTCGATGTGATACCACACCTCCGTCACGCTGGAGTCCGTGCGCACGACCACGCCGTATTCGCTGCCGCCCACGGTGTCGCCATTGTTCTCCGGGAAGCGAACCTCGCCGGTGGGGCGCTGCGCATCATAATAGAACGACTGCGTGAAGGTGTTGTAGATGCTCGCCTGACCGCTGCGACTAAGGAAAGCACGCGCACGGACGACATGCATGCCTTCGCTGAGTCCCGTCTGCGCTACGCCGTAGTCAAAGTGAGGCCGCACCGGCAGCGTGGCGAGGTCCAGCGCATTCGTTTCATAGGTGGACATCATCTGTTGCTTCCGCGTCACCGCGTCCGCATTCCCAGGCCACCACGGATCATTCGCATCTTTCGCCATGCCGATCTTGTATTTCGAAGTGGCCGTGAAATTGCCCGGCAGCGGCGTGGCGCTCCACCAGTCACTCGTGCCACCATCGTCATTGTGGCGGTAAAGCATCTCCACGACCTTCGTCGTGCCATTGCCGCGACCTGCCGCGCCTTCGGGGTTCGAACCATCGGTGGTGTAATAAAGGAAGGCCTTGTAGCCACCGCCGACGCTGTTCGCCTTCACCCACATCTCATTGCGCGAGGCATCGAATTGATTGCGAGCCGGCGTGAGGTTTCCGACCGGCGCGGCGGGATCGTGATACAAAAACGCTGCCGTGTTGGCATCGATGAACTTCGGCGCGGTGCCGTTCACGACCGTCGTGGTGGTGAAAGTCTCCGCTCCAGCGCTGCCGGTGCTGTTTCTCGCCGTGTCCTGCGCCGCGAAAAGCTCGGGATGCACGCGACTGATGAACGTCGGCTGCTCGTAGCCCATGAACATGTCATTCGCGATGGCCGGCGGATTGTCTCGCAAAGCCGGATCGGTGTTGCCGACAGGCACGGTGCCATTCAGGTCGATGCCGCCATCGAGCTTCATCAAGACATTCGCCGTCGAACCATCCGTGCGAGCCACGAAACGCACGCCGCTGGTGCTCGTGACACGCGGAATGACCGCACTGTAGGTGTAGTCCGTCGTCACCGTGTCCGCAGGCAGCACGGGGCGTGAAGGCTCAGGCAGCGTGTTGCCATTGAAGGCCCTGTCGCCATTCGGGCCGTCTTTGCGCTTCACCGTGACCGTTCCGGCCTCGACGCCATTCTCGGTGATCGTGATCGGCCTGCCGCCATGGTTTTTCCACAGCTCGCTCGGGTCTGGATTCTTCCACGAGAAAAGGAAGTAACCGCCCGCAGGCAACACCGTCGAAGACAGCTCCTCTTTGAATTTGTAGAAGCCGCCGCCGTAGGTCGAGTAGTTGTACAAATAGGCCCCGGTGGGGAAAGCACTCGTGAACGTTCGAGCCGTGCCCGCGCTGTAATTGTCGCTTAGCATCACCAGCAGCGTCACCGCATCTGCATCGCTCATGCCTGGATTTTCGCGCTTATCGAGCCGCTCCCAGACGACGACATCCGCATCGCTGAAGCGACCCAGCTGATAGCCACGCGCGAACTGATCATGCACATAAAGCAGGTTCGGCACGCGGGCGTCATTCCACTGACCGAGGAACGACGTGTTGGCATGACGCGGAAAAGCGCCGCCGCTTTCGCCGAGCGTCTCCGCCTGATAATTCCCGTCCGTGTAGAGCAGCCCAAGCCCCTGACGCAGGAAGTAGAACGCATGCTGCAGCTCTTTCCGCGCCGCATAGTCGTTGTCGTGGCTCTGTGCATGCGTCACGCCGATGTCCGCCGCAAAACCGCCCACACCGGCCCAATCGTAGCCTTGCAACCCGCTCGAAGGATTGCCCAAACGACTGTTCAACTGGCTGCGCAGTTCATTATCAACCAATCGCATGCCGGCGTCGATGTAGGGCCCGTAAGCCGGAGGTTCGCCGAGATGCTCGCCAAACAGCATCGCATCATCACGGCCGCCATCGAGGCTGAAAACCGTGTCGCGATGGTTCGCATCGCTAAAGCCACGCGTGATGTTGAACTGCCGCTGCACCTGGCCCGAGTAGCCGTAGTCGCTCGTGTCTTTGTCCGCACCAAACGTCGCTCCGAAGAAATCCGCCTTCACATGCTTCACCGCATCGAGCCGCAGCCCGTCCGCCTTCGTGCGATCCATCAACCACCGTGCCGCACGATTCAGATAATCCTCCACCCGCTCCTCATAGAAGGCCTTGTTCGAATTCAACAGCTCCGTTGTGATCCCATTTCCCGGCCCAAAGCCCACATACGTCCCGTTGGGCAGATAGCAGTATTGTTCCGGCCGTGTGAGATCGCGGATGAGTTTGATCTTCGGTGCCGTGGAGCCTTCCGTGAGGCCAAAGTTATTGTTCGTTGTGCCCGGTTCCTGCGCGATGTCGATCAGGTCCGCCAACCCCAGATTCTGCACCTGCCACGCATCGCTCCACGAGCGTGTGTTGTCCCACTTCCGGTAGAAACCGTCCTGAGTCTTCCGTAGATGAAAATCCTCCGGCACCAAGCCCGGATAGATGTCGATCGGCGTGTTCTCATTGTAACCCGGCACGTCGAAAGCGCGGTGATTCATGATGTTGTCAAAATACACGCGAATCCCAAACCGATGCGCCGTCTCCACCAGCCGGATCAGCTCCGCCTCCGTCCCATATCGTGTCCGCACCGAGTTCCGCTGATTCTTCGAACCCAAATCAAATGGGTCCCACATGTCATAGCCAACTGAGAGTCCCCCGGATCCTTTCGTCGGCGGCGGCAGCCACAGCGACGTGTATCCCGCCTCCGCCAACTCCGGCATCTTGTTCGTGATTTCCACCCACGACGTATTGAAGTACTGCAGCATCGTCTCCGCACGGGCGGAGAGGGTCAGAAGCATCAGGAAAACAAAAAGAATCCGGGGCATGGGGACAGCGAGGCCAGTGTGAGACAAACAGAGGTGCGAAAGCATCAAAAATCCGCGCACTCAGGAGGTTGGCCGGACATTTTGACCCGCCGATGATGCCGGGCTGTCTGCTGCCTGTCAGCTAGACACATGAATAAAGGCCGAGTCAGAATCCGCCCAGCATCTCCAGCCCCTCGCGGTTGCGTGGAGCCAGCGAAAGCGAATCGAGCAGATGGCGCTTGGCTTTGGGGGCATCCGAGGGCTTCAGGAGTTGGGCCAGCTTGAAATGCGTTTGAGCTGCGGAGCCGGGATCGAGCTCGAGGACGCGTTCCCAGGCCTGGATCGCCTCGGTGGGCTGGTTCAGCGCGGCATGAGCCTCGGCGAGGGCTCGCTGGGCGGTGACCAAAAAAGGATTCAGTGCGGTGACGCGTCGCGCATTCGCCAGCACCTCGTTCCAACGCTGTTTCGGCAAATCGAGTTCGATGAGGCGAAGGAAGCTGCTTTGGGCGCTCGATGATTTTTCGGCGATGCGGCGCAACAGGGCGATTTCCTCATCCTCGCGCTTCATCTGGCGCAGGGCCTGGATTTGCAGCGAGTAGCCGCTGGTGCCGCTGACATCCTCCGGAACGAGTTCCGCGATCTTTTGGCCGGTTTGCAGCACTTCGGGCCAGTTCTTGGCCTTGATGGCATCCTCCGCATGCCGCTGGAGCGCCCAGAGATTGGCGGGATGCGTCTTCAAAAACTCGGAGAAACTGCTGTCATCGAAGGGATTGAGTTCCTCGGGCTTCGGCTCGCCCCAATCGGCCTTGGCTCCAAAGGCCTTCGCCTTGCCGGTGATGAAGGTGGTAAAGCGTTTTTCGATCGCATCCACGTCTTCGCAGTTGGCGGCGATAGCCTCGTTTACGCGTTTTCCGGCGGCGAGATCACGCAGAATGCCCTGGAACTTCTCTTGGCCGTAGGTGTCGAGCAGATACTCGACCGCCTGGCTGCTCTCGTAGTAGGCGAACATGATGTCATCCTGCGTCTTGGCATTCATGAAGGCCCCGCTGAGCTGTGAGAAGGGCGTCAACTTTTCCTCATCGAGCGTCATCTCGCGGAAGGTCGCATCCATCGGCATGCCCCAGGCCGGATCGCGCTGCCGTTCCTCATACACACTGATTCCTTCGCTCAACCAGCGAGGCATGCGGTTCTTTGTCACCGTGAGCGTGATGACATGGCAAAACTCATGCCACAACGTGCTCTCCCAGTTGTTGCGGCCATTCGCGAGGCTGCCGGGGCTGTTCATGGTGACGACGGTGCCAAAGCAAACGCCTAGCATGCCTTGGCCTCCGAGGGCTCCGAAGGTGCGGATCGCGAAATCCGACTGCGCCCCGAAGAACTCGACGAGCACCGGGCGCTTCAAATCGAGGGCGTACTTCGCGGCGAGCACCGCCTTCGCCTCGCGCAGCAACGCCAGCGCACGCTCGCCATAGATCGGCCAGTCGCGCTTCGGCATCTTCAGGATGAAATCAGGGAAGGACTTCGTCACGTAGCCGCCCATCTCTTTTTCGAGCAGGCCCAGATTGTGCGCCTGGATGTTGTAGCCGTCTTCCTCGCGAACCGCAGCGGCCAGCTTCCACGCCTCCTCTTCCTCGCCGAGGCGCAGCAAATCATGGCACAGCTGCACCTTCGCGGGCAGATACTTCGCATCGAATTCGAGCGCCTGACGCTGATGCGCCGCGCTTTCCGCGAAGCGATAGGCCCGCGAAAGGCAGCGACCGATCAAATGATCTACCACCGGATTCTTCGACCAGCGCTTCAAGGCCTCGCCACGAGCTTCCGCGACCTTTTTGGCATCGGCATGGAACAGATGCGCCACCACCGCCCGCAGCGCCCAGGCTCCGGGATGTTGCTCGTCCCGGTCGAGCACGGTCTGGATGGCCTTCTCGGCCTCGACGAACTTTTCGCCGCCAATCAAGAGCTCCGCCCGCAGGAGGTGTGCGGCCTTGTGATGCGGATTCAGCTCCAAAACCTTCACGAGGTTCTCCACCGCCTTTTCTCGATCACTCGTGCTGAAAGCCTTCGCGAGACCAAAACGCAGGTTCGCCGTCTCGCCATGCGCTTTGAGACCCGCTCGAAACACATCCGCCGCCCGCTTGGCATCATCTTTCTCAAACGCCAGATGCCCCTCCGCCAGATACGCCGCCTCCAGCTTCGCGTCCTTCGTCTGCGCCGCCTTGAAATACTGCGCGATGACCTTCTGTGCATCCGCCCCGAGCACCAGCGCCGCCTTGCCGAGCGACACCAAATCGAGCGCCGTCCGGTCCTTCGGCTCTTTCGCCTTCGCCGCAGCATTTAAGAGCGTCAGCGAATCCTTTTTCAACTCGTCAAGCCCCTGCGCTGCGGCCAACTCGTGCCGCAGCATCAGCAGTTCAAAGTTGTCGGGATACTTCTTGAGTGCCTCGGTCGCCTCCGCCAAGGCCGCCTCGAACTCCCCGAGCTCCGCCAGCGCCTTGTAACGCATGATCCGCCACTCCGCCGCCTTCAGCCCCCGCTCCGCCGCCGCCTCGCCGATCCTCGCCACCAGTTCATAGTCGCCCTTTGCCAGCAGTTCCGCCACCGGCCCCAGATTCCGATCTTCAAACATCTTTTCGAGATCGAGCTGCTGGGCAAAGCAGGTCGAGGCGAGGCAGAGAATGGCGAGAATCGGCCTGAGCATGAGCGTTTTCAGAAAACGTGGGTGTGGAGTCATTCTTCCGTCCGGCGCGGGATGGCGATGGTTGCAGAATAGTAGCCCGCACCGTTTGGAGAGTCGTCCAAATACAGAACGAAGCCGTCGCTGTTAGGCTCGAGGGCGATGACATCGCGTCCATGACGGCGGACGATGGCGGCCCTCGCGAGATCGTGGCTGGCGAAGCGTCTCCATCCATCTGGCGTCTCACCGAGCCTGGTCCACGATTTGCCTTCAAACTCCATGCTGGAGGGCGTGGACCAGTGGAGGTGCCGCCACTTCACACCGTCAGGAGTGAAGGTGAATTTTTCGCTGCCATCGATAAGGCCGGAAATGGTCAGATGGTCGATCCGGTCCACCGGAGCTTTGCCGACTGTGGTGCAACTGACCGGCAGAAGAAGTGCAAGCGCGGCGAGAATGCTGATCGGTTTTGAAGGCATGGCTGAACAGACGAATGATCTGTAGCGGAGTTATCATGAGCTTTTCCAAAGTGCGCGCACACTTTCACGCCTCGTGCGCCTTCAAATCCTCCAGCGAGACAAATTCCAGCGCATGGATGTGGCAGGCTTCCAGCACGACGGGCGGTGCTTGGCCGGCTTTCAGCGCTTCCGCCCAGCGGGTGATGCAGAGGCACCATTTGTCGCCGGGTTGGAGGCCGGGGAAATCGAACTCGGGGACGGGTGTGCTGAGGTCGTTGTCACGAGAGCGACTGAAGTGGAGGAACTCTTCTGTCATCACGGCGCAAACGGTGTGCAGGCCTTTGTCATCCGGGCCGGTGCGGCAGTAGCCGTCCCGGTAGAAACCGGTCATGGGATCGTTGCAGCAGCCTTTGAGAGGGGTTCCGAGGACGTTGGAGGGCATAGGTTGAAGCAGATCAGGTTCCACAAAAGGTGCGATAGCCGGACGGGGTGCCGGGTTTCGCGTAGTCGGGTAAATGATGGTCGTGATCCCACGGATGGCTGACGACATCGAGGAGGGCGTGGAAAGGCTGCATGTTGCCTTCTTGCGTGGCGGCGAGGGCTTTCTCGACCTGGTGATTGCGCGGGATGAAGGCAGGATTGCTGCGGCGCATCAGGGCGATGGATTCCTCGCGAGGTTGAGGCTGACGCTGGAGGCGGGTTTGCCAGCGGGCATGCCATTCGTTGGGCTCAACATGTCCAGTGGTGAGGTCCGCGAAGGTGTTGGTGAAGTCCGCCTCGGTCTCCTGCATCTCGTTGAGCAGGTCCTGGATGAGCACGGCGTCTTCCGCTTCCTCGGTGAGCAGGCCGAGCTTGGCTCGCATGCCAGCGAGCCAGTGATGCTTGAAACGAGGCTCGAACTTCGGGATGAGGCCGTTGGCGATTTCGACGGCTTGTTTTTCATCCTCGTGAAACAGCGGCAGCATCGCCTCGGCAAGGCGAGCGAGATTCCACTGGGCGATGGGCGGCTGGTTGCCGTAGGCGTAGCGGCCGTTCCGGTCGATGGAGCTGAAGACCGTCTCGGCGTGATACGCGTCCATGAAGGCACAGGGGCCGTAGTCGATGGTCTCGCCGCTGAGGGCCATGTTGTCGGTGTTCATCACGCCGTGCACAAAACCGACGAGCATCCAGCGGGCTATCAAGGCGGCCTGACGTTCCAAAATGGCCTCGTAGAGCGCCACGGGATCGTTTTCGATCTCCGGGTAATGCCGCTGGCGGGTGTGCTCGGCCAGCGCCCTCAGCGCCGCGACATCTCGATGCGCCGCGGCCCATTCAAACGTGCCCACGCGGATGTGGCTGGCCGCCACGCGGGTCAAAACGGCTCCTGGCAGACCTCCGTCCTGTCGCCAGACTTTTTCTCCGGTGCTAGCGACGGCCAGACTGCGTGTCGTGGGAATGCCGAGGGCATGCATCGCCTCACTGATGAGGTATTCACGCAGCATGGGGCCGAGTGCCGCGCGACCATCGCCACGTCGCGAGTAGGGCGTGGGGCCGGGGCCTTTGAGCTGGATGTCAAAGCGGTCGCCGTCCGGTGTGATCTGCTCGCCGAGCAGGATGGCACGGCCATCGCCGAGGCCGGTGAAGTGGGCGTATTGATGCCCCGCGTAGGCTTGGGCGATGGGACGGGCTCCAGGCGGCAGGCGGTTGCCGGCATACACCGCCGCTTCGTCCTGCGGCAGACCGAGTTGCTCGGCTAGCGAGGCATTGAAGATCACCAGCCGCGGCTCGGCCACCGGTGTGGGCTCCACCTCGGTGAAAAACAGCTCCGGGAGCCGCTGATAAGAATGTTCGAGTCGCCAAGCGGGAGTTTCAGGCATGCGTGAGGCTTTCGGTAAGCGGTGATTCGTGGCTGGCAAGCCGCGTGGATGTGCCGCGAGGCGATAAACTCCCTTCTTGGCAAAACGCGGGCTCTCTCCCACACTCCGCCCGTCATGCCCGCCGCAGCCAAAAAAGCTCCTCCACGTCCGAATCCCGCCCGCGAACTCGTGTTTGGCGATCTGTGGGAGTTTGATCCGGCACCGGAGACGGCCGATCCGAAGCTGAAGAAGAAATACGACCTCTTCATCAATGGGCGCTTCGTTCCGTCGCGCTCGGGCAAATACTTCGCGACGATCAATCCGGCCACGGAGGCGAAAATCGCCGACATCGCTCTCGCGGACGCTTCGGATGTCGATGCGGCTTGCTCGGCGGCGCAGCGGGCTTTTATCACGTGGGGCCGTTTGCCCGGCAAAGAACGCGGGAAGTATCTCTACCGCATCGCACGACTCCTACAGGATCACGCACGTGAGTTCGCCGTCGCCGAAACGATGGATGGCGGGAAGCCGATCAAGGAATCGCGTGATTTCGACGTGCCAATGGCCGCCGCGCATTTCTTTTATCATGCGGGCTGGGCGGACAAACTGGAGTTTCTCGCGCCCGGTCGCCAGCTCGCCCCTCATGGCGTCGTGGGGCAGGTCATCCCGTGGAATTTTCCGCTGCTCATGCTCGCGTGGAAGATCGCCCCGGCGCTCGCGGCGGGGAATTGCGTCGTCTTGAAGCCGGCGGAGACCACCAGCATCACCGCGCTGAAGTTTGGCGAGATTTGCCAGGAAGCGGGATTGCCCAATGGCGTCGTGAACATCGTCAGTGGCGCGGGCGAGACAGGCGCGGCGGTGATCCATCATCCGCTCACGTCGAAGGTGGCCTTCACCGGCAGCACCGAGGTCGGGAAGATCATCATGCGCAGCCTCGCGGGCACCGAAAAGAAGCTCACGCTCGAACTCGGCGGCAAGGCCGCGAACATCGTCTTCGACGACGCGCCGCTCGACCAGGCCGTCGAGGGCATCGTGAACGGCATCTTCTTCAATCAAGGCCACGTCTGCTGCGCCGGCTCGCGTTTGCTTGTGCAGGAAAGCATCGCCGATGAAGTGCTCGCCAAACTGAAGCGCCGCATCGCCACGCTGCGTGTCGGCGATCCGCTCGATAAAAACACCGACCTCGGTGCCATCAACAGCGCCGAGCAGCTCGCCAAAATCACCGACCTCGTCAAAAGCGGCGTCGAAGAGGGCGCGGAGAAGCACGACAACGGCTGCAAGCTGCCCGCGAAGGGCTTCTTCTTCCGTCCCACGATCTTTGCAGGCGTCAGCATGAGCCACCGCATCGCCCGCGAAGAGATTTTCGGCCCCGTGCTCAGCATCCTCACCTTCCGCACGCTCGAAGAAGCCGTCGAAAAAGCCAACAACACCGCCTACGGCCTCAGCGCCGGCGTCTGGACCGACAAAGGCAGCCGCATCCTCAAAATGAGCACGCTCCTCAAAGCCGGCGTCGTCTGGGCGAACACGTATAACAAGTTTGATCCGACGAGCCCGTTTGGAGGATTCAAAGAGAGCGGGTTTGGCCGCGAGGGCGGGAAGCAGGGGCTGCTTGATTATCTCAAGGTGGCGTGAGGCCACTGCGCGGAATGACGAAACCAGAATGAGGAATGACGAATCAAATCCCAATCTCACTGAATTCAGAAAGCGCTCCCAATTTGAGGGTTATCTTCACAGAGCCGAGTTCTGATGATCTGCTTCACTGCGATCTGTGGTGCATGTATATGTATCCAGATGAACTCGATGAATTGGAGCAATGGGGGTATCCCCGTGATTTCTTGCTTGAGAAGCTAGTTCAGCCTCTGTCCACGTCGAATGATCACCCCGTTTATCCAATACCCGCAAATTGGACTCCCATCCAAAGAGAATGGATCTACCTCAAGATTGAAGTCGAATGCGCTGATTTTGGAGGGGACTGGATTGATGCATTTGCTACGTTCATTGATGGTGACCTGAGGTCGGTGAACATTTTTTGGAGCAGCGAGCCTTTGGTGTTCCTATTGTATCCTATGGAAGTGTTTTGGAACACTGACTCGTTCAAAGCGATCACTGGGCGAGAGCCAAACTTGCCGTTTATTGAACTCCGAATTCGCGCTGGCCGCACCGTTTCATGGGCACCACTTCCCGCCACGGTTCAAATTCCGATGGTCGAAACGGATGACGAGGAACAGCTTGAAGCATCACCGCATTCCCACGCCGCATAATTCAGTCATTTCTTCCAATATTTTATGTCCCAACGCCTCCACATCACTAAAACCCCCAAATGCTACGTCGGCGGTGCTTTCATTCGCAGTGAGAGCGGGCGCGTGGCGGAGCTGCTGGATGCCACGGGGGCGTTTTTTGCGAATATCCCCCAATGCACCCGCAAAGACCTGCGCAATGCCGTCGAGGCGGCGGCGAAGGCGGGGCCGGGATGGGCGAAGAGGTCGGCCTTCAATCGCGGGCAGATCTTGTATCGGATGGCGGAGATGATGGAGGCGCGGGGCGTCGAATTGGCGGAAAGCATCACCTTGAGCGGTGTTTCGAAGGCGGAGGCCTCGCGTGAGGTCGCGGCGGCGATTGAGCGTGTGGTGCATTATGCGGGCTGGACGGACAAATACGAGCAGGTGCTCGGCAGCGTGAATCCGGTGGCCTCGGCGCACTTCAATTTCACCGTCACCGAGCCGATGGGCATCGTCGGCATCCTCGCGCCGGATGACGCACCCGTTTTGGGCCTGCTGTCACTCATTTTGCCCGCGATCACGAGCGGGAACAGCGTCGTGGCACTCGCCAGCACCACGCAGCCGTATCCGAGCATCCTTTTGGGCGAAATGCTCGCCACCAGCGACCTGCCCGGCGGCGTGGTGAACCTGCTCACCGGCGTGCGCAGCGAGTTGATCCCCACGTTTGCCACGCACGAGCATCTCCGTGCTCTCAGCGGTGTGGCGAACGAAGACGAGCGCAAGGCGCTGCGCCTCGGCGCGGCCGAAAGCGTGAAGCGCGTGCATCTGCGCAAGGCCGAGGAACCCATCGACTGGTTCGCGGACAAGATGCAGGGCGCGGAGGAGATCCGTGCGCTGGTCGAGTTCAAGACGACGTGGCATCCGGTGGGGGCTTGAAATCAGGCGAATCGAAAGCAAACTCATCCGCATGACCTCTCTCACGATCCAACTTCAAGACGACAGCCTGCTGGAAAAGGCGGCCCGGGTGGCGCGTGCTCAAAAAACCTCTGTGGATGCGATGATCGGCGGCTTTCTTGCCAGCTTGACGGACACGAGCACCTCGGAGGAATCCGAGGTGGCGAGACGGCAAAGGCTGGTGGAGGAACTGGAGGAAAGTTTCCGCACTTTGAGCCGTCCCATGGGCGGTAAAGGGTATGTGAACCGCGATGAACTCTACGAGCGTCCATGACCTTCATCGACTCCAACATCGTCGTGTATTCATATGACGAAACGGACCCTGTGAAGCAGCTCAAGGCCCAGCAGGAAATGAAGAACATCATGGAGGGCGGCGATGGATGTGTCTCCACCCAGGTGTTTGGCGAGTTTTTCCACACGGTGGTCGTTCGAAAGAAGCTCATGTCACCCATGGAGGCTCTCAGTGCGATCCAGCGGCTCGAACGAGGTTTTCGCATCGGGTCCATCGAGCCTTCTCTGGTTCGCGAAGCCATTGCCATCCATCAGCGATACCAGCTTCGCTACTGGGATTCCCTGATCATCGCCACGGCGAAACGCATGAAGTGCGGCGAGGTGCTCAGCGAGGACATGGCCGAAGGTCAGGATTACGGCGGCGTGATAGTCAGGAATCCCTTCAAACCTTGATGGAGAGCCCATTGTCTTCCAGCACTGAAACCAGCCTTGGTCTTCGTCATGGCCCGGCAGCGGGATGGAAGCGCTTGCGCTTCACGGTGGCGTATTGTGGCACGCCGTGGAAGGGCTGGCAGAGCCAGGAGGGAGGCGGGGGCATTCAGGACGAGCTGAACGCGGCGATCCGCAAAGCCGTGCGCATCGAGACGGGTGTGCAGGGCAGCGGACGCACGGATGCGGGCGTGCATGCGCTGGCGCAGGTGGCGCATGGCGATGTGCCGGAGAGCATCGGGATGAGTGGCGAGTCCTGGGTGAATGCGCTGAACGCCTGCCTGCCGCTCAGCATTCGGGTGACGAAGGCGGAGGAAGTGCCGCCGCAGTTTCACGCGAGGTTTGATGCCATCGGAAAGGTCTATCGCTACCGGCTCTGGCGTCCACGCATGCTTTCGCCCTTCGAGGCGGATCGGGCGTGGCATCTTTATGGACCACTGGATGTTGAGGCGCTGCGCTGGTGCTGCGAAAGGCTCATCGGAAGGCACAATTTCATCCGACTGAGCACCAACCGTGGCGACATGCCGGAGGTGGAGCGGCGCAGGCTGCCGGAGAAGACCACGCGCACGATCCATCGCGCCGAATTGCGTGAAGACGGGGAGGTCCTGGAGCTCGAATTCGAGGGCAATGGCTTCCTCTACAAAATGGTGCGCCTCATTGTCGGCAGCATGATCCATGTGGCGCGAGGCCGCGAGTCGCGAGAGTGGTTTGCGAGCCTGCTGGATGATCCCACGGGCAAGCAGAGCAATCAGACCGCGCCTGCCTGTGGCCTCTATCTGGTGCGGGTGCTCTATCCTGAGGCCTGAAGCTGCTACTTCCGAATGATCACCACATCATGCATCGCCACCATGGCGCGGACTTCCTCGTCGCAGGGGGGGCGGACGATGAAGGGATTGAACTCGGTGAGCTTCATCAGCGGCCCGCCTTGCACCTGGAGCTGATACTGCACGGTGGAGCCGAGGTAGGTGGTATCCACGATCTGGCCGGGGAAGCGGTTCGGGCTGTCCATGACGTGGTGAAAGGTCAGCGCCTCCGGGCGGATGCTCAGCCACACGGGCAGGCCGTTGGCGGGGGACCAGCCGTGCTCGTTGGGACGGCCACGCAGCATGCCAAAGGCGGTTTCCACATCGAAGAAGCCGGGTCGGCTGCTCTCGCGAAACACGCGGCCTTCGATCAAATTCGTCTCGCCGATGAACTCAGCCACCATCTTCGTGGCGGGATGTTTATACACGTCCTGCGGCGATCCCACCTGCACAAGCTTGCCGCCTTCCATGATCGCCATGCGATCCGCCATCGAGAGCGCTTCATCGCGATCATGCGTGACGTAGATGGCGGTGAGACCGTTCTCCTTGCAGATGCGGCGGATTTCGGAGCGCATCTCGTGACGCAGCATGGCATCGAGATTCGAGAGTGGTTCATCGAGCAGCAGGCACTTCGGCCGGATCACCAGCGCACGGGCCAAGGCCACACGCTGCTGCTGGCCACCGGAGAGCTGCTGGATCTTTCGCGAGCCCAGCCCGCCGAGCTGCACCTGATCCAGCGCCTCGGCCACGCGGTGCTCGATCTCCTTCGCAGGTCTTTTCCTCTCCTCCAAACCGAAGGCCACATTCTGCGCCACGTTCAAATGCGGCCACAGCGCATAGCTTTGAAACATCATGCCTGTGCCGCGGAGATGCGCTGGCACGCGTGTCACATCCTCCTCATCAAAGAAAATCTTGCCGTGGTCCGGCTCGTAGAAGCCGGCGATATGCCGCAGCAGGGTCGTTTTGCCGCAACCGCTCGGCCCGAGCAGGAAGAAGAGCTCGCCGGACTCGATTTGCAGGTTCACCCCGCCGAGCACGGTGCTTCCGCCGAAGCGTTTCGAGAGTTCCTGAATCGTGATGGTGACCATGCGGCGGCTGTTGACGTGAATAACACGCTCGTTCTAGGACACGAGCCGCCGGAAGGCAAGGGGGGAGCGCAGGGCACGTCGTTTCACGGCGGCACCAGCTTTTTCAAATCCGCCGGCAGCCAGGCGCGGAGCATCGGACCCGTCGTCGCGGTGGTGAGCAGGCACATGATGATGAACATGGTAAAGAGCTTGTCGTTCAGCAGGCCGAGATCTTTGCCCACATCGATGGCGATGAGGCCCGTGAGGGCACGGGTATTCATGAGTGCCCCAGCAGGAGACCCTCAGCGATCTCGCCTGCGGCTGGCGGTTGCCCGATACGTCGGCAGATGAGCCCCATCAGCCACGCGGCTGTGATGATGACGATCCATCCAATCAGGACGAGCTTGAGCGTGTTTTCGATTTTGACGGGATTCATGGGTCGGTGCCTTTGAACATGCTCGTGAGGATCAAAAATAGACTGTTGGCATGGCTTTCATGCCCGCTTGTAATGCCATGCGTAAGGTGCGCCTCTTCGCAGCGTAGTGGTGAGGCCTCATGAAAGCCCTGCTACCAGCCATGTTCCTGCTCACCGCCCTCGCGGCAGGTGCGGACATGACGCCGGACCAGCGGGCCTTCTTTGAGTCGAAGATCCGGCCTGTGCTCGTGAAGCAGTGCTACGAGTGCCATTCGCAGACCTCGAAGAAGCTCGGCGGCAAGCTCCTGCTCGACGCGCCCTCCGAAATGATCGCTGGTGGCGAATCCGGCCCCGCGGTGATCCCCGGCAAACCCGACGAAAGCCTCATCGTGCAAGCCGTGCGCTACGACGGCCTCGAAATGCCGCCGAAGAAGCGTCTTCCCGACAACATCGTGAACGATTTCGTCGAATGGGTCAAAATGGGTGCTCCCGATCCGCGTACCGAGCCGCCGAAGGTCGTCAAAAAAGCTCCACAAGAGCCCCTTTGGTCCCTGAAGCCCATTTCCGACCCAAAACCGCCGAAAGTCCAAAACACCGCCTGGCCCCGCCAAAGCCTCGACGCCTTCATTTTGGCCAAGATCGAGCAAAACGCCCTCCAACCCGTCATCGATGCCGAAAAGGCCATTTTGAAGCGCCGCCTGTCCTTCGACCTCATCGGCCTCCCTCCTGATCTGACCGATCAGTCCGATCCGACCGATCCCTCATTCATCGACAAACTCCTCCAAAGCCCCCACTTCGGCGAAAAATGGGGCCGTCATTGGCTCGATGTGGCCCGCTACGCCGAATCGAACGGCAACGACGGCCTCTCGCGCAATCCGAGCTTCCCGCATGCATGGCGTTATCGCGATTACGTCATCCGCGCCTTCAATGAAGACCTGCCGTATGATCGTTTCATCGCGGAGCAGATCGCCGGTGATCTGCTTCCGGCCGATTCACCCGCGCAGCGGGATCGCCAGCTCATCGCCACCGGCTTACTCGCGCTCGGTGCGAAGCCTGCGAAGGCCATGAACGAGAACTTCGAGATGGATGTCATCGCCGATCAGATCAACGTCATCGGCAGCGGCATCCTCGGCCTCAGCGTCGGCTGCGCCCGCTGCCACGATCACAAGACCGATCCCATCCCAACGCGTGATTACTACGCACTCGCCGGCATTTTCAAAAGCTCCGAGACGATGTGGGGTGCAGCGGCGCATCAAGGCCTCACCGCACCGCAGACACCGCTGCATGAACTTCAAGCCGCCGCCAAAGTGCGGCCGCGTGCCGAGGTCGAGCCGATCATCGCCGCCAACAAGCCACGCAAAACACCCGCCAAAGCCGCCTTCACCTACACCGCCGACGCGCCGCTCGCCATGGGCGTGCGCGATGCCAAAAAGATCGAGGATTGCAAACTCAACATCGACGGCGAATCCAAAAAACTCGGCGCCGCCATCCCGCGCGGCTTCCTCAGCGCCTGCGGCGGCGGCACCGTCACCGATTTGAAGCAAAGCGGCCGCCTCGAACTCGCCAAGTGGCTCGCCAGCCCGCAGAACCCGCTCACCGCCCGCGTCTTCGTGAATCGGGTGTGGCTCCATCTCTTCGGCGATGGCCTCGTCACCACCCCAAACGACTTCGGCCTGTCCGGCGAACGCCCCACGCATCCCGAGCTCCTCGACCACCTCGCCACCCGCTTCATGCGCGAAGGCTGGAGCATCAAAAAACTCATCCGCAGCATCGTCCTGAGCCGCACCTATCAAATGGCCTCGCGTAGCGGCAGTGCGCCGTTGTTCTCGCATCACCTTCGTCGTCGTCTCGATGCCGAAACGATCCGCGACACGATGCTCTTTGCCGCCGGCGACCTCAATCCGCAGCCCGCAAGCGGTTCGCTCATTCAGCATCGCGACGTGCTCATCAATGAGCTGCCATCGCTGCATCAGCCGAGCTCGCAGCGCAGCGTCTATCTGCTCATGCTGCGCAATTCGATGCCGCCCGAGCTCACGCCCTTCAATTTGCCCGATGCCACCACCGTCGTGGACCGGCGAGACACCGCAGCGCTCGCCACGCAGTCGCTTTACCTGCTGAACAACGCCTTCGTGATCGAACAATCCCGCCATTTCGCGAAACGCCTGCTCCAATCACCCGTGGAGCCCGAAAAACGCGTCGCCCAGGCTTATCGCCACGCCTTAGGTCGCGACGCCACCGCCGCTGAACTCCAACGCGGCCTCGATTTCCTTCGCGAAGCCGATGCGATGCTCGTTTCATCGGAAACCGATTATCCACGCCGCGAACTCGACACCTGGGCCGCGTTTTGCCAGGCCCTGCTCGCCAGCAACGAACTGCGCTATGTGGATTGAGCGTCTCATCATCCTCGCCGCCCTCGCGATCCACGCCCGCGCCGTGGACTTCACGCGCGACGTGCGCCCCATCCTCGCGTCCAAATGCTACGCCTGCCACGGCCCTGACGAGGAAAGCCGCGAGGCCGATCTGCGCCTCGACATGCCCGTGAAGGATTTCGATACGAAAACCTTCCTCCACCGCATCACCACCGCCGATCCCGACGACGTGATGCCACCACCGAAGTCCCCCAAGCCGCTCACGGCCGCCGAAAAAGACGTTTTGCGTCAATGGATCGCCTCCGGTGCGAACTACGAGCCGCATTGGGCCTTTCAGCCGATTCGAAATCCGGAGTCTCATCACGACATCGACGGCTTCATCCGCGCCGAATTGACAAAACACGGCCTCCAGCCCGCTCCGCGTGCGAATGCGAGCCCCCTCATCCGCCGCCTCTACCTCGATCTCATCGGCCTGCCACCACCGTCCGACATGTCAGACGTGTCCGACCTGTCCGAAGAAAACTACGCCGCGCTCGTCGATCAACTCCTCGCTGATCCCCGCTTCGGCGAACGCTGGGGCCGCCACTGGCTCGACATGGCCCGCTACGCCGACTCGAACGGATTCCTCGGAGACGGCCTCCGCCCCAATGCCTACCGCTACCGCGACTGGGTCATCCAGGCCTTCAACAACGACATGCCGTATGATGAATTCACCCTCGCGCAAATCGCTGGCGACCTTCGGAACAACCGCGAACCGAGATCGGAGAACCGAGAATTCGCCCTCGGCACCGGTTTCCACCGCAACGCCGCGCTGAACACCGAGGCGGGCGTCGATAAAGAAGAGGCGCGTTATCAAAACCTCGTCGATCGCGTCAATACCATCGGTCGCGTGTGGATGGGGCTCACCATCGGCTGTGCGCAGTGCCACACGCACAAATACGATCCGATCACCATCCGCGATTACTACAGCTTCTACGCCTTCTTCGACAACACCGAGGACCGCGACGATGCCAAAACGAAAGCCCCGCTCCTCGCCGAAGTCAGCAAAGACCGCCGCCAGACCTATGTCCATCTCGCCGGCGACTACACACGCCGCGGCCCCGATGTGATGCCCGCCACGCTTTCCGCGCTGCCCGCTCAAACGGGCAAGACGCGACTCGAACTCGCCAAATGGCTCGTTTCGCCGCAAAACCCGCTCACCGCCCGCGTCGCCGTGAATCACATCTGGAGCAAGCTCTTCGGCCACGGCCTCGTGCGCACGCCCGACGACTTCGGCACCAGCGGCGAAGCCCCATCTCACCCCGAACTCCTCGACTGGCTCGCCACCGAATTCATGCGCCACGGCTGGAGCCGCAAACAGCTCATCAAGCGCATCGTGATGAGCGAAAGCTACCGCCAAGCCTCCCATCATCCGTCTGATCGGTCCGATCAGACCGATCCTCTGAATCGGATGCTCTCCCGCCAAAACCGCCTCCGCCTCGACGCCGAAATCCTGCGCGATTCTGCGCTCGCTGTCAGCGGCATTCTCAAACCCACCATCGGCGGCCCCAGCTTTCGTCCGCCCTTGCCAGAGGATGTCTTCGATGTCGGTCGCTCCTCTAACTGGCAGGCCAGCCCCGGCGACGAAATCTACCGCCGGAGCCTCTACATCATCACGCTACGCAGCGTGCTCTATCCCACGCTCACCACCTTCGACGCACCCGATGCCGCCGATGCCTGCGTGCGCCGCGAGCGCTCCAACACGCCGCTGCAAGCCCTCACGATGATGAACGACGGCGTCTTCGTCGAAGCCGCGCAAGCCCTCGCCCTCCGCGCCATGCGCGAAGGCCCGAATCCGCTCGAAAAACTCTTCCGCCTCGTCGTGAACCGCTCACCACGCACCGAAGAGCTCGCACGACTCCAAACCTTCCACGCCGAGCAAAAAGCCCGCGTCGTAAAAAGTGGCCCCGCAGCCCTCCAAGTGCTCGGAGCGCATCAAAAAGCCCTTTCACCCGCCCAAGCCACCGAAGCGGCCACGCTCGTCGCCGTGGCTCGCGTGCTTTTGAATCTCGATGAGTTCATCAATCGCGAGTGAATGCCGTGTTGGTTCACAATTGAGGCGTCCAGCGGTGCTTGCGGCGAATGACGGGAAGGTCTTCGCGGCGGAGATGCACGCCTTGACGGTGGATATTGATCAGGATGCCGATGGCGATCATCGCGGCGAGTAAGCTGGAGCCGCCGTAGCTGACGAAGGGCAGGGGAAGACCTTTGTTCGGTAGCAGAGCGGTCGTCACGCCCATGTTGAGAAGGGCTTCCATGCCGAGGAGGAAGGTCAGGCCACTACCGAGGAGTTTGCCAAAGCGGTTCGGGGCATACGCGGCCACCATGAAGCCGCTCATGACAAGCACGGCAAAGCCGAGGACGGTGCCTGCGGTGCCGCGAAGGCCGAGTTCCTCGCCCACCATGGGGAAGATGAAGTCGGTGTGCGCTTCGGGAAGGTAGTCGTTTTTCATGCGTCCCTCGCCCAGGCCGCGTCCGTCGATGCCTCCGCTGCCAAAGGCCAGCTTCGACACCCACTGCTGGAGGCCACGACCAGTTTGCGTGCCTTCAAGATCAAAAAGCACCATCACACGATCGAAACGGTTCGGGAGGAACTTAATGCCAGCAGCGAGACCGCCCCCGACGAGCACGACGATCACGGCCAAGTATCGCAGCTTCGTTCCTGCTACGAACATCACGCCAAGCCCCACGACGGAGGCAAGCAAGGCGTTGCCGAGGTCGAACTCGCAGCCAATTAGGCCCACGATGCTCATGAGGATCATGCCGGGCAGCAAGAAGCCGCGGCGAAAGGTGCGGACCATGGTTTCATGCGTGGCAAACCAGCCCGAGAGCGCGATGAGCAGGGCGATCTTCGCAAACTCAGAAGGCTGAATGCGAAACGAGCCCATGCCGATCCAGCGGCGGGAGCCATTGATCTTCACACCGACGCCTGGAATGTAGCAAAGCACCAGCAGCACAGCCGCGCCGATGAGGATGTGCCAGCGCCAGCGGTGCCAGGCATTGAAATCAATCATCGCCGCCGCGCCGCAGGCCACCAGCGAGATGCCGAGCCAGCTCAACTGCTTCCACACCGTCACATAGTCCTCGCCGCTATCCTGAGCGACTTCAAAGGTCGTGCTCGCCAGCATCGTGATCCCCAGCGCGAGGAGTCCGATGACGGAAGCAAGAAGCAGGATGATGGAATGGCGGGACATGTTTGTAGTTCGGGCTTTAGCCCGTGTTTGGAGATCGTTGAGCGGGCTGAAGCCCGAACTACGAACTTACTTGGCTGGAATGACCAACTTCATCCCCTCACGCATGGCGTTGGGGTTCTTGATGTTGTTGGCCTTTTGGATGGCAGCGACGGAGACGCCGTATTTGGAGGCGAGGCGATAAAGCGTTTCACCGGAGGCTAGGGTATGGCTCTTGGAAGTGGCTTTGGCGGCGGGCTTCGGCGGGCTGTCCTTGGTGGCCTTTTTGGCGGTGGCTTTGGGCGCAGGAGGAGCATCGGCGAGGCGCTTGGTCATCTGGCTCGGCGTGGGCACGGGATTGGGCTTCGCCAGCGGCTTGGCTTCAGGCTTGGCGACGATCTTCTTCGGCTCGGGCTTGGGCTCGACCTTTGGTGCGGGGGCAGGAGCGGGTTCGGGCTCGGCCTCGACCTTGGTGACGGGAGGCGTATCGTTGGCGGCAGCGAGGGCTTTTTCGGTTTCGACGGTGGCATTGGCGAGTGCGGCCATGGCTTCGGGATTCACGCGGCCGATGATCTGCTGAGCGGGAGCGGCATCGGTGGCAGGTGCGGCGATGGCGGGAGCTTCGGCGGCGGCGCTGAGGCTATGGCCAATCGGTGCGGACTCACCAGGGGCGAGGAGGGAGATCGGCGATTCGGAAGCGGTGATGCTGGCGGGAGCATTTTCAGGCCTGACAGACTCACCCTGGGTCTCAGGTGGGGCCTGGCGCGTCATGGCGAGTGCGGTGGCGGTATCCACCGGCACGGCCGAGGGGACAGCCTGCTTGGGCACATTGAGAAGCGTGCCTGGCTCGATCTGAATGCCTTTATCAAGGCGGTTCATCTCGATGACCTTTTCCTCGGTGGTGCTGTGCTTCTCGGCGATGCTGCGGATGGAGTCGCCGGAGGCCACGGTGTATTGCTCCGTGTCGTTGTCCGGATTTGCGACGGCATTCGCCTGGGCATTGATGACCTCCTGGCTGGCCTGAGGGAGGCCGGAAGAGCTGGTCTGGGCACGAGCGGCTTGGGTGATGGTCTGCGCGGGAGCTTCTTCGTCGCCCATGAAATCATAGACGATGATGCCGCCGATGAGGACGACGTGGATGAGCAGCATGACCACAAACATGCGGGCCATGCCGGTATTGGGTTCGTGCTGGTTCCATTCACCTTCGTCAGTGACGAGGGCCACACGATGCTTGTGACGATCTCCATCGATCAGTTTAATGATGAGAGAGTCCTTTTTGCTCTTTTTCGTTTTCATGGTGTGCGCTGGGTTCGGGTTGTTTGTTTTGTTGTTGGCTGTTGTGAAAATCAGGTGAGGGCGTTCACGGCATCGCGGAAGGCATCGCCGCGCTGGCCGTAGCCGGTGTACATGTCGAAAGAGGAGGTGCCTGGACTTAGGATGATGGCATCGCCGGGCTGCGAGAGCTGCGTGGCGAGCGAAACGGCCTCAGCCATGTCCTTGCCACGTTGGCAGGGCAGCAGATCGCCAAAGGTTTGCTCAAGCTGCTGTGCGATCTCGCCGATGAAGACCATCGCTCGCACCTGGCCCTTCAGCTCAGAACGCAGCGGCGAGTAGTCGAGCTGTTTGTCCTTGCCACCGGCGATGAGCACGATGGGGCGCTCCTGGGATCGCAGGCAGGCTTCGAGCGCGTGGAGGTTCGTGGCCTTGGAATCGTTGATATACTCGCGATCGGCGAGCGTGCGGATGAGTTCGCAGCGATGGCGCGGCACTTCATAATCGGCCAAAGCCTTCAGCATGGCGTCAAATTCGAGGCCGAAGACCTTGCCGGTCATCAAAGCGGCCAAGACGTTCTCCATGTTGTGTTTGCCACGCACCTTCAAATTCGTGGCGGAGCCGATTTCGCGGCCTTCGCGGTAAAAGTGGCCGTGTCCGTAGCTGTAGTCGGCTTCGGCACCGTAAGCAGAAAACGTCCAGCGCTGCGCTTGGCCGCTCGAAACGCTCTCTCCGGCCCGGACGATGGCGACATCGCTTTCGGTGACGTTTTCGAAGATGCGGGCCTTCGCATCGAAGTACTCCGTCATGCCGGGATAACGATCCAGATGGTCGGGAGCGAAGTTGAGCCACAGGCTGGCCTTGGCGCGGAAATTGCGAATCGTTTCGAGCTGGAAGCTGCTGATCTCGCACGCGAGCACATCGTAGCTCACGCCACTGGCGACGACTTCGCTCAGCGACATGCCGTGATTACCACAGGGGATCGATTTCATGCCGCAGCCATTGAAAAGAGCCGCGATGAGCTCGGTGCAGGTGCTCTTGCCATTCGTGCCGGTGATCGCGGCGATGGGCATGTCTGTCAGATTGAAGGCGAACTCGGTTTCGCCGACCAGCGGCACGCCCGCAGCGGTGAATTTGGCCGGAAGAGGCCAATGCTCATCCAAACCGGGGCTGATGATGACGAGATCAAAATCGCCCGGCTTCACAACGAGGTCGCGAGCGGGCTGTCCAAGCACGCAGGAGAAGTCTTCCACCTGCTTCGCTTTGTCGCCTTCATCGAAAATCGTCACGTCCGCGCCATGCAGACGCGCCAAACGAGCGGCACCGAGGCCGCTGCGTCCAGCACCGAGAATGGCAAAGCGTTGTGAGGCGTATTTCATTAGCGGAGTTTGAGCGTGGCGAGTCCGAGCATGGCAAAGGCAAGGGACATGATCCAAAAGCGCACGATGACCTGGTTCTCATGCCAGCCTGCCAGCTCGAAGTGGTGATGGATGGGGGCCATGCGGAAGATACGCTTGCCGCGTGTTTTGAAGCTCCAGACCTGCAAGATGACGCTCATGGCTTCCATGACGAAGACGCCGCCGACGAGGGCGAGCACGATCTCTTGTTTGCAGCCGATGGCGAGCGCGGCGATGCAGCCACCGAGGGCGAGCGAGCCTGTGTCTCCCATGAACATCTTGGCTGGATGAGCATTGAACCAGAGGAAGCCGAGGCAGGCTCCAGCAAGTGCCATGGCGATGATGGGCAGCTCATTGGCGAGTGTGTGATGGGCCACGCCGAGGTAGTCGGAGTATTTGGCATTGCCGCAGATGTAACCAAAGCCTGCATAGGCGAGCGAGGTGGTGAGCGAGCAGCCAGTGGCGAGACCATCGAGGCCATCGGTGAGATTCACCGCATTCGAAGCGCCAACGATGATCAGCGAGAACATCGCAACCGCGAAGATGCCCATGTCAGCGATGACAGCGTCTTTGACGAAGGGGATGTAAAGCGCCCGCAGCGTGTGGCCGTTGTCCTCGGGCACGAGGTAGGCAAAGGCCAAGCCAGCAATGACGGCCACGCTAGTCTGCCAGACGAGTTTCAGACGAGCGCTGACGCCTTTGGAGTTCTTCTTGCTGATTTTGAGGTAGTCATCACGGAAGCCAAGGGCACCGAGGCCGATGGTGGTGAAGAGGACAATCCACACCATGATGTTGTCCCACTTGGCCCAGAGCAGGGTGGAAAGGATGATCGTGCCGAGAATGAGGATGCCGCCCATGGTGGGCGTGCCAGCTTTCTTGCCGTGAAGCTCGGCGAGCTTGTGGACCTCATCCGCAGTGCGGATGGGCTGGCCGATCTTGAGGGAGATGAGCTTGCAGATGAGCTTGTCGCCATACATCAGCGAGAGCACAAAGGCCGTGATAGCGGCTCCACCCGCACGAAAGGTGTGGTACTTGAAGAGGTTGAGGATTTTGTAGAGCGCGGCGTCGTCGCTCATCCAGTTATGGGCGAGCATCCATTCACGCAGTTCGTAAAGCCAGTACATCATGACGTTTGAAAGTGGGTGAGAACCTTTTCCATGCCGGCGCTGCGGCTGCCTTTGAGCAGCACGAGATCGCCTTCACGCAGGACTTCGCGCAGATGAGCGGCGCAGGCGGCGTGATCAGAGAAATGGCGGGTGTGAAGGCCTTTCGCGGCCGAGGAGATCCATTCGGCCTCGTTTCCGCCGACGGTACAGAGCGCGGTGAGATCGAGCGAGGCAGCGAATTCGCCCACACGTTTGTGTTCGGCCTCGGCGATGGTTCCGAGCTCGCCCATGCGGCCCAAAACGGCCACGCGACGGCCCTTGGCCTCCAAAGTGGCGAGCGTGCGCAAGCCGGCGATCATGCTGTCGGGGTTCGCGTTGTAGCTGTCGTCGATGAAACGAATGCCCTGGATGATTTTCGGCTCCACGCGGCCTCCGGTGAGTTTGGCATGGCTGAGTGCATCCGCGATGTCGGCGGGCGAGATGCCATAGCGCCAGCCCATGGCTGCGGCGAGGGCGGCATTGGCCACCATGTGCTCGCCGAGGATGGGGAGGCGCGTCTCGACCTTCTCACCGCTGAAATCGAGCGTGAAGGTGGTGCCGGTGCCATCAGCGCGGAGGTTGGTGGCGCTCACATCGCCCGCATTCACACCGGCGGTGGAGACGGTGGCCTGGCAGTGGCGGGTGATGACAGGTGTGTACTTGTCCGTGGCATTCAGCACGACGACGCCGCTGCGTTTCACCTGCGCCGGAAGCGTGGCTTTTTCCCAGGCGATAGCATCCTGTGTGCCCATGTATTCAATGTGGGCCATGCCGACATTCGTGACGATGCCCGCATCGGGGTCAGCGATGTCGGTGAGCACTTCGATCTCGCCGGGATGGTTCATGCCCATCTCGGTGACGCAGCATTGCTCGCCGGTTTTGAGCGCGAGAAGCGTCAAAGGCACGCCAATGTGGTTGTTGAGATTGCCGAAGGTGGCGCGGGTGATGAACTTCTTCGCCATCACAATGGCGGTGAAGTCCTTGGTCGATGTTTTGCCGTTGGAGCCCGTGAGACCAACAATGATCGGATTGTGCTGCTGGCGGTATCCACGGGCCATCAACTGAAGGGCGACCAAGGTATCATCGACCTCCAAAACAGGGCAGGGAAGCGTTCCCCAGGCCGGATCAATCTTGCTGACCACCACCGCTGATGCGCCTGCGGCGGCGGCTTGAGGCACAAAGCTGTGCGCATCGAACTTTTCACCGATCAACGCCACGAAAAGATCTCCAGCCGCCACTTTGCGCGTGTCCGTGCTCACGCTTTCGACCAGACGCGAAGCATCTCCATGCACGGTGGCGTGCGCGTAGGCGGCGAGAGTCTGGAGAGAGGTGGGAGACATGGGGAGACTAAAAGCGGCGGTCTGGCGGAGGGCCGAAGCCGCCACGTTGGTTTTGCATGGCTTCACGTTCGGCATCGCGCTCTTCGCGTTCTTGAGCGCGGGCGGTTTTGGTTTGGAAAAGGAGCTGGCGGGCGACTTTTCGGTCGTCGAAGGGATGCTTCTTGCCTTGGATGTCTTGGTAGTCTTCGTGGCCTTTGCCAGCGATGACGATGATGTCGTGCGGACGGGCGTTCTCGATGGCGACCTGGATAGCCTGACGACGATCGGCGATGATGGCGTGGCTATTGGGACGGGCGAAACCGGCCTTCGCATCGTTCAAGATGGCCTGAGGGTCCTCGGTGCGTGGGTTGTCGGAGGTGAGCACGCAGATATCGCTGCCTTGCTCGGCGGCGGAGGCCATTTTCGGGCGCTTGGTGCGATCCCGATCGCCTCCGCAGCCAAAGACGGTGATGATGCGTCCGGGCCGAAGCGCACGAACAGTCTTCAAAGCGTTCACGATGCCATCGGGCGTGTGCGCATAGTCCACGAAGATTTGGAAGCGCGTGGTGGTGTCAGTGACGCGTTCGAGGCGTCCGGGCACCTGCGGCGCTTTTTGCATGTTGGCGATGGCTTCACGGAGATTGAGGCCAGAAGTGCTGACAGCGGCCAAAGCGGCGAGCGTGTTGTAAACGTTGAAATCACCAATGAGTGGCGTGCGAACGAGGAAACTGCGGCCTTTGGCATCCAGCTCAAACTGCGTGCCGTTCATGTCATAGCGGACGTTGTTCGCACGGAAGTCACAACCGGCACCGAAGCCGTATTTGATGACGCGACCCGTGCTGGCGAAGCGTTCGATCAGTTTACGACCCCAGAGGTCGTCCCCATTGATCACGAGCGAAGCACGCGGTGTGGCGGCAGCGATGTCGAAGAGCTTCACCTTGGCCTCGAAGTACTTCTCCATCGTGCCGTGGTAGTCGAGATGGTCCTGCGTGAGGTTCGTGAAGATGGCGGAGGCAAACGAAAGGCCATGCGCACGATGCTGGTCGAGCGCGTGCGAGGAGATTTCCATGGCGCAGGCACGGCAGCCATTGCCGCGCATCTGTGAAAGCAAAGACTGAATCTCCAGCGACTCCGGTGTGGTGTGCGTGGCAGGCACCTGCTGGCCGCCGAGATCGTAAAAGATGGTGCCGAGCAATCCACAGCGCATCTGGCCGAGATTCATCAAATGATGCGCGAGGAAGGCGGTGGTCGTTTTTCCATTCGTGCCGGTGACGCCGATGAGCGTCATGTTTTTTCCCGGATGGCCGTTCAGGGCTGCCGCCGCATCCGCGAGGGCGATGCGTGAGTGACGCACATGAATCCAAGGCGTGGTACAGCCATCCGGCGGTGCTTGTTCAGCGATGATGGCGGCACAACCGGCCTCGATGGCCTTTGGAATGAAGGTGTGGCCATCGACGCTGCTGCCGCGCAGAGCGACGAAGGCAATGCCAGGGCCAGCCAGACGTGAATCGTAGGCCAAGCCGGTGATCTCCGTGTCCAGCGAGCCGCTGGTCATGGGCTTATCGAGATGAGGGATGAGATCGCGTAGAGTCATTTTATTGGGCGCCTCCTTTTTGCGCGAGGTTCAGGCGCTTCTGGTGGCGTGTGGCGAGGTGGTGCAGCGTCTCGCGCACGACCTCGGCGAAGATGGGACAGGCGACCTTGCCGCCACGGACGTCGTGATGATCCTTGGCAATCGGGTCATCCAGCATCACGACGCAGGAGACCTGCGGTTTCTCCACCGGCGCAAAACCCGCGAAGGAGGTGACGTAGTGGTTCTGGATGTATTTGTTGAGCTTGTCGTCGTAACGCACCGAAGTGCCTGTCTTGCCCGCCACGCGGATCTCTGGCGCGAGCGAGGCCCGCTTGCCGGTGCCTTCTAGCACAACGGCTTCGAGGAAATCACGCAGTTGAGCCGCTGTGGCGGCGGTGCAGGCTTGGCCGACGGGCTGCGGCGGCACATGCTCCACCTTCCCCTCGGGCGTGGTGATGTGATCAATGATGCGGGCCTGCATGAGCGTGCCGCCATTGGCGACGGCACCATAAGCCAGCGCGACATGCAGCGGCGTGGTGTTGAGGTTGTAACCGACGCAGACGTTCTTCTGAGTGGGATTGCTCCATTTGCCCATGGGGAGCAGACCTGGCTGCTCGCCACTGAGGCCAATGCCAGTGCGCTGACCGAAGCCGAAGCGCTTTGCGTAATCGAGCAGCGAGTCGCGGCCGATGCGCTTGAAGATCTTGTAGGTGCCGATGTTGCTGGAGTGGACGAGCACGCCTTTGACCGTCTGGCGGCCGTTCGATTCGTCGTCGTTGATCCAGACCTTGAGCTTCGGCTCGAACCAGTGCCAGTCTTCGCAATCAATGATCTCGGTGGGCGTGACCTTCTTCAAATCAAGCGCGGCGGCGAGCGTGACGATCTTGAAGGTGGAGCCAGGCTCGTAGAGGCCGCCGTGGATGTGATTCGTCCAGGTGCTCTCCTTTTCGTTTTCGCTATCGCGATGCGGACGTGCGGCGGCGGCAAGGATGGAGCCGGTGAAGGGATCGGTGACAACAATGACGACGCGTTTGGCCTGGTGGGACTTCCACTCACGCTCGCAGATGCCTTCGACGATGTCCTGAAGCTGCATGTCGATGGTGAGATGGATGTCGTGGCCATTGCGAGGCTCGATGACCTTGCCGCGATAGGCAGGTAGCTCGTTTCCAGAGCGGTCACGCTCGATGAACTGCTCTCCCGGCACGCCGGTGAGCATGCCGTCCATGAGTTTTTCGACGCCCCAGAGGCCGTGGTTGGTCTTCGTGTCCGTATCGCCAATGAAGAGCGAGAGACGATCCTTCGCAGGAAAGGTGCGCTCAACCACCGGGCGGAGGTAGATGCCAAAGAGGCGCTCTTTTTTCAGCACCTCGGCGATCTGCTGTGCCCTCTCGTCCTCGATGAGTTTTTCGAGAATGACCTCGCCTTTTTCGGCGGTGATCTTGGCGAGAATTTCTTCCTTTGGCAGCGTCAGCGTCTGGGCGAGCACGGTGGCGATGTGATCGTGATAGGCGGCAAGCGTTTCCGCATCGGTCATGGTCTCACGAATCTCGATGGCCTTCACACCGCGCAGTTTGGCAAGGCGCTGGCGCACGGTGATGATCTCGCGAAGGTGGGCGCGGTCGGTGTGGAGCTCGCTGAAGGATTCGTCAAAGGCGAGGAAGTCGTCGTTGAAGTCACGGATGGTGCCACGATGCGCTGGCAGGGTGATGTGACGCTGGTATTTGTTCGCGGCGAGATTGGCGAGTCGCGGTGATTCTTTGATCTGAATGACCGCGAGCTTCCAGGTGACCACGGAGAAACCAGCTAGCAGCACAAACAGCAAGACCATCATGCGGCTGCACAGGGGGCGGTCGCGACGGAGCTGAGTGTAATCTGGGAGGGGCTGGCTCAAGGTGTGGGCGTGTTTTGCACGAAGGCGCGGGCGACAGGGATCGCGGCTGGGGCGGGCACATCGTCCGTGCTCAAAGCGACGGCGACGGGTGCGGAAAGGGTAGCTGGCATGACGAGGATGCGGCTTTCATCGAGTGGACGGAGCATCGTGGCGATTTTGGTGAGGCGCGGCTGCACGCGCTGCGAGGCAAAGGCTTTCTCTTTGAACTGCGCGAGTTTATCGATCTCCGTGCGCAGCAGGCGGATCTCGTCTTCGACCTTCCGCTGCTCCTCGCCGAGGGCGCGGACGCGGTTTTTGCTCACCACGATGCCGAGTCCCACGAGTGCGAGCGAGGCCACAACAACGAGGATCGCCACGATGGCGGTCAGGCTGAGGCTGTTGCGATAGCGGGTGGTTCGACGCGATTTCATGACGGCAGGCGTTCGGCGACACGCAGGCGAGCGCTGCGAGCGCGAGGATTGACTTCGAGTTCGGATTCGGAGGCTTCGATGGGCTTCCGCGTGATCAATTTGAGCACACAATCGGGATTCGGACGCGGCGCAGGCCACTCCGGGCGGTCCAACTCCGGCGCGGAGAGATGCGCGAGGGTTTGCTTCACGATGCGATCTTCCAGCGAGTGGAAGGTGATCACGGCGAGGCGACCGCCTGGCTTCAGCCACTTCGGTGCGGCAGCGAGAAAGTCACGCAGCGCGGCGAGTTCGTCATTCACGGCGATACGTAGGGCCTGGAAGACGAGTGTCGCGGGATGGCGCTTGCTGCGTTTCGGCGAAGCGGCCGAGACGATGTCCGCGAGCTGCGTGGTCGTCTGAATGAGACGGGAAGAACGGGCCTTCACGATGGCACGAGCGATGCGGCGGGCATTTGGCTCTTCGCCATATTCGAAGAAGATGCGCATGAGCTCCTCCTCGGTGGCGGTATTAATGAGATCGGCGGCGGTTTGATCTGCATCCGTGTCCATGCGCATGTCGAGCGGCGCATCCTTATTAAAGGAGAAGCCTCGGGCACCGTCATCGAGCTGGTGGCTTGACACGCCGATATCGACCAGCATGCCGTCAAAGCCAGAAACACCCGCTTCCTCGACGATCTGCGGGAAGTGACGAAAATTGCCGCGCAGGGCGCAGAAGCGGTCCGCATAGCCTTTCAGGCGGGCGTTGGCATAGGAAAGAGCCTGCTCGTCTTGATCCATCGCCACCACGCGGGCACCGTGCTGGAGCAGCGCCTCGCTATGACCTCCACCGCCGAGTGTGCCATCGAAAATGAGCTTGCCTGGTGCGGGCTGGAGAGCTTCGAGCGTTTCCGTGAGCAGCACGGGTAGATGATAAAACGGCAAATTCCTCTGGCCGAAACCGGGGCTGCTACCTCCATCAGGCCCCGTAGCCCCGCCTGAACTACTTCCTGGGAAGCGAATCTCCAAGAGGCCGCGATGGGCAGGCACAAAGTCGTCCATTGCATCTGCTGCGCCGAACCAAGGCCAACCGCCAACTTGGAAAACCTCAGTGATTCTAGCAAACTTGCTGGCGATGGTCTCCAAGACACCGCGTTCCCCCGCCCGGAAACCGGGGCTAAAGGGAAATGGCGGGGCAATAACAACGGAATGCATGGCAGGAGACAGGAGAGAGGAGCTTGAGGCAACGAGGACCGCGAAGCCGAGAAAACTGAAGCCACACGATCCAGCTAAAAATTCAATTAATCCTTATAATCTAGCTTTACGAGGCTTTGCAACGCTCGTTTTGAGAATTCTTGCGGTCAGCGGAATTTCTGGAAAAGTAAGCAATTGAACACTTAGAATCGACATAATTGCTCGTAAAGCAGCTCCTGATTCGGATGAGGTTGCGTGGGGCTGCCGTCGTAGCTTGAGGCTAGTTTTTGCGCCGACAAAGAGGTGAATTTCTTCTTCGGCAATGCTCTGGAAGGCTTGAATTTCCGGGCTTTCAGGCAGCTTGGGCAGATTTTTCTTCCAAGAGGATTCTCGACAGGCGGGAGGGATTCTTGTTAGCCTTCAAAAAATGTAAAATTCAACCACCACACCAAACCATGGCCAAGAAACCAGCACTTAAGAAGGCACCCGCGAAAAAAACCGCCGCGAAACCTGCTCCTAAAAAGGCAGCGCCATCGAAGAAACCTCCGGCCAAAAAGCCTACACCGGTGAAGAAACCGACACCGAAGGCCGCTCCTACCAAGAAACCTGCGCTGAAACCCGCCGCTAAGTCCGCTCCAGTTTCCAAACCGGCTCAAGCCCCAGCGCCAGTGAAGAAGCCTGAACCCGCTCCGGTCTTCAAGCCTGTCTTTGAATCCCCACCGCCTGCTGCCACTCCGGCGCCCGCGCCTTCTCCCGCTCCCAAAGTGAGTATCTCCAAAGGTTCCGCCCCCGCCGGTACTCCACTTACCGTATCAACCCAGGCCTCCGCAGGTGCCGCCGCAAACGGCAATACGCATCCGGCAAATATCCTCGCGCTCGTCAGCAGCGGCGGCTGGCCTGTGACCGATCTCTCGAAGGACAATTTCACCCTCATGGAATACTTCGAGGTGCCTGGCCAGCAGGCTCCGTTCAGCAACAACATCACCTCTTTCCGCAACGTCGGCACGGGAGCCTACCTCATCCAAGTAAAACCCATCAACAGTGCCACCTGGCGCAGCGGCCACCACCTGGCCCAGATCATCGTCAGTTCCGACGACGACCGCCAGGGCCAGGGAGCCGTGAAGATCATCATTCGCTAAGTAGATCAAAAAGTTGTCATTTCAGAAAAGGACCGCGTTACGGCGGTCCTTTTCATTTTCAGCTTTTCGCTTCCGCTCACACCGCTAGCATCCGCCCCTCCATGAACCGCCGCTCCTTCCTCGCTTCCACGTTTGCCACCGCCGCCGCGTCCTTCACTCGAGCAGCCACGCCGGGCCTACCCATCGGACTCGATCACTTCTCCGTCCGAGCCACCGGATGGAAAGCGGCGCAGTACATCGACTACGCGGCTTCGCTGAAGCTCAACACGATCTTCCTCTCCGAACTCGGCGTGTTTGAAAACTTTGAAGATGGCTACCTGAAGAGCCTCAAAGAGCAGGCACATAAAGCCAACCTTCAAGTCTACGTCGGCACCGGCAGCGTTTGCGATAGCTCGAACACCTGGAAGCCTGCGAACGGCACGGGAGCCGACCACCTCGCCCTCACGATCAAGATCGCCAAGGCACTCGGCTCGCCCGTCGCCCGCTGCTACCTCGGCAATCAAAAGGATCGCTCAACGGATGGCGGCATCGCCAAGCACATCGAAAACACCATCAAGGCCATCAAGGCCAATCAAAACCGCGCCGAGGCCGAGGGCATCAAAATCGCCATCGAAAACCACGCGGGCGATATGCAGTCCGCGGAGCTTCGTGAACTCATCGAAGTGGCCGGCAAAGGCTACGTCGGTGCCAACATCGACCCCGGCAACGCTGTCTGGGCGCTCGAAGAGCCGATGAAGCACCTCGAAGTGCTCGGCCCGGTCACCGTCTGCTCCAGTGTGCGCGACAGCATGCTCTGGGAAGGGGAAAACGGTGCCGTGAATGTCCAGTGGACTGCCATCGGCGAAGGCCTCATCGACTTCAAAGCCTACGCCAAACGCTTCGCCGAACTCGCCCCCGGTGTGCCGCTTCAAGTGGAGACGATCTCCGGCTTCGCTCGGGCCTTTGAAGTCACCAAGGACGACTTCTGGACCATCTTCCCCGGCCACCGCGACAGTGACATGTACAAAGCTTGGCTCGACCTCGCCAAGAAAGGCAAAAAGATCGATAGCTTCAAAGCCCCTGACGGCCCCGGCAAGAAAGACGCCGAGATCGCCTACCAGAAAGGCGAATGCGAACGCAGCTTCACCTGGCTGAAGGCCAACGTGTGATCAGCGAACGGATCTCCATCAAGGCACGGGATACTTCTTCAGCTCGGACTTGGTGCCGTCGATGAAGGTCAGTTGAAGTGCCACGAACTTCAAACCGGCAGGCGCTTTGAGAAAAGGAAGCGCATCGCCAATCTCATACGGTCCCTCGCCGGGCTTCGGCGGGGAGAACGGGAACTCTTTGTCGAGGCTCTCGCTGTCGAACGAATAGCGGATGCTTTGGAGGATGCCGCGATGCACGAGCACGCCGGTGAAGTACACATTGCCATTTTGGATGCTGAGCCAAGACGGGCCGCTCATGTCGAGCATGGCCTTGCCGGATTTCACGGCGGCCTCGGCCGTGTTCAGCTTGAGCGTGAAGGGGCCGTTCAGCTTGTCCGCCATGTCGGTGTAGCGCACCTCCAGCTTGTGGTCGCCGGGCGTGAGCGTGGCGACCATGATCGTCTGGCTTGGCATGGGCAGGCCGGTCTGCGGATTGGTCATGTTGGCAAAGCCGGTGGATTTGAAACCAACTTCGCCATCGAGTTGATACTCCACGCTTTTGATTTTGTAGTCCGCGAAGCCAAGATTCAACATCCACCCTTGGTTCGATTGCGTGGCGGAGAGCGTCACCGGATTGTCCAGCACGGCGGCGGGCATTGCGTTGAGCTTGGCATAGCGGGCCTCGGCATCTTCGAGCCATGTTTTGGCCTGCTTCTTGTCCATCACATGCCGCTGGAGCTTTCCGGCAGCATCCAGAGCACGGAATTTCTCCAACCACACCTTCTCCTCACGTTTGTCGGCGAGCGTCTGCTCACCGAGTTTTTCGAGAGAAAACTCGCGACTGAGAAAATAGGCCGCCGGGGCGAATTCCGGCTGTTTTTCAAAAATGGACTTCAAAGCGGCGATCCGAGGTTCTTTGAGCAAAAGCAGGGCGGCGGCCGTCTCGAGACTCGTGCTTGGGTTGCTCTTTCGCATGGCGGTGACGATCTCCCGGGCTCCTTCGAGGCCATCCTGCACCTTCAGCATATCCGTGTAGGCCAGATAAGGGTCGATGAAGTCCACACCGCTGGCGAGAAAGGCATTGTAGCTCTTGCGGGCACTGGCGAAGTCGGCCTTCAGCTCGTGCATTCGGGCGTTGTGGTAGTGCTCCGCCGGAGTGGAAGGGCTGGCAATGATCGCCCCGCCGTTCGCGGCCTGCTCAAACACCGCGCTCATGTCCTCCAGCTTCGCGAGCACCTGCTTCTGTGTTTCCACGATGGTTTCAGTCTTCGTCTCAATGCGTTCGGTGGATTGCTTCACCTCCGCCACACCCTTCTCCACCTTTAGCAAGGACTGCTGCATTTTCTCCAATGCCGGGACGAGCGTGGCGAGCACCCCTTTGTCCTCTTCTGCCGCCAGCTTCTGCGCTCCCATGAAAAGACAAAGTACGATGGTCGAGACGAGACCGAAGGCAAAGCTCACGCTCCACACGTTGTGCTCGGTGGCCCGCTCGATTTCTTCCTGGCTGGCCTGACCGTTCGCGAGGGCGCGGCGCAGCTTCCGCTGCTGCCCGCCGAACCACAAGATGCCCGCGAGCAGCGTGAGGCAGCCTGTGCCAATCGTGAGCCACAGGATGAAATTCGCCACCGGCGTGCCCAGATCTGCCGCCAGGCCCACGAGTCCGGAAAGGGGGCCACCTGCCTTTGCGGCCCGCATCATCAACGACTGGTAACTGCGGCCACAAGTGCCGCACAGGGAGGAAAAGAAAGAAGCCATGACCGCGAGATTATGGCTCAATTCATTCTGAACGCTCGCGGTTTCATGAGGAATGTCCCCGTTTCAAAACGTGTAACTCAGGTCTGTCTGCAGACTTGCTTGGCCGCGATTTCATCGAAGCTCGTGCGCCTTGCTCTTCAACGACGCGAAATCCAAAATAGGATCGCTGCATCGACGAGGGCGAGGAGAATGCCGCAGGTGACCAGGTGCCAATTCTCTTGCCCCAACAGTGCGACTGATACCACAGCCAATAACTGGCAGCCTGAGCATAGGAGACCTTGGTCCTTCACGCTGCGTGATTCGATCTTTGCAGCCGCCTGGACCAGAGCAACGAGCACCAAAAGTGAGATTAAAATTTTCACGGGGTGATCTTAAATCATGCCTTCTTCCTAACTGCTCCACCTGTATTTGGCACATGCCAGGAGAGACTCGTCTCTATGCCAAGATCGGCTTGATCACTTTCGCGGGATCGACGCCCGTAAGACGGAAGTCGAGGCCTTGGGAGCGGAAGGTGAGCTTTTCGTGGTCGATGCCGAGTTGGTGGAGGATGGTGGCGTGAATGTCGTGGACGTGGACGGGGTTTTCGATGGCTCCGAAGCCGAATTCGTCGGTCACGCCGTGGGTGATGCCGCCTTTGAAGCCGCCGCCGGCGAACCACATCGTGAAAGCGTCGATGTGGTGATTGCGTCCGGTGGACTCGCGCACCTCGCCCATCGGTGTGCGGCCGAATTCACCGCCCCAGATGACGATGGTGTCATCGAGCAGGCCGCGTTGTTTGAGGTCTTTCACGAGCGCGGCGCTCGCCTGATCGATGTCCTTGCATTTGAGTGGCATGTGCTTCTCCAAATTCTCGGTGGGGCCGCCGTGGTGGTCCCAATTCGTGTCGTAAAGCTGCACAAAACGCACCCCTCGCTCGACGAGGCGGCGTGCGAGCAGGCAGTTTCGCGCAAAGCTGGTCTCCTTCGGATCTTTGATGCCGTAAAGGTCCAGCGTGGCCTGGGATTCGCCGCTGGTGTCCATCAGTTCTGGGGCACTGGTCTGCATGCGGAAGGCCATTTCATAGGCGTTGATGCGGGTGGTGATCTCCTGATCGCCGGTTTCGACGAGGCGCTTCATGTTCAGCTCACGCACGGCATCCACCACCTGCCGCTGCTGCGCGGCGCTGATCTCATTCGGCGTGGAGAGGTTCACAATCGGGTCGCCCTGATTGCGCAGCGGCACGCCTTGATACGTCGTCGGCAGCACGCCGCTTCCCCAGAGCACCGCGCCGCCGCGCGGACCACGCGGGCCACTTTGAAGCACCACAAAGCCCGGCAGATCATCGCATTCGCTGCCGAGGCCGTAGGTAACCCACGCACCCATGCTCGGACGGCCGAAAAGGCCGCTGCCGGTGTTCATGTACATCTTTGCCGGCGCATGATTGAAGAGATCCGTCTTGCAGGTGGTGACGAGGCTGATGTCATCGACGATCTTCGCCGTGTGCGGCAGGTAATCGCTCACCCACGCGCCGCATTGACCGTGCTGCTTGAAACCGATCTTCGGCCCCAGCAGGTCGCTGCGATGGCTGCTGTCCATGAAGGCAAAGCGCTTTCCTTTGGTGTAGCTCTCCGGAATGGGCTTCCCATTGAGCTTCGTGAGCAGCGGCTTGTATTCAAAGGTCTCCAACTGCGACGGGCCGCCCGCCATGAAGAGGAAAATAACGTTCTTCGCCTTCGCCGGGAAATGCGTCTTCTTGGGTGCGAGAGCGGCATCGCGTGCCATGAGCGATGACAACGCCATGGAGCCGACTCCAATGCCGCAGCGGCTGAAGAAATGACGACGAGTTTGATGAAGCAGAGGGTTCATAAAGATAAAAAGTGAATGGCCTGTGTTTAAAGTCCGGGCAGAATGCAGGAAGGGAGGTCAATCGGGACGATTTCGCCTTTGGGCGTGCGAACAAAATTACCCGAGACGGCATCGCAGATGACCATCGAGTCGTGGCGACGGCACCACACATCATGGAGTCCGGACGGGCGATGCGAGGCGGAAGGCAGAGGCTCAAAGCGGAGCTTCTTGAGGTAGGCTACGATCTCCTTTTCCTCCGCAGGAGTGCCAACGATGAAAGGCTGAGAGGTGATGATGCTCGGCACGACCGAATCGCCTGCCTGATCTTGGGCGATGGAGTATAGCTGGATGTCATCGCCAAAAACCGCATTCGCCAAGCCGCAACGTAGCAAATACTGCGATGGCGTGGCTTTCAGCAGCCGCCAACGACCACGGGCATCGAGGCCGGGCACAAATCCGAACTGCTCACGCCAGGTGGCTTTGTAGATGAATCCATCGTGAGGCTCCGCCCGGAAGATCAGATGCTCGCCGCCGCCACCACGCGCTTTGAACGTGCGCGAGAGTTGGAGATCGGCTTGGGCTTCGCGGAGTTCAGCCACTTCTGTTTCGCGATCCGCGTCGCATCTAGCCCAGCTTTGATCTGACGATCGATGTCTTGCGAGGAGACGCATGGCTGCGCCAGTCGCAAGGCTCGCATTTGGTCCGGGTCGGTGATCATGGGGAACGAGTATGGTCTGCCAGGCACGCTTGGCAAGTTCGGTGGCGGCGCTGTTCAAAGAGACTGGCATCACGGCAGTTCGCGGATGCGGAGTTTGCGGAAGAGGATGGGGGAGCCTTCGCTTTCGAGGCAGAGGAAACCTTGGGCGGGGGTGCAGGCGGTGCCGCCGCTGACTTCCTCGCCATTCACCCAGAGGCGGACTTCGCCGTTGATGGCGCGGATGTAGTAGTGGTTCCATTCGCCGTGGCCTTTGGCGAGGTGCTTGCGAGGGAAGCTGCGGCTGCCATCGGGCGAAACAGGCGGGAAGGGCGTCATCTTCACGCCGACGGGAAACACATCGCCATTCGTGCCAAACCAGTCGGTCTTGCCGCCAGCGGCTTTGACCTTGTCCGTGTAGCCATGATCGAGCACCTGCACCTCGATGCCCTGCGGCAGGCCGGGCTTTGCTGCGGCGGTGAGCTTCTCAATCGAGGCCGGCGTGGCCCACACAAAGACACCGGAGTTCCCGGCGGGCTTTTGATGGCTCCACTCGACGACCATCTCGAAGTTTTTGAACTCCTTCACGGTGCGCATCACGCTCACCGGCTTGCCGGTGCAGTGCAGCACGCCGTCCTTCCAGCTCCAGGTGTCGTCGGCGCTGTTCACTTTCGTAAAATCCTCGGACTTCAAATCGCGGAAACCGGGCTGGGTGTCGTCGATGAAGGCGCGAACCGGATCCGCAGCGAGCAAGGGCAGGGAGGTGAGAAGGAGGGTGAAAAGCAGTTTCATGGACTTATTCACGAGTGACGGTTTCATCGAGGTTGAGGAGGGTGCGTGCTGCGTTGAGCGAATCGAGTTTCTTCAGCACGGCGAGCTCATCGGGCTTCGGGGCACGAGAGGTGCAGCGTTTGAAGGCGGTTTCGAGGCCGTCTTTCTGGATGATCTTCTCCAAGGCGGTGGCGAACTCGAAGAAGCTGCTGTCGTTCATCAAGGTGAGCGCCTGAAGCGGCGTGTTGCTGCGGATGCGGCGGGTGCAGCTGTTGAAACCTTCTGGGGCATCGAAGACCGTGAGAGAGGGCGGCGGCGAGGCGCGGTAGATGAAGGTGTAGAGGCCGCGGCGATAGCGATCTTCGCCTTTGCTCACGCTCCACACGCGTTTCACCTGCCCCTGGCCCATGACGCCATCGGGGATCGGCGGATAGACCGGCGGACCGCCGATTTTCGACGAAAGCAGGCCGCTTGAGGCAAGCGAGACATCCCGTACGACCTCGGCGTCGAGGCGCAAACGTGTCTGGCGGGCGAGAAGGTAGTTCTGCGGGTCTTTCTCGATCAAATCGGGGCGATTGGCGGAGCTTTGGCGGTAGGTCTTCGAGGTGACGATGAGCCTATGCAGCTCTTTGAGGCTCCATTTCTTCGACAGGAACTCGGTGGCGAGCCAGTCGATGAGTTCAGGATGGCTGGGAAGCGTTCCTTGCGAGCCGAAGTCATTTTCCGTCTCCACGATGCCGCGGCCGAAATACTGCTGCCAGACGCGGTTCACGATTACACGGGCGGTGAGCGGGTTTTTTGGACTCATGATCCATTTGGCCAAATCGAGCCGGTTCGGCTGTTTGGAGGTCGTTTCGAAGGGATGAAGTACCGAAGGCGTTCCGGGCTGCACTTCGACATCGGGACGTGTGAAGTCGCCTTTGATGAAAACCGTCGTTTTGCGCGGTTTGGCCGTTTCCTTCATCACGAGGGTCGTGGTGCCCTTGTTGAGCAGCGTGTCGAGTTCCTTGTGGCGGTCGTTCAGTTCACGGAAAGGTCCCACACCGCCGATGCTGGCGGCAAACAGGGTCTGGTTCTGCACGAAGCCGCGTTTCGCCTTCGGCATCGCGAGGGTTTTCACGATGGTGGCATTCAGGCTCTTCTTGATCGCCGGTGTGATCCCTGCTTCCCAGGCATCGAGTTCGGCAGCGTGCTCCTTCATGTAGGCTTTGATCTTCGCCTCGACCTCCTTGAACTCCTCCGTGAGGCCTTTTACGTCGGTTTTGGGGTCAAAGACCTTCATCTCCGGCTCGTCCTGGTTGTTCAGGAAGGCGAAGAGCTGGTAATACTCCTTCTGCGCGATGGGATCGAACTTGTGATCGTGGCACTGCGAGCAGCCGATGGTGAGACCGAGCCACACGCTGCCCGTCGTCGCCACGCGGTCGAAGACGCTGTCGATGCGAAACTGTTCTTTATCGATGCCGCCTTCTTGATTGATCTGCGTGTTGCGATGGAAGCCGGTGGCGATCATCTGGCTCTCGGTGGCTTTGGGAAGCAAATCGCCGGCGAGCTGCTCGATGGTGAATTGATCGAAGGGCATGTCCTTGTTCAGCGCATCGATCACCCAATCGCGAAACTTCCAAATCTGCCGCGGTGCATCGATGGAGTAGCCATTGGAATCTGCGTAGCGGGCCTGATCGAGCCACCAGCGGCCCCAGCGCTCGCCGTAGTGTTTGCTGGAGAGGAGGCGGTTTACGAGGGCGGTGAATTTGGCATCGGACCAATCGGAAAGATCGGTCAGATCAGCCGGAGATGGTGGCAGGCCGGTGAGATCGAGGAAGACGCGGCGAATGAGCGTGGCGGGATCGGCTTCGGGAGAAGGCTTCAGGTTTTCCTCGGCGAGGCGCTTCTGGATGAAGTGATCAATGCCAGCTCCCGCGTGCTTTTGTGGCGGGATGAAGGCCCAGTGGGCCTCATACTTGGCACCTTGCTCAATCCAGGCTTTGATGGTCTCGCGCTGTTTGGCGGTGAGCGGCGGCTTGTGAGACTTCGGCGGCGGCATGACCTCGTCCTTGTCCTCGCTGATGATTCGCTGCCAGGCGTCGGACTTGCTCAAATCTCCCGGTACGATGCCGCGTGCGCCATCGCGGTCCTGTGTGGCACCTTCGAAGGTGTCGAGCCGCAGATCGCCTTCGCGATGCTTTGGGTCAAAGCCATGACAGGCGAAGCAGTTTTCGCTGAGGATGGGACGGATGTCGCGGTTGAACGAGATCGTGCCCGCCGCGTGCAGGGAGGACGCGGTGGCGATCAAGGCAGGTAGGAAGGCAAGGCGGTTCATTGAGGCGGGAAACTTATACGCAGCGCAAAGGACGCGTTTGCCCTTTGATTTCGGGTTCCGGCGGGAATCTCACACGAAAAATCGCACTTTTTTCTGTGAGAACCGGCCGCGAGCAGGAAACTGGAAGGCGATGCTTTCCCCCGATCAGATCAACTCCGCCCTGGATCACGTGCTGCGTGGCCAGCCGGATGCTTTTCTGCCGCTGGTGCGCGAATACAGCCCTGGGTTGCGTGCCTACCTAACGGGTCAGTTGTTTCACCTCGATGACGTGGACGATCTCGCGCAGGAGACCTTTATCACCGCGTATCGCAGCCTGAACCGCTTTCAGCGCGGGCAGGACTTCGGCGCATGGCTGCGCGGCATCGCACGAAACAAGCTGCTGCGCTTTTTTGAGCAAACGTATCGCCAGTCATCGCGGCTGGAGCGCTTTCGTCACGAGGCGGCGGAGTTGCTGCATGGCGAGCTCGACGCGGCGGCCTCGGAAACGAAGTCGGAGCAGCTTCAGGCCATGCTGTTGTGTATCGCGAAGCTGCCGGAGCGCATCCGACACGTCGTGCGGACGCTTCTTGATGGCGGCAAGGCCGCTACGCTGGCCAGTGAGATGAAAACGAGCCCCGCCGCCATTTACCAACTGCAATACCGCGCCCTCGGCCTGCTGCGCGAATGCATCACCCGTGAACTTGCCCATGAAAACTGACCTCGAAGATGCCCTCATCGCCTGGCAGGGCGGCGAACTGCCGGATGGCCGTGTGGAGGCGCTGCTGGAAAAAATTCGCCACGAGGCAGCGTTCCGCGCCGAACTGGCCCGCGAGGTGTGGACGCTTTCTCTGACGAAAGTAGCGCAGGCACCCGATCCGCGCTGGATCGCGCTGCATGAGGAACTGGGCCTGCACGAGCCGCCGCTGACCGTGATGGAGGACGGCTTTGAAGACTCCCTCATGCAAAACGTGCGTCGCGAGCCGTTGCGCTTCGTCAGCGCCCGCTGGCGATGGGCCACGGCGTTGGCTGCTGCTGCGGTGGTGGTGTTGGCGGCCTTGCTGGTGTTTCAACAACCGACGACGACTCATCGCGGCGAAACGCTCGCCGTGCTGGTGCCTGCTTCGCCTCAAGTAGCAAGCCAGCCCATCGGAGCGGAGCGGCTGCAACTGGCTAGCGGCAAGGCGCGGCTGCTTTTCATCAACGGCGTGATCCTCGATGTGGAAGGTCCTGCGGACCTGCAGGTGCGGAGCGTCAGCCGAGTGATCTGTCGCGAGGGCCGGCTGCGCACCCAGGTGCCGCCCGGTGCGGAAGGTTTCTGCGTCGAAACGCCGCGCGGCGACGTGACGGACCTCGGCACGGTGCTCGGCATCTCGGTCGCGAAGACTGGAAAGACCGATGTGAATGTGTTTGAAGGTCAGGCGGAGCTCTCCGCCCGCATCCCCGGTCAGGCTGGCCTGCGAACCGCCGTGCTCAACGAGCACGAAAAAGCCAGTCTCGACTCCAGCAGCGGCGTCATCGGCCTCAGCGATGAAGTGAACTTTCTCGACGCCATCGAACCCGCCGTGCCTGAGATGCCTTGGTCCGCCGATCACACTCGACGCATCCTCGCGTCGAAACCCGCTCACTACTGGCGGCTCAACTGCCTCGTCGAGGGGCGCATTCCCAATGCAATCGAAGGCGGCCCAGCCCTGCTCATCAGCGGCGATGTGGAGATTACTACCAGTGCCCGCTTTCACGGCCGCCAACGCCCCGGTGTGCTACATGCGGAAAAACCCTGGCCCACACCGAGCTCCGGTTATGCGATCGAGTTTTGGTTCATGCCCGAAACGCTCGATCAGATGGCCGTGGCTGCTCTGACCACAGCGGATGCCACTCGCCCACACATCGGTCTCGTCGAAATGGGTGGGCGCCGACCCGGCGAGGCCGTGGGGCCGGGTGTGCTGCGTTACCTGCTGCGCTGGCCGCCCGGTCATCGCGATGGTTTGAATCTCTACTCTGGCACGAACGCCGCGCTGCCTTATCAATGGCATCACGTCGTCGCCCAGCAGCAGGCGGGCACGATGCAGCTCTACCTCGATGGCCAGCTCATCGGCCCCGCGCAAAGCGATGCCGCGCCGGAGAGTGTGGAAGCCCTCCTGCAACTCGGGGCACTCGAATTCCGTCCCGGTCAGGATATCGCGAAGCTCCGCCGCCCCTTCGCCGGCCGCATGGCCGAGGTGGTGATCTACGACCGCGTGCTCGATGCCGCCGAAGTGCGCCAGCATTCGCGGCGGGATTGAGTTTGTGAGCCTAGCCCGGTGTGGGCTTTGACGGTGGAGCGAATGCTGCTATCGAACGCAGAATGTCTGAAACCTCCTCGTCCTTTGCTCCGGAACCACCACGCAGCCTGCTCTTCCGCCTGATCGTGGGTGCCGTGCTGGGCTTAGTGCGCATGATCTATCATGTGAAAGCCATCCACCCGGAGCGTGTGCCGGCAGGTGGTGGCGTGCTGATACTCTCCAATCATGTGAGCTACATGGATGCGCTGATCCTGGCGGCGGCGTGCCCGAGGCCGCTGCGCTTTGTGATGTGGGATGCGTTGTATCATGTGTGGTGGATGAATGGCTTCCTGCGCTATGTGGGCACGGTGCCAATCTCGGCGACGCGGGCGAAGGATGCGGTGCGCACCGTGGCCACGGCGCTGAAGGAAGGCGGGCTGGTGTGCCTTTTTCCCGAAGGAGAGATCACGCGGCACGGCATGGTGAATGAGCTGCGCAAGGGCTTCGAGCTGATGGCCCGCCAAGGGCACGCGAAGGTGATGCCTGTGTGGCTGGATGGGCTGTATGGGAGCATTTTTTCCTTTCAAGGCGGCGGGTTTTTCAAGAAACGACCGCGCCAGTTCCGCTATCCGGTCACGGTCAGGTTTGGTGAGCCGGTGGACGCGAAAGCGGGGGATGCGGCCTCGGTCCGCCGCACGCTGCTGGCAATGGGTGAGACAGCGATGATGGAACGTACCGTGTGGGAGCATGCGGGAGAGGATCGCGTGGCTTTCACGAATGGCTTGAGGCTTCGCGAGACGGAATGGCATCGGGCGGGCGATGTGCTGCTGTGCCTCGAACCCGCCGGAAGCGTGCTTCATCGCACGGTGCGTGAACTGGCGCGTCTGCTTCCTGGCACCAAAATCATCGAAAGCAGAGTGGAAGCGGCGGGAGCACCGGTGGTGGTGTTTGGCGGCCTCGCGAGCGTTTCACAGGCTGGCCAAGGTGAGCGGCTATTTTTCTGCTTCGATGCCGATGCGGCTCAAATCGCCGCGTTGACGGCTCCGAAGGTGCTGCGTGGCTATTTGGATGGTGCGAGCGGTTTGCTCATCAGTTCAGAGGTTCCGAATCCGCCCGCTGCGGAGGGCGAGGAACCGCAGTTAGGCATTCGTGCTGGCACGTTGGGAAGGTTGTTGCCCGGTCTGGCATTGGAAAGCCTGCCAGCGGGACTCGCACTGGATGAGGCTGGCTTTGTGGTGATCACGCCTGCCTAGTCGTCGGAAGGTCTGGGTGTTCCCCTCACCTCACCTCTCCCTGTATGAAGATCATGGAGCAATCGCACGCAGTGAGCGGGGGGAGTTACCTGAAAGCGAACTCCCTCGCCCCGGTGAGAAGCGAAATTCGCGGATGAAGCGTTTTCCGGGGAGAGGGCTGGGGTGCACTGCCATTTAGTTTAGCCACGAGGCGAAGCCAGGCGACGTTCGACTTCGATTGCCAATCGAAGCTACGCCTCGCGGCGGCTGCCGTAGCTACGACTGGCAGTCGAAGCAGCGTTGCAGGCCTGATCGCCAACTAAATGGCAGTGGGGCTGGGGTGAGGGGCACATCAAAGCTTCACGCTCACTCCTGCGCCGCTTTGAGCTGCGGATCATCGAGGTCGAGGCGGTACATGAGCTGATTGTAATCGTAGCGTGGCGTGGCCACGGGATTGCCGGAGAAGGTCTCGGCGTAGGTGCCTTCAAAGTAGATGTATCGGCCGCCCTGCTGGTCGAAGAAGGCGTGGTGGCTGGGATTGTAGAAGGAGTACTTCGGATGGCTGGCGATCTTCACGGCCTTGCGCCATGGGCCTTCGATCTGTTGCGCTTCGAGATACCACACCTCGCCGAGATGGGATTCCTTGCCGTCCTTTTGCACGGCGATCATGATCCAGCGCTGTCGATGGGCATTCCAATGCACGCTGCCGCCGTGAAGCGTCAGCGGTTGACCCGAGGTGGCGTCTTTGACCTGGAGATAGGCTTTGTCCTTCGCGAGTTTGCCTTCTTTGATCAGCGTGGCTTCTGCGTCCTGCGTGAGAGGCTCACTGGGTTGCCAGACATGCTCTTTCATCTCGGCGGACCAGGTGAAGGCTTCGTAGCTGGAGGTGTTTTGCACGTCCTCATAGGTCGCTGGCACACGGGTGACACAAAAGGGCGTGGCGAAGTAGAAGTAGTCACGCTCCACGCCATCCGCGCCCGTGCCGCGGGCTCGCACGGTGTTGTTTTGCGGGTGCTGCCAGGTGAACTCCTCGCCCAGCAAGGCCACGCGTCGGAAGCGCTGCTCTTCCTCATCGAATTCGGCGATGCCATGCTCCAGCCGCTTGCCGAGATCCTTCCAGCGGGAGTAATGCGCCACGAGATGTTCCGTGCCGTTTGCGTCGTTGCACACGAGCAGGCCAAAGAGCCACACCATGCCGGGTTCGTTGATGGGCAGCATCTTGCGCACTACGCCCGCTTCATCGATGAAGTATTCAAAATGGATGCCATCCTTCGGATCGAGGCCGCCTTTGTCCGGCACATCGCTCCAGGCGCAGGTGGTGTGAAAATTGCCGAGGGGATAGTTCGGCCGCTGCGTATCGCCCCACAGCCAGAGGAGTCTGCCTTTCCATTCGGCGACCTGCACAGAATCCTGCCCCATCACATCGGCGAAGAGATTCGGTCTTGGCAGCGGTGCCTCAATGCCAAGCAGGGTGCTGTCACGATAGATGCCCTGTCCGGTGATGCGATAGAGGCGCTCGGCGATGCACGTGCGCATGATTTTCACCTCCGCCTTCGTGCCGTGTTTCGGAGTGAGCTTCACACCGGCAAAGCCAAAGCCGTCCTTGGCGATCGCATAGCCTGGACTGCTCACGGAGAAGTGCACCTCGCGTTCCATGAGCCCCGGTTCGTCCAAGGCGATCCAGCCCGCGCTATCGGTGGTGAGGCTGATGTGATTCGTCGTGCGCAGCGTCACCAGCGGCACGCCGCGTCCGGTGTGCTCATCCACCACATGAATGCCAAACGGCACCTCCGCCCGAGCGAAAAGAGCGCCAAGACAGAGCAGCAAGGCATGACGAAGAACGGGTGGAAACATGCGGCGCGGTTTTTAGCATGGTGGGCATGCTTTGGGAACAAAATCATTCCTTCGCCACCGCTGACCTTCCGGGCATCTGCACGACCATGGTCGCGATGAAAATCGTGCCCGCGCCGAGCCAGCCGATGAACTCAAGGCGCTCGCCAAGGAGAAGGTAGGCACCGAAGGCCGCGAAGAGCGATTCCGTCGAGAGAATCACCGTGGCTTCCGCAGCGCGGGTGGCACGAAGGGCCACGGCGAGCAGGGTGAAGGTCAGCGCACTGGATAAAATGCCGACGTAGAGCAAATCGGGGGCTGCTTGGACCACCGACGTGAAGCGGAGCGGCTCCAAAAAGGACGCGGTGATGCCTGCAAGGAGTGCGACGACGACGAATTGAACCGCCGTGAAGGTGGCGACCATGCCGAGACGGGCCCCGATGCCCGTGATGACGACGTGCAGTGCCCAAAGCAATGCTGAGGCGGCCACCAGCCAGTCTCCTCTTGAGAGGGCGGCGAGCGATCCGCCTCCGAGCAGCCAGGTTCCGAAAAACGACAGCACGGCCGCCACCCAGATCCAAGGCCCAGGCCGCTGCCCGAGCATCAACCAAGCGAGGAAGGGCGTGATGACGACATACAAGGCGGTGAGAAAGCCGCAGTTCGTCACGGAGGCCGTGACGAGCCCTGTTTGTTGAAGGGCTGCAGCGCCAAAAAAGGCCACGCCAGCTGCGATTCCGACGCGAAGCATCTCTGGCTTGGTCACACGGCCATGATTGCCAAGGCACTCCCGCCATGCCAGCGGTGCCAACGCGAGACAAGCGAGCACCGAACGGATCGCCACAAACCAAAATGGCCCCACATGCTCCATGGCCCGTTTTTGACACAGAAACGCGAATCCCCAGATGGCGGCGCAGGCCAGCAAAAGGAGATCAGCGCGGAATCGGGTCATCCTGGCCTTTAGCCGTGATGCATGACCATTCAACGACCGCGTGGCTTTGCTCGTGTGGAGGGCTTGCGACGGCGGGCAAGGATGAGGGCTCGTTGAAGCTCCGCATTGCGCTGCTGAAGCTGGGAAACGGATTCATCTGGGGCAGGCTCCGTCGCGGAAGGCTGGGAGAGCAGCGTTTCCATGGAGGGAAGCATGGGAAGGACAGCAGAACCTGAAACTGCCTTGGTGGCAGCGGCCAGTTCTTCCATCTGCTCCTCGCAGAAACTAGGGGCCGCATGCTGAAAGGCTGCCGGAGCAGATCCTGCGAGCAGTCTTTCCAGCTCGATGATGCGGGCTTTGGCAGAAGGAAGTTCCGAGCACATGCGGCGGGCGGCATCGAGCGAGGCCTGGAGTTCAAAGACTCGGCGCTCATGCTGCTCGGTGGCGATGTCGAGGCGGTTCGAAGTGCCTGCGGTGCGCATGTCGGCATCCTCGAGGCGCTTGGCGGACTCGGCCCGGAAGGCATCAAACTGCCGTTGCATTTCGCCACGCCAGGCATTCGCATCGGAGCGGATGTCGAGGATGCTCTTTTGCTGGTCGAGGATCTGTTTTTCGAGCTTTTCAGAACGCTCCTGCATCTGCCGACGCTGGCGCAGCAGCAGGATGATGCGGATGAAGGCGATCAGCAGCAGGCCGGCCAGGATGCAGAGCACGACGAAGAGCAGCTCTTCATTCTGGGTCGCGAATTTGAGGTTCCAATTCATGCTAGCTTATAGCAGCAAGCCACACGCCATTTCAATGCGCGGCTTGATCCTTCGCTTCTGTGGATTTTTAATGGCCCTTGATGCGGGGTGAGAATCTCCCGCCACCTTCGTTCACCGGAAAATTCCAGCTTGCATTCATCTCCCAGCCGTCTAACACACGCGTCCTCCAACGAAAAATGCCTCGATAGCTCAGTTGGTAGAGCAGTTGACTCTTAATCAATTGGTCGAAGGTTCGAGTCCTTCTCGGGGTACCACTCTCAAAAGAGAGTGGTTCAGGTGAAGAAAGCTTATTTCTTCGGTTTGGGAGCTTCCTGCTTCGGATAGCCTTCCAGCTTCACCACGCTCACAGCGGCTTCCGTGGGGAAATCCGCCGGCACAGCGGCTGTCTGCTCCACGTCTCCCGTGGCGGCCCATTCAGTGCCGCGTTGGATGATCGTGAAGAAGCCACGATCCAGCATCGAGTAGTCCGCATGGCCGAGCGTGGTGTGGAAGACGCGGCCTTGATGATACTTGAGCACCAGATTGTTCGGCTCCTGCACGGCGGTGAGGTCGGATTTCGCAGAGGAAAGGATTTCGACATTCTCGGCGGGGCCGCGGAGTTTGCTGTAAAGCTCGTCTTTGCAATGCAGCCAGCGCTTGGGCAGGCCGCGGGTGATGGGGTGCTCGCTGTTTTGGATTTCGACGATGAATTCGTGCTGCGGGCCGTGGGCACCGCCATTGCCGGCGCTGGTATCGCGGAAGAGCTTTCCATCCTTCACATAGAGCCAGGGGCCGCTTTTCTCATTCCGACCGCCCCAGCCGCCCACGCCGATCATGTCGTTGTACTCCTTCCACTCGGGGAAGGAATTGTTCGCCGCGTGCACGGAGACGAAACCACCGCCTGCGGCGACATACTTCGTGAACGCGTCACGCACGTTTTGCGGCCAGGGTTCGCCGTTGTAGTTGCTCACGACAGCTTTGTAGGCGGCGAAGTCGGGCTTAAAGGCATGCCAGGCTTCGGGCGGTGAACCTTTCGGCGGAGAGGTACTCACTTCGACCGTGAAGGCCCCGCTGGACTCCAGCGCATGCTTCAGCACGGGCGTGGTGATGTCCCACTTGTGGTTGTTCTGGCCGTCCACGATGAGGACTTTGATTTTTTCCGCCGCCGCGATCGTGGCGGCGGAGGCGAGGAGGAGAAAGGAGGCGATAAATGGGCGCATAAACACCGCGTGACTATCAAACCGGTATGCTTCTGGCAAGAACGAAGGTTGCCCGCAGGCCTTCCGCGCTTCACACTGGCCGTGGCCTTGCTTCAAGACCGATGCTCATTCCCGCTCTCCTGCTTTATTTCGCCCTCCTCGCTCTGCTCGCGGTCATTTCCGCGGCGGAGACGGCGATTCATAGCGTTCGCGATGTGGAAAAGCAGCTCCAGGCAGCTGGCGAGGGCTCTGTGGCCCGGCATTTGCGAGAAATCAGCGCCAATCCCTTCGCCCCGCTCCAGCAGGCGCAGCTCCTTTCCGCCGCGCTGAACCTCTCCCTCGCTGCCATCGGCGTGTGGATCGTCACCGGACCGCTCAAAGTCATGGGATGGAATCCTTGGCTGGCATCTTCCCTGCTATTCCTCAGCACGGTGATTCTCGGAGACATGGTGCCCAAATTTTTCGCTGCCAGAGCGCCCGCCGTGGTCCTTCTGGCTAGCTTGAGGCTCCTGCGCCCGCTGCGCCGCGTGCTCGATCCGCTTACGAGCATCGTGGACCGCACCGCCGATGCCTTGCTGCTCAAATTCGTGCCGCAGCATGTGAAGACGCGCCTGCCTGTCACCCGTGATGAATTCGAGACGCTCGTGGAAATGCGTGAGGAGCAGGGCCTCCTCGGCAGCGAGGAAAGCGCCATGATCCACGAGGCGCTGGAGATTGAGGGACTCACCGTGCGTGATTGCATGGTACCGCGTGTGGATTTGCCGATGATGTCCGCCGAGGATGGCGAGGCCAAAACGAATGCCATGCTCGAACGGGCCGCCGGACGCTTCGTCATCGTCTATGGCGAGACGCCAGACAGCGTGCTCGGCATCGTGGATGCCACCGCGTGGAAGCTCGCCGGGCGTCCCTCTTGGCGAGCTTGCCTGCAAACGCCCGCCTTTGTGCCCGAGACGATGCCCATCCTCGATGCGCTGAACGAGCACCTGCGGGACAAAACCACACCGCTCATCATCGTGGACGAATACGGCGGCCTCGAAGGCATGATCAGCCGGCGCGAAATCGCCGACTGGCTGCTCTACGATGCCGCCCCCTGGCGTGGCGAAGCGGCTGAAATTCGTGATCTCGGCCACGGACGCTTCCTCCTCGATGGGGGCGCACGTCTCGACCATCTCAAAGACGAGCTCGGCATCGACCTCGAGACCGAGGCTGCCGGCATTGATACCATCGGTGGCCTGCTTTTCACCTATCTCGGGCATGTCCCCAAGCCGGGAGAGCGATGCCAGCTCGGCGAGGCGGAATTCAAAGTGCGCCGCGTGGTTCGCGCCCGAATCCAGGAGGTGGAGCTGCGCTTGAAGGGCCGACCGGTTGATCCAGATGAAGAGGAAAAGTAGCGCGCATCACCCCATCAGACTGTCGATGTTGATCAGGTGAAGCTGGCGACCGTTCGCTCCATCTGGAGCGTCGATGCAGACGAGCTTTTCATCCCGGCTGCTGCGCGGATGGCAGTCCACCCGCCATTCACCTTTGTATTCCGGCGGCTGCGGGAAGTAGCCCAGGTCGATGCGCTTGTTCGTGGCGATGTGGTAAAGATGCGGCGTCTGAATACGGCGCACGCCTTTGGGATAGGTGTCGTTGAGGATCCACTCGTTGTTCTTGAGGTAAGTGAGATGCCCACTGCCATCCAGCACCCCGTGACCGATCTCGGCCACGATGCCGCTGTCCTTGTCCTCAAAAAGGAAATCACCCCACTCGGGATTGCCAAGCCAGTTTTTCCCCTGCGAGAGGATGTGCGTGGCATCCCGCCAGATGAAATGGGACGCGTAGCCATTCGGGATCACGATGCGTAGATCACTTCCGTCCATGTTCGCCGTGATCAGTCGCGTCAGATGGCCACCCTTCGGCTGCGTCCAGCGGTGCAGCATGATGAAGCGCTTTCCATCCGGTCCCACGAGCAAATGATAGGCGTGATGCTTCGAATCGGGGTGGTTTTCCATCACTGTGCCGGTTTTCGAGAGCAATTCATGGCTCACGATGAGTTTCTCCACGCCGGTTTCGAGATTCACCTGCGTCACGCCGCTGCCCGCCGGAGCCATCTCGTCAAAGAAGCGGTCCTTGATGCCCGCGTAACCATAGCCAGGACGGCAATCGGCCACGCGGGAAAAGTCACAGCTCACCGCTTCCTTGCCATTCGGGCTCAAAGCATAGATCGGAGCGGGCAGCGTGTGCTTTTCCATCGTCTTCACATCCATGATGTGGCAGACGAATTTGTCCTTCTCGCGGTCATTCCAGATCACCTTCGACTCCGTGCCGGGAATCCATTGCAGCATGCAGCCCTGCTGCCAGTTCCACGCATTCGATTGGCCCAGTGGGATCCATTTATCGCCATCCTGAATGTCCACCATGCCCACCTCGATCACATCCTCCGCTGTCGGCGAGCGATGCTCGAAGCTGACCTTATTCGAGAGCACGAACCGGTTGTCCGGCGAGAACTGCAGCTTGTCGTAGTAGGCGAACCAGTGGAAACCCGGCCCCTTGGTGATTTTTCGCGTCGGCGGGAACGAGGGAGCTTCAGCTTCTTGTCCGCGAAGGGAGAAGGGAGCCAAAGCAAGCGTGGAGAGAAAATGGCGGCGGTGGGTCATGTCGGGAAGGAGTACGCGGCTCGGGAAGCGGCGTGTCATGAAACGGGCAAAAATTGGTTTTCAAAAAAGCGTCACCAAGCCGCAACCGGAGCCTCGTTTTTGGTGTTTGAAGGAGGCGGAAGGCTCGCCAATGCTAAGAAGCATGTTCGCTATCTATCTGCACGACCTGAGCCCGAAGATCATCCAGTTTACGGATACGATCGGGATCCAGTGGTATGGCCTCGCGTATGTCACAGGTTTTTACCTTACCTATCTAGTCATGCGATTTTTGGCTCGGCGGGGCCTCTCGCAAATCGCCGAGAAAGACGTGGGGGATTTCATCACCGGTGTGGCCTTGTTTGGCGTCCTTTTGGGTGGGCGTCTCGGCTTTATGCTGCTGTATAACTTTGATGAGGTTATCCAGCGCCCATGGACGATTCTCTATATCTGGCAAGGCGGCATGGCGAGCCATGGAGGCATCGCGGGGGTCGCTCTGTATTGCCTTTGGTATGCTCGAAAGCATCGCATCTCATGGACGGGAATCGGTGATACGCTCGTGTGCGGAGCCCCCCTCGGCATCTTTCTGGGCCGCATCGCCAACTTCATCAATGGCGAGCTCTTTGGCCGGGTGACGACCGTGCCGTGGGCCATGAAATTTCCCACGGAGCTACTGCATGAAGATTTTGCGAAGCAGGGCGGGGAACTGCTCCCCATGCCGGACTACCTCCAGCACAGCCCTGACATCATCGCCTGGTTTGAGCAGCATCGCGGCGGAAGGCCCGAACTGGAGGCGATCCTGCATCCCCGGCATCCCTCGCAGCTCTATGAGGCATTTGGCGAAGGATTACTCCTCACGATCGTGCTGCTCATGATCCGCGTGAAATGGCCCAAAATGCCGCATGGCATCATTTCGGGGCTATTCTTCGTTTTGTATGCCGTGGTTCGCATCGCCCTCGAAGGCGTGCGGCAGCCCGATAGCGGCTCCTCCATGATCATGGGCCTCACCAAAGGGCAGTTCTTCTCCACCTTCATGATCGTCGCCGGCCTTGCCTTCATCCTGATCGGCTGGCTGCGACGTGAGAAAGTGGGAAAAGAGAGCTAAACGCCTTGGCGCTTACCGCCGCACCGTCGCAGGCAGAGCCTTCTCGAGCGCGGCGAGGATGCGCTGGTGGGCGGCATCGACTTCGGCGGTTTCGAGGGTCTTTTCGGGGCTGCGGTAGGTGAGGGTCCAGGCGATGGATTTGCGGTCCTTGGCGATCTTTTGGCCGCTCGGGTCGGTGAAGACGTCGAAGACTTCGCTGGCGATGAAGAGGGGCTCTTTTTGGGAAGCGAAGAAGGCGGAGACTTTGGCGTGGGGGAGGTCGGCGGGGACTTCCATGGCGACGTCGCGGGTCATGCCGGGGAAGCGCGGGAGTTCTTCAAACTTCGCGGGGCCGGTGCTGCCCTGGCGCAGGGCGCTGAGGAGCAGTTCGGCGACATAGACGGGATGACGGGCGCTGATGTCGCGAGCGCGGGAAGGATGCAGTTGGGCGATCCAGCCGAGGTTGCGATTGCCGGCGCGGAGTTCGCTGGTGAGCAGGAAGTTCGCGGGGGATTCTTTGACGGCTTTGGGCTCGATGCTGACACGGCTGAGGCCGGGCAGATTTTGGATGATGCCCATCAATTCATGGATGTCGGCGGCCTGCGGTGTGCGGGCGTGCCAGCTCGAGGGGCTGACGGGGCCGCTGATGAGGATGGCGAGGCGTTCTTCTTCGCGGCTGCCACCATTCGGGAGCTTGAGGAAGACGCGACCGAGCTCGAAGAAGCGCAGGCGGTCGGCGCCTTGGCGGATGTTCAGCGCGGCGGTGGCGATGAGGCCGGGGATGATGCTGGGGCGCAGCGTGGTGTGGTCTTCGCTGAGCGGATTTTTCACGGCGACGCCGGTGCCGCCGCCGAGGGTGTCGGCGAGTTGAGCGTCGGCGACGAGGCGAAGGGTTTGCGCTTCAAAGCAGCCGCGATTGACCAAGGCCTGACGGATGGTCATGGCGAAGTCGTAAGCGCGATCCGTGGCATCGCTCGGCACGGCGACGGCGGTCATTTTGGATGGAACGCGGTCGAGACCGATCACACGGGCGATTTCCTCGATGAGATCAACGGGGCGCTGCAAATCGGCGCGGTAGCTGGGGACGGTCCAGCGGCCGTTTTCGAGCGTGAGGCCGAGTTTGGTCAAAATGGAGCGGATTTCGTCACTGGAGAGATCGGGCGTGCCGAGGAGCTTGCGAGCGCGGTCGTCGTCGAGCGTGATTTCGGACGTTAAGACGGGTGTTTCGCCGGCGACGAGCAAAACGTCGTCCGCGGTGCCTCCGGCGATTTCGAGGATCAGCTTCGTGGCGAATTCGGATGCGCCCTGAACTTGCTGCGGGTCGATGCCGCGCTCGAAACGGTAGCTGCTGTCGCTGCTGAGGCCGAGTCGGCGGGAGGTGCGACGGATGTTGGAAGGCGTGAACCACGCGGCTTCGAGGAGCACGTTCGTGGTGGCTTCGGTGACGCCGGTTTCTTCGCCACCCATGACGCCAGCGATGGCGACGGCGCGTTTTTGATCGGCGATGACAAGGTCGTCGGCCAACAGCGTGTAGGTCTGGCCGTCGAGTGCGAGCATCTGCTCACCTTCGCTCGCGTTGCGCACGACGATGGAGCCGCTGAGCTTGTCGAGGTCGAAGCAGTGGAGCGACTGCCCCATCTCCATCATGACGTAGTTCGTGATGTCCACGATGCTGTTGATGGGACGCAGGCCGATGCTTTCGAGGCGACGACGCAACCACTCGGGGCTGGGGCCGACTTTGACGCCTTTGATGAGGCGGGCGGTGTAAAGCGGGCAGGCATCTGCGGCTTCCAGCTTGATGTCGGAGCCGGCGGTTTTTGTTTTTGCAGCGGCGTAATCACGTTGGCCTTTGAGCGGGATGCCGGTGAGGGCGCTAAGCTCGCGAGCGAGGCCGAGGTGGCTGAGGAGATCGGGGCGATTCGGCGTGATCTCGAGGTCGAAGAGCACATCGGCCGGATTGAGCTGGTTGAAGGGCGTGCCGACGGGCGAATCGGGCGACATGATGAGCAAACCGGCGTGATCGTCGCCGAGGCCGAGTTCTTTGCCGCTGCACATCATGCCCAGGCTCGCCACGTCGCGCAGTTTGCCTTCTTTGATGGTGAATCCGCCGGGCAAAACGGCTCCGGGGAGTGCGAGCGGCACTTTGTCGCCCGCTTTGAAGTTCTTCGCGCCGCAGACGATCTGGCGAGTGCCGGTGCCGTCGTTCACTTGGCAGACGCTGAGTTTGTCGGCATTCGGATGCTGCACGAAGGATTCGATTTGAGCCGCGACGACCTTGTCGGTGGTCACGCCGCGTTCTTCGATGCCCTCGACTTCGACACCGGCGAAGGTGAGGAGATCAGAAAGCTGCGGAACGGTGTAGCTGCTTAGATCGAGATGAGTGCTGAGCCAGGAGAGGGAGACTTGCATAGCTGGAAAGGAGGCGGTGAGACGTTCGGATTTGGCTGACAGCAAATGGGGGCAGAAAAATAGGATCGGACTTATCGGGATTCTGAATTTGCTGCCCTCATTTTTTTGTCAGTCGGCTTGGGTTGGATCAAGCGGCGAACTGTTGGAGGAAGCGGACGTCGTTTTCGATGAGGTGACGGATGTCGGTGATGCTGTGGAGGATCATCGCGAGGCGGTCGAGGCCGAGGCCGAAGGCGAAGCCGGTGGTGGTCTCGGGGTCGAAGAGGTTGTCGCCACGCGCTTTGTTGATGGCTTCAAAGACGGCGGGATCGACCATGCCGCAGCCGGCGATTTCGATCCAGCGGGCGTCTTTGCCCTTCGCTTCGAGTTTCACGTCGATCTCGAAGCTCGGCTCGGTGAAGGGGAAGAAATGCGGGCGGAAGCGCACGGCGGTGTTTGGGCCGAAAATCTCGCGGAAGAAGGCTTCGAGCGTGCCTTTGAGATCGGCGAGGCTCACGTCGTTGGAGACGTAGAGGCCTTCGAGCTGGTTGAAGACGCTGAGGTGCGTGGCGTCGATCTCATCGCGGCGATACGCGGCGCCCGGAGCGATGATGCGGATGGGCAGCGACTTGGCGGCTTCCATGGTGCGAATCTGCACGCTGGAGGTGTGCGTGCGCAGCAGGCGGCCATCGGGAAGGTAGAAGGTGTCCTTCTCGTTGCGGGCGGGATGGTCGGCGGGTGTGTTCAACGCATCGAAGCAGTGAAACTCGGTCTCGATCTCCGGTCCTTCGGCCAAAATGAAGCCGAGACGACGCAGCGTGCGGATGGCGAGATCGCGGATCTGCGTGAGCGGATGCAGTGCGCCGTTTCCTGTGCCCGGACGGCCCGGAAGCGTGATATCGATGCCTTCGACGGCTTTGGCATCGAGCGCGGCCTGAAGAGCGAGCTTCTTCGATTCGATGCCGTCGGTGATCGCGGTGCGCACATCGTTCAATTTGGCACCGACTTCCTTTTTCAGGTCTGCGGGCACGTCCCGCATGTTTTGGCTCAGCGCGGTGACGCTGCCTTTTTTGCCGAGGAAGTTCACGCGGACGGCTTCGAGCGTGGCTTCATCCTGCGCGGCGGCGAGAGCAGCGAGGGCGTCGGTTTTAAGGGAATCGAGTTGGGAGAGCATGATGGATCAGAAAAGGGAAAGGTCGGAAAAGAAAACAGCCGGGACGTAAAGCGTCCCGGCTGCGGTGCAAATGGTGGAAGAATCTGCGGATTTACGCTTTCGGGGCAGCGGCAGCCTTCTGCTCGAGCGCGGCTTTGGCCTGCTGGACGAGGGCTTCGATGGCAGCGGCGTCCTTGATGGCGAGGTCGGAGAGGACTTTGCGGTCGAGGGTGATGCCGGCGGCTTTGAGGCCCTCCATAAATCGGGAGTAGCTCAGGCCGAGGGGGCGGGTGGCTGCGTTGATGCGCTGGACCCAGAGGTTGCGGAAGCTGCGCTTCTTGGCCTTGCGGTCGCGGGTGGCGTAGGTTTCGGCCTTGCGGACGGCGTCCTTGGCGTAGCGGAAGTGCGTGCTGCGAAATCCGCGGAATCCTTTGGCTTTTGCCAGCACGCGCTTGCGGCGCTTCCGGCTGGCGGGGGCATTGGTGGCTCTTGGCATGTGTCTTTGTCTATGATCAGGCTGTTGTTTGGGTAGCGATGGTCGGCCTCACCTGTTCGAAGATCCCGGAAGGGATCAGGCAGATTCATCGTGGTCCTGATTTCAGGACCGTGTAGTTATCTTAGCGATGGGAGAACGGCATGTTCGCCTTGATGGCTTTGACATCTACTTCCGCCACGAGGGCGACTTTACCGAGGTTGCGTTTCCGTTTACGGCTCTTGTTCTGCAGGATATGGCGCTTGCCTTGTTTACGGCGCAGCACCTTACCCGTGGCAGTTATTTTGAACCGCTTGGAATAAGCTTTCCTCGTCTTGGCGATACCGGCATTTTTGGACATAGGGGCGCGGATGCTAGATGAGAAGTCCAATGTGGCAAGGTCTATTTTGCCATATGCAAAATGCATTGATCACGGGGCATGGAATGGGTGAGCCTTTGGCAGTCTTCGGGGAGCCGTTTGGAGTCCCTTAGGTCGCGTCAGGACCTTTAGGCTTTTTTGGCTCGGATGCCTCTGTTCTCATTTTTGACATTCAAAAGGTAGGTTTGTCCGAAAATTTAGATTTACTTAACTATTTGGACTCGCTTAATAGAGCCAAATTTCGCGGAAAATACCATGATCGACTCTCCCGTCCTCCCCGCCGCCCCTGAAGCGGCTCTCGCCTCGCTCGAACAAGCGCTGCAACAGATCAAAGAGGCTAATTTTTATCTGCGAACCTCTCTCGATCAAGTTGGCGAAGGGGTCATGATTGTCGAAACGACCGCCGCCGATCCGAAAATCGGCCCACCTGTCATTTATGGGAACTCCCAGGCCGTCATGATGTCCCGGGCGAAGCCGGAAACCGGCCTTCGCGGCATGGGCCTGGCCGAAATGGCCGCCAGTGAGGCCGACGCGATGAAACTTATGGCCTGTCTCGGCAAAGCTATCGCCAATGCCGGCGCGGCGGACTGCGAGGCCTCCCTTCAATGGCTCGGTGGCTCGGGCTCCACGCTCTGCCACTGGCGGGTGCGCCCTGTCTTCACGGACATGGGCAAGCTGCTCAAGTTCATCGTGCTCGTGAAACCGCTTACCGAGGCGGTTGCCACGACGAAAGCGCCTGCGGCCGATGATCTCGACGCCCAGTCTGTTCAGCTCCGCAAAGAAAACCTCGCTGCCTTGGCGCAAGGCATCACGCACGACGTGAACAACCTCATCGGTCCTGCCATCACGCGGCTTTCTGCGCTGCTGCCGCAGTTGGAGGAGCATTCGCCTGTCGCCCAGGAACTCCAGCTCATCTTTGCTGGTCTGAAGCGTGCGAAGCAGTTCACCTCACAGGTCGTCAATGCCTCCAAAGCCAAGCCGAAGCCGAAAGAGCCCACCGATGTCGCCTCGGTCATGCGTGACTCCGTCGAGTTCGCCGGAGCTGGATCGAATGTGCAAGTGCGGGTGCATGCTACTGAAGATATTCGCCTTGCCATCGCTGATCCGGTGAAGCTCAGCCAGGTGCTCCAAAACCTCGTCTTCAATGGCATCCAGGCCATGCCTTGCGGTGGTTACATGGATGTCGAAGCTAAAAACATCAGTATCCCCACCAGTGGCGATGGGCGGCTCCATGCGGGCCTCCATGTTGAGATCACCGTGCGGGATCGCGGCTGCGGCATCGAGCCCGAGAACCTCAAAAAGCTCTTCCGCGAATCCTTCACCACCAAGGCCGATGGCAATGGCATCGGTCTCACGACCTGCAAACGCTTCATTGACGAGATGGGCGGAGACATCCGCGTCTCCTCCACGCCCAACCTCGGCACCGAGTTCCGTGTCATCCTGCGTGCCGCCGATGATTCCGCTACGGCCAAGCCCGCCGCGCCCGCTGACAACGCCCCCGTGCCACTCAAGCATGGCAAGGGCACCGTGCTCATCGTCGATGACGAGGACGATCTCCGCCGCGTGGCGCAGATGATCCTCAAACGCTGCGGCTACGACTGTGTGGAATGCGACAACGGCCAGGACGCCATCAAAATCTACCAAAGCCTCTACCGCACTGGCACACCGCCCGATGTCGTGCTCATGGACCTCACCCTACGCGGCGGCATGAACGGCACCGAGACGGCCACTGAGATTCTCGCCCTCGACCGCGATGCCCGCATCGTATGCACCAGCGGCAGCGTCACGCAGGAGGTGCAGATGGTATTCCTCGAACGCGGCTTTGTCGGCGTGCTGCCAAAGCCCTACGAGGCCGGCGAGCTCACCCAAACCGTGCATCGCGTGGCCACCGCCATGCGTCGCTCAGCGTAGCGGCACCACCGCCACATAGTTCCGCACCGTGGACCAGCCCGGCTCGGTGATCGTGCTGCCATCGGAAAGCCGCGCGTGAATCGCACTTGAGCGACCTCCATCGAGGTTCAACGCTCGATTCACCGCAAAGCCGGGAATCAAACTCCGCATCGCCAGCAGGCGTCCCAGTTCCGCCAGCGAGGTGCTGCGCACCACACCGATGGCCCACAGGTGCCCGCCATTCGTCGCGATGAAGCTCCGCGCCGCATTTTTCGTGCGATCCAGGCTCGTCATCGGCCTTCCTGCATCCACCAGTCGCGGTCCCGCTTGCAAGAAATCCGACACGCCCGCCTCGCGGCGACCTTCCGCATTCCAAACGAGACGCGGCACGCCTGGCGAAACCACCAGCGATCCCGTGAGAAGCTTGTTCGCCTGCCACGCACCCGTCCGCCGACCGTTCGCGATCATCAGCCCCAGCGGCTCAAAGGTCGTCGAGAAAAAGCCACCATTCACGCCCGCGATCGCACCCGAGGCATCGAGCACGTCATCAATGGCACCGCCACCGCCCCACGAGTCCGGTTGATCCACCACCCGCAGTGTGTTGTGACGGCCATCCAAGACCACCACCTGCCAGGAAGCGCCTCCAGCTTCAAATTCATGCAACCAAGCCTGCCCGCCCATCAGGGGGCGCACGCGCCGATTCGTCGCGGGCGATTCCACCGGAGCTTCGGGTGCGGGTGTGAACTCTGGCGGTGCCTCCACCGGCATCGCCGGAGTTGGAGGCAAAGGCTCTTGAAAAGCCGACGGCGGCGGCAACGGAGCCACGCAAGCACTCAGCAGCGCGGCATGGAGCAGCAGCAAGCGTTTCACAGATTCGCCTCCATCCACGCCTTCATGCTTGCCAGCGCCCGGGCGCGATGACTGAGGCTGTTCTTCGTTTCCGCAGGCAGCACGCCAAAGGTATCCGTGAAGCCCTCCGGCGTGAAAAGGGGATCATAGCCAAAGCCGCCCTCGCCCTGCTCTTGCAGCCGCAGCGTGCCCTCGACCGTGCCGTGGGCCACATGCAGCGTCTGGCCATCTTTCACCAAAGCCATGCAGCAACGGAAACGCCCCGTGAAAGGCTCCTGCGGTGCCAGCTTCGCCAGTTCCGCCTTCAATTTCTCGCGATTCGTCGCATCCGTCGCCTTCTCGCCCGAGTAGCGGGCCGATCGCACGCCCGGCGCACCTCCCAGCGCATCCACTTCCAGCCCCGAATCATCCGCCAGCACCAGCACACCCGGCAGATGAGCACTGCCGCCTGCGGCCTTGATGATCGCATTCGCCTCAAAGGTCTCGCCCGTCTCCTCCGGCAAGGTCAGTCCGGGGTGATCGCGAAGGTCGGCGATTTCAAAGCTCGGCAGCATGGCGCGGACTTCCTGGGTTTTGTGGGCATTGGACGTGGCGAAGACGAGGGAAGGCATGCGCCGCATTGCTAGCACGCCACGAAGTGCCGCCAAGGTGGAAATCCATTTGCCGAATCATCGACAGCGGCTAGTCTCGCGCCCCGAAAAGTTAGGCCAACATAGCTCAGCGGTAGAGCAGCGGTTTTGTAAACCGCCGGTCGTCGGTTCAATTCCGACTGTTGGCTCCACTTTGAAGTTCCCGTGCTTGCAGGGATCGGTTGGCGCTTCACTCATGGCGCATGAACCGCATTTTTATCTTTTTGGGTCTTTTCTGCAGCAGCCTTCTTCACGGCCAGTCCGCGTGGACGGAACCATTTCTCGGACATCGCCTTGCCGGGAATTTGTATTACGTCGGCTCGCGGGATCTGGCGTCGTATCTCATCACCACACCGGAGGGGCATGTTCTCATCAACAGCAGCCTCGAAGAGTCGCCGAAGCTCATTCGTGCCAGCGTGGAAGGCCTCGGCTTCAAATGGACGGACATCAAAGTGCTGCTCATCAGCCATGCACATTCCGATCACTGCGCTGGCAGTGCGGAGATCCTGAAGGATACCGGTGCTCAATACTGCGTGATGGCCGAGGACGCTGACGCCGTGGAGAATGGCGGCGCGAAGAAGACTCGCATCGTCAAAGGCGACTACACGCAGTTTCCGCCAGCGAAGGTGGATCGTCGGCTCAAGGATGGGGATGAGATCAAGCTCGGTGGCAGCGTGCTCGTGGCACGGAAGACGGCGGGGCATACGCCCGGATGCACCACCTGGACCATGCAGGTCGAAGACAACGGCAAGAAACTCCACGCCGTCATCATCGGCAGCCCGAACGTGAATCCCGGTTACATCCTCGTTGGCAACAAAACCTATCCCAGCATCGCCACGGACTACGAGGCGACCTTTGCCACGCTCAAAGCCCTGCCGGTGGATCTCTTTCTCGGCGCTCACGGCGGCTACTACGGCATGGAGGCCAAGCACAAGTTGCTCGGAAACAGCGGCAGCAACCCCTTTGTCGATCCGGCGGGCTATCACGCGTATGTCGCGGATCGTGAGAAGGCCTTTCGGGCGGAATGGGACAAGCAAAAAGCCAAGTGACATGACACCTGGCTCCCTCCTCGTTCTTGGCGGCGGTTGTTTTGGCCTCACGGCGGCGCTGGAATTGCGTTCACGCGGCTGGAAGGTCTCGCTCATCGATCAAGGTCAGCTTCCTCACCCGGACGCCGCCTCGACGGACATCAGCAAGGTCGTGCGCATGGACTACGCGGCGGATGCCCAGCACACGGCGATGGGCTTGCTGAGCCTTGAGCGCTGGAAGGCGTGGAATGCCCGCTGGGGAGTCGATTTGTATCACGAGGATGGTTTTCTGGTGATGTCGAGAAGTGAGATGAAGCCGGGTGGCTTCGAACATGACAGTTTTCACTATCTGAGCGGCCTCGGGCATGCGTTGCGGCGCACGGATGCGGCGATGCTGCGCGAGAAACATCCCCTTTGGAATGCCGACGGGTTTGTCGAAGGCTATTTGAATCCCGTCGGCGGTTGGGTGGAAAGCGGTCGCGTGATCGCGATGCTGGCCAAAGAGGCTCGAGAGGCCGGAATCGAGGTCATCGAGCAGGTGAAGGCTCCTCGACCTGTTTTGGCCGCTGGACGCTGCACCGGCATCGAAAGCGCCGATGGCCGTGTTTGGACTGCGGACCTCGTTTTGGTGGCCGCCGGTGCGTGGACGCCGGAAGTGCTCCCCCACCTTCAAAATGTGATGTGGACGACGGCGCAGACCGTTTTCCATTTTCAGCCGCCTGAGTCGCAACGCTTTCGAGGACCGGCATTCCCTGTCTGGGGTGCCGACATCGCGAAAACGGGCTGGTATGGCTTTCCGGCGAATGCGGAAGGTCTCGTGAAGGTCGCCAATCATGGCGTGGGCCGTCGCGTGAAGGCCAGCGATGCTCGGGTGATGCCAGCGGGTGAGGAGGCAAAGTATCGCGCCTTCCTCCGCGAGACCTTTCCCGCGCTTGCGGAGGCTCCGGTGCATTCAAATCGCGTCTGCCTTTACGGCGATACCTTTGATGGAGCCTTCTGGATCATGCACGATAAGCACTTCGAAGGCCTCGTCGTGGCGGCCGGTGATTCTGGCCATGCCTTCAAATTCACGCCCGTGCTTGGTGGGATCATCGCGGATGTCGTGGAGCAAAAAGACAACGAATGGGCCCATCGCTATGCGTGGCGGGAACCCATCGCGGGTGCTTCCGATGGGGCGAGGGCGAGCTGAATCGTCAATCATGTCAAAAAGGTCAAGGCGTGGTCAAGAATGGCCTTTCGACCACCTTGACCACGCCTTGACGGACGAAGTCTTGACTGCTTGACGCTACGCTTACCGCATCGCCTCGAAGCGTTTTTTGAGGATGTCTTTCTGTGACATGCCGCCGAGTTTGGCCTGGGTGTCGTCGATCCACTTTTGCTCGAGGGCGTTCTTGGTGGGGCGGTTGACTTGGTAATAGACGCCGAATTTGCCGGGGGCGAGGTTGTCGGCGAGTTTGAAGGCGGCGACGTCATCGGTGACGTCGTGCTGCGTTTCGTCGATGGTTTCCCAGACGCCGCCTTTGCGTGGGGTGCTATCGTCAAAGGCACCAGGGTAGAACATGACGCACTCGCTGAGGCACTCGACGACGCTGAAGCCGTCGTGATTGATGGCACGGGTGAAGATTTCCTCCATGTGCTTCACCTGCGCGGCGTGCGTGCGGGCGATGAAGGTGGCACCGCTGGCGAGGAGTTGCTTCATCGGGTTGATCGGACGGTCGATGGCGCCGGTGGGGTCGGTCTTCGATTTGCGGCCGATGGGCGTGGTGGGGCTCGTCTGGTTCTTCGTCAGGCCATAGACGAAGTTGTCCATGATGATGTAGGTGAGCTTGATGTTCTTGCGGGCACCGTGGTTGAGGTGGTTGCCGCCGATGGAGAAGCCGTCGCCGTCACCGCCGAAGACGAAGACATGCACATCCGGGCGGCTTAGGCTGATGCCCGTGGCGAGGGGCACCGCACGACCATGGATGAAGTGCAGGCTGTGCGTGTTCATGAAGTAGGGAAAACGTGACGAGCAGCCGATGCCGGCGACGACGACGATCTTCTCCTGTGGGATGTTCAGCTTCTCGAGCACGCGGTAAAACATGGCGAGCACGGCAAAGTCACCGCAGGCCGGGCACCACGTCGGGTGATCGGCGGTGAGGGCTTTTTTGGTGAGTTTTTCGACGACGGGAGCTTCAGCGACGGCTGGGGCTTCAGGAGTGGCGACGGCGGTGGACATGACGAGGTTGGGAAAGGATGTGGAGTTAAAGACGAGGTTGGAAAACGATCAGGCTTGGCCGGCGGCGAGGTATTTTTCCACACCGGTGACGAGCTCACGCACGCGGAAGGCGAGGCCGTCGGTTTTGCACACGCTCTTGATCTTCGGATCGGCGTAGCGGGCACGGAGCAGCATGGCGAGCTGGCCGTAACCGTAAGCGCCGTAGTCGTTCATCTCGACACAGATGATGTGTTTGAAGTTCGCGAAGACGCCTTCGAGCTTGTCGGGCATCGGGTGCAGGTGGCGGATGTTCGCTGCGCTGACCTTGTGGCCTTCGCTACGGAGACGGTCGCAGGCTTCCTTGGCGGGGCCCCAGGCGCTGCCCCAGGCGATGATGAGCGCATCACCACTGGCATCGCCGTGCACTTCGGGCGCGGGGAATTCAGCGGCGGCATCGAGCAGCTTCTGACGGCGCTTGTTGGTCATCTGCTGGTGCATCTTTGCGTTGCCGGAAGGATGGCCCCACTCGTCGTGCTCGAGACCGGAGATGTGCGGATACTTGCCGCCGGCCATCTTGGTGCCGGGAGGCGCATGCTGCGTGGTTTTGTCCAAAGGATAGGGCTTCCAGTCGGCATCACGCGGCGTCTGATCGAGCGTGGGCTCGACCCAGTGCTTGTCGAGATCCGGCTCCTCAAAGGCCTCGATGCGGCTGCTGAGCGCCTGGTCGCTGAGGATGATGACGGGGCAGGAGTATTTGCGGGCGATGCGTCCGGCCTCGAGCGCGATGTAAAAGCAATCCTCGACGTCTTTCGGTGCCAAAACGAAGCGCGGCGTATCGCCATGGCTGCCGTAAATGGCCTGCATGAGATCGCTTTGCTCCACGCTCGTGGGCAGACCGGTGGAAGGGCCGCCGCGCTGCACATTGACGACGATGAGCGGCAGTTCGGCCATGCTGGCGTAGCCGAGCGCTTCCATCTTCAGCGACAAACCGGGGCCGCTGCTGCCCGTCATGGCGAGATGCCCCGCGAAGGCCTCGCCGATGGCCATGCTGACGGCGGCGAGCTCGTCCTCGGCCTGCACAAAGATGCCGCCATACTTCGGCAGCTCGCTGCGCAGCGTTTCCATGATGGAGGACCACGGCGTGATCGGATAGGCCGCGCCGTAGCGCACACCGGCGGCGAGAAGACCGAGTGAGAGCATCTGATTGCCGTCCGTGGAGATGCGGTGGCCGGAATCGGCCTCGCCCGGAGCCAGCGCGAACTTTTCGATGTCGCCGATTTGATACGCGTAACCGGCATCAAAGGCCAGCATCGCATTGCGCAGCACGGACTCGTCTTTTTTGCCGAACTGGCGGCTGATGATGCCGACGAGCTTGTCTTTATCTAAATTGAACACGGCCACGATCAAGCCGAGTACGAACATGTTCTTGCCGCGATCCTTGGCGGAGCCGCCGATGGCTTCCACGGTGGCCGCGGTGAACGGAATGCCGATGTGGAAGACACCCTTCTCATGCTTGATCTCCTTCACCTCGGCGCTGTCGTAGAGGCAGATGCCGCCCTGGCGCAACGCATTGAAATGGCCGTCGTAGCTGTGCTGGTAGAAGGCGACGAGCACGTCCGCCTCATCGCCCGCGGTAAGCACTTCGCCGGAGCCGAGATGCACTTGGAAGATCGAAGGTCCGCCGCTGATCGTGGCCGGGATGGTCATGTAGGTCATCACTTCCTGCGCCGTGCGACCCGCGAGCCGGGCGAGGAAGCCGCCGATGGATTGAATGCCATCCTGCGAATTTCCGGCGAAGCGGATGACGGCGTTGCGAAGAGTCTTCTTGGAATCAGACGACGATACGGGAGCGGTGGCTGTGGACATGGTTGGTGACGGGCGCAGAGGTCCCGACGGGTTGGTTGGTGGAGGAAACGCGGTTCTATCAGGAGTTTTGCGGGCCGTCTAGAGTCCTCTGGAGTGTTTTTGTGCTCCAAACTGGCTCTTGAGGCATCTTCAAGCCTTCGCCGCCCGCCCATTGAACCGCCGCGCCATCACCCAAGCGCCCGCGACGAGCAACGTCGCTGCAAACCACCACGGCCACCAAGTCATCGAAGCGGCAAAGACATGGATGTCATCCGGCGAAAGGCCTTTGGCATGCGCCAGCCAGCCGGTGTGCCAGCCAAAGAGCAGCGTGATGCTGCCGTAGGCCAGATTCATCGTGAGGCCGCGAAAGCTCAGCGCGGTGGCCCGCTGCTCCGAAGTCACGACGGCATTCATGTAATGCGAGAGGAAGAACTGCAGGAAGCGCATGCTCATGAACAACGGCACGACGAGCACGATGCCAAGCCAGCCCTGCGCGGGATACGCCGCCGCAAAAAGGCCGCCGAGCACGACGAGGACCAGCCAGGCGAAATTGACGACGCCGCTCATGCGCCGCGTGGCTTTTTCCATCAACGAGGCGGTGAAGAGCCCCAGCAGCGACACCCCTGTGCCGATGACGCCGAACCACACTTCTTCAATGCCGACAAGGCGGTAGAAATTGCTCGTGACGGTCAAAAACAGCCGAATGATGCTGTCGAAAACGAGGCCGAAAACGATCAGCGCAAAGGCCGTGCGAGTGCGCCAGATCCAGCCGCCCGTATGCAGAATGGAACCCCAGGTCTCGCGAATGCTGACGAGCAGCGGCACGTTCTTCGGCGTGCTCCAAGTCTCAGTCATGCGCAGCGTCACGACGAGGCAGGCGAGGGCGCTGCCAAGGCAGAGCAACACCGGCAGCTTGATCCAGATCGTGTAAAGCCACGAGCCGGAGATCGACGAGACGACGAAGCCCACGGCCATGGCGCGGGAGAGATTCGACATGACACGCGGCCAGAGCGTCTCGCGTTCGCCTTCCGGCAGCGAATCGTAGGTGAGCGCTTCATCGGCTCCACTGGCACAGGCTTCCGCCGCGCCGCTGAGGACGCGATTGCACACGAAGAGCCAGAAAACGAGGTCGTGATGCCCCGGCTGCATCAGCGCCAGCACGCTCATCTCCAGCACCATCAGCACACTGGCCGCCACGACGAGCGGCTTCCGCCCAAACCGATCCGCCAGCGCCCCGCTCGGCACCTCCAGCACCACGCTCGTCAGCGCCCACACCACATTCAGTGCCGCGAACTCGCCAATGCTCAGTCCCAGATCGAGGAACAAGATCGTGAACACCGGGTAATAGAACCGGCAGTTAAACAAAATGCGGAACCAGATGAAGAGACGCGCGTTGGGCATGCGGGAGGCAGATTGAGGATTGATGAATGAATATTGTTGATTTTTGAAGTGTGACCCGCTCGCTGCTGTGACCTCAACAATCACCCAGCGATGGTTCGACAATCGTCAATCCTTCAGATGCTGAGCATCGAAACGGCCACTTTGTCGGCAAAACACGCTTCCACATCCGAGCCCGGATCTCGCGGGCGGGAGGCATACGAGGCGTTGTAATCGAAAACGAGTCCGTCAGCTTCATCGCGGCGCTGATAGCTGACATTGAGCGGCGATTTCGCCGGGTCACAGCGCACTCGGGGCGGGATGTCCTGCTCGCCGGGTGGCAGATGCGGGAAATTGATGTTCCAAAAGCTCCGCGGGGCCTTCGTGGCATCGTGAAGCTCGCCCAGCACGGTCGAGGCCCATGCGGCCGTGCGATCCCAGTCCACCTTTAGCTCCCGCTTTAAATAGTGTGACAGCGCGATGCTGCGCACGCCGTGATACGTCGCCTCCCTCGCCGCGGCCACGGTGCCGGAGATGACAATGTCCTGCCCCATGTTGCCGCCGGCATTGATGCCGCTCAAAACGAGATCCGGCTTCAAATCGAGCGCGAAGAGCCCTAGCCGCACGCAGTCCGCCGGCGTGCCCTGAACGGCGAATCGGCCCTCGCCGCGCTTTTCGACCTTCAGCGGCTCATGCGTCGTCACGCGATGCCCGCACATGGATTTTTCCACGTCCGGTGCCACCACCACGACCTGCCAGCCACGCATCAAAACCGCCTTTTCCGCCGCCGCGATCCCGGGGGCGTTTATTCCATCGTCATTGGTGAGGAGAACAAGCATCCGTGGCACTTAGCGGCTCGCGCTGGAAAAGCAAACCTTCGCCTCGGATGCCTGCGGTTGCGTTTCACAAGGGCTCATGGCATCCTGTGGCATGAACACCGCGACCGTCGAACCCGCCTTCGCCGAACTGCTGCGCCAGATCCAGGCTCGCAAAGCCAAGAATCCCCCGGTGGCGAAACCGGGCTGGGAGCAAATCTTCGGCACCATGCCCGACAATGAAGCATCCCGCGAAGCTGCCAGGCTGGGAGAAGAATGGCGCCGTAGCGAAGGAGCCCATGAATAGCGCTTATGTTTGCCGTGCTCGATACGAACCACTTTCGAGAGCACGTCTTGGGCACGGCCTCGGGTGCTAAGCTCAGAAGTCGCATACAGATCGAAAAGCCGGAGATTTTCACCTGCATTGTGGCTGCGGAGGAATCGCTGAGCGGCTGGATTGCCTTCATCCGGCGCGAGCGAGCGGGCGCAGAGCAGCTCACCGGATACGAAATGCTTCATCGTTGCCTCGACACGCTCGTCCGAATGTCTGTCCTTCCATTCGACAGGGATGCTGCGCTGATTTTCCACAGTTTGCAAAAGTCACTGCCACGTATCGGCACCATGGATCTCAAAATCGCCGCCATCCGCCTCGCTCACGACGCCACGCTGCTCAGCTGGAACTTGGTGGACTTCGAAAAGGTGCCGGGGCTGAAAATCGAGAACTGGCTGGATTAACACCCTCCTGACAGAATTCGCCGGGATCATCGTCTTCATCGCATGCCACCCGACCTCGCCGCCCTGACCTCCCGCCGCCGCTGGCTGGCGGGCGCGGGCATGGGCTTGTCGAGTGTGGCGCTGTCGCATCTGATGGCGGAGTCCCACTCTCACTTTCCGGCGAAGGCCAAGCGGGTGATCTGGCTCTTCATGCATGGCGGGCCGAGCCATGTGGACCTCTTTGATCCAAAGCCGGACCTCATCAAGCATGCTGGCAAGCCGCTGCCGGACAGCTATGGAGCCGTCGAGACGCGGCGGAAGGTGGCGCAGAATCCGCTGCTGGCACCGGTGAAGCCGTTTCGGAAGCACGGCCAAAGCGGGATCGAGATCAGCGACTTCCTCCCGCACATGGCGGAGATCGCCGATGAGATGTGCGTCATCCGCAGTTGCCATGGCGATAGCGTGAACCATCCGCAGTCGGTCTATCAGATGAACACCGGCTCGATCCTGATGGGCAAGCCGAGCCTCGGGAGCTGGGTGAGCTACGGCCTCGGCAGCGAAAACGCGGACATGCCTGCCTTTGTGGTGCTGCCCGATCCCGGCGGCGGACTCAAAGGCGGTCCACCGGCCTGGGGCAGCGGCTTTTTGCCTGCGACCTATCAAGGCACCACGATGCGAGCCGGACCCAATCCCATCCTGGATCTGCGAAGCCCGCAGAGCAGCGCCCGTCAGCGGGCCACGCTCGATCTCATCCAGCAGATGAATGCCGCGCATCAGGCCCAACGCCCTGCCGACAGCGTGCTCGACGCCCGCATCAGGGCCTACGAACTGGCCTTTCGCATGCAAAGCGCCGCGCCGGAGGTGGTGGACATCTCCCGCGAGAGCGACGCCACAAAGCGTCTCTACGGCATCGACGAACCCAAGACGAGCGAGTTCGGCACGCGCTGTTTGCTGGCCCGCCGAATGATCGAACGTGGCGTGCGTTTTGTGCAGCTTTACTCCGGCGATACGAATGGCTGGGACGCTCACGAGGATGTCTTGAAGAATCACACCGACTACGCCGCTCGCACCGACAAGCCCGTGGCCGGTTTGATCCGCGATTTGAAGCAGCGCGGCCTTTTGGAGGACACGCTGGTCATCTGGGGCGGTGAGTTTGGTCGCATGCCGATGAGCGAAAAAGGCGTGGGCCGCGATCACAATCCTTGGGGCTTCACCACGGTGCTTTTCGGTGCCGGGGTAAAGCACGGGCACATTCACGGAGCCACCGATGAGTTCGGCCTGCGGGCTGCGGAGGACAAAGTTCACGTACACGACCTCCACGCGACAATTCTGCATCTCATGGGCCTCGATCACGACCGGCTGACCTTCAAGCACAACGGCCTCGATGAGAAGCTCACGGGCGTGGGTGAGTCCCATGTCGTGAAAGGAGTGCTCGCGTGATGAAACGATGCGGCATCGTTTTGGCGGCGCTCGTTTTGTCGTGCGGTGTTGCCGCGAAAGCGGCGGCCATTCGTGCTTCGAATGATCCGGTGAAGGACGAACGGCCGATCACCGCGAAGGATCGTGAGCACTGGGCCTGGAAACCACTCATGAAGGTGAAGGCGGCAGATTTGGATGCAGTCGTGGCTCAAAAGACGCCCATCGAGAAGGAAGCCGATGCCGCCACGCTCCTCCGCCGCGTGACTTTTGATCTCACCGGCCTGCCGCCTTCCGCGTCTGACTTGTCGGACCTGTCCGACTGGTCCGACCAAAAGTATGAAGCGCTCGTCAGCCGCCTCTTGGAGTCCCCGCGCTACGGCGAGCACTGGGCGCAGTGGTGGCTGGATCTCGCCCGATTTGCTGAATCGGATGGTTTTGAATATGACGCCACGCGTGAACGAGCCTGGCAGTATCGGGACTGGGTGATCGAGGCGTTGAAAAAGGATCTGCCGTTCGATCAATTTGTGCAGCAGCAGATCGCGGGAGATTTGATGGGCACGGAGGCCGCCACAGGCTTTCTCCTTGCCGGGCCGGACATGCCGGACGTGAACAACCAGATCGAACGCCGCCACATTTTCCTCAACGACATGACGGCCACCGTCAGCACCGTATGTCTAGGACTCACGTTCGGCTGCGCTCAGTGCCATGAGCATCCGTATGATCCCATCAGCCAGGCGGACTTTTATCGCCTGCGGGCCTTTTTCGACAACACCGTGCTGCCGAAGGAGCGCAAGCAGATCGGCCCCATGGTGCGTGTCTTCAATGAAGGCGTGCCCGCCAGCGTCGTCTTTGTGCGAGGCGAATCGAAACGCCCCGGACCCGCCGTGTTGCCCGCTTTTCCTCGCATCGGCCTCACGAAGCCATCTGAGGCCCCAAAGCCGGACCGGCTGGCTTTGGCGAAATGGATCACGAGCGGTGAGAACGTGCTTTTTCTCCGCTCGATGGCCAATCGCCTCTGGCAGCAGCACTTTGGCAAACCGCTGGCCGGCAATCCCGGCGATCTCGGGCATCAGGGCGAGGCTCCAACGCATCCTGAACTGCTCGACTGGCTCGCCGCCGAGCTTCCACGGCAAAACTGGAGCCTCAAACGCCTCCACAAGCTCATCGTCATGTCCCGCGCCTACCGCCAGGCCGTGCCCCAGCAAAAGCGCCTCACCGGCGAGATGCTGCGTGATGCGCTGCTGAGCGTGAGCGGCCAGCTCAATCTCAAGACCGGTGGCCCCAGCGTGCGCCTGCCCTTGCCACCGGAGATCACCTCCACTCTGCTCAAGAAGCAGATCGAAGTCACCGCCGATCCCACCGAGCATCGCCGCCGCAGCATTTACACCTTTGCCCGCCGCAACCTCCGCCATCCGCTCTTCGAACTCTTTGACCGCCCCGATGCCCAGGCCAGTTGCAGCCGCCGCAACGAGTCCACCACCGCCCCGCAAGCCCTCGCGATGCTGAATTCTGACTTCGTGAACGAAACCACCGCCCACCTCGCCACCACACTCACCACGAGACACGGCTCCGAAGCCGCCCCGATCATCACCGAAGCCACCCTCATCTGCCTTTCCCGCCAAGCCACGCAGAACGAACTCAACGCCGGCCGCCTCTTCCTCGAAAAACAAACCGCCCTCGCCGGCAGCTTCGCCGAAGCGGTGCGGGACTACTGCCTCGCTCTGCTGAACTCGAACGCGTTTGTGTTTGTGGATTGATCAGAGGGGAGATTCCAAGGCTGGCGACTGCGGATTGCGGCGCGGCACCTGCACGGTGGGTGGAACGGCGGTAACGGGAGCATGTGCCGTGACGCACGGAGCGGTTCACTACAGCGCATGGTTGGCCCCGGTTCGGTCGTGTGTTCCGTTCATACTTCGGTGTTGGGTGGCAACACTGAAACCGTGTCGCCAAGTATAATGGAGCCGCCAACAATGATGTCGGCTCCAATCCCGGTGTCACGCGCCAAATACTGAAATATCTCCTTCCTCCCAGTCTGCTTCACGATATGCGCACAAGGAGGCCAAGCCTTTCGTCCCCGGAGGATGACCTCGGAACCGACTTTGAAATCTCTGCCAATTAGGTCTGAAAGTTTCACTCCACGAGTGATCAGATTCCGTCTCAATATCTTCGGATCGAGCTTGCAACCGTGGCTCTCCTCTAGTGCTTCGAACGGTTCGATCTCCATCAGGGTGATGTGGGCATCCCACTCCACAACCCCACTGTAAAACCCAGTGCGGTTAGCATAACGATCCCCTTCAAGGCCGCATCCGGCAATAGCAGTGCATGATCGATGAGATGTGATCTCCGCTCCGGTTTTGGCTGACGAGTAAATACGAACAATCATCTTTGCGGAGGCGGTGATGGGCTTGGCTAGTTAGGCGAACATTGTGGATCATTCACAGATGGTGAGGGTTGTCAGCAGCTTTGTATCCGACGGATTTGCGGGAATAGTACGGGCAGAATGGGCATGAGCGTCGGTCTATGCTCCTATGTTGAAGTGCGAGAGAAAAAATGTGGGTTTGCGCCAAAATAGGACAGTAAAACCGCAGTATGACAATTCCAAGCCCTGAGCCAAGCCTCAGACATCCTTACCCGCCTTCGAGCCTGACGACCTGCCATGGAATCAAGATGAACCCCTGAATGATCTCCCGCAGATTCAAGGAGGCCCACATATTGCCTGTAAAAGGAATCTGTGTGCCTCCTTGAATCTGCGGGAAAGCTCGATTGGGCAGGTCTGGACCTTTTGTGAAGTCGCGCTCTCGCCATGAAGCTGCTCACGCTCTTCTTTGCGCTTGGAACACGGCACGGCTGTGCGGGAGGTCTTCCGCCAACTCGCTGAGAACCGGCCGCCGTGTTCCATCGCAAGGGCTTTCTGGTGTAGGCCGGATGTGTTGGGCGGAGAGGATGCCGTGGTTCTCTGTGCGCATGCCGCCCAATTATCCGGCTCGTGACGCTTTCGTAAGCTCGTCGGTCTGCGCATGCCCTCGAATCGGCCGGATAGTCGGGCGAGGGGGCTTCATGAGGACCACGGCTCTTTTTCCGCCCGACACATCCGCCCTACGCATGGGCAGGTCTTTCTCCAGACGGAGGCTCGCACGGCGCGAATGCTGTGCGATGAATGGCCGCCCCATGTCCGACCACCCGCTGCTGCGCCGACTTCCGAAATCCACCGACTGCTCGAATGACGAGCTGCTGGCGGCGTTTCTCGACTACGTGGCCGAAAAGAAGCTGGAACTCTACCCGGCGCAGGAGGAGGCCATTTTGGAGCTGTTTGATGATCGCAATGTGATCCTCAACACGCCCACCGGCTCAGGGAAATCGCTCGTGGCACTGGCGCTGCACTTCCGCTCACTCGCGAAGGGCAGGCGGTCGGTTTACACCTGCCCGATCAAGGCGTTGGTGAATGAAAAATTCCTCGCACTATGCCGCGATTTTGGCCCGGACAACGTCGGCATGGCCACCGGCGATGCGACGGTGAATCGCCAAGCACCGATCCTGTGCTGCACGGCGGAGATTCTCGCCAACTACGCCCTGCGCGATGGAGCGGAGGCACCGTTTCGCGAGGTCATCATGGACGAGTTTCACTACTACTCGGACAAGGAACGCGGTGTGGCCTGGCAGGTGCCGCTGCTCACGATGAGCCAATCGCGTTTCCTGCTCATGTCGGCCACGATGGGCGGATCGGCGTTTTTCAAAGAAGGGCTCACTCAGTTGACGAAAGCGGAGACGACCGTCGTCGCGTCGTATGAGCGTCCGGTGCCGCTCGAGTTCAGTTATGTGCAAACAGGCGTCGATGTGACGCTGCAGGACCTCGTCGTGGCCAACAAGGCCCCGGTCTATCTCGTGCACTTCACGCAGAATGAGGCCGCTCAAGCGGCGCAGGATCTCATGAGCCTAAACTTTTGCTCAGCAGCCGAAAAGGCCTCCATCAAGGAGTTGATGGCCGGGGCGAAATTCACCAGTCCGTATGGCAAGGAGGTGAAAAAATACCTGAGCCATGGTGTGGGCATTCATCATGCCGGTTTGCTGCCGAAGTATCGCGTGCTGGTCGAAAAACTGGCACAGCGCGGCCTACTGAAAGTGATCTGTGGCACGGACACACTCGGGGTCGGCGTAAATGTGCCGATCCGCACCGTGCTGCTCACGCGGCTCAGCAAATACAGCGGCGAAAAGGTCGCCACGCTCACGGCGCGTGACTTTCACCAGATCACTGGTCGTGCGGGGCGTCGCGGCTATGATGATGTGGGCTACGTCGTTTGTCAGGCACCGGAACACATCATCGAAAACGCCAAGATGGAAGCCAAGGCGGCTGGTGATGTGAAGAAGCTGCGCAAGATGGTCAAAAAGAAGCCACCGGAAGGTTTTGTCGGCTGGAATGAGGACACCTTTAAAAAGCTCCAATCCGCCTCGCCGGAGCCGCTGGTATCGCGTTTTCAAGTTTCACACGGCATGCTGCTCCAGGTGCTAAGTCGCCAAGGCGATGCCTGCGCCGCCATGCGGCAACTCGTCGCCGATTCGCATGAAACGACGAACGCGAAGACGCAGCATGAAAAGCGTGCGTGGCAGCTTTTTCGGGCGCTGGTGCAGCGAAAGATCGTGGAGATCATCCCGCCCGCCAAACGCGGTGCCGATCAAACCAAGCTCCAGCTCAATGTGGAGCTGCAGGACGACTTTTCGCTCAATCACACGCTCTCGCTCTATCTCATCGACACGCTGGCGCAGATCGATCCCGCTTCTGCGACCTACGCCGCCGATGTGATGACGCTTTGCGAGTCCATCCTCGAAAACCCCGACGTCATCCTGCGGCGACAGCTCAGCAAGGTGAAGGACGAAGCCATGGCGGCTATGAAGAACGAAGGCGTGCCTTATGAGGAACGCATCGCCAAGCTGGAGGAGCTCGAATACCCCAAACCCTGCCGCGACTTCATCTACAGCACCTTCAACGCCTTCAGCGACGCGCATCCGTGGGTTGGCCAGGAAAACATCCGGCCGAAAAGCATCGCGCGGGAGATGTTTGAGAACTTTCGGAGCTTTGCCGACTACATCCACGACTACGACCTCCACCGCGCCGAGGGCGTGCTGCTGCGCCATCTTTCCAGCACCCTCAAAGTGCTGGCGCAGACCGTGCCGGACAGCTTCAAGACCGAACCCGTGCAGGAAATGGAGGCCTGGCTCGCCGGCGTGCTTCGCGGCACCGATTCCAGCCTTCTCGATGAATGGGAAAAGCTGCGCGATCCCAACTACAAACCCGACGAGACCGAGGAAAAGCCCGTCGAAGCCCCCGACATCACGCGGAACAAGCGTGAGTTCACCGCGCTCATCCGCACCGAGATCTTCCGCTACCTGCAGCAGCTCATCGGCGACAAAATTGACCTCCCTGAGCTCGACGACTACTACGCCGACCACGACCGCATCCGCCTCGACAACGAAGCCCGCAACGGCCGCCACACCTATGTGGAGCCGAGCGACGATGGCCAGACCTGGCGTGTGAACCAAGTCCTCATCGACCCCGAAGAACTCAACGACTGGCAGCTCGAATTCCGCGTCGATTTGCCACAAGCCCGCGAAGACGGCAAACCGACGCTGGTGTTTGTCAGCATGAGCCGGATCGGCTGATCACTCTGCCCAGGCTTCACGCAGCAGGCGGAGGTAGTTGCCGTGCATGATGTTGGCGATGTCCTCGGCGGTGTAGCCGCGTTTTTCGAGCATGGCAGGGATGCGGGCGAGGTCGGCGATGGTGTCGAGGTCCTCGGGAGTTTGCTCGGTGCCGTAGCCGCCATCGAGATCAGTGCCGATGCCGCTGTGGAGGGCATTGCCCGCGAGCTGGCAGACGTGGTCGATGTGATCGCAGATGACTTCGAGCTTCAGGCCGGATTCCTGCGGCGTCGTTTTGCCGCGAATCCAGCCGGGGATCATCATCCAGGCATCGAGAGCAGCTCCCATCACGCCGCCACGCTCGATGAGGGCTTTGATTTGATCATCGCTGAACTGGCGTGGGTCAGGCACGAGAGCGCGGCAGTTGCTGTGGGAGGCCCACACGGGTCCGTGGTAGATATCGAGCGCCTCCCAGAAGCAGGCATCACTGAGATGCGTGACATCGAGAATGATGCCGAGACGGTCCATCTCCTGGATCAATTCCTTGCCGCCGGGGCGCAGCGGACCCGTCTGGTCATGGCCATGGGCATAACGGCACACGCCATAGTGCGCCGGGCCCATCGCACGAAGGCCCTGCGCATAGGCATCCTCCAGGTGGCCGACGCTGCGAATGCTGTCCGCACCTTCGAGACTGAGGATGTAGCAGATGGGTTTCGTCTCATCCGGGATGGTCTCATTCGTCCAAAGCGCCACCGCTTCATTCAGCTCACGGAGATTCGTGATCTGCGACATCTGCCCGACCTCCTCCATCGCTCGATACCACGCGAGCTGACCCTGCGTCTCCGCCCAGGCCTGCTCAGGCGACATCCAATTCGCGATCGGCGAGACGCCCGGCATGCAACCCGCGAGCTGAGTGGCCACGCAGATGCCCACCTTGCCTTTTCGCATCTCGGGAAAGGCCGTCGTGCCACAGGCGCGACCTTTGCCCGTCATGCCCGCCTCACGTCGGCGGATCTCATGCACCGGCAGGCGCAGATCGCGATTGAAGCCGCCAAGGGCATTGAGGGAGAGGTCGAGGTGAGCGTCGAAGGTGAGCATGGTGAAAGCTGAAGCCGGGGTTCTGATTGGAGATTACTTTTTCTCACCCATTCCCGCTCGTTCGAGTTGGGCCTTGGCTTTGTCCGCATTCAAACCGCCCACAGGCAGGTCGAAGCCGAGCGTGTCGTAGTTGGGTTTAAAGCCATTGCCGTCGGCATCGACCCAAATGGGGTTGTTGTAGGCGCAGGGGCGCATCTTGGCGTAGTCGCTGGTGCCAAAGCCGATGGCTTCATTGCCATCTTCGTCGATGGCCACGACGATGAGATGCGCATCCTGCTGGAGGGGGATGTGAAGCTTCTCGGCGAACTTCACCACGCCGTCCTTGAACATCTGTGGATGGCTTTGGCGGGTGAAATTGAGCTTCGGATCAGGGCGGGAGTTCACGAGGACCTGCACGCGGTCAATGTCCATCCAGTCCGTGCATTGCACGCGGACATTGAGGTCGATGCCACCGGTGCAGCGGTCGTCATCCCCAGCGATTTTGCCATTCTGCGTGGTCACTTCGAGGAAGGGGCCGGTGCTCAGGATCATGTGCCCGGCTTTGGCGTGCGGGGAAAGCTCCGCCCAATCAATCTTCGCAGGCGCATCGGTGCTCGATGGCAGGTAGCAGCGCCAGCAGCCGACACCATTGCCATACACGCTGTGTGCATCTGCCACGCCCACCGCGACGAGACGGTGGCCTTGATTCAAAAGCTGGCGCCAGATGAATTCGCGCACCGTGCTGGCTTTCATGGCGAGCGAGCCGGCAGGGCGGCTGAGCCGGAAGGGAGCTTCGGCGAGGATGTCCGTGCCGGGGCCGTTTTCGCTCTCGGAGCCGTCGATCATGCTGCCGACACCGACGAAGCCACCATCAGCCAAGCCGTCGCTGTTGCGGTCATTGAACATGTTTCCGAGGTCGGGATGGTTGAACTGAATCCAGCGGTCCGCCCGTTCGCCCTGCCAGCGGCGGAGGGTGAGGGCGGTGATGCGGGGATCATCATTCCAAACGGGTGCGCCGCCATCCTGCTTCAGCGGATCAGGCTCAAACGGGAAGGCATTGAAGTGCTGGCGACTGCCGGTGAGTTCCATGCCTTTGACCGTCTTGATATGGTCTTCGAGGCCAAGGGCTTTGATCGTGGGTTCCCAGTCGTAGAGGCGGTTGTGCTCGGTGGTCGGAGCAAATTCGAGATGCTCGGCGGCGATGTTGATGAGGCGGCCATCGGTGTCGCAGACGTTGTCCCCGCTGGGCGTGCTGTGGTTGTGAAAGTCGGCGCTGATCCAGCCCTTCGAGTCCACGAGACGCTTCAGCGTGCCTTTAAACTCGGCGACCTTGCCTGCTTCAACCGTGATGTCTTGGGCGAGGTGGGCATACTCCGGCCCGCGAACGACGACGACATGGTATCTGCCCGGCGTGAGCTGCTGGGTGAAGTGGCCGTTCTCGCTGTGATACTGGTCCACACAGCCGTGGGCACGCCATTTGGGGCCGAGATCGAGCTTCGGCGCTTTCTCGTCGAGCGGCGCAAAGTGCGCTTTGCAGGGCAGGGGCTTGCCGTCTTCACCGGTGATGGCAAAACGAATGCCCGCAGCAGCTTGCATCGCGACTTTTGGCGCGGCGAGACTGAGTTTGGCATCCGGGCGGCCCAAATCGGTAACGACGAGCTCCGTGAGGTTCGCTGGCAGTTTCAGGCTGAATTTCCCCTCGGCATCGGGGTAGCCCAAAATCGTTTTTTTACCTTCTGGAACGAGAATTGAAGCTGTGGCGATGCCTTGGCCATCGGCTCCGGTGATCTGCCCGTTCACGCTGGCGACCTTGTCACCCTTCACCGCACGCACTTCACCCACGGCCTGCGCTGGCGAGGTGCCGACGGCAAAGAAGCGCGAGATGACCACTTCCTGCTTCGGCTGCAATTCGATGGTGTCGGCCATCTTGTCGATGCCACTGACGCTCAGGGTGGCGAAGGCATAGCCGCATTTGTGCGCCGGATTGATCGCATCGGCCCAGCGAATGCCGTCGGAGGTCGTTCCGTTATTATCGAAGCGGGTGAAGTCATCCTTGGTAAAGGTCTTCTGCGGTTTGTCCGTCTCGTTGCGCAGCATGGTGGTGATGAAGATGCCCTGCACGCCGTCTTTGACGCGGTATTCGTGGCGTTTGAAGACGCCGCTGTTCTTCGCCGCCGTCGTCACCGATTCCACCGCCGCACTGCCTTCCTCCTTCACGTTGGCGATCTTCACATAGCTGACCTGGCCGTGGCCGCAGGGGCTGTAGATCACGAGCTGGTCATTGCCTGCACCACGCAGCGTGAGGTCATACATGGCACCCGGCGTGACGCCGTCCTCGCCGTAAAAGGTGCTCATGTTGGCCCGACGGTTCGGCGCATTGTGGGAGATCGTGGCCTCCACTTGGTCACTGCGCAGCACGAAATCGCCGAGGATGCCATCGGCCTCCTTGCCTTGGGGTAGTTCGGCCTCACGACCCAGCGCGGCTTCAAAGACTTCGGCAGCCGAAAGCGGCGCGGTGAGCAGGAACGGGAGCAGGAACGGGAGCAGGAACGGGAGCAGGAGAGCGGATTTCATCATGGCGAACCGGAGAATCGTCCGGCGTAGGCCAGTTCTTCTTCGCAAACCTTCTTTTTTGCCCTTCACGGCGGGTTGCTCACCTGACGGCGCACCGTTTGGCCGCCATTCATGAAGTCATCGCGTTCCAATCCGGTGAGCGTCGAGATGCCACGCAGCATCCAGAAGAGCAGCCCCATCGTCGCGGCGACGAGCGGGATGCCGATGACGATGAAGCTCACCCAGTTCAGCCGACCAATGGCCTTCGTGTAGGCTTCGCTGCCGGGGACTTGGCCATTGAGCAGATACCAAGCGAGGGCAAAATTGGCCACCGCACTGCCGAGCATCGTCAGCGCCATGCCCCACGACGAGCGGCGCAGCAGCCCATCAAAGCCGAGCATTTTTTCCGGTGTGTCGAGGGACTTGTTGATCAGCGGCACATTGATCACCTGCGGATTGAGCAGGAGTTCGGACACGAGCGGGCGTCCCCAGCGCAGGCTGAGAGGAAAGGCGAGGCCAAGAAACATCGGAAACGCCGCCTCCTTGGCTGCGAACCACACGGGGTCGAGCTTCAACAAGCCCAGACCACCCGTCACGATCACCGCGATGAGGCCGAAGATGGAAAAGAAGTTCAGTCCGCGCTTTTGCATGAAGCACCAGATGCCAAATCCGAGTGGCAGAATGAGCGCCGCCACCAGTGCCCAGGCGGGGCCGAGTCGCTCCGGCTTGCTCAGATGCTCCAATACGAGCGAGGGGAGCACGACGGTCAGGAGCAGGTCGCCAAGAGGATGCGGTTGTTTGGGGGCTTCAGGCATGGGGAGTGAAACTCTAGGGCGTTGAAGTGCCCCGGCAAGATTTTCGAGCAAATCCATTCACCGCAAGAACCGGGTGGCTCGACGACGACTTCGCGCCAGAATCGTCACATGAACGACTACGAGCGTGTGGCCCGCATCATCCGCTATCTGGATGCTCATTCGGAAGAGCAGCCGGGGCTCGATGTGCTCGCGGCGGAGGTCGGATTGAGCGAATCGCACTTTCACCGCCTTTTCAGCCGTTGGGCGGGCGTGACGCCGAAGGACTTTCTGCAATGCCTCACCGCCGAAAAAGCCCGCGAACGTCTTCATCGCGGCGAAAGCGTGCTCGATGCGGCGCTCGGCGCTGGATTGTCGTCGCCCAGCCGTCTTCATGATCTCTGCGTGACTCTCGAAGCTGCCTCGCCCGGCGAAATCAAAGCAGGTGGCGAAGGTTGGGAAATCGTCGCGGGCTTTGCCGAGACGCCTTTTGGCCTCGCCTGCCTTGCCCATGGCCCGCGAGGCCTCTGTTATCTCGCATTCGTCGAAAACGAGGACCGAGCACCTCTCGAAGCCGCTTGGCCGAAGGCTCAAATTCACTGGGGTGATGCCAGCGTGCGTGAAATCGCCTCGCAGATCTTCCGACCAGGGCAGGGGAGCGCCTTGAAGGCCTTTGTTCGTGCCACGCCCTTCCAGCTTCGTGTGTGGCGTGCGCTTCTGCGCATTCCGCCCGGCTCCGTCGTGAGCTATGGCCATCTCGCGAAAGCCATCGGCTCGCCGGGAGCCTCCCGCGCCGTCGGTACGGCCGTGGGAGCCAATCCGCTGGCCTACCTGATTCCTTGCCACCGCGTCATCCGCGAAACGGGCGTCATCGGCCAGTATCGGTGGGGCCATGAGCGGAAGTGTGCGCTGCTGGGGCGGGAGTGGGCCTCGGAATAGATTCACAGACCCAGCGAGTCTCTCGCCTCGCCCCGGATGAGCGTCGCCTTTTTGAGTGCGGCCTTAGCATTTGCAGCGGTTGCCTCGTTCCCAGGATAGCGAAACTCGACGGCGTAATCGGTCAAAAAGTCGGCCGCAGAAAGCAAAGAAGACCACAAAGGCTGCGAGGGTAATGCCAGATTCAGCAGCACCTCAAGGTCATGGGTTTTTGGAATATGGACTCCTGCCTCCTGTAGCCACGCCTTGAGGTATTTCTCGGCAGATTGCTGGCAATGATAGCATAGCTCGTCATGGAAAGTGCGCTTGCGCTTCCGACCGAGCATTTTCGCCAGTTGGAAGTCATTCTCCGCCTTTCTCACCCATTCACGTGTGGATGCTTTCATACATCACACGTCCTTTGGAGGTAATCTCCTCGATAAAGCTGTCACCCTCAGTCAACCGTTCATGGATAAAGCGTGGATCACGCACCAGGATGTCCACTGGAAAACTCGCACGCACCGTACGGCGAATCTTGAGGGATGGACGACTGCCCATTCGAGGTGATTTTGGCATGACCACCAGCACATCCACATCCGAGTCACGCCCCGGCTTTCCATAAGCGTGCGATCCAAACAAGATGATCTTCTCCGGGCGGAAAGCCTCGGCGATCCTGTCGCAGTAAGTTTGAATGTCCCGCATCGAAATCATGGTGGATTCTGGACTGGAAATTCCGGCCCTCAACAGGGAATCTCGCTCGAATGTCATGATTGCGAGGCCGGATACGATGTCTGCCAGACATGTGACTGACCTCTAAATTCACCAACATTTCACTCGCACGCTCTGCGGCGGTGCTACTCTCCGAGCGGTCTCCGCTCACCCATGAAAACATCTCTCAGCCTCGCGCTGTTGCCAGCCATGATGCTGGCTCTTTCGACGTTCGCCCCGTCTCTCTCCGCCGCTCCTATCAAGGGACGTGCTGCCGCCACTGAAACGAAACCTGCTGCGGCCCTGAAGGCCACCATCAGCATCAATCCGGCGGAACTCGCACCGGATTCCACCATCGAGGTCGTCTTCCCCACGCCGATGGTGGCGAAGGAAAAGATCGGCAAAGTGGACAACGAGGCACCGGTCATCGTGGTGCCGGAATTGCAGGGCACCTTTGAGTGGACGAGCACGCGCAGCGGCCATTTCCGGCTCGCTCAGTCGCCGAAGTTTGCGTCGAGCTATGCCTTCAAGCTTCGCAGTGGCCTCACCGACCTCGCGGGCAAGCCGCTCTCGACGGAGACCATCGATTCGGTGACGAGCGCCCGCTTTCAGATCACCGATCAGTATCCGAAGTGGTATGACGACTACGCGCAGAATCGCAGCCCAAAGTTTCTCTTTGAGTTCAACGACAACGTGAACGCCGCCGATGCTGGCAAGCACATCAAGTTCCTCTCCGAGCAGAATCCCGAGGGCATCGCCGCCGTCGTGAGGCATGCCACGGGTAAGGATTTTGAGGTGCGCAATGCGGAGCCGCAGCAAACTTGGGCCGAGCAGATCGCCAAAGCGAAGCCTTCGCTCGCAGCGGATGCGTTGAGACTGAGTGCGCTGGTGGTGGAACCCGCGCAGCCGCTGACGGTGGGCAAATGGCGTCTCGAATTGGTGGAAGCTCTTTCCAATGCCTCCGGTCACAACCAACTCGTGAAGGGTGATTCAGTCGAACTGGGCGAGATCCGCGCCTTCGCCGTGCAGTCGATCTCCGCGCACACGCCCTTTGATGCGCCCTACAACCTCGACATCAACACGAACAAGACGCTTCTCCCGCCGTCCGATGAGCCGATGAAGCCTGAGCAGATCGCCGAGTTCGCCAAGAAGATCGCCGCCCTTGTTTCCATCGAGCCTGCGCCTGTGGGTGAACTCAAGGCCGAGATCAGCGGTCGCACGCTGACCCTCACCGGCGGCTTTGAGGTGAACAAGAAATACAAAGTGAAGGTCTCGCCCACGCTCACCTCGGGCGACGGCATGCCGCTGAGTGCGGAATTCGTCGGTGAAGACACCTTCGTGCCGAATCCGCCGTATGTGGCCGCGCCGTCCTTCATCCAAGGTCAGATGGCCAAAGGCTCCGCGAGCTATGAATTCAGCGTCGCGAACGTCTCGCAGGTTCGTGTGCGGGTGAAGAAGCTCACCGGCCCCGAGCTGCTGAAGGCGCTCGACATGTATCGCGCCTACCGCACGGCCTTCTACGGCAACGACAAGCAAAAGCAGGCTTACAAAACGACGTCCATCGACCAGTATCCCGGCACGCAGATCTTTGATCGCAGCTTCCCCATCAGCAAGCCGCTCGATCAAAGTGAGATCGTGAAGCTCAATTGGCGTGAAATTCTCGCCGGGCAGTCGACTGGACCGCTCTTCATCGAGATGGAAGGCAGCGCCGCATCCGGGTTGAAGGAAAAAGGCGTCGTTACGCAGACGCTCGTGCAGTTCACCGACATTGGTTTGATGCAAAAGAGCAATGGCAAGGAGTCACTCGTCTATGCCACCTCGCTTGAAACCGGCAAAGCCATCCCCGGCGTGCGCCTCACGATGGTGGACAGCGATTCGAAGCTGCTCGGCTATGGCGATACCGATGCGGGCGGCATGGCTCGTGTGCCGAGTGCCGTACCAGCCTTTGTGCTCGCGGAGAAGGATGGCGACTGCACAGTGATCGAGTGCCATGGCGGCGACGCGAATGTCAGCGTGCCGTGGGACATCAATCAGACCTATGAAAGCGTCTGGCAGCCGCAGCGTCGCACGTTTGTCTTCTCCGACCGCCCGCTCTACAAGCCAGGTGATACGGCTCACTTCAAGGCGCACACGCGTTTGCTCGTCGGTGACGATTTGAGTCTCGATGCAGAGCCTGCGAAGGGCCGTCTCACAATTCGCGATCCGCGTTATCGCGTGGTGGTGGACAAAGAAGTCACCTTCACGGCCAGTGGAGCCTGGGCGGATGACATCGCGCTGCCCACCGGCCCCGCAGGCTGGTATGACCTCAACATCAGCCTCGCCACGACGAACGAGAACAGCAACGTGAGCAATGGCGGTGGCATGAGCTTCCGCATTGATGACTACAAGCCGAACACCTTCGAGGTCACGCTCGACACGAAGACCATCCAATTCGCCAAAGACCGCATCCAGGTGCCGCTGAAGGCCAATTACTACATGGGCAAGTCGCTCTCCGTCGCCGGCATCGAGTGGAGCGCCAACGCCACCCGCCAGTATCAGCCGCCTGCCACCTTCAAAGACTACTCCTTCGGCGATGCACCTGCGTGGGCGCACTACGCGCAGGATCGCGATGCCGATGGCGACTACATCAATCGCAACGACACCGAAGAGACCGAGTGGTTTGTGAATGGTGACCTGCTCATCTCCGACGACGGCACCGCCACGCTGGAAATGCCCATGCCGCCACCAGATCGTGCCGCGTTGCCGCAGAAAGTCCGCGTGAGTGCCGAGGTGACCGATGTGAACGAGCAGACAGTCAGCGCCGCCGAGGAGTTCGAAGTGCCCGGTGCGCAGTTCATCCTTGGTTTGAAAGGACCGGAGTATTTCGCCACGGCAGGCAAGGCGGTGAATTTGGAGGTCATCGGCATTGACCCGAAAGGCGCAGCTCCCGGCGTGCCGGTGAAGGTCGTTGTCAAAATCGAGCGTCAGCAGTATCACACACTGAAAATCGCCACCGCAGGCGGCGGCACGACCACGAAGGACCAGGTGGTGCTTCTGGAAGAGTACATGCAATCGCACGACCTGAAGCCCGCCACCGGCGGCAGTGCTCACAGCGCCACCATTCCCTTCACACCCGCACATGGCGGCATTTACTTCATCACGGCGGAGTCGGTCGATCCCAATGGCACGAAGGTTCTCTCCCGCATGCCGTTCTATGTTGTCGGCGGCAATGAGTTTCCCTGGGCCATGGAAGACGGTTCTCGCATGAGTCTCCAGCCGGAGAAAACGGACTACAAACCCGGCGAGGAAGCGGTGATCGTGGTCAAAACGCCCATCGCTGGCACCGCCCTCGTCACCGTGGAGCGCAACAAGATCCACCACAGCTTCACCACCGAGCTCACTCTCGACAATCCCGTCGTCCGCGTGCCGATCACCGATGCCGAGGCTCCGAACATGTATGTTTCTGTCATCGTCATCCGCGGCAGCGCCAGCAGCCCGAAGAAGGACAAGATGCCCGAGTATCGCGTGGGCTACTGCGCCCTCAAAGTCGTGAGCGATGTGAAGGACCTCAAACTCGCCATTTCATCGGATAAGACCGAGGTGCGACCCGCCGAGATCGTCA
>CALSBJ010000005.1:0-121460 GCA_943373155.1 Akkermansia muciniphila | reverse complement strand
AGCTGCACGAGTATGAAAACATGCCACAGGAGCTTCGCGGGATGGTGGAGAAGCCCTTCAGTGCGGCAGCGGCGTATGAATACTATCCGGTATGTGGTGCTCCGGCGGGTATGGCGGACCACATCGCCGCGCTCAATCTGCAGGATGGTCGCTTCGAAGCCTTCACGTTTGGGCGTCGCACAGGAGTGATGAGCAAGCACTCGATCCCGGTGCAAGGCATCACGCTCGATGGCGCGGCGGCGATGCATGACCTGGCCTTGAGAAGACTCGACGCGGCGGAAGTCGCCACGGCGCAGCGGCTTTTCCCGATGGGGCAGAAGGATGCTGCGAAGAGCTTCCTGAGCGGTGAACCGCTCGCGGTGGCTCCGGTGGTGGCCCTTGGAGGTGGCCGCCTGTATCACTTCGCGAACGAGGCGGAGCTCACGCAGCTCAACCAGGCTCTTGCCAAGCTCGACGATCTTCCGGGGCCGAACGCCGGCTCCGATGTGCTTTATCAAGCCAAGGCCGCGGATGGCAGCAGCAGCGGTTTTGATCTTTCAGGTGCCCAGGCCGCCGAGCAGATGCAAGCGGACGCATGGACGGAGAATCCCAAGAACGTCTTTATGATCCGGGTGGACTTCAGCGACCTCACAGGCCTCTCCTACTCGCAGGCCACGACGGCGAATGTGATGAACGGCGTGGTTTCGGACCAGATCCGCGACATGTCCTACGGCAAGACGTGGATCATCGCGGGCGCGAGCCAGAACCTCTACCGCATGCCGCAGACTTCCGCCTACTATGTGAATGGCGGTGCCAGTCGGAACAGCGAACTGCTCCGCGATGCGCGAAACACCTTCCGCAATATCCGCAGCGGCGGTGACGCGTCCATCAACATCGGTCCGGTGAGCAACACCGGCAACGGTGACAGTGGTGGCTTGGGCGACTACCACATCGTGGGCGTGCTGTTTGGCGGCCTGGGCCTGTCCAGCGGCGGTGTGACCTACGCGGGCCTGGCCGGTGGGGGCAACCTGTGGATGCAGGACTCGATCAGCCGCAACACCTTCACCCATGAGTTTGGCCACAACTACGGCATCGGCCACTCCGGCTTCTGGCAGACCAGCGATGGCAGCATCTTCGGCACCGGATCGAATGTCGAGTATGGCGACGACTACGACATCATGGGCGACGGCAGTGTGCCCAAAGGCCACTTCCATGCGCAAGCGAAGGCGAAGCTGAACTGGCTGACTTCCAGCGAGTGGAGTGACGCCACCGCCAGCGGCTCGGCGACGTATCGCGTGCATCGCATCGACAGCCGGTTCACTACGGGCACGCCACGCGGCGTGCGCATCACCCGCAGCGCCGTCTCTGGCAGCGAGGAGTATCTGTGGCTGGGCTACCGCCCGCTCTATGAGGGCCTCCCGTTTCTCGAAAAAGGCGCCTACCTGGTGTGGCAGCGGCCCGGTCAGTCGCGGAGCTGGCTCGTCGATACCACGCCGGGCACGAGCGGCGTGAAATCCGACGCCCCCATTCCGCTCGGCCGTACCTTGGCGGATGCCTCGTCGAATGCCTTCATCACACCAGTGGCCCTCGGCGGCAGTGGTGACAATGCCTGGCTCGATGTGCGGGTGAATTTCGGCCCTTTCCCCGGTAATGCCGCGCCCACCGCCGGTGCGATCAGCGGCCTCGCCACGGTGCCCGCCCGCACGAGCAATCTCTACTCCGTCTCCGCCAGCGATTCGAATGGCGACACACTGGCCTACTCCTGGGACACCGGCGATGGCAGCGTGCCGGGCAACTCCTCCGGCATCGCGCAGACCTGGACCGTCGGCGGCAGCTACACGCTGAATCTCACCGTCAGCGATATGAAAGGTGGCACGCTCCCGCTTTCCAAAGCCGTGACCGTGACCGATCCGCTCGATACCTGGACGACCGGCAGTGTGGGTAGCAGCGAGTATCTGGAGCAGATCGTGTATGCCAAGGGCCGCTTCGTGAGCGCGGAATACTTTGGCACCGTCTTCCTGAGCTGGGACGGCGTGACGTGGAGCAATGTGGGTGACCCACCGGACATCGACCGGCCGAAGCTGGCCTACGGTGCGGGCGTCTTTGTGGCCGCGGGCAAGAAGGATAGCGTGCCGACCGCCGCGCAGATCACCTGGTCCGCCGATGGACGCCGCTGGAATCAGGCCGTCTTCCCCAACGGCGTGCCGTATGTGCGCTCGGTGGCCTTTGGCGGTGGCACGTTCGTGGCTGTCGGGGATGACGGCACGATCTTGACCTCTGCGGATGGCAAAACCTGGAACGTGACCACCCTCGCAAGCGCCCCTGACTTCCGCCACCTGGCTTGGAGTGGTAGCGCATGGGTCGCCGCCGCCTTGCATCCGACCAGTGGCAATGGTGAGGTGATCTGGACCTCGCCCGATGCAGTCTCGTGGACGGAGCGCCCGGCGATCGGTTTTGATGTGTATCAGCTCGTTCACGCTTCCGGCAAGCTCTATGCCATCGGCTGGTATGGGGGCGTGAGCTTCTCCACCGACCAAGGGGTGACCTGGACGGAGGCGGCCCTGCCTACCGGCACCCGCTGGAGCACCTTCCTCATGGCTGCGGCGGAAGATGGCACGCTCCTCTGCACCGCCCGCGCCATGGATGAGCCAGGCACCTCGTATGCGCTGCTCGTCTCCATGGACGGCCAGCGCTGGGTGCGTGCCGGCGGCAACACCAGCGTGGTGAATGCCGATGCGCTCGCCTGGGCGGATGGCCGCTTCATCACCGTCGAGGACGGCGGCGTCATCCGCCGCAGCAATTCGTTCTACCCATCCAATGCGACGCCGAATGCCAGCTTCACCACCGCGCCCGCCACCGCGAATGTTCGGCAGCCAGTTCACCTCGCCGCCAATGCCACGGACAGCGATGGCGGCACGCTGACCTACGCGTGGGATCTCGGCTCCACGACCGAGATCCTGGATGGTTTCGAGATCGCTCCCACCTACAGCTTCGGCGGATCTCCCAACGTCACGCTGCGGGTCAGTGATGGACGTGGCGGCCTGGCCATCCTGAACCACACCATTGCCCTCACCGATCCCGCCAGGACGTTCACGAACCGCTCTGTGTCCTCGACGGTGGGTGATTTCAAGGCCGTCGCCGCCGGCGGCAGCCGCATGGTGGCGGTGGGCACCCGTTTCGTTACGACGTTCAAAGGTCCCTGGGCATGGTCCACCAACGGCAGCTCATGGACGACGGGGGAGTTTGGCCTGAATGAGCAAATGTACGCTATCACCCATGATGGTACCCAGTTCCTCGCTGCGGGCCAAGGCAACAACGGTGCCTGGCGCGGCTTGGTGAAGACCTCGCCCGACGGGGCGGTTTGGACGCAGCGCTACTTCACCGGCAAAGAGCTCTATGCCATCGCCCATGGCGGTGGCGTTTACCTAGCGGCGGGCAATGATGGCAGCGTCATCCGCTCCACCAACGGCACCAGCTGGTCGGCGGTGTCGATCCCGGGGGTGACTACGAGCGAGACGTTCGAAGGGCTCGCGTGGAACGGCAGCCTCTTCCTGCTCACCGGCTACTCCGGCAGCAACGGCACCACGAAGGTCTTCACTTCCACCGACGGCTTGACGTGGATGGATCAATCCGCCGGTGCCGGCGTGGCGAGCTGGCAGGACCTGCGCAAGTCCGCCTGGCTCAATGATCGCTTCGTCAGCAGCGGGTGGTATTCGAAGCTACGTGTCTCCACCGATAGCGGGGCTTCGTTCACCACCACCCGCACGGACAGCGAGGAGACGCCGGGCCTCGCCTACGGCGGTGGGGTTTACTTGGCTGCGGGCATTAACCGCAGCGCCTCCGATGCGGACATCGACCTCCTCTCGCTCAACGGCACCGACTGGTTCTCCTACCCAGCCCCGACGACGGCGGACCGCAGCGCCGCCGTCTTCTTCAACAACACCTTCGTCACCGTCGGTGCGGCGGGCAGCATCTGGCAGAGCGCCACGATCACCGGAGCCAGCGGCTTCGCCGCGTGGCAGGCGGCGAACTACCCGAATGGCGGTCTTCCCGCGCTCGCGGACCGCGATGCGGACAAGGACGGCCTCAACAACTTCGCGGAGTATGCCCTGGGCTTCTCACCCGCCACGGCAAATGGCTCCATGGGCTACGCCGTGCAGCAAACGGGACGCACCTGGCTGCATCTCGATCTCCCGCAGCCCGACCTCGCGGATGTGCGCTACCTCATTCAAGGCAACACCAGCCTCACCGGCGGCACCTGGAGTGAAATCGCCCGCAAAACCGGCACCGGAGCCTGGAGCTGGTCCGCTGGCGGCACGACGCAGATCACCACCGGCCCCGCCAGCGGCGGCAAACTGCCCACCGAGGTCGGCGTGCCCGATTCCCAGACCTCGCAGCCGCGTTATTTCATGAGGCTGGTGATCGAGCAGTTGTAGGGAAGGGGGCAAGCATGGCTGATGCATCGTATCCGGGGCATTTCTGCCCCGACAGAGGGGCCAGGAATGGCCCCGATCCAAAGCAGCGAGCTTGGAAGAGCAGGCTGAAAAGCTTGCGCATCTAAATTATAGTAATTATAATTTAGCGTGAATCATTTAGCCTCCCTTTCTAGGAGCCCCTTCTTCAAGCTGTGGGCGCTCGTCCCCTTCTTGGCGATGGGTTCCCTCTCCTTGCGGGCGGAGGCGCTGCCGGCGGACACGCGGCTGCGGCAGCTTGAAATCGAAAGGTCGCAGCACGACGCCCGGCCGCTGCCGGCGAATGTCTCCTTGGCCGATGTCATCGGAAACGACTTCGACGCCTTTCATAACGAGAACGATACCCACAAGGAAGGCACCCATGCCTTCTTCCTCCAGCTCGGGGACAAGACGGCTGTGGCTCTCGGCTTCGAAAAACGCTCCGACAGCACAGGGCCGACCGAAATCCGTTACAAAGGCCAGCTGGTCAAGCTGGGGCCGCTGCTGCGAAGCCCACCGAATGCCGAGCGTAGCCTGATGTGGGTGTGGGAGGCGGAGCTGCCGCCCGGAGCCGTGCCGCTGGTGCGTGAGAAGCTGGCGCTGCCACTGATCCTCTGGGAGGATGAGATGACGGTCCTCACCGCCGAAGGGCCCAAAGAGGCGGTGCTGACGGATCGTTATTTTAGAGGCCCCTACCTGCCCGGCCATGCGGTCGATGGCGGCTCATCGTTGGAATTGGAAGATGGGGATGCCTACAACGCCATCCGCATCGGTGACCCTGTGATTCAAAAGCGCACAGGCATCGTCGTCGCGGCGGTGCGAAACAAAATCCCGGCGAGTAAATCCATCAACTCGCCAGCGGATTGCGGCATCGTCTGGCTTTCCTTTCCCCGACCACCGGAAGAGCTGACCGCTCCTCTGGTGGATGTGTGGGGAGCCGCCGTGCCGCCCCATCCGTCTCTCGATGAGGCCATCGTGCGGAGGTTCATGCCTGCCCGTGTCTTTGGGACGAAGATCGGCGAAAAGATTGAGGACGCGTGGGAGAGAAACCCCTTGCTCTACCGCCTGCCGCCGGAAGCCAAAGACCGATGGCCCAGCGTGGACGAGTTTGGTGAGGAGTGGGTGTTTTCTCAGCAGTCGATCGACTCGGAAGAAGGCCGCGTCGCGAGTATCCATTACGGGGGGGGCGACAGCCTCGGGTCGAAGACGACGATGGAGTATATCCAATGGCTGGCTGAAAAATTCCAAGATCCTAAAGTCCTCCTCAAAACCCCGAAGGGGAACGAATTGCTGGCGATTTGGAATCGGGAACCTATCTGGATCGCTGTGGGGTTCGATTGGAGTGACAAGACGATCACCACGAGCCTGTTCGTGGCAGGCAAGGAAGCGCAGATCAAAGAGCGGTATAGGTTAGAAAGGTTCTCGGTGACCACAGCGGCGGATAAGAGCACCTTCGTGAGCCTGGCCACGGCACTGGCTTCTCAGGCCCAAAAGGATGATTTCGGCGTCACAAAGCACTTAGTCTTGAGCAATCCCGTGGTGATGGCCAGCAGCGGCCAAACCGTGATGAAGCGCAACGGGCAAGACATCCAGCAGGAGCCGCCCGCGAAGCCCGTCACCGCTCCGAAGACGGAAGAGCCACCACAGCACACGCTCGCCCCGCCGCCCTCCTCCAGGATGAAGGAAGAGATTCGAAGCCAGGCGGTGCAACGAATCGAAACGCTGGGCCGCGTGGTGCAGGCTTACAACGCCATGCCGGCGAACCTGCGCGAGGCCGCCCGCGTGCAAAGCGTCACCGGAGCCTTTGGATTGCTGCGAACCCACACGGAGCGCTATCCAGACCTCCCATTGAACGACGCTCTGCGCGACACGATGGAGTGGGCGCTCGTCTTCCTCGACACCGGCAACCTGCAAGGCTCGCCCGCCTTGCAAAAACTCGCCCAGGTCATCAATGCCGAGATCGCTCTCGAAAAGGCTCAGCATACCGCCCAAGAGGCCGCCACCGCCTTTGCCGCCGCCAAGAAAGCGGGCAGCAAGGAACTCAACAAACTGAAGACCGTCGAAGACATCCTCCAGCGTCTGAATGCCGGGGTCAAAGGCACTGGAACCTCCAAGACCAAGGTGTTCACCGTCAAGTCCACCCCTGAACAGGCCGCGCAAATCGTGCCCCATCTTCGCTACGACGCGATCCACCAAACCCTCCGCTACATCCCCAAGTCCGTGAAGCTCGAAGGCTCCGACGTGCCGCTGGAAGGCATCGAGGCGCTGGCCCAGTTGATCAAGCAAACCCCGGAAGCCCCGCCGGCCTCTTCAATCGCAGGCGGCACCTCCCAAACGCCTGACGACGAGGTCAAGCAGGCCGCGCTGGCTTTGTGCTGGGTGTTCAATACCGCGACGGCCAGCGGCATGACCGAACTCGACGACGTGAAGACCGTCGATGACATCATCCAGCGCTTCAAAAAAGGCGTGCAGAGCGGCTCACAAACCCACTTTCTGAAGTCCACGCTGGAGCTGGCCCAGACGGCCAAACCCTACGTCCAGCTCGACCTCAAAAAGAAACTCCTCCTTCTGAGTCCAGCAGGCCTGAATGCGATCCCGGAAGGTCCCATGGCACGTCAGGCCAGCCCCAGCCTCAACTACCCGGGTTCGCCCGCCGAGGCCGAGCGCATCGCCTTCAATCTCGCCACTGCCTTTGGTCTCGCGACAGGCACCGGCTCGAAGGAGCTCGACAACGTGAAGACCGTCGATGCCGTCATCCAGCGCCTGCACTTCGGCGTGAACGGCGGCGGGGATTTTGCCAAGACACGCTTCTACGTTCGGACCACCCCCAGCCAGGCCGCCGCCGCCAAGCCCTTCCTCAAGTTCGATCCGGGCAACAAAAGCCTGTTTTACCAGCCCGGCAGCATGGATGCCAAGTTCCACTTCCCGAAGCCCCCGCCCAGGTCAGAGGCCCAGACTCCCCCCCTCGCCTCCGGCAGCTCAGACGCCAAGGCCCAGAGCACTGCGCGGAGGCTGGTCGCGATCTACTCCATCGCCGAGTCCACAGGCTCAAAGGACATCGATCAACTTCAGACCCTCGACGCGGTGATCGACCGGCTCACCACCACCGGGCTGATCGGCGGCCACGGACCCTTGAAGGGACAACGCATCTACACCAAAACCAAACCGGGCGAGGCCGAGGCCGCCAAGCCTTACCTCCGGTATGATTCGTTCACCAAAACCCTGAGCTACTCTGCCACTCCCATCGGCGGCAGCCGTGGCTCCAGCCCCGCCCTCTCCGCCAACGAAACACGGCCCACCGTGATGAATGTCGGCCGGGCGGTCGGAGGAGGCGTGACCTTCGGCGGCAGGACGTTTGCAAATGTCGCCGAGATGGAAAAAGCCATTCGAGAGTCGCAGGCAGCCGCCAAACAGGCCCTCCATACACGAAACGCCCAAGCCCTCGTCATGATCTACAACGCAGCGCGTTCCTCCGGCAGCCAGGCACTCGACAACGTGGGCACGGTCGATCAGGCGATCCGCCTTATCGTCGCCGGGGTGAAGGGCGGCGGCATCTACAAAGAAAGGACCTTCCTCATGCCAGCCACGCCAGACCAGGTCGCCGGCGCCAAGCCTTACATCGAGTTCGATTCACGCCGACGAGCCCTCGTTTACAAGTCGCCCTACCGGTGATGAGTTTGTCGTTCGGCCTTCAGGCCGTGCTTGGCAGCTCACAAAACGGGCTGAAAGCCGGACAAGGCGGTTGAGGTATGCCACGCATCACCACAAATGGTGAAACGGGCAGTTGGAGTCATGGAGTGATGGAGAATTGGAAATCCAACACTCCACAACTCCAACACTCCAGGATGGGAATCGCAAATCATGGTGACTCCCCACAGATTCAGGGAAGCCCACAGATTTTTTAGGATCCAATCTGTGGGCCTGCCTGAATCTGTGGGAGATCATTCTGAACCCAGACTCCCAAAAAGTGATGACGTGGAGAATAAATCCTCTTCGCTCCGCCCTGCGTCGGTAGATGGTACACCGCCTCTCCGAGGCGGCCTGGGGCGGGAATCCAATCCCGCCCTCCGATCCAGCTCACCCGCCTTGACTTCCCCTGCCCTCCTCGGACACTCACGCCGCTCGTCCAAGCTTCGCTTGGCTGGATGGGCCTTGAAGAAACCGTGGGCGGAGAGGATTCGCCCACCATTTATTGTGACTAAACAACCTTCGCCCTAAAACCATGACGACCGACGTTCCTCTCCGCTTTCTCGTTGGTGCAGCAAGGCTGATTGCCATCTACTTCGTCATTCGAGTGCTCGATACCTCAGCCAGTATCCTCATCACCTACCAGATGCAGATCAATGCTGTTCCCGACCTTGCCACTCAGATGCCGAGCTTGTGGACGATTTATCTCCCGACTCTCGCCACCAACCTGAGCTTGATTTTGCTCGCGTGGTTTGGTGCTCCTGCCATGTGTCGTCTGGCTGTTCGCTCCAGAACTGCCACTACCGAGTCTCCCTCAATTGAAGTGTCCATGAATGAGACAATGATCTTTCTCGTTGGCGTCTTGATGATGGGCTGGGGAATGGTGAGGCTCGGCGAAGATGCTTCTCAACTCTTTCCACCGAAGATTCCGGGTCAAGCCACGTCACTCGACGCATACACTCAGGTCAGACTTTTTAGCACGATGGCTTTAGCTGGCTGCGGTGGCGTGATGATGGCGAGATTTGCCGCGATCTATCGCTGGATTCAGAAGCGCAAGCAGCTTGACCAACAGCCCTGAACACCCGCAGAAGAATACCTTCAACTTTGAAGGGCGCCAATGCGGCGTGAGTTATAGACCGTGTTTGAGTTCTTGTCGCCTACGTGCATGCGGGGGCGGTTGTTGAGGATGGCAGCCCAAGGGTGGACGTTCCGCCACCGGCTCAACAACCGGAACATTGGACCTGCCGTTTGCAGACCAGAGCCTTCCCAGCCGCCTTGACTTACCCCCGCCCTCCTCGGACATTTCGCCCGCTCGTCCGACCTTCGCTTGGCTGGATGGGCATGGAAGAAACTGTGGGCGAATCGGATTCGCCTGCCGTTTATTGTGACTTAACAACGTTCGGCCAATCAACTTAGCGCAGGGTGTTCCCAACAATGAAGCTCATCAACTATCGAGGTGGTGTTATTCGGTTTTCGATTCCGATTGGATGGGTTGAGGAATATGAGCCACTGGGAGGCGGCACTTTCTACGAGGATCGGCCTGATTCGGGAACACTTCGCCTAAATGTGCTCGAGTTTGAGTCTCCCGACAAGAACGCAGAGGATATGGCGAAACAGGCATTGCAGGCGTTCGAGACCACACTTTTGCCCTCCGGCTTTCAGATGCGTAAGCGTGTGGCCCCAGCCATCGAGAACAATGAAGCACTAAATATTCATAGATGGGAAGTTGCTGTTCCCGTCCCACCGCATTGTCTGCGAATGTGCATCTTTGCTCATACAGTGGTTGCAGGCCAAGAAGACGATCCCAGAATCGCAAATGAGTTGGCTATGATTGATAATAGCGTCAGAGGCGCGGTTTACTCTCAAAAGGTCGGTATTCAGGGCGAATATGTTTCTTAAATCAACAAGGCCGAACAAGACGAATAAAGGCAGCGCTTGGAATCGCATCTGTCGTCTCGTCGGCGCTTTCCGCTCGCCGTCGCTTGATTCGACGCGTTCGAACAATGAGCAGTAAGCACATCAGTATGGAATCCACCTCAACAGTGCCAGCCAGAGGACAGCGTGGCCCCTTGGTTCTCAATGCGCTGCTTCGTTGCACTCGTGAGGATCAAAAAGCGGCACCTCTTTTTGAGCGAGCCGAGAAAGTTCCCGGGCTTTGGGTGCTTGAACTTGGCCCCTTCGCAAAGGACTCATGGACTAGCTGGCTCTCGGAAGCTCATGAGACATTGAGTCGAAACGAGGCATTCCTGAGAAGCTTGGGGCCGGACAGCACCGATTACACGCTTCACATCACCATTGCATTCTCTGGCGGCTTGCTGGCTGTGACTATCCCACCCTCAATGTCACAGTTTTTAGCCTCCTGTGGAATCGCCCTTGAGATCTATAGCGGAGAACCATGAGCATGTTCGCCTTCACCGACAACCTCGACATCATAGACCACAAGCCGATTGTGGTTAGCGCTACGATTGCTCTTCTTGCCCAAGACAAAGGAGGAAGGTCTGGCCCGTTTACCAAGGGCTTTCGACCCAACCACAATTTCGGCGGCCATGATGACCGCTTCTTTTTTATCGGCCAGATTGAAGTCGAAGAAGGTGATTGGGTTTATCCCGGTGAGACTAGAGAACTCCAAGTCACTTTCCTGAATGCCCGAGGACTCCGCGAACTGCTCCTCCCAGGACGCATTTGGCGCATTCAAGAAGGCCCAAGACTGATCGGAACAGGAACAGTAATTGAAATTGAATGAACCGCGAACACCCAATGTCGCGCCAGTAGCCTCTCCCGCTCCCTGCCGGTCCTGAGATTGAGAACCTGCGCAGCTTTCAGCCTGACTGCCCGATGTGGGAAACGGTCAGCAGCCCGGCAAGGCGGAGTCCAAGGCTCATCTCGCGGAGCGAGATGGCGACTTTGCTGGCGCACAATCTTCCCGCTCACCCGCAAAATTTGACGTGCGTTTTACCGGTCGGGGCCTTTTCATCGGGGATGCTCACCCGCGTGCCGCGTCCGGCTCTGGCTCCCACTCTGAATTCGCTTCTCTTCCTGGGCGGATTCCTCGCAGGGCTCCGTGCTCGGATACATGCCCAGCAAGACGTCAGCGTGGGCGACAGCAGTGGCAACCGCGGCACGAGCAAGTGATAAACCATACTGCCATCGCCGCCCTCGTGGTCGCTGTAGCGAAGGATGCCGAGCAATAAATGTTACGTTGGAGCACATCGACACGCATTTTGATCACCAAGAAGGTCACTTTTCCACTGCTGCCTGGCCAGGTACTCGTTTCGGGAGACTACGAGTCTTGCCAAAAGAGGAGCCCCTTGTTCTGTAAGATCTTCGATCATTTCCTCGGCAGCTTAACGCGATAGAACAACGAGACATGATTTAATAATTAAATTGCCTTCGAAAACTATGACCAAACGATCACTCGGCTTGACAGCTTTATTTATCCTTCTGTTGTCTGCGTTTTTTTTGTTTAAAAAGGCCAAACTGCTTCCAGACAAAAAAGTAGGGGTATCGACAAGTGAGAAGTATATCCAATCTGCCGAGCCGAGTGGTTCAAAAATTGAGCCTCCAGTAGTCTCAAATACTGAGTCGGATTTAAAGCGCAAAGCTGAGCAGCTCTTTGCGAAGATCATAGAAACACGAAAAGACTTGCGGGACAAAAGAACCGTTGAGGAAACAAGAATCCATAAGCGTATTAGAGAAGAAAAGTACAAACAGTTTTTGAGTTCACGAGGGGTGACGGAACACATGTCTGCGAGTGCGCTGTCAATACTCTCTGAGCGAGACGAGAAGTTGCAAAAATTAGATGATGCTATGCTGGACAGTAAAATCTCCCCAATTGATGCGGCCAAAGAGAAAAATGAAGTTAGACTGAATGCTGAAGCCAATTTGTTTACAACCCTAGGTCCTGAACTAGCTACCGAACTTTTTGTTCATGAAAAGACTTCGCGTAGAAAAAATAACCTTATCGGGATCAAGGTTGGTACATTCGGGGGGTGACGATGTTCCGTTTGTCAGAGAGTTCTCCAAAAGTGGGAAATCAGATCAGTGGAATCGAACAACTGTCGATTGCACTCCGTGGCCACACCACTGCCTTCGGCTTGCAATATTCAGGTAGTGTTTTCCTCTCAAACGTGGCTTGTATCATGCCCGAGCACCTGGGCATTCTAAGCGTGGCGGAGGCCAGAGCCGTGGTTGACCTCGCCAAAGGCCGTAGATGATTTCAATGCTTGATTGAGCGGATCACTCCACCGCAGGCCCAAGACCAGCAGTGGCCGCAAAAACGCCTATCTCATCCTCCAGCGACGATCTGGCGAAGCAGAGTAGATCTCGCACCATCGAACCGACCGAATGGAACTGGAGATAGCCGAAGGCAAATAGCCAGCCGAAGGCTGCTCGAAGGGTGAGCGAAGCGACAGCAAATGAGCTGATTGCTGGCGCAAACACGAAGGCTTCCCAAAAATCAAAATCGCCTGCTTGTGGCGGATGCTCCCAGGCTCATCTCGCGGAGCGAGATGGCTACTTTGCTGGCGCACGAACTTCCGCGCTCACCCGCAAAATTTGACGTGCGTTTTACCGGTCGGGGCCTTTTCATCGGGGATGCTCACCCGCGTGCCGCGTCCGGCTCTGGCTTCCACTCTGAATTCGCTTCTCTTCCTGGGCGGATTCCTCGCGGCGTCTTTGCAGGGCTCCGTGCTGGAATGGAAGAATGGCGAGGTGGTCGGAGGGGGCATCGTCAGTGGGACGGACAAGGAGCTGGTGTGGCGGGTCGATCCGCCGCGCTTTGGCGAGCCGCTGGAGCTGCGGCTCGATGTGCTGCGGTCGATCGATCTCAAACCGGATGCGAACAAGGACTGGGGCAAGGACGAAAGCACCCAGGAACCGCTCAGCATCCGCCTGGATGATGGCTCGCGGCTGTTCGGCACGATCACCGGCTTCGATGCGAAGAACGTGACAGTGAAAGCAGCCCGCTTTGGCACGGTGGCGGTGGCACGCAGCGCGGTGACCAGTGTGCAGCGCATGAATGGTGACGGCATTCTGATGGCCGGGCCGGGCGGGCGGGCATCCTGGAAGCCGGAGAAGATGGAGCGGAAGCACCTCTGGCGTCATGTGCCGGGCGGTTACCTCAGCCAGATCGGCTGGAACCATGCGGCGAGGGTCGAGATGAAGCTGCCGGAGCGGGTGGAGTTGCGCCTGCGCCTGCGCTCGCAGCAGCGGCCGGACTTCAAACTGGAGCTGGCCTCCGAAGAAAAGCAGCGCTGCGTGATCGAGACCTGGGACAATGAGATCGTGCTGCAAGGTCGCGAGTTTCATGTGCTCAACACACTCACCGATGACCAGCGCAGCGTGACGCTCGGCCTCTTCTGGGATCGGAAAACGGGTCTGTGCTCGCTGATGGATGCTTCCGGCAAAAAACTGGCGGAGACGAAGATGCCGCCGGTGGAGTCGAAAGAGGCCGAAAAGCCCGCAGAGGTCGAAAATCGTCCGCCGCAGGTCGGCGGCCTCCTCGGGGCCATCGCGGGACTTGTGCAGGCGAAGATCGCGAACAGCCGCCCGGCCACGTCGAAGACGGAAATCGCCCTCGTTCCCGGTCTCACGCTCAAAAACAAAGGCCAGGACCTCACGCTGGACGAGCTGATGCTGCGCGAGTGGAACGGCAAGCTGCCCGAGGAGATCTCCGACGTCGTGCCACGGGTCGAGCTGATGGATGGTCGCGTGCTGAAAGGCCGTATCGTGAAGGCGGATGCGCAGACCTTCACCGTGAAAGCCGGTGCTCGCGAGACCGCGCTGCCTTGGAGCCTGCTCGCCGCCGCGCATCAGGCGAAGGACAACACCACCGGCAGCTGGTTCTCAACGCCGCAGATCGCCCTGAGCTACACCGATGGCATGTGGGTGCGTGGCGACCTCGTTTCGATGACCGATGGCCGCGTGGAACTGCGCACGGCCTTCGCCGAGAAGCCGGTGACCTTCCAATTGAAAGGCGCGATGCGCATCGAGCTGCGTGTGTCACCCCCGGAAGGCACGCCGAAGATGCCGCCGCTGGCGCAGTTTGGAAAATTGACCGTCGGCGGCCAGACGCTGCATGGCACCCTGCAGGCCGATGGCGGCCCGATGCCGCGCTGGAAGCCGATCGGCTCCTCCAAATCAGTGTCCGTGCTGCCAACGAAGGACCTGGAGATCACCCGCACGGGCTTTGATCCGGCGAAGGCACGTGCCGAAGCGCTCTTTTACCTCAAGAACGGCGACATCCTACCGGGCAGCCTCCGCGCCATGGATGAGCAGCGCCTCGACATCGAATCGCCCTTGTGCGCCACGACCTCGTTCAAGCCCGAGGAGCTGCACGCCGTGCATTTCTCCGGCGAGCCGCTGAATGCCTCCGGCTTCAAAGACAAGGGCTGGCGGGCCATTCGCGGCACGAAGGAGCAGGTCTCCTTTGCCGATCAGCATGCCGAGATCGAGGCCGGTGGCTCGCTAGCGCATCCCACCTTCTCGCAGGTGAGCGAGATGAGTTTCCGCCTCGAGAGCAACGGCTTCTCTGCGCTTCGCGTGCGTCTTTTTACCAATGGCACCGATTCCACTGGCAAGAGCCTGAACCTGCTTTTCGGCCAGATGAGCAATGAAACTATCTTCGGCGTCGAGAAGCAGCCTGATCAGATGGACAATCAAAACCGCGTGGCCGCGCCTCGCAGCGTGCCGGTGCGCCTCGCGATGAAGGAACGCTTTGTGGAGGTCTCCATCAATGGCGTGCCCGTCCGCCAGATCGCGGTGACACCGCAGATGAAAAGTGGTGTGGGCCTCATCCTCGAGCCCTTCAGCCTCTGGGGAAATGGCGAGCGTGAGGTGAAGCTCACGCACTTTGAATCGAAGAGCGGCCCCGGCCAGATCGCCCTGCCGGGTGTCGATCCGAAGGCCCGCGAGCATGCGCTGCTCATCCCGCGCTTCCGCCGCGAGTCGCCGCCGAAGCATGTGCTCATCGCCGCGAATGGCGATCTCCTCCGCGGCGTGATCGAGGCCGCCACCCGCCAGCACTTTGCCGTGCGCAGCGGCCTGGAAAACGTGCAAGTACCCGCGGATCGCGTCAGCGCCCTCATCTGGCTCGAAAAGCCCGAGGCGAAACCCGCCGAGGCACCTCCGCCAAGCACGCACACGCTTCTTTTGAGCAATGGCGGCCGTCTCGCCCTCAACGTGACTCGTTTCGACCTCGATATCGTCAGCGGCACCGCGCCACGACTCGGTGAGGTGAAGGTGCCGATGAATCAAATCGTCACCGTGCGCACCACACCGCCGGAGGAGAGCGCCCTGCTGCGCAGCTTCCGCGAGTGGAAGCTCGCCTACACGCCCGAGCCCGTGCTGCCCGAGACCGGCGGCGAGAGCTCACCCATGCTCACCAAAGAAGCGCCCACCTTCACCCTGCCGCTGCTCGCTGGCGGTGACTTCGATCTCGCCAAAGAAAAGGGCAAGGTGGTGGTGCTCGACTTCTGGGCCACCTGGTGCGGCCCGTGTGTGAAATCCCTGCCGGACATGATCGCGAAGATGGCTGAGTTTGATCCCGCGAAGGTCCGCTTCATCGCCGTGAATCAGGCAGAGCCCGCGGACCAGGTGAAGACCTTCCTCGAAACCCGCGGCTGGAAGATGGAGGTGGCCCTCGATGGCTTCCAACGTGTCGGCCAGCAGTTCAAAGTCGAAGACATCCCCCACACCGTCATCATCGACCCCGATGGCAAGGTCGCCTTCGTGAAAACCGGCTACTCGCCCGATGGGGCCGAAAAGCTCGCCGAGCAGGTGCGGAAGCTTTTGAAGCCCTGATGCGCCTCAGGCGCATTGACGACGAGTCTGCGTCTGTGGCATGCTGTGCCGAAAATCATGTCTTCGATGAAGTTCTTGCTCACCCGATCCGCTTTTCTCTTTCTGAGCCTGTGTGGTCTCACCCACGGTCAGGGTTCTTTGCCCCCTACAGTAGAGTCTCCGATGCCGCTACCTCCGTTTAGCGTCGTCATCAGCGCGTTATCGGACCGTTTATTCCTTAATGGACTGGTGAATCCAAATGGCAGTGCCACGACCGCGCAGTTTGAGTATGGACTCACGAACAGCTACGGCAGCGTACAAGCTGTCACACTGGGCACACCGGATGCGACCATCGCTCAGCAGGTTTCCGCTTCGATCAGCGGCCTCACCCCCAACACGACCTACCACTACCGGCTCACGGCCACGAATGTGAACGGGACGAGCAGCACAACGGACCGGGTGCTCCGAACGATGGACTATAGCTATCACACCAGCCATCTAGCTGGAACAACCGGCGGCGGAGGTATGACCGATGGCACGGGGAGAGCAGCCAGATTTGTGTCACCACGAGCTATCACGAGCGCTCCAGGAGGCCACTTCTATGTGGTGGACTATCTCATGAACACGATACGCAAAGTCACTGCCGATGGCCTGGTGACCACCTTTGCCGGCGTGGCGGGCCAGACAGGCAGTGTCGATGGCTTCGGCGCAGCGGCCCTTTTCTTCGCGCCCCGGGATGTGGCGGTGGATCAAAGCGGGAATCTGTATGTGACGGACTCCGGCAATCACACCCTTCGAAAGATCACCAGCGACGGACTCGTGACGACCCTGGCAGGATCAGCGGGCATGAGCGGCAGCGCCGACGGCACGGGTAGCTCGGCACGGTTTCTGAGTCCGCAGGGGATCGCGTTGGATGCGACCGGGAATGTCTATGTCTCGAGTAATCAAACGATCCGGAAGATCACTAGCGCCGGAGTGGTGACGACGCTCGCAGGGCTGGCTGGAGTCACTGGCAGTGCCGATGGAGCAGGTAGCGTTGCCCGTTTTAATTCGCCGGCAGGCATGGTGGTTGTTGCTGATGGCAGTCTGCTGGTGGCTGATTTATGGAACAATACCATTCGCAAAATCGACACCGCCACAGGCGCGGTCAGCACGCTGGCGGGCCTTGCAGGTAGTGCCGGTCAAATCGACGGCACTGGCAGCCAGGCACGTCTATTGGCCCCCATGAACCTCGCCTTGGATGCGGATGGGACTGTTTTGGTTCTATCCTCCTCCAGCATCCGCCGGGTGACTCCGGTAGGCGTGGTCAGCACCTTGAGTGGACCTGGCGGCGTGGAGGATCTCGCTGTGAGTCCGGCAGGCGAGTTCTTTTTCACCAGGTCATCTGCGGATGGGCCGGCGGTCTATCGTCAGAATAGCATCGGGGTGGTCAGCCTGCTGGCCGGAGATCCACCTGAACCGGGAAGCCAGGATGGTCCGGCGGAGATGGCTCGGTTCAACCAGCCTGCGGGTGCCGGTGCGGATGGCGCGGGTAATATCTATGTGACGGACATCGCGAATCACACCATCCGGAAGGTCAGCAACGCGGGGATTGTCACGACTCTCGCGGGCCTGGCCGGTGTGAGCGGCAGCACAGATGGAGCCGGAAGCGCCGCCCGGTTTACCACTCCAAGTGATCTGGCGGTGGACAGCAGCGGCAATGTCTTCGTCGCATCAAACAGCGCAGTGCGCAAAATCACGCCGGACGGCATCGTGAGCACTCTGGCGGCATTGGCGGGCGAGATTGGCAGCAGGATCGCTGTGGATGGAAACGGAAATGTGTTTCTGACGAAGGGACATGCGATCCAAAAGGTCACGAGCAGCGGCTCTGTCAGCACCTTCGCCGGGGATTTTCTTGTCAGTGGAAGCCTGGACGGGACCGGGACAGGTGCCCGTTTTAATCAGCCGCGAGGCCTAGTGGCAGACGGAGCGGGCAATCTTTACGTCGCGGATAGTTTCAACTACACGATCCGCAAAATCACCCTCGATGGCGTAGTGACGACTTTTGCCGGAATAGCAGGGCAGAATGGTGTCGTGGATGGCTCCGGGTCCTCGGCGAGATTCGCCTTCATGGATGGCCTGTCTTTGGATGAAAGCGGGAACCTCTATGTTTCACCAGGCTTCCCCTTTCGCCGTATTTCGCCTTCGGGGGAGGTTACCTCTTTTCTACCCGCTGATCTGGACACCGCGGTATGGCCGTTTTTTGCTGCAAAAAGCCTTGTTCCACTCCCGGGCGGCTCTTTTTGCCTGGTGAATGACTTTGAGCATAAGCTTCAACGCCTCACACCGGGTCCGTTGGTCGGGCGCAGGCCCGTCTCAGGACTCAACACGACAACGGCCACCCTGAACGCCCGGCTCGACCCCAATGCGGCGACGACTACCACCGCGCTCTTTGAATATGGCACGAGCACCAGCTACGGCAGCACAGCCGCAGTGACGCTCTCACCCGACAGCGGTGTGGCCGAGCAATCCGTGAACGCGAGCCTCTCCGGCCTGCTGCCAGCCACGACGTATCATTACCGCCTCACTGCAACGAATGCCCGTGGCACCAACACCACCTCCAACGGGACCTTCACCACGCTGAACCTGCAGCAAGGCTGGCGGCAGACCTACTTCGGAAGCCCGTCCAACGAAGGCAATGCGGCGGACACCTTCGATCACGACGGCGATGGCATCGTCAACCTCCTCGAATGGGCCACCGGCCTGAATCCCACCATCAACAGCACGCTTCCCGCGTCCTCGACCGTGAGCGGCACCGACATCGAGTACCATTACACCCGCCTCGTGGCTGCCATCGCCGCCGGAGCTGTCTTCACCGTGGAATGGAATGACACTCTCTCGCCGCTCGGGTGGAGCAGCGCTGGCGTCGTTGAGACCATCCTCTCCAACAACGGCACCACCCAGCAGGTCAAAGCCACCCTTCCCGCAGGCAGCAGCGGAAAACGCTTCGTGCGTCTGCGAGTCACTGGAGCGCCTTGAGTTGGCCGAATGCATCAGGGTTCACGCATGAAATGAGGAAGTGGTGACGGGCTCTAACGCGAATCCAAACCGAATGGGCCGCGAATGATCACGAATTAGGGTGAATCGCTCCATTGGTGGTCATTCGCGGATCATTCGGCTTCATTCGCGATGAAAAATCAGGCGGTGCAAGCTTTGGCTTCTTTGATTGCTGCTTTCGCGTCTCGCTTTTCCTGTCTCGACAAAGCGTTTCCATCCGCCATGGATCGGGCGCTTTCATGAAAACGACGCGCAGCTATCTCTCGCCGTGGATCTGGGCCGTGTATGCGGTCCTGCTGGCGATTTCCGTCCCGTGGTATTGGCCGCCGGAGGTCGGGACGATCGTGCTGGGCATGCCGTTGTGGGCGGCGGTGTCCGTTTTGGGATCGGCGGCCATGTCGCTGTTCACCGCGTGGCTGTTTGTGAAACGCTGGCCGGAGGAGGATGACGACCAGGCATGAATGCGATCCCTTTCGGCACCGGCGGACTCGTTTTCATCGGCCTCTACCTGCTCTTGCTCGTGGGGATCGGCTGGCTCGGTCGCCAGGCCCGCGAAGAAAACTCGATGCGCGATCATTTCCTCGGCGGGAAGGGCGTGGGCTTCTTGGTGCTGCTGCTGACGCTCTACGCCACGCAATACAGCGGAAACACCATCCTCGGCTTCTCCGGCAAGGCCTACCGCAGCGGCTTCTCGTGGCTGGCGAGCGTGCATTTCATGACGGCCATCGTCGTGACCTACCTCATCCTCGCGCCGAAGCTCTTCACGCTGGCGAAAAAGCATGTCTTCATCACGCCGACCGATTTCCTGGCGCATCGCTTTCAGCATCGCGGGCTGAATTTGCTCGCCACGCTGATCATGGTGGCTGCGCTGCTGAATTTTTACCTCGCGCAGCTCACCGCGATGGGGCGCGCGGTGGAGGGACTCACCACGCTGCCGCCGGATGTGGCCTTTGCCTGGGGCGTGGCCGTGCTGGCGGCGATCATGCTGCTGTATGAGACGCTCGGCGGCTTTCGTGCCGTGGCGTGGACGGATGTGATCCAGGGTGGCATTCTCGCGGTGGGCTTCTTTGTGCTGCTGGGGCTCATCTTCGTCGAATACGGCTCGCTGGAGGTCACGACGCGAAAACTGGCCGAAATCGCTCCCGCGAAGGTTTTGCCTCCCAAGGCTGCGGAAGCTCGAAACTGGCTCAGCTATGTGTTTTTGCTCGGCGTGGGTGCTGCGTTGTATCCGCAGGCGATTCAGCGCATCTACGCGGCCCGTTCGGCCAAGGCGCTGCGCCGCAGCATGGCCGTGATGGCCTTCATGCCGCTCACCACCGCGCTCATCGCCGTGCTCGCCGGTGTCACCGCCGCCGCGCATCTCGCGGGAAAACTCGACGGCGTGAGCTCCGATGGCGTCATCGGCGTGATGATGCGCCAGGTGCAGGAGCAAAGTGCGTTTGGCCATGGCCTCGTGGTGCTCATCTTTGCCGCCGTGCTCGGCGCGATCATGTCCACGGCGGATTCGACGCTGCTCTCGCTCTCCAGCATGGTCACGAAGGATCTGTATGCCGGCTTTGTGAAGCCGGATGCCAGCCAGCACACGCTCACGAGCATCGGCAAATGGACCTCGACGATCATCGTCGTCGTGCTGGCCTCCTTCGCCATCTACATGAACAACTCCGGCGTGAAGTTCACGCTCGTCGAGCTGCTGGAGATGAAGTTCGACATGCTGCTGCAAATCGCCCCCGCCTTCCTCATCGGCCTGCATTGGAAAGGCATGAAAGCCGGCCCCGTCTTCGTCGGCATGCTCATCGGGCTGCTCTTCGCGCTGTCGTTTTTCTGGGTCGATGACCAAAGCGGCACCTTCATGGCCTCGTTAAAGACCAGCGGCTTTCACCCCGGCATCTGGGCGCTCGGTTTGAACACGGTGATTGCTGTCGGCGGGTCGTGGGTGCTCAGAAGCGGCCAAGAGCGAGCGTGAAGGCACTTGGCCGCGTTAGACCGGTTCTCAGAATGTTTGTCATTGACTCTATCGGCCTGAAAGGCCCTTGGGAGTCCAGCCCAGGCTCGTAGAGCCTGGGTTCGTGTTGGGAAGGACTGCGGCACTCTGAAAGAGTGCGAGAAAACGTTCGCAGCTTCTCCTGCGCTCTTTCAGAGCACCCGGTTATATTCGTGGCACACCCAGGGTTTGCGTGGCTTCGCCACTCCAACCCTGGGCTGGATTCCTGGAGGCTTTCAGCCTCCTCCGAATCAGACTTTCCTTTTGAGAACGGGTCTACCTCGGCGGCGTCGCCAACTCCTCCGGCGTGTTTGCGTTCCGAAAGAAGCCTTCGTCTTCCTCTCCCAGCTCATGCACCGTTGGCTGGCAGGCTTCGATAACGCGTTGCAAAGCCAGGCGATGCTCGGCCAGTGCCGTTTGCATGGTCGGTAGCATTTCGAGTTCGTAAACAGCACACAAGGCCTCAAAGCCATGCGGACCGCGAAAGAAGCCACCGGGCACCACTCGCTCTCGAAGAAACGCGACGCTCATCCACGGCATATCGACGGCGAGCACGAGGAGCGGCATTCGGACGCGTTCCAAGCATCGCGTGATAGCTCCAAGCGGCCCGTCATTGGCGTCAATCGGGTCAAAGACCATCTCGACATCACTCACGATGTTCTGCTCCGCCCGACACGAGATCAGAAGGCGCTCAGGGCCAAGTTGTTGGAGCTTTTCGAGCTGCACCTGCCAGAGCGGGCGGCCATGCCAATCGATGAAGGCCTTGTCGCGGCCCATTCGGGTGGAGCGCCCGCCGCAGAGCAAAACGGCCGCGAAGCTCATGACACGCGCAGGATGCCGTCGCTGAGGATTTTGGCGCGGAGACCGCCGTGGCCTTTGAGAGCGTCTTCCGCGCCTTCGGCAAAGGCTTGGTTCATCCAGTAGCACGGCGTGCTCTCTTGCGTGCCGAGGAAACGGACGCCTTGCACCTCGAACTCGACGCCGATGAGCGTGTTGAGGTCCACCCCACGGGTGAGGATGTTGCGCCGGAAAACCGAGGGTGGCAGGTGGGTGACGGCAAACTTCTCGCAGAGCCGTTCATACTGCTCCTCCTCAAAAAAGGTCACCTGGCCTTTGTAATCCTCTTTCCAGCCGAAGAAGCGGTCGCCACGCAGGCCTTTGCCCGCGACGCATTCGACTTCCGGCACTTCGAGGATCGGCGCGGTGCCCGCGGGCTGCCCGTGGTGGCCGAAGAAGTTGTGCTCGGGAGAGATGTAGAGGTGGCGGAGGGTCACGTGGGGTGGGGAATGGAGTGTTGGAGTAGTGGAGTATTGATTGAGGATTCGCAAACAACACTCCATCACTCCCCTTCTCCACCACCCCATGTCTTCCGACCTCCAACCCGTCCGCATCGGCCTCATCGGCGCCGGTGGCATCGTCAAATCACGACACATGCCGGGCCTGCGGGCCATTCCCGGCGTGAGCATCACGAAGGTGTGCAATCGCAGCACGGCGAGCGCAGAGGTGTTTGGTCGCGAGTTCGCGCCGGAGGCGGAAGTGGTGGCCGATTGGGGCGATGTCTGCGCGGCGGAGGATGTGGATGTCGTGTGGATCGGAGCGCATCCGTATTTGCATGCGGATGCCACCAATCTGGCGCTGGCGAACGGCAAGCATGTCTTCACGCAGGCCCGCATGGCTTCGAGCCTGGCGGAGGCGCAGCTGATGTGGGAGGCCTCGATGCGCTTCCCGGAGCTGGTGACGGGGATTTGTCCCGCGCCGCATGGCATGAAGGGTGGCGAGTTGGTGAAGAAGCTTCTCGCGGAAGGTGCCATCGGCACGCCGCATCAGGCGATGCTGCACAGCTTCAGCGATTCATGGCTCGATCCGCAGGCCCCGGCGCACTGGCGTCAGCAAAGCGAGCTGAGCGGCATCCAAATCCTCACGCTGGGCATTTACACCGAGGTGCTGCAAAAATGGCTGGGTCACATCGTCGAGGTCGAGTCACGTGGCAACGTGGTCATCCCTCAGCGTGGCGAGATCGAGGTGGAGATTCCCGATTTCGTGAACGTGCTGGCGAAGTTCCGCAGCGGGCTGGAGGCCACGATGCTCTTCAGCGGCGTGGCCGCGCATGCGCCGACGGACAAACTCTGGCTCTTCGGCTCCGAGGGCACGATCAGCTATGACTTTGTGAGCGATGAACTCTGCCTCGGCCAACGCGGTGGCAAGCTGGAGCCGCTCACCATTCCCACCGAGCTGCAACGCACCTGGACCGTCGAGCGTGATTTCATCGCCGCCGTGCGTGATCCGCAGGCTCCGCGGCCTTCCCCCAGCTTCCTCGAAGGCATCTGCTACATGCGCGTGGTCGATGCCGTGTGGCAGGCCATGCATTCGCAAGGCGCGGCGAGGGTAGCGTGAGGGGTATGTGCATGAAAAGAGCCGATGGCCGAGCTGCCTAAAAAGCCTCTCCGTCTCTGTGCTCCTCCGTGTTCTCTGTGGTCGAAAAAGGCAGGCTCACCACAGAGTTCACGGAGAAACACAGAGGTTTTGCATGAGGCCGGATAGGGTGGTTAAACCATTCATCGGGACAAGAAGCCAGATTCGCGGCCATTTCGATGCCGCCCTGTTTCAGGCATCCAAAAAAACCGCCAACGCCGCGTTGCCCCCGCCCGCCCTCTCGCTTTCATCCGCCGCCCTGGCTTTTACTCTCCGCTCTACGTCTTTTGCCCTCCGCTCCCATGCCCAATTACATCCTCACCATCGGCCTCGAAGTCCACGCGCAGCTCACCACGCGCAGCAAGATGTTCTGCGCCTGCCCGGTCGAGTATGGCGCGGAGCCGAACACGCACACCTGCCCCACCTGCCTCGGTTTGCCAGGCGCTTTGCCCGTGCTGAACAAGGCCGCCATTGAAAAGACCCTCCTCACCGGTCTCATGCTCGGCTGCTCCACGCCGCCCGTCGTGAAGTGGGACCGCAAAAACTACTTCTACCCGGACATGCCGAAGAACTACCAGATCAGCCAGTTTGATCTGCCTTTGTGCCTCGGCGGCGGCGTGCCGCTCTATGATTTCGCCTATCCCAAAGATGCGCAGAAGACCATCGCGAACCCCGGCAAGGTCGTGAAGCTCACCCGCATCCATTTGGAGGAGGACGTGGCCAAATCCACTCACCACGACAAATTCACCACCATCGACTTCAACCGCGCCGGCACGCCGCTGATGGAAATCGTCAGCGATCCCGACATCGACAGTGCGGAGGAAGCCGTCGCTTACCTCGGCAGCCTGCGCCAGATCATGCTCTATGGCGGCGTCAGCGATGCCGACATGGAAAAAGGCCAGATGCGCTGCGACGTGAACATCAGCGTCCGCCCCGAGGGCACCACTGAACTCGGCGCCAAGATCGAGCTCAAGAATCTGAACTCACTCTCCGCCGTCCGCCGCGCCATCAAATACGAAACCGAGCGTCAGATCGACTGCCTCAATCGCGGTGAAAAGCTCATCCAAAGCACGCGCCGCTGGGATGATGATCGCGGCGAGACCACGCTCATGCGCACCAAGGAAGATGCGCACGACTACCGCTACTTCCCCGATCCCGATTTGCTGCCGCTGCACACCGCCGATCTCCTCGCCAGCGTCAAACCTCACGTCCCCGAGCTTCCACACGAAAAACGCGCTCGCTTTGAACGCGACTACGGCTGCTCCGCCTACGACGCCAGCGTGCTCAGCAGCGAGCAAACTCTCGCCGCTTGGTATGAAACCGCCGTCGCCGCTGACACCGCCGTTCCCGCCAAAAAGATCGCCAACTGGGTGCTCAACGACCTTCTCGGTGCTCTCAACGACCGCAGCCTCGCCATCACCGAGTGCCCCATCGAGCCCGCCGCGCTCAGCAGCCTCGTTTCCAACGTCGAAGCCGGCAAAATCAGCAACAACCAAGCCAAGGAAGTCTTCGCCGAGATGCTCGACACCGGCAAACCTGCTGCCGACATCATCAAAGCCAAAGGCTTTGAGCAAGTCAGCGACACCGGCGCACTCGAAGCCATCGTCGAGCAAATCCTCGCCGCGAACCCTGACAAAGTCGCCGAGGTCCAAGCCGGCAACGACAAGGCCATGAACTGGTTCACCGGCCAGGCCATGAAAGCCAGCCAGGGCAAAGCGAACCCCAAGATGGTGACCGAGATCGTGCGGAAGAAGGTGCTGGGCTGATGCCTCAGGCCATGAGCAGGCGGAAGGATTCTTTTTGAACGCGAATCCAGGCCAAATGGGAGCCGAATGACCGCGAATAGGAGCGAAAAGCCCAATTCGCGGCCATTCGGTATCCATTCGCTGTCATTCGCGTTGAAAAAGAAAAACCTCCCGCACCGACCGATTCCACCCAAAGCATGACCGACATGGTTCTTGCGGCGGCTTCGTAGTTCCTGCTACAAAGTGCCTCCCCACCATGCGCCCGCTCCTTTTTCTCTCCTGCTGCCTTCTCACCGCCGACCTCTTTGCCGCTGGCCAAGAAATCGAAGGCGAACGCAAAGCCGCCCAGACCGCCTGCCCCACGCCCGAAGAAGCCCGTGCGAAAATGAGCGTGCCAGAAGGCTACGAGGTCCGCTGCTTCGCTCATGAGCCGATGGTGCAGAATCCCGTTGCCATGACCTGGGATCATCGTGGCCGGCTGTGGGTCGTCGAGGCGTATGAATACCCCGAAGGCACGCCTCTCCCCGTCGAGCAACGCCCTTTCGGCGCAGAGGCAAAGGATGATCAATACCACCCCGTGCCCGCGCTTTGCCTGCCAACCAAAAACCAAGAACAAGGAACCAAGAACCTCCCCCGCGACCGCGTCATCATCCTCGAAGACACCGACAACAACGGCGAGGCCGACAAGCGCACCGTCTTCGTCGAGGGCCTCAATCTCGCCTCCGCCATCCTCTGTGGCGATGACGGCATCTACATCGGCCAGCAGCCGCATTTGATCCACTTCCGCGACGCCGATGGCGACGACCAACCCGACTCATGGCGTGTCGTTTTGACCGGATTTGGTCGCGAGGACACGCACGAACTCGTGAACAGCTTCTGCTGGGGCCCCGATGGCTGGCTGTACATGACCCACGGCGTCTTCACCAACAGCAAAGTCCGCCGCCCCGGCCAGCCGGAGAGTGAGGGCTTCAAGTTTGATGCGGGCATTGGCCGGGCAAGGCCGATGGGAGTGCGGACGCCCTCGTCCGCCATCCAAGAGGAGCGGGTGGGGGCACCCGCGCTCCCATGGGAATTCGAAGTCTTCGCCGACGGCACCAGCAATCCCTGGGGCTGCGACTACGACGCCGCGGGGAACTTCTTCGTCAGCGCCTGCGTGATCGACCACTTCTTCCACATGGCTCCCGGCGGCATTTATGTGCGCCAAGGTGGTGCGCCGGAGAATCCGTATGCCTACGAGCAACTGCCCAGCATCGTGAAGCACAAGCACTTCCGCGCCGCGTATGCCGGCGTGCAGATTTATCAAGGCGGTCGCTATCCCGCCGACACCCACGGCCACGCCTTCATCGGCAACATCCACGACAACGCCATCCACGAGGAAATCCTCACGCCCGTCGGCGCCACCTTCAAATGCGAGCCGCGTCGCGACTTCCTCCGCGCCAACGACGGCTGGTTCCGCCCCGTCAGCACCCAGACCGGCCCCGACGGCTTCCTCTGGATCATGGACTGGTGCGACAAGTATCCCTGCTACCAAAACGCCAAAGCCAACCCCGAAGGCGTGGACCGCGAACGGGGAAGAATCTGGCGCGTCGTTCACACAGGAGCGCGGACGCCCTCGTCCGCCAAAAGCAACGACCCCAAAGCGGACGAGGGCGTCCGCACTCCGTCGAACCTCGACCTCAAAAAACTCTCCACCGCCGACCTCGTGAAGACACTGGAGCACCCCAACAACTGGATGCGAAGGATGGCGGCGCGGCAGCTTTCGGAACGACGCGACGAAGACCCTGATGGCATCATCAAAGCGTTGAAGGTGCACCTAAACTCTACCAAGCCAGAGGTGGTCATCGCTGCACTTTGGAGCCTCGCTCGCGTCGGTGGACTTCATGGCGATCCGGAGGTCTATGCTCAACTTGCGTCATCAAAGAACACGGCGCTGCGATACTGGGCGGCGAGGTTCTTCGGCGAAGGAATGGTGCACTCAAACGCTAAATCGTCCGAAGAAGACGAGACACGGTATGATGCGGATTCAGATGTTCTCGACACTGTTGCGGAGTTTGCGAATGATTCAGAACCCTCCGTGAAAAGAGCGTTTGCAGTGGCCTTGCGACAGGGAATCACGAACAGGCTAACCCAGGACACCGATTCTGTGATCGAAGGCCAATTCGCAATCGGCTTGGGGCTTGCTTGGAAAGAACTGGTCCAAAGCTCGGGCGAATCAACGGATGGCGAACTGGCCTGGGCAATTTGGCAGGCATGGGAACCTGCCTTGGCTGCCTATCCAAATACGAATTGGGGAGTTCCTCACATGGTCGGCTTGTTTGCTTCAACTCAGCCCCTCTCCCGCGTCCTCTCCCACAAAGCCATGCGCCGCTTGTGCGACACACGCAAAGCCGAAAACCTCGATCTCGCGGTCGAGTTCTGCGACAAGATCGCGGCACACGACATCCTCCTTGCCCATGCACTGGACGGCCTCGTCAAAGGCCAGGAAGGCGGTGTCATCAAACCGGTGAAGGAGGTCTCGGCCAGCCTCGCGAAGTGGCGTGCATCAGCGAATGCGGACGTGCGGAAGCATGCGCAGACGCTCGCGGTGCTGTGGGGCGATGCAGCGGCAGTGAAGGAGATGATCACGACGCTGCACGATGCCTCGAAGCCGGAGAAAGACCGCATCGTGGTGCTGCAATCGTTGCGAAAGGTGAAGACGGACGCGGTGAAGGAAAGCATCAAACCGTTGCTGGCCCCTCGCACCTCCACCACACTCGGCGTGGCAGCGATTCGGGCGGCGGCAGACCTCGGGGGCGATGATTTCATCACGCCGCTGCTCACGCAGGCCGCGTCGAAAGACTTCAACATCCGCAGCGCCGCCCTCGAAGCTCTCGGCAGCCGTGCGACTTGGACGAAGTCCATGCTCGATGCCATTGCGGAGGGCAAAGTCAGCTCCAGCGGTTTCCCAGCTCCCGTGCGGCGAGCTTTGGCGACGAGCAAGGACAAGGCCATCCGCGATCTCGCCTTCCAAGTGCTCGGTGCCTGGCAGGACTCATCGGAAGATGTGAAATCCCTTATCGCGACGAAGAAGCAGGCCTGCCTCACGGGCGAGCCGGACCTGGCGAACGGCAAACTGATGTTCACGGCGACGTGCATGGTCTGCCATGAATTCCACGGCGGCGGCCAGAAGGTGGGGCCGGACCTCATCGGCAGCGGGCGCAGCAATCTGGATGCGCTTTTGGCGAATGTGATCGATCCGAATCAAATCATCGGCAACGGCTACGAGAACTTCACCGTGAGCACGAAAGATGGCCGCACGCTCGCGGGTCGTGTCATTGAGGATACGCCGGGCCATGTGAAGCTGCTCGGAGCCGGTGGAGCCACGCAAGTCGTGCCACGCGATCAAATCGCCTCGCTCACGAACACGAAGCAGAGCCTCATGCCGATGGGATTCGGCGGTTTGCCGGATGCGGCCTTCCGCGACCTCATTTGGTATATTTTGGCTCCGCCGGAAGAAGGGCCACTCACGGCCGAAAAGAAGAAACTGCTCATCCAAGGCGTCGAAGTGCCCGAAGCTTCCACCAAACCGAAAGGCACCAATTGGCGAGCCATCGACTGGGAAAGCGTCAGCCTGTGGAATCCCGATTGGAAGGTCAACGCGCCCGATTTTGAGCGTACCCCGGTCAAACTGGCCGAGTACCATGGCAAAACGAACGTGCTGCTCATGCATCCGTTCCCAGACAAGAAGACGCCGGCGAGCTTTGAGAGGAACATGAAGGTCGAGAAGACGAAGCTGACCTTCCACGTGGCGGCGGATGATCGCGGTGATTGGGTGGTCAAGGTCTTGGTCAACGGTCAAGAGGTCAAGACGATGACGGTGGATCATGACAAGCCGCGCTGGAAGACGGTGGAGGTCGATTTGACCCAGTGGAAGGGCCAGGAGATCACGCTCCGCCTCGAAGGCCACGCCAATGGCTGGAGCATGGAGTTCGGCTACTGGCATGGGATCACGCTGGAGTGAATCGTTGTAGGCGTGCTCGCCAGAGCACGAGGCGTCCGCCGCATTCTGGCGAATGCGCCTACTCCCGCTGCCGCGTGACAACGTCGCCTTGCCGCGCATGCTGACGGCATGACCAAACACCTCGTCGCTGGAGCCTTGCGCCTGTTTTCGGGCTCGGTGGCGCGTTGGCAGGGCTGCGGGCCGGAGTTGAAGCAGCGGGTGTATTTCGCCAACCACACAAGCAATCTCGACGGGCCGGTGTTGTGGGCCTCGCTGCCACCGCCGGTGCGGATGCTGACGCGGATGGTGGCGGCGAAGGATTACTGGAGCGCCAGTCGCCTGCGCATGAAACTGGCCTGCAATGTCTTCAACGCCCTGCTCATTGAGCGAAAGAAGCCCACGCCGGACTGCAATCCCCTCGATGACATGGTGCACGCGCTCGGTGATCGCCACTCGCTCATCATCTTCCCCGAAGGCGGTCGCCAGACGACACCGGAGCCGCAGCCCTTTAAGGGCGGCCTGTATCATCTGGCCCGGAAACGGCCGGATGTGGAGCTGGTGCCCGTGTGGATGGAAAACCTCAATCGCATCCTACCGAAGGGCGAAATCCTGCCGGTGCCGGTGCTCGGCAGCATCACCTTCGGCTCTCCGATCCGCCTAGCGGACGGTGAGCCGAAACCGGAGTTTCTCACCCGAGCACGGGAAGCGGTCGTGAGCCTGAGGATGTCGTGAGTGAGGTTTTCTGATGAAGAGGCCAGATGACGGCGGGCGTTTGAGTGCTCAGTTCTCAGTGCTCAGTTTGGCTGATGGAAAACTGAGAACTTCCTCCCTCGATCACTGCGCGATGCACATTTTGAAAGACCCTGCACTCCTCTACTTGCTCGGCGGTACGCTGGGATTGCTCATCGTGGCCTCGTTGATCGGCTTTGTCCTCGCTAAGAAAGCCGTGACGGACTCCGCCAAGGTCACGGTGGCGAATTTGAATGCCCGCACGAACGCGTGGTGGCTGATGGTGGCCGTGTTTGCCACGGCGCTGATCATTGGTCCGCTCGGTACGACACTCATGTTTGGCTTCTGTTCCTTCATGGCGCTGCGGGAGTTCATCACGCTCACACCGACGAAGGCGGGAGATCATCGCACGCTCTTCTGGGTCTTCTTCATCGTCACGCCGCTGCACTATTACTTCCTCGGCACGGGCTGGTATGGGATGTTTGCCATCTTCATTCCGGTTTATGCCTTTCTCGTGCTGCCGGTGCGCTCAGCACTGGTGGGTGACTGCGAGCGCTTCCTGGAGCGCACGTCGAAGATTCAGTGGGGCCTGATGGTGTGCGTGTATTGCATCAGCCATGCGCCGGCGATTTTGATGCTGCTCCAAATCCCCGGCTTCGAAGGACAGAACGCCAAGCTGCTCTTCTGGTTCGTCACCGTCGTGGAACTGAGCGATGTGATGCAATACGTCTGGGGCAAGACCTGCGGCAAACACAAGATCGCGCCGAGCGTGAGCCCAGGCAAAACCTGGGAAGGTTTTCTTGGTGGTGGCGCCACAACGGTCGGTATCGGGGCCGCACTGTGGTGGGCCACGCCGTTTTCACCGCTGCAAGCTGCTGGCATGGCCGTCATTGTCGTGCTCATGGGCTTCGCCGGAGGTCTCGTGATGTCCGCGATCAAACGTGACCGCGGCGTGAAGGACTGGGGCGGAGCCATTGCTGGTCACGGCGGCTTCATGGATCGACTCGATTCGCTCAGCTTCGCCGCGCCGGTGTTTTTTCATGTGACGCGGTATGTGATGGATGCGTAGGCGGTTCAGTGTAGGCCGGATGTGTTGGGCGTAGATGACTCCGCTTCTCTCTTCGTCAACCTCGCCCAACTATCCGGCTCGTGCCGTGGGCGATTGCCCAAAAGACAGCCGGATAGTTCGGCGAAGGCCACGGTGAGTGTGGTTGATGCGTTTTGCGCCGAACACATCCGGCCTACGTCGGTTGCCTCACGGCATCTTCGGCTTCAACGGCGTCTGCGTGCCTTGTTCCACCGGATAGACGGCGTTCTGGGCTTCGAGGCCGGCGATGAGGCGCTGCATCATTTTTTTCAACTCAGCCGGATGGGACTTGGAGAGGTCGTTTTGCTCGAAGGGATCGTTTTGAAGGTTGAAGAGCTGGTAGTGGCTGCCGCCGCTGACGGTGTCGGTGGGGAAATAATGATAAATGACCTTCCAAACGCCGTCGCGGAAGGTGGTGAAGTAGTTCGTGCGGTGCGGGGCATGCGGGTAGTGCATGAGGAACTTTTCTTCGCGGCTGCTGTCCGGCTTGGCGGTGAGCAGGGTGTCGAGTTTTTTGCCATCCACGGCATGCTGCGAAGGTGTCGCGATGCCGGTGAGGTTCAAAATCGTCGGGAACATATCGTACACAGCGGCCTGCTGGCTCTGCACGGCATTCGCCGCGATGGGCAGGCGTTTCTGATGCTCGTTGTTCTCGCTCGGCTTCGCCCACGCGGCGATGAAGGGCACACGCATGCCGCCTTCGTAGTGCGAGCCTTTTTTGCCGCGCAGCGGTTCGGCGCAGGCCACGGCATGCTCATGACCGAGCGGCGCATCGCTGCCGTTGTCGCCGAGGAAGAGGACGAGGGTGTTTTCAGCGATGCCGAGGGCGTCGAGGTGGTCGAGCAGGTCGCCGAGGGATTTGTCCATGCCTTCGACGAGCGTGGCGAAGGCCTGCGCATTCGCTGGCTTGCCAGAATTCGCGTAATTCGCCGCAAAACGCGGATCCGAGTCGAATGGCGCATGCACCGCATACTGCGCGAAGTAGAGGAAGAAGGGCTTCTCGGCCTTCACCGCGTCGCTGACATGCGCTTTGGCCTCCAGGGTGAGCGCTTCGGTGAGGAAGATGTCCTGGCCGTGATATTTCTCCAGACCCAGCACTGCGTGGCTGCCGCGTTTCACCTTGGCGTTGGCCTTCACGGGCCGGTCAAAGTTCTGTTTTCCATAGTAGCTGCCCGGCGCGCCGATGGAGCCACCGGCCACGTTGATGTCGAAGCCGATCTTCGAAGGATCCGCCGCGTCGAAAGCACGCGGCGCGAAGTGACCTTTGCCCACGTGGATGGTGCGATAACCTGCTTCACGCAGCACGCCCGGCAGTGTCACATCGCCGGGCTTGAGGCCTTTCCAGTTCCACTCGTGAGGGCCCTGCGGCCCAGCGTTGTCGTTGTCGGGATTGATCCAGTTCGTCGTGCGATGCCGCGCGGCGTTCTGCCCGGTCATGATGGAGATGCGCGTGGGCGAGCACACGCTCATGGCGCAGAAGTTGTTGAAGCGCACGCCCCGCGCCGCCAGCCGCTCCATGTTCGGTGTGCGGTAAAAGTCATTCAGCGGGTAGCGCTTCGGCTTTCCCTCCGCGTCCGTCAAAAACGGCACGGAGGTGTCCATGACGCCCATGTCATCGACGAGCATGATGACAATGTTGGGACGCGGCGGAGCCGCGAAGAGCGAAGGGCTGAGGGCGAAGAGGCAGAGAAGCAGGCGGGAGAGCATGGTGAGATGGGAACGCCCCGCATCGGGAGAGTTTTCAGCGGCTTCGTCAGACGGGTCGGACTCGTCTGACCGGTCTGACAGAGATCTCTTCAGCGCACAGGGGTCGTTTCAGTGCCGGTGCGGGGTGCCCGATAAACGTGGAACCAGTATTTCTGGAGGATGTTCTTCACCGGCAGCGGCCCCCAGTAACGTGAGTCCGAGCTGTTGCCGGAATTGTCCCCCATGACGAAAAGATGATCGGGCGGCACGATGATCTCTTTGCCATCCTGCAAGCTGCCCATCGGAACATATTGGATGTCTTTTAAAGCGGGAAACTCACTTACGGGCTGGTCGTTAAGGTGCAGGGTGTCTCCTTTGAAGGCCAGACGATCTTTGGGGAAGCCGACAACCCTTTTGATGTATGTTTGAGGCTCTGGTGCCATCATGTATGGCGAATCGATGCCTTCGGTTGTGAACGTTATCACATCTCCTCGCTCAGGGAGCCTGCCAAGAATCGAAAAACGCTCTGCGAAAAAGTGATCTCCTTTAACTGCAAAAGGTGCCATTGCGTTGGTTGGGACGCTGTAGAAGCCGATGAATCCTGTGAGTTTAAGCACCAGATAGGCCAAACCAAGTAGTGCAGCTCCCGCAACAGAGGTGGTGGCTAACCATTTCTTCATAAGCTTAACCCTCCCAGCTCCTTCCATCCCATTTGATTGCCCTTTCCAGCAGCTTCACCACCCCTTCGCTGAAGCATTGAAACAGCACCTCGCCTTTTTCCGCGGTGGCGGAACGTGGATCACCGACATGACCTGGCTCGCTGCGATCCGGCATGATCCAGCCGCGGCTGGCGGGCTCGAAGGGATTGCCGAAGGGCACGTCGTTGGTCTTCGTGAGATCGCCGACGAGTTCGGGGCGCAGGCGCAGGACCATGCTGGTCTCCCATTCACAAGCGTGACCCATCACGCGCTGGGAGATGCTCGGATCGCGTGTCCACGGCTCCGCGCCGAGATTCCAGTAGGTGGCGAAGAGCAGCAGCAGGTCTTGGCGGTCGCGATGCTTCTGCCGCGTCTCGAAGACGGACTGCTTGCCGGGCACGTCGTTGCCGCCGTGGCCGTTGAGGATGACGAGTCGCTTGAACCCGTGCGCGATGAAGTTCTCCAGCAGGCCGTTCAGCAGATCGAGATACACGCGTGGCTCGGCGCTGAGCGTGCCGGGGAAGTCCATGTGATGATGCGAATTGCCCAGCCACATCAGCGGCGCGAAGAGCACGCGATCACCCATCGCCAGCTCCGTGCGGCGCACGAGCTCGTTCGTGAGCATGCTGTCCGTGAAGACCGGCATGTGGCGGCCATGCTGCTCCAGCGCGGCCACCGGAAAGATCACCGGCGTGTCACGGCTCAGCGCGGCGACCTCGTTCCATTTCAAATCGGCTAAAAGCATGGTTGGAGCGGCTTGGTGGTGTGGAGCGGATGAATCGAGGACGAGTTCGAGTAGGAGGACGAGGACGATAAAGGAACGAGCGGAGCGGATTGGACTCTCCGCTCTTTGCCCTTCGCTCTCAGCTTACTGGACCTCCTGCACCATGATCGTGTGCGTGACAGGCTGGAGCGTTTTGCGGACGTTGGCGTCCTGTTTCGCGTGTTCGTCGGCAAGTTTCTTTTTCAGCTTCGCGAGCGCGGCGGCCACTTTGGGTTCCTCGGCGGCTTCGGCGGCGATCACGCGCATGTGGGTGACGAGGTTTTTGACGAGCGTGGTCTCAAAGGCCTGCTTCAAGCCGACGGCGTTGATGAGGTTGGCAAAAGCACCGTCAAACGGTGTCTTGTCGAACTCGGCGTTCAAGTTGATGCCGTCTTCGAGCTGGTTGCGGGTGAATTCCTTGGTCTGTCCGCCCCAGGTGACTTTGGCTTTTTCGCTCGAAAGGCCGATGACGTGCAGCATCAGGCGGTTGAGGTCTTGATTGAAGCTGGTGAAGGGCAGGATGCTGCGGTTGCTGCCCGCGCTCTTCGCATCGGCGTCGAAGCAGAAGGGCCATTTTTCGCTGACAATCTGGATCGCCCCCGGCGCAAGCTTCACGGGCTGGATCGTGTGACCTTCACTCGCATTGCTCTGGCCTTTCATGTTCAGCGTGATGACGCCGATCTCGCCGCCGAAGCCCAGCGCTTTCAAGAAGGCCTGCGCCATCAAGAGCTGGCCGGAGGGCGCGGGATGGAAGCCATCGCCACCAAAGGGGCCGTATTCCTTGCCGAGCGCTGCTTTCGATTTCGTGAGTGCATCCATCATCGTGTCATGCACGTTCGCAAAGGGCTGCTGGTTTTCCTCGGCGAGCTTTTTGGCGATGTCGCGGAGTTGGGCGAGGTTTTGATTGTAGAGGCTGCCTTCGATGGTCGGGCGTTTGAAGAAATCGGGATCGACACCGCCGGGCGAGCCGACGGCCATGGCCTTCACGCCGACCTTTTGCAGTCCGGCGATCACCGCCCGCATGTTCTTCTCATACTCGGCCCCGATCTCCGGCGCGTAGGGCTTGTAGCTGCCGTCGTTCATGCCGTAGCAGGTCGTGGCAACATTCGGATTGAAGACCGCGAGATCGTTTTCGAGACGCGCGGCGAAACCACCGGCACGTTCGCCGCTCCAGCCAAATTGGAAGACTTTGATGTCCTTCCGCCCGGTGCAGGCCAGCAGGTAGGTCTCGATGTATTTCGAGTAGAGCTTCTGCTCCGTGATGCTGTCGCCAATCACGGCGACGCGGGCATTGGCGGGCAAAATGGACTCCGCGCGAAGGCTGAGGGCGGCAAGGAAGACGGCGAGAAACGGAAGGATGCGCATGGCGGGACTCATACCGCCAAAAAGCAGCCGATCTGGCAAGGAAATCTTCGCCGCAACACGCCGCGTGATTTCGCGTTTCGCGACGCATGCGTCTTCTCGCCCTTCTTTTTGCCTTCGCCGTCGTCTCCCAAGCTGAAACCGTCGTCAGCATCCGTGGCGAGGATTTTCATCTGAATGGCCAGCCGACTTACGCGGGTCGCCAGTGGCAGGGGCATCGCATCGAGGGCCTGCTCATGAATTCGCGCATGGTGCAGGGCATCTTTGACGATCAAAACGAGGCCACGGTGAAAAACTGGGCCTACCCGGACACCGGCAAATGGGACGCGGATCGCAACACGCGCGAATTCATCGCCGCGATGCCGGAATGGAAGGCGCATGGACTGCTGGCCTTCACGCTGAATTTGCAAGGCGGCTCGCCCTACGGCTACTCGAAAGATCAGCCGTGGCAAAACACCGCCATCAACGCCGATGGCACGCTGCGGCCGGACTACCTCGCCCGCGCTGAGACGATCCTCACGAAGGCTGATGAACTCGGCATGGTGGTCATCCTTGGCGTGTTTTACTTCGGCCAGGATCAGCGGGTGAAGGACGAGCAGGCCGTGATCGCCGCCGTGGACGCGGTCACGAGCTGGATCATCGCCAAAAAGTGGCGGCATGTGCTCGTGGAGGTGAACAACGAGGCAAACGTCAAATACGACCACGCCATTCTAAAGCCGGATCGCGTGCACGAGCTCATCCTGCGTGTGAAAGCCGCCGGATTGCTCGCCGGCACCTCTTTTGGCGGTGGTGGCGTGCCCATGGCGAAGGTGATCGAGCATTCCGACTTCCTGCTCATTCATGGCAACGGCGTCAAAGGCCCCGACGCGATGCGGAAATTCATCGCGAAGGTCAAACAAGCCCGCGGCGACCGCCAGATCCCGATCGTGGTGAACGAGGACGACCATTTCGACTTCGACCAGCCGGACAACAACTTCACCGCCGCCGTGAAGGAGCATGTATCCTGGGGCTTCTTCGACTTCCGCCTGAAGGGCGAGGCCTTTGATGACGGCTATCAAAGCGTCCCTGTGAACTGGGGCATCTCCAGCGGGCGAAAGAAGGGCTTTTTTGAGCTGATGAAGCAAATCACCGGAGCACCCGCACCTGAAAACCGGTGAAGTCGGCCTGCACATCGCGGGACGGAGCCCACTCAGCACCGCTGCCGCCGTGGAAGGTATTGAAGAGGATGGAATCGACGCCGTAGGTGGTGCCTTTGCGCCATTGGAGGTCGGTTTTCTCGACCATGAGCTTGTCATCGGCCCAGATGCGGAGCTGGCCGTTTTTCTTGCCGGCGGCATTCATCTCCACTTGGATGCGAATAGTGACGGGCTTACCTGGCACAAAGCGGAAGTCTTCGGGGAAGTCGAACTCATCGCCATACTTCGAGGGCTGATGCATGTGATATACATAGGCCTGGCCGCGTCCGTCCTTCCGCCACATCACGCGAGCGGAAAAGCCTTCGAGCCCGTTCACGACATCGCCGCCGGTGATGGTCTTCGGCCCGCCGCAGAGTCCAGGCAGCTTGCCGCCCTTCACAAATTCGAATCCTTCTTCAAAGCACACCGTGTAGCGCAGCTCGGCCGCCTGATGCTCACCAAAAAGGAAGCGCCATCCCGCGCCGCCTTGATCCGAACCGACGCTGCCTTTGGGATACAACACGCGAAGCCAGGAGCTGCCGTCATGCGTCACCAACTCGCCATGACCTTCCGCCAGGCCGTCCTCATACTCGCAGCTTGGCCAGTCCTTCTTCCACTGCTCGACGGTGTAAGGGCCAAGCGTGCCCGTGAAGGGGAAAGTGTAGAGCGGCTCGGCGTGCAGGGAGCAGGCAAGCAGGAGAGAAAGCAGAATTCGGAAGCTCATTCTATCTGAGAAGGTGATTCAAGTGCCCATCTGTTATCTGGCGCCACCATAAGTCACAAACAACTCAAGAGGAGGTGACTTGAGCAAGACAATCAATGGCAGCGGATTCGGATGAAATGAGCCGCCAAGAGAGAAATGAGCGATGGAGAGACGGCCCTTCCAATAGAGAAGCGAATAGCCACCTGTCTCGTTGGAGTAGAGTGATCTTACCAGGAATGCTTTTTTGCCTTGTGGCACGCGAAAACTAGCGGGCGCATAATACTTCACCATTTCAGGAGCGAGCTCCAAAAACGGAATCTCTTCGAGACGATTGATGGCAGTGTGCAGTGCAGTGACACGAACTTCCGCGTAATCTGATTCTCTCAAGGCAGCCGTCTCCGGCAAGTCTTCAGAGCCTTGCGGGATTGGATTGTACCACGGGTGCTTAACCGACTGGGGAGCTGCGGCGCAAGAAAGCATGGCAACACTTGCCAACAAGCACGCCCAACGAAGCAATAGTGTATTCATGGAGAATTGAACGCTTACTGAATCGGCGAGAAATCCACGGCCTTCATGTACACGCTCTTCACGCCTTCGGCCTGCGGTTGAATGGTCAGGGGGCCACCGTTGGCGGCCTCGCTATCGCCTTTGGCTTTGATCCAATCGGGATCGGCGCGGAAGGCGGTGAAGGAGGCGAGGCCGGCTTCCTTGCTGTCGTGGGCGAGGATGTAGATGAGCTTGGTGCCGGCACCTTTGTCCGCATCGGTAGGCGTCCAGTAGGCGAGGTGGCTCATGCCGTGCTTGCTGAAGAGCTTCATCGTGTGATCGCGAAAGCGGGCGTGGAGGGCGTCGAGCTTGCCGGGAGGCGTGGTGTAGGTGCGCATTTCGAAGACGCGGGGTTTGCTGCTTTTTTCGACCTTCAATGCGGGCGAATAATCCGTGGGCGACATGAAGATGGACTCGATTTTGGCGACGATTTTGCCATTCGCCTCGCTGGCCTTCGCGGCGGCTTTCCATTCCGGATCGGCTCCGAATGCCTTAAAGCTCTCCTTCGCGGCCTCGCGGCTTTTGTGCTCCAAAACATAGATCAGAGTCGTTTTGGAGCCGTTTTCCTCATCGACGGGCACCCAGTAGCCCACGTTGCCCATGCCGTGCTTTTCGAACAGCTTGCAGGTATGATCGCGGAAGCGAGTCAGCAGGGCATCGAGCTTGCCCTCGTGGCAGGTGTAGATGCGGAGTTCGTAAACGGGATCGGCGAGGACGGGGGTGAAAGCTGCGAGAAAGGCAGTGATGAGGATGAGGAGGGAGCGCATGGCGGGTGCAGCCTAGAACGGCGTTGCTACACGAAACAATCGCCACTTTTTGTTGGACGCCTCCGGCCTGCGCCGGACTATCCGCCTCCCTTCCCGCATGACCCAGATTTTCGATTTCATCGCCCACGTCGATAAACACCTGCAAACCTTTGCGGAACAGCACGGGCCGCTCATTTATGCGCTGCTGTTTGCCATCGTGTTTTGCGAGACGGGCCTCGTCGTCACGCCGTTCCTGCCGGGAGATTCGCTGCTGTTTGCCGTCGGAGCCTTGGCGGCGCAGGGCTTCATGCGCATCGAGATCATCATCCCGCTACTCGTCTGCGCGGCGATCCTCGGCGACAACGTGAACTACTGGATTGGTCGCCAGTGTGGCGGCTGGATCGTGAACCAGCGCTGGTTCAAACGAGATTACCTGGCCAAGACGGAGGCCTTTTTCGTGAAGCACGGCGGCCGCGCCATCGTGATCGCCCGCTTCGTGCCCATCGTGCGCACCTTTGCCCCCTTCACCGCCGGGTTTGGCCGGATGCAATACCGCCGCTTTTTGATGTTCAGCCTCGGTGGCGGGCTGTTTTGGGTGATCAGCATCTCCATCCTCGGCTTTGCCCTGGGCAACATCCCCATCATCAAGAGCAACTTCAAGCTCGTCTCCCTCATGATCATTGTCGTCTCCGTGCTGCCCATCGTGATCGAGGTGGTCAAACACAAGAGTGAGGCTGCCCGCGGCCCGAAATGACCGCTCTGCGCGGTCGGGTGACAAAGTGCTTGCACGAAAACCCGGACCGGCTATTCATCCCGCCCCCTTCCCCGGAAGGGACCATGATTCCTGAGTAGCTCAGCGGTAGAGCGGGTGGCTGTTAACCACTAGGTCGTAGGTTCGAACCCTACCTCAGGAGCCATTAACGGCAGAGTAGCTCAGGGGTAGAGCAGAGGACTCATAAGCCTTTGGTCGGGAGTTCAAATCTCCCCTCTGCCACCAATGGATGGTTCGCTTCGCCAAAAGTCCCCGCGAAGCCTTCGCCCGCTCACAGAAGCGAGCTGTCGTCCGAACGCTCCAATCGGCCGATCTTCTTTTTGATCGTCTCCAGCAGCACCGTCATCTCATGCACGCAACGGAAACACTCCTTCTGCGTCTCCTCGTCCGCCAGTCCGGGCACGGCAGGATGGATCTTCATGAATTGAAGGGCGATATTTTTGCAGGCTTCACGGATCTGGGTGATGGCAGCGGGGCGTTCCATGAGGCCTGCTTAGGCGCAGCCGAGGGGGCCGTCAAATGCCCGGCGCAGCAGCAAAGACGTGACGAAAGCCCCGATTGACCCGGCATCGCGGACGGGTAGTCTCCGCGCCTCCATGAACAAACTCCACATTGCATCCTTGTTTGCCGTTGTTTCCATGCTCGGCCAAACGCACGCTCAAGAAGTCAAAAAAGCCGAGCCCGCCAACGCCGCCCCTCCCGCAGTGGACATGGAGAAGGTGAGCTACTTCATCGGCAAAAACGTCGGCGGTCAATTCGCCGGCCAGAAGGAGAAAATGGATCTCGGTGCCTTCATCGAAGGCGTGAGTGATGTGCTGGGCGGCAAAAAGCCCGCGGGTTACGCCATGGGCATCGGCCTGGGCCAGCAGTTCAAAAACGAAGACATCGCCATCAATGCCGACAAACTCAAAGCCGGCATGGAGCGAGCCACGGGTGCCGCCACCGGAGCTGAGCCCTACACGAAGGAAGAACTCGACGCCGCGATGGATGGCTTCAACAAGCTCATGCAGAGCAAGCAGCAGGCAAAAATGGCCGAAGAGCAGAAGGAAATGGCCGCCGCCGCCGGAAAGTACAAGGAAGAAGGCCAAAAATATCTCGCTGAGAACGGCAAGCGCAAAGGTGTGACCACCACCGCCAGCGGCCTGCAATATGAAGTGCTCAAAGAAGGCACCGGACCCAAGCCTGCCGTGACGGATAGCGTGAGCGTCCACTACCACGGCACGCTCATCGACGGCAAAGTCTTCGACAGCTCCGTCGAGCGTGGCGAGCCTACCTCCTTTCCCCTCCAGGGCGTGATCCGCGGCTGGACCGAAGGCCTCCAACTCATGCCTGTCGGCTCCAAGTGGCGCTTCCACATCCCTTCTGACCTCGCCTACGGCGACCAGGCTCAAGGCGATGACATTCCCCCCGGCTCCACTCTGATCTTCGACGTCGAACTCCTCGGCATCGTGAAATAAGCCCCGCCACCTTATCGACCCAAATCAAAAGGGCGGCTCCCACGAGCCGCCCTTTTTCGTATCCAGTTCACTTCCCGGCCTTTTTCAGCTGCTCGGCAGATTCTGCGGCGCTGAGTTCCTTCACATAGATGTTCCGCCAGCGGATCTCCCCACCATGCGTTTGCAGCATGATCGGACCTTTTGCGGGCATCGGTTTGGTACGGTCCCAGAAATTTTCCATCACCGCGCCATCCACCACGAGCTGATCATTTAGCCACACCCAGGTCACCTCCCCGATCTGGCGGATGCGGAAGCTGTTCCACTCGCCGAAGCCCTTATCGGCCAGCACCAGCGGATCGCGGCCGGGCTTGCCGGGAGTGTTGTTGAAGAGGCCGCCGGAGCCGAGGTGCGGTTTGCGGTCAGGCTTTTTCGGATCAAAGACCTGCGTCTTGTCCCAAATCTGCACCTGAGGATTGCCACGAAGGTAGATGCCGCTGTCCGCCTTGGGCACCGTTTTGTATTCGATCATGAGCTCGATGTCGCCAAAGTCAGCGTCGGTCGTGGCGTAGCCGCCTTCGCCGTCATTGACGAGTTCGCCGTTTTCCACCCGCCAGTGCTTGGCAAACTCCTCCCGCAACTTTTGCAGCGCCGCGGCCTTTTTCTCGCCCTCCAGCTTCACCACGCTGTGGGGGTTTAGCCCATACCAGCCGGTGAGATCCGTGCCGTTGAAGATCGCCTTGAAGCCCTCCGGAGGACCTGCGTGCAATACCGTGGTGAGAGCGAGAAGAGAGAGCAGCGGAGTGAGTTTCATGGTGGTGAAGGTCAGTTCGAGGTTCACGGCCGTCTTCTTTCAATGGGCTGAAGCATCAGTCAGCCGCGTCTTGCATCCAGGCCTCTCCGCGCCACACTGGCGGCCCTTTTCTCACCGCCATGTCCAAGAAAGCTGCCTCCACTTCGTCTCTCCATCGCAAACACAGCGCCATCGTCGTCGATGGCGCGGAACGCGCCGCCAGCCGGGCCATGCTGCACGCCGTGGGCTTTAAGCGGGAGGACTTCAAGAAGTCGCAGATCGGCATCGCCAGCACCTGGAGCATGGTCACGCCGTGCAACATGCACATCGATCGCCTCGCCAAGGAATCCGCGAAAGGTGTCGATGCCGCCGGTGGCAAGAGCGTGATCTTCAACACCATCACCATTTCCGATGGCATCTCGATGGGCACCGAGGGCATGAAGTACTCACTCGTCTCCCGTGAGGTCATCGCAGACAGCATCGAAACCGTCGTCGGCTGCGAAGGCCTCGACGGCTTCGTCGCCATCGGTGGTTGCGACAAAAACATGCCGGGCTGCCTCATGGCCATGGCCCGCATGAACCGCCCCAGCGTGTTCGTTTATGGCGGCACCATCCTCCCCGGCTGCGTGGGCGCGGAAAAGAAGGACGCGGACATCGTCACCGTCTTTGAAGCCGTCGGCAAGCACGCCAACTGCCTCATCAGCGACAAGGAACTCATCGACATCGAGCAGCATTCCATCCCCGGCGAAGGCTCCTGCGGCGGCATGTACACCGCGAACACGATGGCCAGCGCCATCGAAGCCCTCGGCATGAGCTTGCCCAACTCCGGTGCTCAGGCGGCGGTGAGCAACGAAAAGCTCATCGACTGCTTCGACGCCGGTGCGGCGGTCATGAACATGATCAAGAAGGGCATCACGCCTCGCGACATCATGACGAAGGAAGCCTTTGAAAACGCCATCACGCTCATCATCACGCTCGGTGGCAGCACGAACGCCGTTTTGCACCTCATCGCCATGGCGCACAGCGCGGGCGTGAAGCTCGGCATCGAGGATTTCGTCCGCATCGGCAAAAAAACGCCGGTGCTCGCGGATGTGAAGCCCAGCGGCAAATACTTCATGAACGACCTCGTCAAAATCGGCGGCACCGTTCCGCTGATCCGCATCCTGGTGAACGAAGGCCTCATGCATGGCGACTGCCTCACCGTCACCGGCAAGACGATGAAGGAGAACATGAAAAACTCCAAGATCGTGTGGCCCAAGGACCAGCAGATCGTCCGCCCGCTCTCCAACCCGATCAAGAAGGACAGCCACCTCGTCATCTTCAAAGGCAACCTCTGCCCCGAAGGAGCGGTGGGCAAGATTTCGGGCAAAGAAGGCCTCAACTTCACCGGCAAGGCCATCGTCTTCGAAAGCGAAGAAACCGCTCTGCAGGCCATTTTGAACGACAAAGTCAAAAAAGGTCATGTCATCGTCGTGCGCATGGAAGGGCCGAAAGGCGGCCCCGGCATGCGTGAGATGCTTTCGCCCACCTCCGCCATCATGGGCAAAGGTTTGGGCAAAGACGTGGCCTTCATCACCGATGGACGCTTCAGCGGCGGCAGCCACGGCTTCGTCGTCGGTCACGTCACGCCGGAGGCCTTCGTCGGCGGTCCGATTGCCGTCATCAAAAATGGCGACCCGATCACCATCGATGCGGAAACACGTCAAATCACCCTCGGCATCCCCGCCAAGGAGCTCAAGGCACGCCTCGCCAGGTGGAAGCAGCCTAAACCCCGCTACACCCGCGGTGTGCTGGCGAAATACGCCAAGCTCTGCACCAGCGCCAGCCTCGGCGCGGTGACGGATTTGGGGCTGTAAATCCTTCGGGGAGGGCTTTTGCGGCCTTCATGAAGCCATCTCCTGGGTGACAAGCCGGTCACGAGTCGAAAAACCGCTTGCCGCCGGGGGGCTCGCCGCTACCATCGCGGCCCCTTTCGCCCGGCCATGCTGGACGGGACAAAGGTCACCCATCGCCCGATTTACCGAATCAGCTCCTCGTGAGCCAGAGCGCCGCCTTCACTGGCCGCGTGCGGAAGAAAAGGCACCGTAGATACCCACATGTCATCCCCCGTACTCGTCGAACTCGTCGAAGCTGGCGTCCATTTCGGACATCAGACCAAGCGCTGGAACCCTAAGATGAAGAAATTCATCATGGGCACCAAAAACAACATCCACATCCTCAACATCGAGGAGACCGTCAATCAGATCGACAAAGCCGCCGATTTCCTCAGCGAACTCGCCCGCAAGTCCAAGAAGATCCTCTTCGTCGGTTGCAAACGTCAGGCCCAGGAAGCCGTCAAGCAGGCGGCAGAAGCTTGCCACCAGTTCTATGTGAACCATCGCTGGCTCGGCGGCACGCTCACCAACAATGAGACCCTCCGCAAGTCCATCGCCCGCCTGAACTACCTCGAAGACATCGAGAAGAAGCCTGAGTTCAAGCAGATGTCCAAGAAGGAGCTCGCCTCCCTCAACCGCGAGCGCATCAAGCTCGAGCGCAACCTCCGCGGCATCCGCCACATGGACAAGCTCCCTGACGCCGTCGTCATCGTGGACGCTGCCCGTGAGCACATCGCCGTGTCCGAGTCCCGCCGCCTCAAAATCCCGATCGTGGCCCTCGTGGACACGAACGCCGATCCCTCCGTCATCAATTACCCCATCGCCGCCAACGACGACGCCATCCGCTCCATCCGCATCATCCTGCAGAAGCTGATCGACCCCGTCATCGTCGCCACGGCCGAGATGAAGAAATAAGAAACCCTCGTCCCCAACCCCAGACCGATCATGGCCGAAGAAATCTCCGCGAAAATCGTCATGGCCCTGCGTGAAAAGACCAACGCAGGCATGATGGATTGCAAAAAAGCCCTCAAGGAAGCCGAAGGCGACCTCGAAAAGGCTGAAACCATCCTCCGCAAGAAAGGCATCACCAAGGCTGAAACCAAAGGTGACCGCCAGACCAAGGAAGGCATCATCTCCTCCTACATCCATATGGCAGGCCGCATCGGCGTGCTCATCGAAGTGAACTGCGAAACCGACTTCGTTGCCCGCAACGAAATCTTCCAGGCCTTCGTGAAGGACATCTCCCTCCACATCGCCGCCTCCAATCCGAAGTTCATCGGTCGTGAGGAGATCCCCGCCGATCTCATCACCAAGGAGCGCGAAATCGCCGCCGAGCAGGTCAAGGGCAAGCCCGAGGCCATCGTCGAGAAGATCGTGCAGGGCAAGATCGACAAGATCTTCGCCGAGCAGTGCCTCCTTGAGCAGGCTTTCATCAAGAACCCCGACATCACCATCGGCGACTTCGTGAAGAGCAAGATCGCCGAACTCGGCGAAAACCTCGTCGTGCGTCGCTTCGTGCGCTACGCCGTCGGTGAGGACATCTAAGAGCTGCTCAGCTAGAAAATCACACCGAAGGGCGGATCGCGAGATCCGCCCTTTTTTGCGCCGGGAAATGACGGTTGCGGCTTTGGGGGCGGTCGTGCATGATTCTGGCGTTATGACTGCCGAAGAAAAAATCCTCGCCTTGCCGAAGCCGTTGAAAAACCGCCGCAAACCACGCGAAGTCGTCATCGAGGGCGTTCGGATGATTTTATACCCGCATCCTTATAGGAGCAGGCTGCCTGTTGGTAGGATCAAGAAAGCCATGGAACTGGTCCTGGCCGAGGAAAGAAGAGCAAAAGGCATCACGGCCTGAAAGCATCATGTTTGAACGCCGCGATCCCGACTACGCCCGTCAGGTCTTCATCAATTGCCCTTTTGATGAAGACTATTGGCCCATTTTCCAGGCAGTAGTCTTCACGGTCCGCTTCTGCGGGTTCACTCCACGCTGTGCTTTGGAAGAAAGTAATGCTGGTGAGGAACGGCTGGCAAAGATCCTCCGAATCATCTCGGATTGTCATCTCGGCATCCACGACCTTTCGCGCAAGCGAGCTGATTCCAGCGAAGGCTTTGCTCGTTTTAATATGCCCTTTGAAATGGGGCTTTTTCAGGGAGCCGCGCACTTTGGTTCCATGAAAAAAGCCATGCTCGTCATGGAGGAGCAAGCCCATGACTACAAACGCTTCATCTCCGATCTCAGTGGCAGGGATATTTATCACCACGAAAAATCAGCCGCGAAGGCGATCTCCATCGTGCGTGACTGGCTGAACGCCCAGCGTATCTCAGAGGGCATGCCTGGAGGAAGGGAGATCACCAGGCTCTATGAAACTTTCCAGCGCAGTCTTCCCAAAGTGCTGCGTCTTGCTCAGTTGCACAAAGCCGAGATTCAGTTCCCTCATTTCATCAACTGGTATGAACTTATCGAGCACTGGTTGGATAAAACCGGGCACAGTTCTCGCCTTTGACCCCATGCCCGCCAACCGCTTCTACAGCCCCTTCGACACCGCCACGCTCCACGAGCGGAAAGTCTTCGACGGCGAATACCGCAGCGCCTTCCAGATCGACCGCGACCGCATCATCCACAGTAGCGCCTTCCGTCGCCTCCAGAGCAAGACGCAGGTCTTCCTCTCCGGCGAATACGACTTCTACCGCACGCGGCTCACCCACAGCATCGAGGTCGCCCAAATCGGCCGCAGCATCTGCGGCTGGCTTCGCCAGCAGGGCGGCGTGCTCGATGACGAGTGCTTCATCGACCCCGATCTCGTCGAAAGCGCCTGCCTCAGCCACGATCTCGGCCATCCGCCCTTCGGCCACGCTGGCGAGCGCACGCTGCATCGTCTCATGGAGCCCTACGGCGGTTTTGAAGGCAATGCGCAGACCCTCCGCATCCTCACGCAGACTCTTTTCAGCGAAGGCCGCGCCGGCATGAATCCCTCGCGAGCCCTGCTCGATGGTGTGCTCAAATACAAAACCCTCTTCACCGAGCGCCCCGCCGGCAAAACCAACCACTACATTTACGACGACCAGGAAACGTGGCTCGACTTCGCCATGGGCCATCAGGCCTTCCCCGTCGAGCTCACGCCCGGCAAGCCGCGCAACGGCTTCAAGAGCATCGAATGCCAGATCATGGACTGGGCCGACGACACCGCCTACTCGCTCAATGACCTCGCCGATGGCATCCGCGCCGGATTCATCAACGTGACCAGCCTGGAGCACTGGGCCGCCAAGCAGACGCTCGACGCCACCCAGAGCGAACAAGTCACCTTCCTCTGCAAAGCCATCCGCGAAGACCGCGTCGAAGGCCGCCTCAACCGCCTCATTGGCGACTGCATCCGCGCCACCAAACTCGTCCCCACTGCGAACTTCCTCAGCGCCAGCACCAAGCGTCATCAGTTCGAGCTCCAGATCGACCCCGCGCTGCGCTCACGAGCCGATCTGCACAAAAAAATCTCCCTCGAACTCGTCTTCCGCAGCCCGCAACTCCAGCAGCTCGACCACAAAGCCGACTACATCCTCCAGCAGCTCTTCGGCGTCCTTCGTGACCGATACATCGAACCCGCCCAGCCCAAAGGCCTCCGCCTCATCCCCGAAACCATCGAAAGCGAGATCGCCGCCGCCCCCGACGCCAAGGTCCGCGCCCGCCTCGTCTGCGACTGGATCGCCAACATGACCGACCGCTTCGCCTTCCGCACCTACCGCCGCCTCTTCGACGCCGAGTTCGGCTCGATCACGGACTTTGTGTGATGAAGCTCGTGAAAAGCTGTTCGTCATCCACGCCAATGATCTACAACCATTCGCCTTTGAAGAAGTCAGCAATTCCACCACTCTGCACTTCAAAGACCGTGCGAAGGCAGAGCGTGGTAGCTTGTTGTTACCCGTCTAATCGAGGATGGATCAAAACGGTGAATGTCCATTTTTTCAGCCAATTGCATGACCCCGTTTCCACCAACTTAGAAAATGAATATGAGCAACTTTGGCATTTCACATATAGATGGCAGCGAGGAAACAAATCCCCCGTTTACTTCTTTAGAGCTGCTCTATGAAGAATTGTTTCATTCACAACATCGTGGAACTGTAACAGTTTCGAATGATGATTTGGGAATCTGCATTGAAGCGTGTCGCGGACAAAACGCAGTGATCCTTATCGACACCAACAGGTTGATGGATGAGAACGGAAACATCCTTGGTAAGCACATGAATCACCTGCCTAAAGAGCAGGTGCTTGAGTTATGGAAGCTTTTGATCGACGGGAAGATGGATGAAATATCTGCGATGCCATGGATACAAGGTTTTCACTCCTCGTCGGTTTAGAGAAAATGGCCCTTTCAGGATTCTACAAGCTGAGAAATTAGGTTTCGTAAAACGGTCAAGTTATGGATGACTTTATCAGTGAGATAACAAAACCACTGAGGAAATTCGAAACTTGTTCATAGCCCCCGTATTCTGCGGACCATGATCCGCCGACTTCTCCCGCTGCTTGCCCTTCTCGCTGTCCAAACGCTCCACGCCGAGTTCCAAGCCGGAGCCGCGGTGATCGACATCACGCCACCGAAGCTGCCGGTGTTGGTGAATGGTGGGATGCTGAGTCGCTACCTCGACAAGATCAACACGCGGGTGAATGCCCGGGCCATTGTGGCGACGGATGGGAAGGAGTCGGTAGCCATCGTGGTGGTGGACAGTTGCATGATGGGACGTGAGCTGCTGGATGAGGCGAAGAAGGCCGCGGCGGCGAAGACGGGCATCGCCGTCGATCACCTGCTGATCTCGGCCACGCATTCGCATACGGCCCCGGCCTCGATGGGATGTCTCGGCACGGAGGCGGACCCGGCTTATGTGCCCTTTTTGAAGGAAAAACTCGTCGAGGCCATCGCCACGGCTCAAAAGGCGCTCAAGCCAGCTCGCATCGGTTTTGCGAAGGAGGACGCGGCAGCCTTCACCGCGCTGCGTCAGTGGATCCGGAGGCCGGACAAGCTCGCGGAGGACCCTTTTGGCAACATGACAGTGCGGGCCAACATGCACGCGGGTCGTGTGTGGGAGGATGTGACCGGCGAATCCGGCCCCGAGGACCCCGATCTCTCGCTCATCTCCATTCAAAGCGCCGACGGCAAGCCGCTGGCCGTGCTGGCGAACTTCTCCATGCACTACTTTGGCGACAAGGACATCAGTGCCGACTACTTCGGCCTTTTCTCGGAAGGGCTGAAGCAGCGCATCGACCCGCAGGGCGGCATGGTCGGCATCATGTCCCACGGCTGCAGCGGCGACATCTACCGCGTCGATTACAAAGTGCCTGAGAAAGACCGCCCGAAGCCCACCATCGACGAGTACACGCAGGGCCTGCTCGACATCGCGATGAAGGCTTACACGCAAATCGAGTATCGCAGCGATGTCGATGTGGCCATGGCCGAGCGTCGCATGACGCTGAAATACCGCGTGCCGGATAAACAGCGCCTCGAATGGGCCCAGCGCATCGTCGCCGAGATGGGTGATCGTTTGGCGAAGACGCCGACGGAGGTCTATGCCCGCGAGCAGATCCTCCTCCATGAGCGTCAGCAAACGGAGATCGTCGTGCAGGCACTGCGCATCGGCCCCATCGGCATCGTCACCACGCCGAACGAGACCTACGCGATCACCGGCCTCAAGATCAAAGCCGCTAGTCCATTGCCGCATACCCTGGTCATCGAACTGGCGAACGGTGGCGATGGCTACATCCCGCCGCCGGAGATGCACGCGTGGGGCGGTTACAACACCTGGGCCGCCCGTTCCGCCGGTCTTGAAGTCATGGCCGAGCCGAAGATCACGCAGGCCGCCATCGGTTTGCTCGAAACGGTGAGCAAGGCCCCGCGCAAAGCCTGGGTGCTGCCCGCCACAGCCGCCGCAAAGACCACCGCGGATCTCGGCCCGCGTTCGTTCTGGCGATTGAATGAATTCACCGGCCCCGTGGCCGCCGATGTCACCAAGAACCAGCGCCACGCCACCTACGAGGGCGGGGTGGCGTATTACCTCGATGGCCCGCCTGCCGGGCAGCGGGCACCGCACTTTGTCGGCGGTCGTTTGTGCTCCGATCTCAGCGGCCTCGGCGAGGACTACACGCTCTCGATGTGGATCTGGAACGGCATGCCAAATGACGGTCGCGACTTCTGTGGCTGGTTTTACTCCCGCGATCACAACCACGGCGTCAGTGCCTTTGGCGAGCACCTCGGCATCGGCGGCAAAAGCGGAAACACCGGCAAACTCGTGTTCCAGGCCGGCGAAGCTCTCTTCGCTGGCAAAACCGAGCTGCCTCGCTGGACCTGGCAGCATCTCGCCCTCGTGCGAAAAGGCGGCAAGGTGCGCATCTATCTCAACGGCACTCTCGATCTCGAAGCCGAGGCCCCTGCCGTGAAAATCCCCGCTCTCTTCCTCGGCGGCCGCAGCGACAACGCCGACAACTGGGAAGGACGCCTCGATGAAATCGCCGTGTTTGAGCGGGCGCTGAGCAGCGAGGAGATCGCGAAGCTGAGCCTGCGGTGAAGCAGGCTATAGATGAAACCTGGTGGCCCCTCATCCCAGCCCCACTGCCATTGAGTTGAGCAACGAGGCGATGAGCCAGGCGACGTTCGACTTCGATTGCCAATCGAAGCTACGCCTCGCGGCGGTTGCCGTCGCTTCGACTGGCAGTCGAAGCCGCGTTGCAGGCCCGATCGCTCACGAAATGGCAGTGAAGGGGAGGGGAGGCGAGGAGAAGGTTTCATGGCTCGGTTTGGGGCTTCTCGAAGGCAGCTACTTCAGGTCTTTCATGCTCAAACTCATCGTCCCGCGAAGAATGAGCTTCGTGCTTCAAGCCGCAGGCTTGGTTTGGCGTGGTGCAAAATGCTACATTGGCGGAGTTGACATCCCTAGGCTCTGCCATGAGAAGCGGCTCCGCATGAAAATTGCCTTTCTACTCTGCGCCGCCCTTCTCCTCACCTCTCTCACCCATGCGGAACAAGTCGCCGCTTATCCGGCGGCGAAACCGCTGGTGGACTTTACCTTCCCGGACGGCTGGGAGATTCAAAACGAGGGCAACGGCCTGATGGCCAATCCCAAGGATGACGACAGTTACCTTGTGCTGGTGATGCCGCTGGAGTCCACGAATGAAGAGGTGGATCAGGCCCTCACCGAGACGAAGGAACTCCTCGCCGAAGACTACAAAGACCTAGAGTTTGAAGAGCCTCAGAAAATCGAGGGCGATGGCGTGGCCAGCCTGATGCTTCAGGCCAAAGGCGCGGACGAAGAAGGCAAAGTGAACCTCGCCTGCCTCATCATCAATCAACCGGACGCCAAGAGCCTGTTCCTCCTCCAACTCATCTCCAGCCCCGAGGGCTTCGACAAGCATGCCGACGCCGGTCTGGCACTCATCAAATCCGTGAAGGCGCACGCCTCCGTGCAGACCTTTGCCTATCCCGCCGAGGGCAAGCCGCTCTTCATGGTGGACTTCCCGGCCGGCTGGGCTTTGGAAAAGTCGGATCAGGGCTGCTATGTCGTTTCGCCGGACAAAGTCGTCGCCACGAACGTGCTCTTGATCGATGCAGGCGAGGTCGGCAAGGCGCTTGAAAGCATCAAGGCGGACGTGGGCGGCAAGTTCAGCGAGATCGTTTGGAATGAGGGCAATGACCCTGAGGTGAACAAGGACGAGGCGCTGAAGCTCACGGCCACCTTTGAAAATGGCGTGGCGCAGGACGAAGGGAAAAAGTATGCCGTGAACCTCGTGCAGTATGTGGTCGAGGGCGCGGATAAATTCCTCATCCTCATCTGCCAGCATCCGCTGCCCGCTCCTGATGAAGATCTGGACGCCAAGCTCGGCATCCTGAAATCCATCAAGGTGGGCAAACCCTGATCGATTCTCCGAGCATGGAAGCTCCAGCGCTCCCGGAACCTCCGAAGCGAGCCTCCGCATGGCTCGTGGCCTGCGGGATCATTTTCATGATTCTGTGGCTGGCAGGGGCCTTCGTCCTTGGAACGATGAAGCTCATGGCCAGCGTCATGGCGAATGACTCCGGCTCCGCCAGCGCGGATGCCCACCTCGGCATGATCGCTGCGGTGATGGGCGGCCAGCTTGTCAGCGGGCTGGCCGGCATCCCCGGCGGCATGATCTTCTTCAGCCCCGGTCGGCGCAAGAAGATGACGCTCGTCTTCCTCGCCATGCTGATCGGTGGCGTGGCCATCCAGGCCGCCGCTTTATACCTCTTCTTCGCATGAAAACCCTGCCTCTGCTCGCCCTCTCCCTCAGCCTTGCCTTCCACAGCCTTTCGGCGGAGACGCAGGTGCTCTTCTTTGCCAAAGAAACCAAAGCGGACTCCACCCGCATCGCCCTCAGCATCGAAGACGGTGACAAGGTGTACGGCACCAAGACCTGGCAGCCCAAGGAAGAGGCCCACGGTGCCAGCGGCAACCTCGACGGCATCGTGAATGGCGAGGTCATTCAGGTGCTTTGGAGCTACGAGATCGAAGGCAGTGAGCAGAGCGAGGAAATGGTCCTCAAGCTCGATGGCGACAAGCTCCTCATCGGCGAGGGCGAACTCGTTGAAGGCGGCAATGGCCGCATGAACCTCAAGGAGCCGAACAGCGTGGCCTTCACCACCTCGCTCAAGAAAGTGCCCGTCACCGAACCGAAGATTGGCAGCCCGGAACGGAAGGCCATCATGGATTCCATGCGGGCACCCGTCACCGAGTATGCGGGCAAGGCCGTGAAATTCACTGGCAGCGTTCGCCAGATGGGAAATTGGGCACGCTTCACCGGCAGCGTATCTCCGGCCGATGGCAAACCTGTGAAGGTCGAAGGCATCGCGGCCGACATGGAACTCGACTTCTTCGCCCTGCTGCAAAAAGACGCCGAGGGGAACTGGCAGACGCTCCACTGGGGCTTCGCCGGAGACACGGGGGTCATGGAAGAGGCCCGTGAAAACTACCCCAAGGCTCCCTGGCCGCTGTTTGAGTGGGTGCAGTGATGTCCCGTCACCTCGCTGGTTATCGGCCACATGGAGCGGTGGCTGTTCCAGCAAGTATCCGCTCTGAACTAGCCCTCCATTTCTCACACTCTCTTTGACAAGTGGTCACAGGCCTGACGAGACGCGACATGTAGCTCGGAATTCCGATTCCGAGACGACACCTTCGCGGAATCGGAAGGCCGAGCGACAAAGCCGCTGAGCAAGCAACCAAGTGTGAGAAATGCAGGCTAGCTTTCCCCACCGCAGCGGTGAATCACGCACTTGAAAGCCCCGCCAGCGCCATCCGCTTCACCGTACCCAGCCCATTCGGCCATCGTTTGGTAGCTCAGATCCTCCCAGCCGAGCTCGCGACACCACGCTCGGTAATCGGTGAAATTGATGTCGGCGGTCAAATCCATCCGACCGGGGCTTTGCAGCAGGTCCGGCCAATAAAGCCGCTGATGCATCAGATACCCGCGCAACGTGCCTCCGGGCCTGCGGTGATACAAAGCCGGGAACTCGCCGCCGTAGTCGATGGTGAGCATCTGCCCGCGCTTCCAGTGCGGTGACCACTTTTGCAGCCACTCGCGGATGCTGGGATGGATTTCGCAGCGCTGGCCTTCGGCGAAGGTCGTGTGCTTCAGCGCCGAAAACGCCTGTGGATCGAGTTCGAGTGGTCGCAGCTCCTCAGGCACCCAAACTTCATCCCAGCGGCCATTCCGCCACTCGATCAACGTGGCCGGAAAGGCATCGAGAAGCTCATTGTGATAAATCCACGCGTCACCACCCGTCGCCGCGAGTGCGGATTCGAGCGTTTCATGCCACGTCACACCTTTGAGACGCTTCCGCTGCTGCTCGCGCAGCACCGGCGAGGTCTCGACGATGTGAAACCGCATCCGAAGCCTCCGCCACCACCCCAGCGAGCGCTGCACCTGCTCCATGAGCTGCCCATTGCCCGCGCCGATCTCGATCACATTCCGCGCACCCTTCAACCACGCCGCGATGCGCTGCCCCAGCTCCGGCGAAAGCGTCGCCGATGTGCTGAAGTCTCCGCGAGCACCGACCGTCTTGATATTCCGCGTGTAGTAGCCGCGCTGCGGATCAAACAGCGCACGGCTCATGAAGCGGGAAAACGGCTCGGGGGTCATGACGCACTCTCCACCTTCGGCAGCAGACGCGCCACCACCCAGAGCAATCCTCCGACAACGAGCACCAGCGCCGCCCACAGCCACGGGCTGCCGCTCATCGTGCTAGCGGAGGCTTTTTGCGGAGTCAGCGCCTCCACATCGCGCAGCAGGGTGCCCGCGTGGGCAGCTTTTTCGAACCGCTCGCGCACGAGTTGGATGTCATATTGCGGTGCCGCCACATTGGGATTGCCGTAGAGCAAATACAGCGGCTGTGCACTGCCATCGGCTTCAAAGAGCAGGCTCACCGCCTTCTTCTCCCAAAACGCGGCGCGGAGTTGCAGCGCGGGATTGTCGCCATTGTTCGTTTCAAGCATGATGGCATTGCCACGCGGCCTTTGGGAGATTTCCAGCCGCATTCTCTTCACCGGTGCGTCTGGCGTGCTCTTCCAAGAAACGTAGCCAAGCTGTCTCTCGACCATCCGCCCCGTGCGGCGATCCTCTTCCATCTCAAACAGTCTCAACTGCCGCTCAAACAGCGTGGATGACGTTTCCAAATGCAGCGCCGTCACTGGCAAACCGGCTAGTGGCAGGTTGAAGCGCCAGCGTGAGGTCTGCAGACGCTTTTCGTCAGGATACGGCTCAAACTCCGCTTTCGCCGTCGCTTTTTGACCCTTGTCCTGCATCAAATGCCGCACCAACACGCCATCACCAGAGATCACACGCAGATCACTCCCGTTGGCAGACGCATGAGTCTGTATGTGATCATCCAAAACGACTCGGAAGATGCGTGGCCCCTTCTCCGAAGGTGCAATAGCTCGTCGCCACTGCCAGCCGCGCGTGTCCAGCCGCACCTCGCTTGCCTCACCCGTCGCGGGCAGCGCCGCTTCGGCACGGAAAGCCGGATTCGGCTCCACCGGGACCGCTTTCACGAGCGTGCTCAAGGCGCTGCGGAGTTGGTTAGACATCTTCGCGAGGTCATAGCTCGGCGCGGAGGCCTGCGGATTGCCGGCGAAAAGCTGCCACTCACCTGCCACGTCGGCTTGAAACACGAGCGGCAGCACATGGCGTGTGATTTCGATGCCGTCGATCTTCAGCGGCGGATTGTCGCCGTTTTCGATGATGAGACCAAGTTCGCGGGTTGGATGGCTTTGATCGAGCATGTGCTCCAAATCCTCCACGCTGCGGCCTTCGTGTTGGAGTCGGAAAAACCACGTCGAACTGCTTCCGATGCGGATCTGACGCTGAAACACGCCCTCAGGCGATTTGAGCCGCAGTGTCGCCAGCGACAGATTCGCGGCTCCGAGGCCGATGCGCAGATGCGTGGCACCATTTTTCTCCTCGCGGCTGAGGATGGTGGCGGCTTGCGGCACTTCCGGCGCTTCATCGCGGCCTCCGCGCAGCGTCGCGCCTTGCATCACGACCGGGCGCGAGCGGCTGTCATCGAGCGCGAGGCGAAAATGCGTCCACTTCGCCTCCGCGAAGCGCAGCGTGACTTTTTCAAAGCCGCTGCGTCGGCAAATGAGCGCGTTTTCGGCCAGCGTCTGCCACGTCGTGCCATCGACCGAGCCTTCGAGTGTCGCCGGTTTGATGAAATCCGCCTCCACCACGCGGAACTCGACTTGATTCAGCGCTTCGCGGCCTGCGGATTGAAACTCAAATCGCGAAACGGTGCCTTCGAGCCGCTGCGTAAAGTTCGCCGCTTGCTCGACATGTTGAGGCGGTCGCTGAGGCGTGAGGATGGCAAAGGGCCGCTCCTCACCCGCAGGATTCACGAGACGCAGATCGCCCAGCGCCGTCGCGGAGGCGTTCAGCAGCGCGGGATCGAGCTCCACGCGTTGCAGGCCGGTTTGCGTGACGGGCAGCTTTTGCAGATGCTTCCACGCCGCGTGATCGGCGAGGGTGCTGGTAGCGGCGAGGAGAAGGAAGAGGCTGGATTTCATTTTGCTCCAAAAAGTCATTTCAGTGACCCGGGTGAGGAATTAGTTTTGCGGATGGAAAAGAAGATCGATTCATCAGGCATGCTCGAAAAGATCCGAGCGGCAGGTTGTCTCACGGACGCTGAATTGGAGACCGTGGCGACGTGCTTTGCTGCCATGGATACGCGTCAGAAGATCGATGCGCTGGATGAGCGATGGGCATCGGATATTCGGAAATATGTTCAGCGGCACACACGCAAAGGTGGCGGCGTCTCTTTTAGCCTTCCAACAGAAGAAAGTGGATGGGGTCTTACTTTCATCGGCGGCGCGTTGGTCTTCTTTGGCGTTTTCATGCTGAGCCAATTGAAGTTTGAGACGCAGTTTGAATACCTTCCCGCGCTCTTTTTCGCCTTCATTGGCTTTTTGGGCGGTGGCTGGACCGTTTATCGCAGCATCAAGGCCAGAAAGGTGGTCGGTGAATACCAAGCCGAGCTTCGTCGTTTTCGGGATGCTCGCCAATCGCTGATTACAAGACTTCCTGTCGAGCTTCAGCCAGCCAGGCAAGTTTGCAGGGAGTGTTTGACCACGATCACGGATGTTCATCATGGCTGATCCTCCTGAAGGAAGCGTTGATACAGATACGAGGCGGCGAGCGCGATCACCGCGACGATCATGAGCGCGCCGACGCGGTAGATGTTGCCGATGTTCGCGAGGTCGTGGAGGAAGAGTTTTATTAATGCCACGCCGAGCAGCGCGATGCCCGTGTAGCGCACGGGCGCGGCTTTTTTCCAAATGCCGAGACTGAGCAAGGCGAGCGCGAAGAGCGACCACGCGATGGTTGTGACCATGTCCCGCGCGAAGCTGTCGCCAAAGCGCAGCACATGCACGGTGGCACCGGGCGCGGTATAAAAGTCGGCGATCTCGTAGCTCATGAGCAGGAAAACCAACGCGGTGCCGAGGCTGAGAAAGCCCGCACGCAGATGCACCTCCCGCCACTTGTCGGCAGGCGGCTGCAAGAACCACGCGGCGGCGAATTGAGCGAAAGCGGTGAGACTCAGCGCATACAGCGGCCAGTTCATGAGCGCGGTGTCGCCACGCACTTGGCCGGCCCAGAGGTTGAGATTCAGCGCGAGGCGCACGAAGGCGGCGATGAGCAATCCCGCGCCAGTGAGGCGGAGACCATCGTGCGGCACGCGGCGGAAGAGCCAGCACAGCGCCGCGCCCTCCAGAGCCCAGCCGAGCGTGATCCACTGACGCTCAAACTGCACCGGAAACACCAGCGTGATGAAAAACAGCGCCACACCGCCATACCACGCGAGCTGCGTGAGCCGCGCCGGATTCTGCGGCGCATGACTTTTCAAAATGAAGACCAGCAAGAGCAGCGGTGGCACCGCAAAGCCGAGCGGCAGCAGGCCCATCGCGCCATTTGGCCACGCGAGCGTCACCACGCGGAACACGAGCCCGAAGAAGCCGAGACCTGCGGCTGCCGAGGAGATCCATGGCAGGGTGCGCTCCGCCTGCTTCGAGCGGAAGAGCAGCGGATGCAGCGTGAAGAGCGCGTAAAAGCCGAGATACCACACCAGCGGCAGCACCGGCGACTCCGCATCGAAGCTCTGCGCATGCCAGGACCACGTCAGCGCGAGCACACAGCCGAGCGCGGCCGGCACGAGCTGCGTGATGCCGCTCGCGCGGGCCAGGCCGAGCATGAAAGCGGTGAGCAGCAGCGCGAGGCCGAACATGGGCGAGGGATTCGCCACCTTCAGATGCAGCGTGGCTGCGATGAGCAGCACGAAGGGCATCACCGCCGCGCACACCGGCACAGAACCGGCAAAAGATGCCTGGGGTCGCCTTTTCGCCAGCCAACTGCCAACGCCGATGAAGAGCAGGCTGAATCCGCCGAGCACCGCGAGGAAGGGCGCGAGGCTGAGCGAGGCATTGGATGGCAGTCGCAAAAACAACCACATGCCGACGGTGATGATGGTCAGCGTCAGCGCGGCCAGCACTGGAGCGAGCGCACCGGTGGCAATGGCCACGCCGATCACGAGCGCGTCGGCGAGCAACACAGCCGGCCACAGGGCGATGCTGACTTCATCCAGGCAAAGCACCGGCAGCATGATGAGCACGAGCGAGATGACCGGCGTCCAGCTCAGGAAACCCTGCACGCTTTCGCCACGCCGCTGCCACAGCACCGCAAACGCGGTGTGCACCGCGCCAAAGAGCAAATACAGGCCCAGCGCCCAGGGCAGCAGCTCGGTTTTGAGGCTGGAGGTGGTCCAGATCATCAAATGCAGGAAGCCGAGACCCGCATTGATGCCCTGCGCCATTTTCACGCGTGGCCTGAGCCAAACGATGAGCATCACGAGCCCGGAAATGCCGAACACGAGCGTGTAGAGCACGCCGGGGCGTGAGGTGATGCTGTCGAACCACAGAAAGTTGAATGCAGCGAGCCACGCGCCTGCCGAAAGCATCAGCGCACCGCTTTCCTGCGCGTTTTCATCGTTCTTCATCCACAGGAGCGCGGCGGTGAAAAGCATGGCAAAGCCCAGCATCACGCCCACCGGCACCCAGGTGGCAGCCCCATGCGCGTAGTGGCTCTCAGACCAAAACTTCGCCAGCCAACCAGCTTGCATCACCAGGACGCCACCCGCAGCGAGCGGCACGAGATGATGCCAGCGCGTGTGCTTCACCACGGCCAGTGTGCCGAGGCAGAGCAGCGCGATGTAACTCCACAGGCCGAAGGGATTGTCATGGCCGGTGGAGCACAGGATCGGCGTCAAAAAGCCGCCGAGGATGCCGAGGATGGCCACGACTTGTGCTCTCAACCGCACCGCGAGCAGGAAGGCTGTCGCCGTCACACCCGCCATGAAGCCAAACGTGACCAGCGCATGATCAAACGGCGCAATGTGCCAGATGGCATGCGCGGTGAAGCTCACGCCGTAGAGCATGACGACGCCGGTGGCGATGAGTGTCTGCGCCAGCGTGAGGTAGCGCGGCCGACGATGCATGATGACGCCGCCCACGACGAGTCCGATGCCCGTGATGAGCCCCATGGCCATGCGCAGCGCGGGCGAGATCCAGCCCTGCTCCATGCTGTGCTTCACAAAGAACACGACACCGAGAAACAACGCCAAACCGCCCACCCACGCGAAGAGCTTCGCGCCCATGAACTGCTCCAGGCTGATCTCCGGTGCCTTGGGCAATGGGGGAGGCGGTTTGGGCACTGGGGGCGCGATGTCGCGTTTCGGCTCCGGTTTGGGCGGATTGGGCGGTGGTAGAATTTTCGGTGCTGGCTCAAGATAAGCCGGTGGAGGCACGAAAACAGGCTCTTCAACCTTTGGTGCAGGCTTGAGCTCCGGCACGGATTTGGACTCCGGCATGGGTTTGGCGTCCATCAGTTCGCTGACGCGACTGGAGAGTCGGTTGAGGCGCTCAAATTGGTTCGCACCTAGATCGCGGAGGCGCTCGACCTCCTGGCGCAGTTCGCGAGTTTCACGTCGAGCACGGCTGGCAGATACCAGCGCACAAACGGGCACAATGATGACCGCCGCAGCGACGATTAGGAGCGAAAAGAGAATTTCATCCATGACGCCGCGAACTCTGCCGGGAAACGCGGTGGCGGTAAATTGATATTCCCCTCCTCGTCATTGAGGAAAGCGATGCTCGGCAAGAAACATCCTTTGTCAGCCGCTTTCGATACCTCATGCCTGTCCTCGACCAGTTTCGCCTCGCTGGAAAACGCGCCCTTATCACCGGTGGCTCACGCGGGCTTGGTTTGGAAATGGCGAAGGCGCTGAGCGAGGCCGGGGCGGAGGTTATCATCACCGGATCGAGTGAGGCGAACTTGCTCAAGGCAGGTGAGGAATGGCCCTTCACCACGATCCAGGTCGATCTCTCGAAGCCGGAAGAGGCGGAGAGGCTGTGTGAAATGCTGCTGCGGGATCATCCGCCGATCGACATCCTCATCAACAACGTGGGCGGTCGCCGCATCAACACACCGACGGAGGATCTGGCGCTCGAAGACTGGCAGCGAATCATTGATCTGAATCTGACGCAGGCCTTCATCCTCACGAAGCGCCTCGGCGGGGCGATGATCCCGCGAAAATGGGGCCGCATCATCAACATCGCCTCCATCAATGCCCTCTGGCCAGGCAAGGCGATGCGCGGTCGCAGCTACGAGACCTCGAAAGGTGCGCTGGCGATGTTTACGAAGGCCGTGGCCGCGGATTGGGCCGTGCATGGCATCACCGTGAACGCCATCGCGCCCGGTCCGTTCCTGACGGATGCGAATCGTCGCTGGATTGGCGAAAAACCCGAGTTTGAAGGCGAGGTGGCCACCAGCATCCCCATGGGCCGCTGGGGCAGGCCGGAGGAGATTGGCCCGCTGGCGCTGTATCTGGCGAGCGAGGCCAGCAGCTTCATGACAGGCAGTGTTTTGGTGCTGGATGGCGGGAAGCTGCTTTGGTAAGGGTTTAACCAAACGAAAGCAGACTTGCGTTTAGTTTAACCAAACGATAATATGGTATCGTATGGTTAAAAGACGCTTCTGGCTCGATAGCATCGAAAAGCTGTGGAAAGCGCGGCCCATTTTGTGGCTGCGCGGGGTGCGGCGTGCGGGGAAGACCTCGCTGGCGCAGTCGCTGGATGGCGTGGAGTATTTTGACTGCGAGTTGCCGCGTGTGAGGCGGGCCATGGAGGACCCAGAGGCGTTTTTGAAGGGTGTAACGGGCAGGCGAATCGTGCTGGATGAGGTCCACCGGTTGCCAAATCCGTCTGAACTGCTGAAAATCGCGGCGGATCACTTTCCGGGGACGCAAGTGCTGGCGACGGGTTCATCGACACTGGGAGCGAGCAGTCGTTTTCGCGACACGCTGGCCGGGAGGAAGTCCGATCTCTGGCTCACACCGATGATCGAGGCGGACCTAGAGGATTTTGATAGAGGTGATCTGAACCGCCGCTTGTTGCATGGCGGGCTGCCGCCGTTTTTTCTCTCGCCAGAGCCGCCGGAGCGGGATTTTCAGGAGTGGATGGACGCTTACTGGGCCAAGGACATCCAGGAACTCTTCCGACTGGAAAAACGGGTGTCATTCCAAAAGTTTGTGGAGCTGCTCACTGCGCAAAGTGGCGGTATTTTTGAGGCCTCGAAGTTTGCCGCGCCCTGCGAGGTGTCTCGGGTAACGATCATGAATTACCTCGGTGTGCTGGAGGCGACTTCGGTGGCGCTGGTGCTGAGGCCGTTCAGCACGCGCCTGTCGAACGAGATCGTGGCTGCGCCCAAGGTCTTTGGCTTCGACACAGGCTTCGTCTGCGCCTACCGCGGATGGAGTGAGCTGCGCAGCGATGACCGAGGGCGGCTTTGGGAACACTATGTGCTGAATGAAATGAGTGCCCGCGTGCCACTCTCCGGCCTGCACTACTGGCGGGACAAGCAGGGGCATGAGATTGATTTCATCTGGCAGCCACGCGGCAAGGCGGTGATGGCAATCGAGTGCAAATGGTCGGCGCGAGACTTTGATGCCACGAATTTCCAAATCTTTGCGAAATCGTATCCGAAGGCCACGCTGGTCGTCGTCGCCACAGATGCGAAGCCGGCCTTCACACGTGAGTACTCAGGTGTGAAGGTGGAATTCATCACGCTGGAGACGCTGGTGGAGCGGATCACCTCAAAATAATGCATGACATGCCTACCTCGCACGAACTCCGCGGCGTCCTGCCAGTTTTTCAGACGCCTTGGTTGGAAGATGAGACGATGGATCTCGAAACGCTCGAGAAGGAGATCGCGTGGCTTTACGATTGTGGGGCGAATGGGATCGTGATGGCGATGGTTTCGGAGACGCTGCGGCTGGACAGTGAGGAGCGGGAGGCGCTGGCGGCGGCTGCTTGTCGGTTTGGCAAGGAACGCGGTGTGGTGGTGATCAGCGTGGGCGCGGAGTCGTCGAAGGTGGCGGAGCGGTATGCGAAGCAGGCGGAAAGCGTGGGCGCGGATGCGGTGATGGCGATTCCACCGGTTTCCATCGGGATCGGCGAGAGTGAACTGCTGGCCTATTACACGCGCATCCTCGAGGCGATCCGCATTCCGGTGATCGTGCAGGATGCGAGCGGCTATGTGGGCAAACCGATGCCGATGGCGATGCAGGCGCGGCTCTTGGACGAGTTCGGACCGGAGCGCGTGCAATACAAACCCGAGGCCAGTCCCATCGGGCCAAAGCTGAGCGAACTGCGAGATGCGACGAAGGGTCGTGCCCGCGTGTTTGAGGGCACGGGCGGCATGGCACTGGTGGATTCGTTCAAACGAGGTGTGGTGGGCACGATGCCGGGCGCGGATTTGATTCGTGGGCTCGTTCCGCTTTGGAAGGCGCTGGAGGCCGGCGATGCCGAGAAGGCGGATCGCATTCACGGGCCGCTTTCGGCGCTGATTTCGATGCAGACGAGTCTGGATGGCTTTTTGGCGGTGGAGAAGCATTTGCTGAAGCGTCAGGGCGTCTTCAAAAACACGCTCGTGCGCGGTCCGGTGGGCTTCAAACTGGATGCGGAGACGATGCGCGAGGTCGAGCGGCAGTTTGACCGGATGATCGCGGCGGCGGAGTCGTGATACCTGATTTGTTTTTTTGACGCGAATGGCCGCGAATCCAAACCGAATGATCGCGAATGGCTGCTAGCGGAAATTGGTGGTCATTCGGTTCCCATTCGTGGTCATTTGCGTTTTTGATCGGGATGCTGTGCTTAGTTCAGGAATCTCAGATCAGGAATCCATAGATCAGCTCCAAAGGGCGAGGAGGTGCTGGCGTTCTTCACGCGAATCGGCACCGGGAGCGAGAGTGTCGGCGATGAGATGCTCGAGGTGGCCGCGGAGGCGCTGGCGGAGGCGGGAGAGCTGGACGCGGACGGCGGTCTCACTGATGCCGAGGGTGGCGGCGGCTTGCGCGGTATCGCCATGACTGGCGGTGCCGGCGAGCCAGGGCTGGAGGACTTCCCATACAGCGGTTTTGCCACTGCTGGTGAACTCAGCGGCGAGGGCATCGAGGCCGCGCTGGAGGAGGGCGCAGGCCCAGGCGCGGTCGAATTCGACATCAGGGCTGGTTTGAGAGGCATCGGCGATTTCGAGAGAGAGATCGTCAAAGGTCGCGGTGAGGTCGGAACCGCGTTTTTCGGCTTGTTGTGCCCGCCAGCGGCTGATGACGAAGTGACGGGCTGCGCTGAAAAGATAGGTTCGGAAGCTGCCGCGGGCGGACTCGACTCCGTCGAGCTGATGTCCGCCGAGAAGTCGTGAAAAGAAAGCCTGGGTGGCATCGCGAGCGTCCTCGGCATCGCTGATCCAGCGGCGCATCTGGCTCTCAACGGGGCGGTAATAGACCTCGCAAAGCTCGGCAAGGGCGGCGCGGCCTTGCGGCGTATCACCCTTCGCGGCCTGGACGAGGCTCCAGCGGGTGTTTTGCGTGCTGGCGGTGGTCATTGAGGCTTTGGGAGGCTTTGAATGATCTGCTGGAGGGCATCGCGGCGCTCTTTGGAGAGCGTGTCGCGGGCAGCGAGTTGCTTCAGGGCGGGGAGATTGTCCTGGCTGCATTCACGCAGAAGGCGCAGGCCGTTCTTCCACATGTAGTCATCGCTGCGGAGGCTGAGTAGCTTGATGACTTCACCGGCGAGGTAGGCACGGTCGGCGGGATCGGGCACGGTGCCGTTTAGGCCCCAGAGGCAGCGTCCGGCGACGTTGGTGGTGTCTGGATGATAAGCCAGTTCCATGAGCCGCTTGATGGAGGCGCGTGTCTTGTTCTGCACGACGCTCAGGGCGTGGTAGAAGGTGTTGTAGCCGAGACGGGAGTTTCCCACTTGGATGTCGCCGTTGGCGTCCTGATCGAGATGAGACCATTCGATGAGCCGGGCTTCGATCTCGGGGGATACTTTGCAGCCCCAGATGACGCCGAGGATGTGGCGGCTGTCGATGCCGAACATGCTGCGGTCGTTTTGCGCAGCGGCCATGCCTCGCTCCAGAAGGGCGAGCACCGGGGCGCTGTTCAAGCCGGTAAAGTCGCGGTTGAAGAGCGATTGATAGGCAAAGAGCAGGCCGCTGATTTCTTCGTCCGTGCAAGTCGGGGCGAGCTTGTCCAAGCGGGAACGATCCGACGTTTCGATCTTGCAGGAGACGAGGGTGCTCAACGCGGCGATGCGCACGTCCGGCGTCTTCGATTCGAGATGCTCGCGGGCTTTTTCGCGGAAGGGAACGCGGTCGAAATCGATCTGATGGAGCTGGCTGATGGTCGTCAAGGCGGCACGCAGGGTGCCCTCGTCCTTGGAGTCGAGGCTAGCGAGGATTTCAGAGAGGACTTTTTCCTGAGCGGCCTTGCTGCTGGCTTTTGAGGCGCTGGCGATCCAGGCGCGTGTCTTATCCCAGATGGGTTCCTCGGCTTTGCGTTTTGCCTCCCAGGCCAAAGTGCGCGGTCCCTTTGTCTGCGGCGGCGTGGAAGAGGACTTTCCAAAGTGCATCCCGGCCCACGCAGCGAGGGCGACAAGCGCGACGACTGCCGCATAACGCCAGTGGAAGGTGCGAAAGCGTCGCTGGCATGTGCTGCGCCTGCTGGCGGCACTTTCGAGGCCGGTTTTCATTTCACCGGCGCTTTGAAAGCGTTTCTCGCGGTGCTTTTCCAAGGTGCGCATCACGACCGCATCGAGGCGTGCATCGGCTCCGCTGGCCTCGCTGGGGGTGGGGAAGCGGCCGAGGGGTAGCTCGCCGGTGAGCATCTCATAAAGCACGACGCCGAGGCTGTAGATGTCGGCTCGGTGATCGACATCGGCGGGCTTTTCGACCTGCTCGGGAGCCATGTAGGCGAGGGTGCCGAGCTTCGCGCCACTTTGTGTGAGGGTGAAGGGCAGGACGTTTTCGTCACGGAGCTTGGCGAGGCCGAAGTCTGCGAGCTTCACGCGGCCTTCGGTGTCGATGAGGATGTTTTCGGGTTTGATGTCGCGGTGGAGGACGCCGTGCTCGTGGGCGTATTGGAGGGCATCGCATAGCTTCGGCACGATGGAGAGGGCTTCGCGGCTGGTGAGCCCGCCGTTTTGCATGGCCTGACGGAGGTTCACGCCCTCGACGTGCTCCATGAGCAGGTAGGGGAGCGGGGTCTCACCAAAGTCATAGACTTGGACGATGTGCGGATGGCTGAGGCGGGCGAGTGCCCGTGCCTCGCGGCTGAAGCGTTCGAGCCACTCGGGATCATTCGCCCGCTCGGCGGAGAGCATTTTGAGGGCGACGGTTCGGTTTAAATGCGGCTGTTGAGCGCGGAAGACTCGGCCCATGCCGCCTTGGCCGATCATTTCCTCGATGACGAGCTGTGGAAAGGCGGTGCTGAGTTGCTGGAGTTCGATTTCTGGCGGCGGCGCGGCCGGTGCGTCCTGAAACGTCCGCTGGAGCAAACAGGCGGGGCACAGTCCTTGGGGTGCCTCGACGGGGAGAGGCTTTCCGCAAGTTTGGCAGGTGGGGGAGTTCATGGCACTGAGTTCATGCGCTACGAGGCGGAAAGTGTTTCGCAGAATGTGGTGCGGCGGAGAGCTGGGCAAATCTCGAATTTCCAAGCGGGGTTTCCACGCCACTAGTGCGCGATGACTGACAAAAAAGCGCCCCAATCCCTCCTCGGCATGATGCCGAGGGAGGTGGAGGCTTTGATCAAGGAGATGGGCGAGCCGGGTTTCCGGGCCAAGCAGGTGGTGGAGTGGACGTTTGTGCGTCGCGTGGCGAACATCGAGGCGATGACGAACCTGCCGAAGGCTCTCCGCGAGCGGCTGAAGGAGCGACTGGTGACGCGGTCGATGACCATCGCCACGGTGAGTGGTTCGGCGGATACGACGCGGAAATTTTTGCTGAAGCTGAATGACGGTCGCTATGTGGAGACGGTGCTGATTCCGGCGAATCCGGCGCTTTACGGCGGCAAATCGGACCGGCGGACGCTGTGTGTGTCGAGCCAAGTGGGCTGCGCCTATGACTGCAAATTCTGCGCCAGCGGGCTGGCGGGCTTCACGCGGAATCTGACGGCCGGGGAGATCGTGGAGCAGATCGTGCAGGTGGAGGCGCACACGGGCGAGCGAGTGGACAATCTGGTCTTCATGGGCATGGGCGAGCCGCTGGCGAACTTTTCGAACCTCATCAAAGCCATCGAGATTCTGAATGCGGAGTGGGGCATTGGCATCGGGGCGCGGCACATGACGGTGAGCACGAGCGGGCTGGCGCCGCAGATCCAGAAGCTGGCGGATTTCCCGCTGCAGATCCGTCTGGCGATCTCGCTGCACGGGGCGACTGATCCGGTGCGCAATGAAATCATGCCGGTGAACCGCAAATACCCGCTGGCGGAGCTTTTTGAGGCACTGGAGGCCTGGAATGCGAAGCGGAAGCAGTTTCTCACCTTTGAATTCATCCTGATCGAGGACGTGAACGACAGCCTCGACCAGGCGCGGATGCTGGCCAAACGGGCGCGGAGTGTGAACGCGAAGGTGAACCTGATTCCCTACAACACCGTGGACGGATTGCCGTGGAAACGGCCGTCCGAGCAGCGGCAGGACGCCTTTTTGGAGGTGCTGACCTCGGCGGGGGTCACGGCCACGCTACGGCGGGAGAAGGGTCACGACATCGCGGCGGCCTGCGGACAGCTCCGGCTGAAGCAGGAAACGAGCGAGGGGATCATCGAATCGCCCATCCCGGAGAAGAGGATCACGATTGGGGGTGGGAATTGAGCTTGTAAATTCATTAGGATTGCCATATTTTCTATAAATTGGCATTCTGATGATCTATTTCCCAAGAAAACTTTGGCTGTTCGGCTGGCTATCGGCGCTCGTTTTGAGCTTCGCGGCCGGGGAGGCGCGTGCGGATGTGATGGTGGGAAATGTGGTTTACCGGGACCAGAACGCGAACCAGCGCTTCGACCTCGGCGAGGGCGTGCCGGGGGTCACGGTGCAGCTTTTTGGTGAGAGTGACAATCCGCTGGCGGCTACCCCAGTAGCCACAGCCCTGACGGCTGGCGATGGCTCGTTCCTGCTGCCGCCCGTGCCGGATGGCAGTTACATCGCTTTCATTCCTCCATCTGAGTTTGGGCCTGCGGGGCCGCTCCTAGGATCGCTGAGCCTGCCGGGCGTGATGGGCTATTCGGCGGATGATGACGTGGGCGAGGATGGCTTTGATGATCCTGATCCGGCGGCCAATGGCATCCGCACGCCGACGATCACGCTGATCACCGGCGGGGCGCCAGATGCGCTGACCTTGGAAACGGGCTACCTTTCCGAGACGGATGATGCGCATGATACGGATTCGGATCTCACGCTCGACTTCGGTTTCTACAAGCCGGTGGCGGTGGGGAATCTGGTGTTCGCGGACATGAACTCGAACGGCCACGCCGATCTGGGCGAGGGCATTCCGGGCGTGCTGGTGAGCCTTTTCCGAGGCTCGCAGGAGGTGGAAACGGAGTTGCCGCATCTGGAGACGCGCACGGATTCGCAGGGTCGCTTCCTGTTTGAAGATCTGATCGAGGGGGACTACCGCCTCATGATTCCGGCGATCGAGTTCAATGCCGGGAAGCCACTTTCGGGTGGCGTGCCGATGAGCGGGGCCTCGCCGCTTGCGGATGATGACACAGGCGAGGACTCGGCGATGTCGCTGCTCGTGGGCGTGGTGACGGACACCTTCAATCTCTCCGCTGGCAATGCGCCGACAGATGCGACGGGCGAGACGGGGCTCTTTGCGGATTTGGACGATGCCACGAGTGACAGCTCCACGGACCTGACGCGGGACTTTGGCTTCATGTTTGAGGCTGGCAAGGCGGCGGTGGGGAATCTGGTGTTCGTTGATGACAATGGAAACAATGCCGCGGACGAGGGCGAGGGCCGTGATGACGTGGTGGTGATGCTTTTTGCCGAAAACGGCAGTGTGCCGCTGGCGCAGCGTGTCACCGCCGGCGGCGGGAGGTTCCTTTTCGAGAATCTGACGCCTGGCCGCTACTTCCTGCACGTCCCAGCGAGCGAGTTCCGGCTGGAAAAATCTCTCTACGCGACGGTTTCGATGACGGGCACGGTTTCCGGCGATGACGACGCGGGCGAAGACGGCGTGGATGCGGTCAATCCGCTGGTCACGGGTGTCTCGACGGCTGTTTTTGATCTCGCTGCCACGGGCATGCCGACGGTGGAAACGGGCCTCGATGGCCTCAGCGATGACTTCCGCGATGCCGCGGTGGATTTGACGCGTGACCTCGGCTTCACACTGCCGCCTTACGAACCGGTGGGCATTGGCAATGCGGTCTTTAAGGACAACAACGGCAACAACCGCATGGATGCCTCCGAAGGCGTGGAAGGCGTGACGGTGCAGCTTTTCACGGCTAGCAGCAATCCGCAGACGGATTCGCCACTCGGTTCACGCACGACGGACGGGGAGGGGTTGTTCCTCTTCGATGGTCTGGTGCCGGGGAGCTATTTCCTGCATGTCCCAGCCACGATGTTTGGTGCGTCGATGCCTTTGCAGCTTACGACGTCGCTTGCGGGCTGGGGGCTCGACAATGGGCAGGACGACAGCGTGGACGAAAACGGCGAGGATGTGGCAGATCCGGCCACCACGGGCGTGAGCACGCGGGTGATCCAGCTCACGGTGGACTTTGAACCGACGGATGCGAATGGCGAGGACGGCATCGGGGCGTCGAATGACAACGGCGATGACGATAACCTCGATCTCACGGTCGATTTTGGCTTCAGCGGCGGTTGTCCGGCGATCGGGATCTCGCCGCTGGTGAGTACCTTTCCGAATGGTCGCTCGGGGGTGGCCTACTCGCAGCAGCTCACGGTGGCTGGCGGGACCGCTCCCTATACTTGGACGTGGCGGGCGGGCACCCTCGCCGGGCTGCCGCAAGGTCTCACGCTCGACAACAACGGCCTCGTCTCCGGCATGCCAACCAACTCGGGGGACCATACGATCATCTTGCGGGTCACGGATGCCCAGGGATGCTTTACGGAGCTGTCGCGCACGATTGCCATCGCCAGCCCGCTGAGTCCGCTGAAGGTAGGAAATCTGGTTTTCGCCGATGCGAACCTGAACGGCCATTTCGATGCGGGGGAAGGTGTGGACGAGGTCACGGTGCAGCTCTTCGAGGCCGGTGCTGATCCTGCGTTTGCCAATCCCGTGATGCAAACCGTCACCGCGAATGGGGGGCGCTTCCTTTTCACCGATGTGATGGAGGCGAACTACTTCCTGCACGTCCCGGCAAATGAGTTTGGCAATCAGGGGCAGCTTCGCGCGATGGTTTCGATGCCGGGAGCCGGGGCGTTGAACTCGACGCTGGATGATGATGTGGATGAAAATGGCAGCGATGCGCTGATTCCGTCGGTTTATGGCATCAGTACGCCGATCTTCTCGATGACGCTGAATACGGCGCCGACGGGCGAGACGGGTTTCGATAGTAGCAGTGATGACGCGGATGATGCGAACGCGGACCTGACGCAGGATCTGGGCTTCCAGGCGGCTTGCAGCGGCCTCGCGATGTCGCCGCCGCCAAATGCGACCTTCCGCGTGGCCTATTCGCAGCAGCTTGCGGCGAGCGGTGGCAGTGCGCCGTATGTTTACACGCTCGTGGGCAGTTTGCCGCCAGGACTGCTCATGAATACGAGCGGCCTGATCTCTGGTGCGCCGACCTCGGCAGGAAGTTTCAGCTTCGAGGTGGATGTGACCGGCGTGGATGAATGTGTGAAACGCGTGCCGCTGACGCTGGTGGTCGATCCGGGTCTCGGTGTGGGGAACCTCATCTATCTCGATGACAACGAAGATGATGCCTTTGATGCCGGTGAAGGTCTCTCCGGGGTGGTGGTGCAGCTTTTCCCGGAAGGCGCGGATGCGCAGACGGCGGTGCCGCTGGCCACGCGGACCTCGGGCACGGGAGGTTTTTACCTCTTCGAGGGCCTCACGGCGGGTCGCTACTTCCTGCATGTGCCGAAGGAGGAATTTGCTGTCGGCAGGCCGCTGAATGGCAAGATGAGCATTCGCAATGCGGGAACGGACAACGGGCTCGATGACCAGCTCGATGAAAACGGCCTCGATGCGCTCGATCCGACGCTCACGGGCGTCTCGACGGCGGTTTTCGAGCTCAGCGCCGGGCTGGAGCCGACGGATGAATCGCAGGCCGGCACGCAGTTGGGTGAGTTTGGTCAGGGAGCGGCGCAAGATGCCACCGTGGATGCGAATTTTGATCTGACGATGGACTTAGGTTTCACGCGGAATTGCCCGCTGATCACGCTCACGCCTTCCACCCTGCCTTCGATCATGGCGGGTGATCCGATTGATCAGAGCTTCTTCGCCAGCGGCGGCACGCTGCCTTACACCTGGACGACGACGCTGAACCTGCCGGAAGGTCTCACGCTGAGTGCGGCGGGCCGTCTGACCGGCACGGTGAGGCTTCCGGGCGACTACGAGCTGCGTCTGCGTGCGACAGACTTTTATGGCTGCAAGGCGGACATTACCGTGGTGCAAAACGTGGCCATCGAAGTGCCGCTCTCGGTGGGGAATCTGATCTTCATCGACCAGAATCGCAACGGTCGTGCCGATGAAGGCGAGGGCGTGCCGAATGTGACCGTGCAGCTTTTCCAGCAGGGCATGAACCCGCTCATCGCTCAGCCGGTGGTGGCTCCGGTGACGACGAATGCGCAGGGCCGCTATCTTTTCAGCGAGTTGGGTGCGGGTGGCTTTTTCGTGCATGTGCCCGCCTCGCAATTCCTCGAAGGCGGGCCGCTGCATCAGCACATCTCCATTCCCGGTGCTGGAACGGACAACGGCCAGGATGACGACCTTGGCGAAAACGGCGTCGATACGGCCCTGCCGGCCAGTTTCGGCATTTCGAGCACGGTTTTCTCCCTCACGGTGGATGGTGAGCCGACGAATGCGACCACGGAAACGGGTCTCGGAGCCGATGACGACCTTGGCATGGACAACGATGGCGACATGACCATCGACCTCGGCTTTGTGCCGCTGCCAGTGCAGGGACTGACAGTGGGCAATCTGGTCTATGTGGACGCCGATGGCGATACGCGGCCGGATGAGGGCGAGGGCAAGGATGGCGTGACGGTGCAGGTTTTCCGCCAGGGGGATAATCCGCTCTTCGTCGGGCCTTTGCAGACGCAGGTGACGAGTGGCGGCGGTTTCTATCGCTTCACCGGTCTGGAGCCGGGGAACTACTTTGTGCATGTGCCGCCGTCGAATTTCCAGCCCGGTGGCGTGCTGGTCTCTCATGTGAGCGTATTGGGCTTTGGCCTCGATACGGGTGCGGATGACGATGTGGACGAAAATGGTGTGGATGCGCCCACTCCTTCGTCCACGGGGGTGTCGTCGCTGTTCTTTGGCCTCGCCTACTACCTTGAAGCGAAGGATTCGACGACGGAAACGGGCATGGGAGCGGCGAACGACAATGCGGATGATCCGAATGGCGATATGACGATCGACTTTGGCTTCCGCGTGGTGTGCCCCACGATCACGATTTCGCCATCCACCGGTTCGTATAACACCATGCAATCCGTGCCGATGTCCGAGACCTTCTCCGCGTCGGGGGGCACGGCACCTTATACGTTTGAGGCCATCGGCAGTCTGCCTGCGGGCCTGACGCTGGGCAGCACGGGAGTGATTTCCGGCACGCCGACGACGCCCGGCACGGTGACCTTTGGCGTGAAGGCCACGGATGCCCAGGCCTGCACGGCCACGGTGAACATCACCCTGACCATTGATCCCGCCCCGGCGGGCACGAGCGTGGGCAACATGGTCTTCATCGACCGGAACTCGAACGGCTTCGCCGATGGTGGCGAGGGCGTGGCGGGCGTGACGGTGAATTTGAAAACCTCCGCCGGAGCACAGGTGTCGAGCACGGTGACGAACGGCAGCGGCATCTACGGTTTCACGGATGTGGCACCGGGCACTTACTACCTCGAAATCCCCGCGGCGATGTTTGCCAGCACGTCGGCGCTTGGTGGGATGAAATCCATGCCTGGTGTGGCAGTGGGTGATGATGATGTGAGCGAGGATGGCATTGACGCGGCTGATCCGCGTGTGACGGGCGTGCGCACGGCAAACTTCACGCTGGCCATCGGCACGGCTCCCACGAGCACGACAGGCGAGACCGGTCTCGACAATGGCACCGATGATGACCGCGACCCCTTCACGGATCTCACGCTCGACCTTGGCTTCACGAATGCGCTGCCGCGCAGCTTTGCCCTGTGGCAGACGGAGAATGCTCTGAACGGCCAAAACGGTGCCAACGACAATCCGGATGGCGACCGAAACTCGAACCTCATGGAATTCGCCCTCGGTCAAAGCGGTGGCAGCAGCGTGGAAGATCCGCAGTTCCCCGGGTTCTACATTGAGCGCACGGTCGCGGGCACGCTGGACGCGGTGGTTTGCCGCCGCGCAGGCGGTGTGCAGGGTTTGATTTATGCGGTGGAAGCGAACTTGGCCACGGTGTGGACGGAATTGACGCTCTCACCGGTGGTGACGCCGAAGACGAACGGCCTGGAGGAGCTGCGTTTCACGAACATCGAAGGCGATTCATTGCTCACGGGCCTCGATGGCGGCGAGGTGCGTCTGCGGGTGGCTTTGGATGCCGATGACAACGGCACGCCGGAAGCCGAGGCGGTGACGCCGGTGTGGAACTGGAAACGCCGCTCGCTGCCGCAGCGTGCGCAGACTTTCTGCATGCCGCTGGTGCGCAAAGATGTCTTCACCGGCGCGGTGGATGGTGTCGTCACCGGCTCGACGCTCGATCTGACGACGGCGGTGGGCACGGGCTCGCTGGCTCCCTACTTCGTGGATGGAAACAGCTACTACATTGAGGTCATCGGGGGCGATCACGAAGGTCATCGCTGGGACATCGACGAGGCGCAGAGCACCGTGACGATGCTGCGCATGGATCTGAGCAATGCCCGCAACACCATGGCGACGCTGCCGATCACGCTGCAGGGCGATTTGATTGCGATTCGGGCGCACTGGACCTTCAACGATCTCTTCCCCGTGAGCCGCTTCAGCTCAAACACCTCGCAAGGCCAGGCGGATCGCCTGATCACGCTGGATCGCGCCACGGGGCTGCTGCGTGAGTTCTGGCTCTTCACGAACAGCGGATCACCGAAGTGGGTGCTGAGCGGTGATGCGAGGTTGACGAGTCAAAACGGTCGCGTGGTGGATGCGGCGGAAGGTGTGTTCCTGCATGCGCGTGCCACGCCAGTGACGCTGCCGCAGGCCGGGGTGGCCCGCACGAATGCGTTTGTTTGCCCGCTGCGTGCCGGCATGAACCTTGTCGGTGCCGGTTGGACCGTGCCGATGAGTCCGCTGGATCGCAGCATGACCACGATGGCCGGTTTCCAAGCCCATCCGGATGCTTCGCAGGCAGATCGCATTCACGTTTGGCGTGGGGATGTGGAGAGCCTGGAGGCCTACACGAGCTACACCTTCATGGATTTCGGCGGCAGCCAGTTCTGGGACAAGATGGGCGATGCCGATCTGGTCGATTCCGGCCTAGAACCGCTCTTCGATGCCTGGCGGGCCGCTTTTGTCATTAGCCGTGCCGGGAACGCCACTTGGACGCAACAACCTCCCACGCCATGAAGAAGCTTCTCACCTTCCTTTTTGCCTTTTTGACCGTCTCGGCCTCGGCGAGGACGATTTCGTGGCGCAGCGGCATCGGGGATACCTTGCTCGACAGCAGCGGCCTTTCGCTGGATGACTCGTTCACCTTTGAGTTGGGCGCTTTCGACGCGGGTTTCACGCCGGACGCGACGAATTACGGCGATTGGAGCAGCCGCTGGCATGCTTTTGGCCAGGCGACCTTTGAGCCGCTGCTGGGCAATGGCTGGGAGCCGGGGCTGCAATACTTCACGAAGGATACCACGGTGCTCGGCGGGCAGCTTTCGAGCGAGTCACCCCCGCTGGCGAGCCACGCCTTCACGGTGGGCACGCAGGCCTGGCTGTGGGTGTATGATAGCAAGGTGGTGGCTCCCACGAGCGAGTGGGCGCTGGTCGGCGGCAGCACGTGGAATTTTCCAGCCTCCGACCTGCTCAACTTCACGCCGGTGGTCTGGGAACTGAACAGCGCCGACCGCACCGTCTGGGGCGGGGCGAATGATCTTCGTGGCGATGGAACCTTCATGGCCTCACCAGCGGCTTTTGACCTCCAAACGGCCGTGGTGCCGGAGCCCGCCGGGCTTTTCCTGCTCGGCGTGGCCGGCTGGAGCCTTGGGATGCGGCGCCGCCATCGTTGAGCGGGGCAGGGGAGGCGAGGCGAGGCTCGGGATTGACCGGTCCAGTCGTAGGCCGGATGTGTTCGGCGGGCAGGACGTCACTCACACGAAGGATGCACTTCGCCGAACTATCCGGCGGGTTTGGAGGTGGGGCGAACGGGGGAGAATTCGATGAGGCCCTGGGCCGGATAGTTGGGCGGCTTTCCCGCCGAGAACCACGGCACCATCTTCGCCCAACACATCCGGCCTACCTTTTTCCCGCGAAACAAACGCAGAAGACGCATTCAGTTAACTTTTCCGTAATTTTAAGGATAAAGTTCTTGATTCATGACTCGATAAAAATAGAATCAGCTATAATTTATATAATATCCATGATTTTACCTGCCTCCATCGCTGCGGCCGCCTTCGCTCTGCGGAAGCCGCTTTTGCCAACCGAACTCCCCACGCTCCTTCCACAGGCCTGAACTGCTGATTCTTCCATGCGAAGACTACTCCGTTACCTCTTGATCAGCATGGCCGCGCTCGCTGCCAGCGGGGAAGCCATGGCGCAAAGCGTGACGGTGTTGGATTACAACTTTGGCACCACGAGCACCCCAGTGTTCACGCCTTCGACGCGGCACAACAACGTCGTGGCCGGTGATCCGCCGCGTTTCATTGGCAACCGGATGGCCTCGGTGCCGAAGTTCAACACAGGTGGGAATACCACGGGCTTCATGGAGTATAACAACTGGCCGACGAGCGAGGGCGGCTCAGGCTCTTGGGCGAGCGGCACCCGTAGCAACCTCAATCCCTCGCTGGCAGCGCCCACTTTGTGGACGCGGTTTACCATGGGGCCGAATAGCTCCTTCAGCCTCGCGAACTCGACGCTTCAATTCCGCTACCAGCGGCCTTCCAGTACCTCGCCCAAAGATGTGAAGGCTTGTTTGACGTGGTTTGACGGCAGTACCTACCGCCGTCGCTATTCTGCCACGACGAGTCTTGCCAACACCACAAGCACCTCCTCTTGGCAGTCGGCTTTCAATGTGCGCATCGGCGGTACGGGTTCGGCCGGGGACACGCTGCCCACCGGTACGGCGATGAGCGGGAAGACGTTTTTGCTCGAACTGCACTTCTTCAACTGCTCCAGCAGCAGCAACAAGATCAACATCGATGATGTGAAGTTCCTCGCGGACTCGGCGGTGACGGGATCAACCGCGTGGGTGACTCCGGCGAGCCTGCCGGGTGGCAATGTGGGCATACCTTATTTCCAGCGATTGCAGGCCGGCAGCGGCAACGTGGCGTCTCATACCTACTCGCTGGTGGGTGGCACACTGCCAGCCGGGCTCTCCCTTAGCAGCGGAAACCTCCTGGGCAAACCGACGACCGCTGGTACCTCCACCTTTACGGTGCGGGCCACCGGCTCCGCCAACACGGACCGTTTGTTCACGCTGGTGATTGGTGCCGCTCCCGCCGCCCCGCCCGGTGCCACGCTGGCGCTATTCAATTCGGACAGCGATCCCAGCTTGGACGTCACTCTGGGGCCCAGTGTGATGTCACCCTGCCTTTCGGAGAGCTCGTGGGGATTCGTCGAATGGGGAGTGGGCTCCTACAGTTGGCACTCTGAGGGCACTTCGGCTGGTGATGGCAACCCGATCACCCCAGACCGTGGCTCCACCGGCAAAATGCGCTGCTTTTCCGGCTGGGATGTGGGGGACAACTACGCCTCTACCCGCAACAGCCTCCTGCACGTCATCCAAACCGGCATGGACGCGAATGATTATCACTTCGGCGTCATGCCTGCGGGCAATACCGCCTCCCTGCCTCCGACGTCGAGCACGACCACAGGTGAATCCGTGATTCTCCAGTTTAGCACCACTTTCCGCCCCTCCGCCACGGGCACACTCCGCTCGTTCAAGATCGATGCGCTTCGCTGGTTGTATGACAACATGACGGACGATGGGGATCTCGGCCCGCGCTACATGCGTCTCTATGCCTACTACACGAATGATGCTGGCGTGGTGCAGCGCTGGACGGGCAATACGATCGACATCAACGCGATCTACTACGGGCCGATGCAGCAAAGTGCGAACCAGAACCAGTTCCGCACCTTCTGGTGGGATCTGACCACGCTGCATAATGCGATCAATGCCACCACGGCCAAATACTCCGGGCGGAAGATCATGTTCGATTTGTATGTTTACCACGAGCACGGTTACGATGCCTACAGGGACCCCGTGCTGCTCACGGATGACATTGGCATCCAGGGAGACTTCACCTGCCCCACGCTCTCCATCGGCAATCTCGTCTGGGATGATCTCGACAACGATGGCATCAAGGACACCGGCGAAAGTGGTCTCGCGGGTGCTCGGGTGGAGCTTTTTAGCACAGGCGCGGACAATGCCATCGGCGGTACAGGGGGGAATGCGGATACAAAAATCGGCTCCACCATCACCACCACGGCCACGGGGGCTTACAACTTCACCACCCTCGATCCCGGCAACTATTATGTGAAGGTCACACCGCCCTCCACGCACTTCCTCACGGGCGGCGTGCCGGATACGGCGGACAATGCGGAGGACAATGACAACAACGGGGCTCAGCCCGGTGGTCGCGGCACGCCGTTTTTCTCACCGGTCATCAATCTGGCTGTCGGTGCCGAGTCCACCACCGATGGCGACACGGACAACAACACAAACTACACCGTCGATTTCGGCGTCTTCCGCGGCTTGTGCGTGGGGAACCTCATATATATCGACAAAGATGACAACGGTAGCTACAACACGGGTGATACTGGGGCGGGCGGCGTAGCGGTTCAGCTCTACAACACCTCGAACACCTTGGTGGCCAGCACGACGACCAGCCTGGGAACGGTGACGTCAGGATTCCAGGTGCAGGAAGTGTACAGTTCCACCGCCGTGAGAAACTACACCCAGGCTATGGCGGCCATTAACGGCACGAACTCGAGTTCCTTGTGGACCGGATCGGCCACGCAGATCAACTACCTGTATCCTGGTGATTCAGATGGCCGCTTCACCTCCGGCAATGTCAATTTCCCCAACGACATCAACCCCTACTCTCCCGGCGACTTCGTTGTGCGGGCCACCGGCAACATTATCATTCCCACGACTGGCACCTACACCTTTGGCATGACCTTGGATGACGGTGGCAGGCTCCGAGTGAACAACACGGATGTGATCGTGGATGAAGCAGGGCTGCACAGTAAAGCGGATAAGTTTGGCCAGATCACCCTGAACGCCGGCACCTACCCCATTGAGATGGTTTACATGGGTGTTTGGGGGGGCGGCGTGGAGCTTTACGCGCAAAGCGGCAGCCATTCGAGCTGGAACACGGGCTTCAAGCTCGTCGGCAACACCGGCAGCGGCGGTCTCGCCGTGAGCTACAATGATTCTTCCTCCGGCGGTCGCTATCAGTTCGATGGGCTCGCTCCGGGCAGCTACTATGTGAAAATCCCGGCCAGTGAGTTCCTGACTGGAAAACCGCTCTTTGGACTCAAGTCGATCAAAAACGGCACTCCGGCGTGGTCAGCCATTGATGACGACGGCCTTGCCACCGGCTCGGACAATGGCACGGACACTCCGACGCCCTCCGCCAGCGGGGTGCGCACGACCTCCTTCCAGCTCGCGGTTGGCACAGAGCCGACCAATGCGGCAGGCGAGACCGGCACGGCGGGCACCTCCGATGACACGCGGGATGCGGATGTGGACCTCACGGTGGACCTCGGCTTCCACACGGAGCAGGAAGGCTGCTTCTACATTCGAATCATTGATACCGATCGTGATGGCGTGCCGCTCATCCAGCGGCTCAACGGCACCACACTGAGCACCAATCTCGTTTTCGGCGGTGCCATTGCGAACATTGATCGTGCCCAGTTCGCCTACGACACCCGCACCCAGCGCCTCGATGTGCAGTACATCTTCAATCAATGGAGCGGCAAGAAGGTGCGTGGCTTCTATTTTGTGCTCACAGACGGCCCCACGCCGAACTACGACAACACCGCCGCCATCATGTATGTGGACGTCTTCAACCGGGCCACGCCGAAGATCACGGTGATGAAGTACCAGGGGCCGGAAGGCGGCCAGACGAGCTATGTGACCCCCGGCCAGCTTTTGGATGGCAATATCTCCCGCCCGGCGTTCTGCACCGCTTCCGTCGTTGAAGTGGGTGCTTCGCTCACGGTGACGATCAGCGCGGACATGAGCCGCGTGAACAACGGGAACCTGTGGACCAGTTATGGCATCAATCCGGCCACCTGGGGTGGCATGAGCATCGGCCGCTACATGGGCATCTGGAGCCACTACTACGATCTCGCCAGCGCTCCCACCTACAACACCGAGGGCAAGCTCACCTCCTGGCCACGCCGCAGTCCGGACAGTTCCTGGTGGAACTACATGGACTCCTACAACTCCGAGGCGCTGCCCACGGAAAGTCCCTGCGGGGCCATCATGACGATCGGGAACATGGTCTTCAATGATGCGAACAGTGATGGGAATTTTGATGCCGGTGAGGGGGTGGACAACGTGCTCGTGTACCTCTTCCCGGAAGGCAAAAATGCCCTCACGGACACACCCGCCGCTGCGGCGCTGACGACTGGTGGCGGCCAGTATGCCTTCACCGGGCTCAGTGCAGGCCGCTACTTCGTCCACATCCCACCCACCGAGTTCCAGAACGGTGGCCCGCTCTACCAAAAGGTTTCCATCCCAGGCGCGGGTGGCGATGCGGTGGCGGATGACCAGACGGATGAAAACGGCATCGATGCCGCCTTCCCCGCCGCCACCGGCATCAGCACCGGCATCATTCAGCTCACGGACAACAGCGAACCGATCGACACGGGCGTGGAACTCGGTGGTAACAGGACCACGGACAATGCCGACGATAACAACGGCGATCTCACCGTGGACCTCGGCTTCCGCAATGGGGCGAACCTCACGCTTGGTGACCTCGTGTGGCTTGATTCCAACGGCAACGGCACCAAACAGGGCGGTGAGAGCGGCATCCCGAACATCCCGGTGGATCTTTTCACCCCTGGCGCGGACAACGCCATCGGCGGCAGCGGCTCGAATGCGGATACGCTCGTCGCAAGTACCGTCACCACCGGCAGCGGAACTTACAGCTTTGCCATTCCCTCACCGGGCAAGTACTTCGTTCGCATCACCCCGTCCTCCACCTACCCGGCCACGACCTCCTCCGTCGTCACAGCGGATAACGGCTCGGACAATGACAACAACGGCTCGCAGCCCGGTGGGGAGTATTCCTTCATCTACAGCCCGATCATCACTCTCACCGATAATGGCGAGCCAGGCACCAGCGGCACGACGGACATCGAAAACACCATCGACTTCGGGTTGTCCACCTCACGCAAGCTCAGCGTGGGGAATCTAGTGTATCTCGACAACAACAACAACGGTCGCTACGACAGCGGGGACGCTGGCGTTGGGGGCGTGCGTGTGCAGCTATTCAACAACTCAAACGTCCTGCTGCAGGAGACCACCACCGTCAGCCCGCCGTTCCTGCCCGGCTGGAGCCTGAAGCAGGCGAAGGCCTCCATCGAGGTGAAAAGCGTGGCCACGGCGGAGGCTGTGATGCTTGGAACCAGCCGCACTTCCCTTTGGACCGGCACCACCGATTTCATCAACTACGTCACCACCTCCTGGAACAATGACTGGACGGACTGGGGGCATGCGGGTGACGGCAAGCTGCTGCCGAATGGCAGCATGACCAATGTCGTCTTGCAGGCCACGGCGACGTTGAACATCACCACCGGGGATACTTACACTTTCTGCATCAACACGGACGACGGCGGCCGCCTGAAGATCGACGGGAGCAACTTGATCATTGATGACGGGCTGCATGCCCCTGAGGACCGGTTTGGCAGTGTCGTGCTGGCTGCGGGACCGCATGCGATTGAGTTTCTCGGCTTTGAATGGGTGGGTGGAGGCGGTTTCGAGGTCTGGGCTAAGCGTGGCCAGCAAAACTGGTTCGATGATGGCTTCCGCCTGATCGGAGACACAGCCAATGGCGGAATTCCGGTAAGCTACGCGGGCGCGGCGGCAGATGCTGGCCGCTACCGCTTCAACAACATCAATCCCGGCACCTACTATGCGAAAATCCCGAACACGGAATTCGGAGCCGGCGGTCCACTTGAAGGCCGTCTTTCCTTCGTGCAAGGTACCGCGCCCACCGATGACCAAAAGGACGACAACAGCACCACCGGCAGCGCGGATAGCGGGGTGGATGCCACCAAGCCCGCCCTCACCGGCATCTCCAGCCACACGTTTGCGCTGAGTGCTGGCAACGAGCCCACGGGCGCGGCGGAAGGTGGCTTCATGGGAAGTGAGGACGACGCCGCGGACAACAACGGGGACATGACCATCGACTTCGCCCTCGATGGCACGAAGCAGGTCGTGGCCGGCTGCTACCGCTTCAACATGAAGGATCTGGACAAGAACTGCAATTTCAGTGCCGTGGAGGAAATCAGCCCCGACCAGCCTTATGACTTCGGCTATAACAACGGCAACAACGGCACCTTCTTCTACTTCACGGACTGGGACATGATCTTTGACGCGGACAAGGACCGCCTGAGCATCGATGTGACCTACGAGCAGGTGAACGGCAAGAAGGTGGATGCGTTCTGGATCTGCGTCACTCCCGGCCCGGCCCCGCACACGGACAACAGCGCCATCATTTACTTTGACGGAACGAACCGCGCCTCGCCAAAGATCACCGTCTATAAATACACCACCTCTCTGGGGGAAAGCTCCTGGCAAACGGGGGCGAACTGCATGATCGCCACCTCTGGCACGGGCATCAACGCCTCCGATGTGCTCCAGATGAGCGTGGTGGAGACCGGTGTGAGCGTCCGCTTCAAGGCCACCATCAACACCGCCCGCATCAACAACGCCAACAACTGGTCCTTCGTCACCAACAAGTCCTCCTGGGTGGGAGCGAAGTTTTACGGTCGTGCCGGCATCTGGTTCCACCCCATGGATGTGAACTCCGCCTGGACCTACAATGCCAATGGTACCCTCGCCGTGACAGGGGACATGGGCTGGCCGAATCAGGGCTGGCTGGATACCTCCGAGGACGGCAGCTACTCCGTCGTGACCGAACTCTGCCCCACACTCACCGTGGGTGACCTGGTGTGGCAGGACGATGACAATGACGGGCAGAAAGACTCCTCCGAGGTCGGCGTGGACAATGTGCTCGTACAGCTCTGGACGCCCGGCACCAATGGCACACGTGAAAACGGTGGTGGGGATGATCAGTTCGTGGCGGACACGCTCAGCTTCAACGGTGGCTTCTACCAGTTCCAGGACGTGCTGGCCGGCGTGTATTACGTCCGCATTCCAAATCCGCCCGCCCACTTGCCTCTGGCCTCCGGCACCGTCACCACCACGGATAACAGCGTCAACAACGATAACAACGGCTCGCAGCCCGGCGGCAGCGGCACGCAGATCGTTTCCCCGCTCTTCACGCTCACCGTCGGTCTGGAGCCCAGCGGTGCGGGATCCAACGAGGACACCATCGACTTTGGTCTGCGTGGTGTCACCACGGACTTCGGTGATTGGGCAGGCTCCGGAGCTGCCACCTCCACCACTTCGACGACGATTAATTCCAGCCTGCGCCTCGGTGCCCTTTCCGATGGCGAGGCCAGCGTGACGGCCAACACCACCGCCACCACGGATGACACCACCGGCAGTGATGACGAAGACGGGGTGACGATGCCCGCTCTCATCACCGAGGGCGAATACGTCACCATCCCGGCCACGGTCTTCAACAACAGCGGAGCCAATGGTTCTCTCAGCGCTTGGATTGATTTCAACAACGACGGAACCTTCAACAACACGCTCTACAACCCCGCCACCGCCACCACGGGCGAGCTTTTGGTCACTCCGTTGACGGTGGGCACCGGCACGACCAATCAGGCACTCAACCTGTCCTTCCCGGTACCGCCCAATGCCTCTCCTGGGGCGAATCGCGGGGTGCGCTTCCGCCTAGCGAACACGACCGGGATCGCCCCCACCGGGGCCGGGTCCACCGGTGAGATCGAGGACTATGTGCTGCGCATCTGCCCGCGTGACATGATCGCACCGGAAGCGCTGGCCCAGGGCCTGGTGGGCACCGCCTTCAGCCAAACCTTCACCACCACGGGGGCTACGACACCGGTGGTCTGGTCCGCCGGGGGCTCGTTCCCGCCGGGAGTGACCTTTAACACCTCCACCGGGGTGCTTTCCGGCACACCGACGACCGCGGGCACCTATCAATTCAAAATCAATGCCACCGATGCCGCAGGCTGCGTGGATGGAAACCTTTACACGATGCTCGTCACGAATGGCGGCGGCAGCACCTGCACTGATCCGCTCGGTGTGGCCCTCTCGAATGGTCGCCGCTGGGGCTATGTGGCCACCGGGCCGCCTTACGAGCCAGGCATTTCCGTGCGTGCGCCGTTTTCGACCTATGGCGTGCTGGCGGGGAGCTCGATGCGCCTGCTGGATGCCGGCACGGGCGGCATCGCGGGCATCACCTACAAGGCATGGTGCATCACCAGTGCCTCGCGCACCACGCCATCGTGGGGCGGATCAGGTCGTGTGTTCCGTGATACGCATGTCGGCGTGCCGTCCGGCACCATCGCCTTCAATCAGCCGGACTGTTCCGCCTATGCCTGCTGGACGCCGAACAACGGCACGGGCTACCAATTTACCCTTACCCTCACGCCATCGAAGGCCTCCACCCCGGCGGGCATCTACTGGGAGAGCGTTTATTTCAATCCCACCTTCTCCGAGGTGCTGGTGAACGGCACGCAGATCGCCACGAACATCGGACCGGTGGCCTCGGGCCAGGTGCAGTTCGATGCCGGCGGCGGCACCGCCACGAACTACTACTATTTCGTGCCCTTCACCACGACGATGAATGCTGGCACGGCCTACACGGTCACGCTGCGTGCCCCAGCGGGCCTTGATCCGGTGATGGGTGACTTCGCCGTGCTCGGCTGCTGCGCCTGCGCCACCGTCACGGTGAATCCCACCTCGCTGTCTAACGGCACCGTGGGCATCGCCTACTCCCAGACGATCACCTCCTCCGGCGGCAGCGGCACTTATACCTATGCCGTGACAAGCGGCAGCCTGCCTGCCGGTCTCAGTCTCAGCAGTGGAGGAGTCATCAGCGGCACGCCCACGACGGCCACCACGGCTACCTTTACCGTCACCTCCACAGATTCGAATGGCTGCGCTGGCTCCCGCGCCTACTCCTTGACCACCGTGGCAAACACGGACTTTGGCGACTGGTCTCATGCCACGAATCCCACCGGAGCCGCCACCACCACGACCACCAGTGTGGTGAATGCGACGCTGCGTCTTGGCGAATATGTCGATGCGGAAGCCTCCGTGGCCCCCAATTCGGCCGCCACCACGGATGACGTGGTGCCTTCAGGAGCAGCGGATGACGAAGACGGCGTCACCGTGCCCGCCAGCATCACGCAGGGTGCCAGCGCCACCGTCACCGCCAGGGTAAACAACACCTCCGGTGCCAACGGCTTCCTGCATGCGTGGATTGACTTCAACAACGACGGCGTCTTCAACAACACCATCTACACCACCGCTGGTGGCGAGCGTCTGGAGGCCGTGCGCACCATCACCACCGGCACAACCACCACTTCGGCGCAAAACATCACCTTCACCGTGCCATCGAATGCCAGCCCAGGAGCTCAGCGAGGCGTCCGGGTGCGCTTTACCAATCAAAATGCCACCACGCCCACCGGGGCCTCTGGCACGGGTGAAATCGAAGACTACACGGTCACCATCGCCTGTTCGACCATCACGGTGAATCCCACCTCGCTGGCGAATGGCACCGTGGGCATCGGCTACTCGCAGTCACTCTCCGCCACAGGCGGCACGGCGCCTTATACCTATGCGCTCACCAGCGGTACGCTGCCTGCCGGTTTGAGCCTCAGCACTGCCGGAGCCCTCACCGGCACGCCGACGGCCTCAAACGGTGCCGGAACCTCCCTGACCTTCACCGCGACGGACTCGCTGGGATGCACCGGTGTGCGCACGGTGACGCTGAAAGTGTGTCCGGTCATCTCGTTGAGCGATCTCGGTGGCAGCGCCGTCGTCGGCAGGGCTTTCTCACAAACAGTGACGCCCTCCGGCGGTGCCTCGGCTTACACCTTTGCCCACTCCACGGGAACACTGCCGGCCGGGTTGAGCCTCAACACCTCCACCGGGATCATTGCTGGCACACCAGCATCTGCTGGCATATCAAACTTCACGATCACCGCCACGGATGCGAACGGCTGTGCTTCCACGAAAGGCTACACCATTCAGACGCATGCCACCTTGCTCGAATGGAACACCGAGGACAGCACCAGCGGAGGAACGGTCTCGCAGCCTAGTTTCGTCCATGGATGCATTTTCGGCACGAACGGCCTCAACCACAGTGACAACGGCACCATCCTTTCCACGGCGAATGCCGCCCTCAACGGCATCGCGATGACCGGGGTGCGTGCCCGCAGCACGACCGGCTGGGACAACACGGACACACTCACTCTTCCTCGTCCGAATGACGGCTTCAATGACCGCGTGCTCACCAGCAGCTTCGCTTTTGAAAACCTGCTCACGCTCAACTGGGGCAATTTCAGCATGGATGTGCGCCGCCCGGCAACGAACTCGCCCACGAAGTATCGCGCCGCACTGATCTGGTTCCAAGGCAGCTATCCCTATAGCAGCGGCGTCACGCCACCTGCTTCCGCCGTGAAGACGGCCTGGACGAATACCTTCAGCGTCACCTCCACGAACACCTGGACGACGATGAACCTGCCGTTCTCAAACTTCAGCAGCGGTATCACCGCGCTGCCAGCCTTCAACGAAGTGGCCAATGAGAAGGTCGTCCTCATCGTGCAGGCCTGGGATGGAGCGAGCGGCGGCACTGTGGGCGCCCTCCAATACGACAACATTGTTCTCGGTGGCTCCGGCACCTGCGGCGCGGCTTTGAGCATCGGTGATACCGTGTTCGCCGATCTGAATGGCAACAACACCTATGAGTCCGCCACGGACAGCGGTATCAATGGCCTCGCGGTCGAGCTGCTGACCGCGGCGGGCACATCCTTTGTTCCGGCAGTCACGACGACAACCAACGCCAGCGGCGTGTATGCCTTCACCGGCCTGCCAGCGGGCGGTTACAAGGTCAAAGTCACGCCGAATGCCTCCTATGGACTCGCTGTCACGGCGGTGAATGCAGACAACGGCGTGAACAACGATAGCAACGGCATCCAGTCCGCCGTGGGCCAGCCTTCCATCTCGCCGGTGATTACCCTCGCGAACAACACCGAGCCAGGCAGCGCAGGCGGTGGCAATGCGGAGACGACCATCGACTTCGGCTTCAAAACCTGCCCCGTCATCACGGTGAATGCCACCCCTCTGGCGAATGGCGTCGTGGGCACGGCGTATTCGCAAGGCGTGACCGGCACGGGTGGCGTGGGGCCATATTCTTTCTCGGTCATCAGCGGCACGCTGCCCGCCGGTCTCAGCCTAAATACCAGCTCGGGTATCATCTCTGGAACGCCTACCAGCAGCACTTCGCAGACCTTCACCATCCAGATCAGGGATGCTTACGGCTGCGTGGGCAGCCGCGCCTTCACGGTCACGCCCGCCTGCCCCTCGATCACGGTGAATCCCACCTCGCTGGCGAATGGGATCGTGGGCCTAGCCTACTCGCAGACGGCCAGCGCCGTGGGTGGCACCGCACCTCGCACCTTCGCCGTGAGTGCGGGCACGCTGCCCGCCGGTCTCAGCCTTAATGCCAGCACCGGAGCTATCACGGGCACCCCCACCACCTCCAACGGGGCCGGTGTCAGCATCACCATCCGCGCCACGGATGCCTATGGCTGCCAGGGCACACGGCCCTACACCTTGAAAATCTGCCCCGTCATCACGGTGAATCCCGCCTCGCTCGCCAATGGCACCGTGGGCACCGCTTACTCGCAGACGGCCAGCGCTACGGGTGGAGCCACGCCGTATGTTTTTGCGGTGAGCAATGGCACGCTGCCCACCGGACTCAGTCTCAATACAAGCACGGGAGCTATCACAGGCACACCGACATCCGCAGGCAGCTCCACATTCACCCTCAGCGCCACGGACGTGAATGGCTGCGTGGGCAGCCGTCCCTACACCGTCTTGATGAGCTGCCCTGCGATCACCGTGAATCCTATCACGGTGCCTGCTGGCCTCGTGGGAACGGCTTATCCCTCCACCACCTTCACCACCACCGGAGGCACCGCGCCCTTTACCTACACAGTGACCGCCGGCACTCTGCCAGCAGGCCTCTCGCTCACCACCGCTGGCGTCCTCAGCGGCACGCCCACGGCTGCCAATGGGACAGGGGTCTCGATCACTGTGCAGGCTCGTGATGCGAACAACTGCACGGGCTTCCGTGTTTACACCGTCAAAATCTGCCCGGTCATCACCCTGCCAGCCATTTCGACCACCTTGACCGTCGGCACGGCCTACAGCGCCAGCGTGGTGCCATCCGGTGGCACGGGTCCGTTTGTGTATTCGGTCTCCAGCGGCACACTTCCGGCGGGTTTGAGCCTCAACACCTCCACCGGAGCCATCACCGGCACGCCCACCAGCACCACCAGCCGCACCTTCACCATCACCGCTACGGATGCGAGCGTCTGCATAGGCTCGCGTGCCTACACGCTCACCCCGGTGTGTCCCACGATCACGATTTCACCTGCCTCGCTTCCTAATGCACTCATCGGCACCGCCTACTCGCAGACGCTCACCGCCACTGGCGGCACAGCATCTTACACCTGGAGCGTCACCAGCGGCACGCTTCCGGCTGGCCTCACGTTCACCACCGCAGGCGTGCTCAGCGGAACCCCCACCGCAGCGAATGGAGCCGGTGTGAGCATCACCTTCCGCGCTCAGGATGCCTATGGCTGCGCCACCACACGCGTCATCACCGTGCGCGTCTGCCCAGCCATCACCACCTCGCCCACTTCACTCGCCAATGGCACCGTGGGCACCGCTTACTCGCAGACCTTTGCCGCCAGCGGCGGAGCCACGGCCTACACCTACGCGGTAGTCTCCGGCACGCTGCCGGCCGGTTTGAGCCTCAACAGCAGCACGGGCGTGATTTCTGGCACACCGACGAGCAGCACCGCCCAGTCCTTCACCCTCTCCGCCACCGATGCGAATACCTGCGTGGCCACCCGCCCTTACACCGTCACGCCCGTGTGCCCCGCCATCACGGTGAACCCCACCTCGCTGCCAGCTCCAACGATCGGTGTGGCCTATTCGCAGACGGTGAGTGCCACGGGTGGAACCGCCCCTTACGCCTTTGCCGTGAGCAGCGGCACGCTGCCGGCCGGTTTGAGCCTCAACACAGGTACTGGAGCGATTACCGGCACCGCGACCAGCACCACCGCCACGAGCTTCACCATTCGAGCCACGGACCTGTATGGCTGCCAGGGCGTTCGCAGCTACAACATCGTTCCTCCATGCCCCGCCCCCACCATCACGAACGGGTCGCTCATGTACAGCACCACAGGCACCGCCTACACCCAGGCTACCGGTTTTAGCCTTTCAACCAACGCGGCACTCAACGCGGCTGGATACAACTTGAGCCTTGCCGTCACGCCCTCACCCGCACCGGGATCGATCACCATGGACGCCAACGGCCGCCTGGTGATCTCAGCCACGGTGCCGGTCAATGTTTACAAGGTGACGCCGCAATGGGCCACCCGAGCGCCCTACACGAGCTGCGTCTATTCAGCGGACCGCAACTTCCGCGTCTGCCCGATCATCACGGTCAATCCCGCCACGCTCAGTGCCATGACCGTGGGCACGCCTCACTCCACCACGATCACCGCCACCGGTGGCACCGCGCCTTACAGCTTTGCCGTCACCAGTGGAACACTGCCTGCCGGGCTCTCGCTGACGAGTGCCGGCGTGCTCAGCGGCACCCCCACCAGCACCCCCAGCCAGACCTTCACCATCACCGCCACGGATGTGAATGGCTGCCCCGGCTCCCGCCCCTACACCGTGGCTCCCGCCTGCCCCGCCATCACGGTGAATCCTACCTCCCTGGCGAATGGCACCATCGGCACCACCTACTCACAAACCATCACCGCCACAGGCGGCACCGCGCCATATACCTTCGCGGTGAGCGTGGGCACGCTTCCAGCAGGCCTCACTCTCAATTCGAGCTCGGGAGCCATCAGCGGCACCCCCACGAGTACCACGGCGCAGACCTTCACCATTCGCGCGACGGACAATTACGGCTGCCTAGGCACCCGTCCATATACCGTCACGCCTGCTTGCCCGGCCATCACCATCAATCCTGTCCTGCTTCCCACCGCCACCGTCGGTGTCGCCTACTCGCAGACCATCAGCGCTACGGGTGGCACCGCACCCTACTCGTATGCGGTGAGCGTCGGCACACTGCCCGCCGGTCTCACGTTGAGCACCGCTGGCGTGCTCAGTGGCACGCCCACGACATCAAATGGTGCAGGTGTCAGTGTGACCCTCCGAGCCACGGATAATTACGGCTGCCAAAACACCCGCGTCTATACCATCAAGGTATGCCCAGTCGTCACCGTCGGAGCCATCACCACTACCGGCACCGTCGGTACGGCCTACTCACAAACCGTGACGGCCAGCGGTGGGGCCACGCCATACACCTTTGCCGTCACCAGCGGCTCGCTGCCTGGCGGCCTCAGCCTGAATACCACCACCGGTGTCATCAGCGGCACGCCGAATGTCGAGATCAGCTCCACCGTCAGCGTCACGGCCACCGATGCCAATGGCTGCCCCGGCACACGCAGTTACACGCTCGCCATGAGCTGCCCGCCCATCACCGTGAATCCAAGCAGCGTGCCCGTCGGCCTCGCGGGCACCGCTTATCCTTCGACCACCTTCTCTGCCACCGGCGGCAAGGCTCCGTATCAATACACCGTCATCGCTGGCTCACTCCCGGCTGGATTGACGCTCACCACCGCAGGTGTCCTCAGCGGCACACCTACAGCAGGCAATGGGGCGGGCGTTTCCATCACTGTGCAGGCTCGTGATGCCTACAACTGCCTCGGCACGCGGGCTTACACGCTTAAAATCTGCCCCGTCATCACGCTCACTGCGCCGCCGCTCGCCACCGCCACGGTCACCCAGGCCTACTCGCAAACCATCGTGGCCTCCGGGGGCACCACACCTTATTCCTTTGCCATCGCCAGCGGAGCTCTTCCAGCTGGTTTGAGCCTCAACACCGCCACGGGCGTCATCTCCGGCACGCCCACCGCTCTCACCGCCGCGAGCTTCACCCTCTCCGCCACCGATGCGAACGGCTGTCCTGGCTCCCGCGCCTACACGATCACCCCCGTGTGCCCCGCGATCACCGTGAATCCCACCTCACTGCCCAATGGGACCGTCGGCACGGCTTACTCGCAGACCCTCTCTGCCACGGGTGGCACCGGCACCAAGACCTTCGCCGTCACCACGGGCACGCTGCCTGCCGGTCTCACGCTCACCACCGGTGGCCTGCTCAGTGGAACGCCCACCTCCATCACCTCACAAACTTTCACCATCACCGCCACCGATACGCTGGGATGCACCGGCGCACGCAGCTTTACCCTCGCGCCGAATCCAAACACCGACTGGGGTGACCACAGCGGCTTCGCCACCGTCTCCAACACGCTCAACTCGAACCTCCGTATCGGTGCTCTGATTGATGTGGAAGGCGTGGCACCTACCAATGCCACCGCCACGGGCGATGACACCTCCGGCAGCGATGACGAAGACGGCGTGACCTTCCCCTCGATGACCGCTGGCCAGTCCGTCATCGTGCCCGTGACTGTCAGCAATGCCACCGGAGCCGCTGCCAACCTCAATGTTTGGGTGGACTTCAATGACAACGGCGTCCTCACCGATGCGGGCGAGCAGGTGGCAAATAATGTGAGCATCCCCACGGGCTCCACAAACCTCGTGCGGAATGTCTCCTTTACCTTACCGCCTTCCACCGTGACGAGTTCGAGCATCGGCGTGCGCGTGCGCCTCACCACCGCCGCCTCACCCGGTCCAACCGGCATCGGTTCCGGCGGTGAAATCGAAGATTATGCCGTCAACGTGCTCAATCCCACCACCGACTTCGGTGACTGGAGCGGCGTGGCCGATGCCATCAACACCGCCAACTCCAATCTCCGCCTCGGTGCCCTCGTTGATGCGGAATACGTCGCCACCAAGAACGCCACCGCCACCGGTGACGACACCACCGGCAATGATGACGAAGACGGCGTCACCATTCCCACCCTCACCGCGGGAGCTCCCTCTCTTCTCGCCGTCACTCTCACCAACAACACGGGAGCCGTCGCTTACCTCAACGCGTGGATTGATTTCAACAACAATGGCTCCTTCGCTGATTCAGGTGAGCAGGTCTTTGCCAACATTACGATCACCAATGGCACCACGAATGTGCTGCAAAACCTCGGCGTCACTGTCCCCGTTAATGCGGTCACCGGGGTGAATCTCGGTGCCCGCTTCCGTCTCACTTCCGCCCTATCACCCGGCCCCACGGGCATCGGCACCGTCGGTGAGATCGAAGACTACGTCGTGAACATCGCCCAGCCCACCACGGACTTTGGTGACTATGTCTCTTTCCCCTCCGCCAGCAGCACACGAAACAGCAATCTGCGCCTCGGAGCGGCCATCGATACCGAGTACACTCCCACCACCAATTCCAGCGCCACGGGTGACGATACCACCGCCACCGATGACGAAGACGGCGTGACGATTCCCGCTCTCACCGCCGGCGCTCCTGCCACGATCCCTGTCGTCGTCACCAACAACACCGGCTCTCCCGCCTACCTCAACGCGTGGATCGACTTCAATGGCAACAATGCCATCAGCGATGCCGGCGAGCAGATCGCCACCAATGTCATCGTGGCTACCGGCTCCTCCAATATCACGCAGAATCTCAACATCACGGTGCCTGCAAACGCTCTCACGGGCTTGAATATCGGTGTCCGCTTCCGCCTCACCTCGACCCTCTCGCCGGGTATTTCCGGTGCCAGCGGCAATGGCGAGGTCGAGGACTACACGGCCATCATTTCGGCTCCCACCACTGACTTTGGCGATTTCTCCGGCTTCGCCGATGCCTCACAAGGCGCGACGACCTCTCTGCGCATGGGAGCCAGCATTGATACCGAATTCGTTTCCACTCGAAATGCCACCGCCACGGGTGACGATACCACCGGCAGCGATGATGAAGACGGTGCCACCATACCCACCGTGACGGCTGGCCAGACGGTCACCGTGCCTGTGAAAGTCACGAATGCCACGGGTGCCAACGCTTTCCTCAACGCCTGGGCTGACTTTAACAACAACAACAGCCTTGCTGACGCAGGCGAACAGTTTGCCACAAATGTCTCCGTTCCCGCCGGCACGGCCAATGGCACTGTGAACCTCACCCTCGCCGTGCCTGCCACCTCCGTCACCGGCGTGAATCTCGGCGTGCGTTTCCGTCTGGCCGCTCCCACCGGGCTCGGCCCCACGGGTACCAGTTCACTCTCCGGTGAGGTCGAAGACTACGTCGTGAACGTTTTTGCTCCCACGACTGATTTTGGAGATCACAGCGCCTATGCCGATGCCAGCAGCATCGTCGTCGCCGCCATTCGTCTCGGCGCCACCACGGACAAAGAGTATGCCTCCACGAAAAACGCCAGCGCCACGGGCGATGACATCACCGGCAGCGATGACGAAGACGGCGTCACGATGCCCTCCTTGACCGCCGGTGCGCCCGCGACCATCCCTGTGGTCGTCACCAATACCAGCGGTCTCGGGGTCAATCTCAACGCGTGGATCGACTTCAACAACAATGGCTCGTTCGCCGATGCGGGCGAGCAGGTCTCCACCAACACACCCGTCGCCACCGGCCTCACGAACAGCACGCTCAACCTCAACGTCACCGTGCCCGCTGCTGCTGTCACGGGCCTGCCGCTCGGCGCACGTTTCCGCCTCACCTCCACCGCTTCTCCAGGTGCTACCGGAGCTTCTGGCAATGGTGAAGTGGAAGACTACACCGTCACCATCTCCGCTCCCACAACGGACTTTGGTGACTGGAGCGGCATCGCGGATGCCTCCAATGGCGCTAGCACCAATCTCCGCCTCGGAGCCACCGTCGATACCGAATTTGCCTCCACTCGGAACGCCGCCGCCACGGGTGACGATACCACCGGCAGCGATGACGAAGACGGTGTGACCTTCCCATCCCTCATCGCGGGTGGCAGCTTCACCGTGCCTGTCACCGTCACCAACGTCACCGGCACCGCAGCCTTCCTCAATGCCTGGGTCGATTTCAACAACAACGGCGTCCTCACCGATGCGGGCGAGCAGATCGCTGCGAACCTGAATGTCTCCACCGGTCTCAGCAACAGCATCCTCAATCTCACCGTAAACGTGCCCGTCGGTGCTGTCACAGGCACCGCCCTAGGATCTCGGTTTCGTCTCACCAGCGCCGCCACACCCGGTGTGACTGGCTCGGCGGGCGGCACGGGTGAGGTCGAAGACTACCTCGTCACGATTTCTAAGCCCACGACAGACTTTGGAGATCACTCCGCCCTCACCAGCGCCTCAAGCACCGTGAACAGCACGCTGAAACTCGGTCCGCTCACGGATGTGGAATACACCGCTACGACAAACGGTGCTGCCACGGGGGATGACACCACCGGTAGCGATGATGAAGACGCCGTCACCATGCCCGCGCTCACCGCCGGAGCACCCGCCACCATCCCGGTGCTCGCAACCAACACCTCCGGCTCTCCTGCTTACCTCAACGCCTGGATCGATTTCAATGGCAACGGCCTCCTCACCGATGCCGGCGAACAAGTCGCCACGAATGTCGCCGTCGCCACCGGCACCAACAACATCGCTCAAAACCTCAGCATCACCGTTCCTGCCGCTGCCACGCAGGGGGCCGCTCTGCCGGTGCGAGTGCGCTTCACCAACATCCAGAACCCCGGTGCCACCGGCCTTTCCGGCATCGGCGAGGTCGAGGATTACACCGTCACCATCGCTACGCCACCGAGCGATTTCGGCGACTTTAGCGGCTTTGGCAGCGCCTTCTCCACCCGCAATGCCGCCATCAAGATTGGTGCCACGACGGATACCGAGTTCGCCGCCACCTTGAACGCCCTCGCTACCGGTGACGACACCACCGGCAGTGATGATGAAGACGGCGTCACCGTGCCCTCCATGACCGCAGGCGCTCCCGCCACCCTCGTCGTCAATGTCACGAATTCCTCCGGTGCAGCCGCCTTCCTCAACGCTTGGATCGACTTCAACAACAACGGCGTCCTCACCGATGCGGGCGAGCAGATCGCGGCCAACACCTCCATCGCCACCGGCACCAATGCCGTGCCGCAGAACATTGCCTTCACCGTGCCCGCTGCTGCCGCCACCGGCACGAACATCGGCATCCGCGTCCGTTTGACCTCCACCTCCACGCCCGGCCCCATCGGCGGTGCTGGCAATGGCGAGGTCGAAGACCACGTCGTGAACATTGCTGTGCCCACGACCGATTTTGGCGACTGGAACGGAGCCGCCGATGCCTCTAGCACCGCCTCTAGCAATCTCCGCATGGGTCCGCTCGTCGATACCGAGTATGTCTCCACGCGAAACGGCACTGCCACGGGTGACGACACCACCGCCAGTGATGACGAAGACGGCGTCACTCTCCCCACACTCACGCCTGGCACCTCATCGAATGCCAGCGTCATCGTCACGAATCTCAGCGGAGCCGCCGCCTTCCTCAACGCGTGGATTGATTTCAACAACAACGGCTCCTTCGCCGATGCGGGCGAGCAAGTCGCCACCAATACGAGCATCGCCACCGGAACGAACGGCATCGCTCAAAGTGTCAGCATCGCCACGCCGCTCGCCGCCGTGCCTGGCCAGCGTGGTGTACGCTTCCGCTTCACCAGCACCACCAATCCTGGAGCCACTGGAGTCAGCGGCGTCGGTGAAGTCGAGGACTACCTCGTCACGGTGAACTGCCTCCCCGTCACCGTGAATCCTACCTCGGTCGCCGCAGGCCTCGTCGGCACCGCTTACTCGCAAACCCTTACCGGCAGCGGTGGCATGGCCCCGTATAGCTTTGCCGTTACCGCAGGCACTCTGCCCGCCGGCCTCACGCTCTCCACCGCCGGAGTCATCAGCGGAACGCCCACCACGGCAAATGGCGCAGGCACCAGCGTCACCATCCGCGCCACCGATGCCTACGGCTGCTCCGGCTCACGTGCTTACACCATCAAGATCTGCCCCGTGGTCAGTCTCGCCACGCTCAATGGCACACTCACCATCGGCAGTGCTTACAGCAGCTCCGCTGCAGCCTCCGGCGGCACCGCCCCTTATGTTTATGCTCTCACCACGGGCACGCTTCCCACCGGCTTGAGCCTCAATACCTCCACCGGAGCCATCACTGGCACGCCTACCAGCGGCACGAGCCAGACCTTCACCATCCGTGCCACCGATGCGAATGCCTGCACCGGAACGCGTAGCTACACGCTCTCTCCCGCCTGCCCCACCATCACCGTCAGCCCCACCTCGCCCGCGAATGGATTCCTGAACACCGCCTTCTCGCAGACCTTCAGCGCCACCGGTGGCACCGCCGCTTACACCTATGCCGTCACCAGCGGCACGCTGCCCGCCGGTCTCACGCTCTCCACCGCCGGGGTGCTCAGCGGCACACCCACCACCGCAGGCACCTCCATTGTCACCCTCCGCGCCACGGATATCTACGGCTGCACCGGCGCCGCCAGCGTCACCATCGTCATTCGCGGCCTCATCATGGGCGACATGATCTTCAACGATGCCAACAATAACGGCCTCCTCGATGGCGGCGAAACCGGCATCAGCGGAGCCACCGTTCAGCTTTGGAACCCAGGCGCGGACAACGTCATCGGTGGCGCTTCGGCCGATTCGCAGGTCGGCTCAAACTTCACCACCACCGCTACCGGTCTTTACAGCTTCAGCAATCTTCCTCCTGGCAATTACTTCGTCAAAGTCACGCTCCCCGCCCCCTTCAACATGACTGGCGGTACGCCTTCCACCGCGGACAACAACGTGAACAACAACAACGACGGCTCGCAGCCCGGCGGCGTCGGCACACCACTCTTCAGCCCCGTCATCAATCTCGCCGTGGCCGCTGAATCCACTACCGATGGTGATGCCGATTCATCCTCGAACCTCACCATCGACTTCGGTGCCTACGCCGGCATCTGCGTTGGCAACCTCGTCTTCAAGGACGTGAACAACAACGGCAGCTACGAGGCCGCCTCCGACACCGTGCTCTCCGGCGTTCAGCTCCGCATCTTCCCCTCCAGCGTCACCGATCCGCTCACCGGCACACCGCTTTACAGCACCACCTCGAATGCCTCCGGCCTCTATCAGTTCTGCGTCCCCGCTGGCAGCTACTACATTCATGTGCCGCCCTCGCAGTTCGCCACCAGCGCCGTGCTCGACAATCACATCCCCGCCATCGGGCCCACCAACAACGTCGTCACCCCCATTGATGACAACCTTGATCAAAACGTGCTCATGGCCTTCAAGCCGAGCTTCACTGGCGCCAACACCGGCATCTTCACCCTCGCCCTCGGCACCGAGCCCACCAATGCCACCGGCGAAACCGGCACCGCCAACAGCAGCGACGACACCGCCGACTCCAACACCGATCTCACCGTCGATCTCGGCTTCTATCCGCTGCCACCTCCCGGCACTCCCCTCAGCGGCAATACCTTCATCAACAATCTCTCCGCCTCAAACGGCATGAGCACCAACGTGCTCGCAGCCCCCGTCACCTATGCGCAGTGGCAGCTCGACCACGACGGCACGCTGCTCGATTACGCCCTCGCCAGCCCCTTCCGCCTCGAAGCCACCGATGCCCTTCTCACACGTCCCGTGCCCTCCCGCCCCGATCTCGTCTATCGCCTCGAAGGCAGCACTGACATGCAATCGTGGGTCCCGCTCGCCATCACACCCACCACCACCTTCCACGCCGACAACACCGAGACCACTCGCTTTGCGAAACTCGATCTCGCTCCGCTCTTCGCTGGTCGCGAAACAGGTTTTATCCGCCTCAAGGTCGAGCTCGATGCCGATTTGAACGGCACCGCCGAGCAGGTCACTCACTCCCGCGTGCAGGCCTGGAGCCTCCGCACCTTCGCCACCGCGCCGCAGACCTTCTCCATGCCGCTGCTGCGTCCGGCCGTCTTCGAAGGAAAAGCCTCCGCAGCTCAAAACCTCACGCTCAATATCTCCACCGCCTACTTCGCCGAAATCATCGGTGAAGGCACTCGCTTCGAAATCGATAGCAGCGCCGGTTCTCTAAACTGGAAAACCTCTTCACCTGCTGCGGACGACCTCATCATCATCCGTCCGCACTGGACCCTGGCCACCCTTTTCCCGCCTGCCGCCTTCCGCTCCGCCATCAATCCCGCGAATGCTGACCGCGTCATGTTCCTCGATGGCAAAGGCTACACCATCTTCTGGCTCAAAGCCTCCGCTCTTGGCGCTCACTGGGCGCTTCAGACCGATACCACCCTCGCCGATGTCGGCTCCACCATCCTCGCACCCGGTGATGGCGTCCTCGTCCACAGCCGCAGTGGTGATCTCACACTCCCTGTCGCAGGTGAAGTGCGTGCCTGGAACTTCGTCAGCACGCTCCGCGCCGGTTCACAGCTCATCGGCTCCGGTTACCCGCTGGACCAAAGCCCGGCTTCCATGTCGATGACCTCATCCAGCGGCTTTTCACCTGATGCGGACAAACTTCAAGTCTGGAATGGAGATGGCACTCTCACCCGCCATTCCTTCCGCCGCACGAATGCTGGCAACGCCTGGTTCGATGCCAACAACATCGAAAGCACGCACCAAAATCTCCTCCCCGCTTTCCACGCCATCTTCCTCACCACGGATCAATCCATCCCATCGTGGATCATGAAGCCTCGATGAAGTCAGCCTCGTCAATCAGGTCGAAAATCAATTGGTGCTAAGAAAGTGTTCCGTGCTAACGTCTCAGCACGCACCATGAAGCGCTTCATCTTTTCTCTTCTCGCCGCCGCGTCGCTCGCGCACGCCGAAACCACCGTCACCATGACCGGCGTGCATAACTGCTGCAGGAGCTGCACCAATGGCATTGTCAAAGCAGGCACGAGCGCTGGCAAGGACATCACCGTCACCGCTGAAGGCAAGACTGTCACCATCACGACGAAAAAGAAGACCGATGCCAAGAAGGCCGTCGAAGCCATCCTCGCCGCCGGTTACTTTGGTAAAGTCGAGGGTGAAGAGTCTGCTGCTAGCAAAACATCCGCCAAGCCTGAGTCCAAGCTCACCAAGGCCACCGTCAGTGGCGTGCATCTCTGCTGCAAAAAGTGCGCCGATGCCGCCATCGCTGCCGTGAAGAACGTTTCCGGCATCACCAAGCACGACATTGTCGCCAAATCGGAGTCCTTCACTGTCGAAGGCGAGTTCACCAAGGCCGAACTGGCCGCCGCGCTGAACGCGGAAGGGCTCGCTGGAGACATCCACTAATTACCGCAACCAACAACATTGCGGAGCCGGGGTTCGCTGAGTAGCGGCCCCGGCTTTGTTTTTGGGCATGGCTGCCGCCCTCACTCAAGAAAGTGGCACAGGTTTGCAACCTGTGCTCGACGAAGGGGAAGACGTGCTCGGTCGATGAACCGATCGTCACGCCCACGGGCCCCTCTTAGCGTGAGAACGTGCTCACCAGCCTGCCCGTGAAGGTCACCCGCACCGCCTCCGCCTTCACCACCTGCCCAAATCGTGGCGAGACCGCTTCTTTCACCACCTCGCACGTCTGGATCGCATCCCCTTCGACACGCAGCGTGATCACCGCGCCATCCTGATGGCTCAAAATGAACTCACGCGCCTCCTCGCCACCAATGCACCACTCAGGAGCAAGTTGCCACGTCACCACATGCGCCGTACGGCCGCACACCTCATCCGTGATGTGGGCACTCCTGCCCGCCATCTGAACGCTCCGCTTTGCAAATGGACCGTCACACGCGAACCGCACCACGCAGGCATCCTCCACGATCTCCATCTTCGGCACATCGTGATGCTCACGCCACAAAAACGGCCCCGCTCGCATCGGCACGCTGCGACCACACACCGGCACTGGACCATTATGCGCCTCCCAGGCGGCCAGACTGGCTCGCAGAGCCACATCGCCATAATAACCGCCCGTTCCCGGATCAATCACCAGCGGCTCGCCATCGCTCCAAAGCGAGACATGCATCGCGTCGAGATGCCCGTGGGCCGCCAGCGTGCCAAAGCCAAGCGGGGAGGCATCCACTCGCGCCGTCCACGTTTCCTCACGCCAGATCGCATGGCCGCTCTCCGCATGCGTGACCCACTTTTGCCAGACCGGCGGGGTCACTCGCGGTGCATCTCCCAGCCAGAAAGCCAACGCAGCACCTGTCTCTTCGCCAAGCATCCACGCTCGCCATTCACGCTCCGCGTTTCGGCGATCCAGCGTCAAGGGCGTCACCTGGGCATCATCGCTGTCCCCAAAATCCCAGGCACCGAGGCTCACATCGCAGAAAAACTGCGCCGCATCTTTGAGTCGCTTCAAAATCATCCCGTGCAGCCCGTCCATCACGCGTCCCGCCTGCCACGCCATCTCCCACGCAAAGAGATGGTAATGCAGTGCCTGCTCCTTGTTCCCGCCATCCTCCGCAAACTGCCGCAGAACTTCCTCCTCCAGCATCGGCCACAAACGCTCCGGGCAGCAGATCACTTTCGCCAGCGACGGCCAGCGCCGCGTCACCATCACCAGGGCGGCGAGTTCGCCGATCAGATGATTGTTCGCCGAGGAGCCAAACGAGCGCTTCCGCCACACCCACCACGCATGCAGCGGCACCAGTTCTTGGGCGAGACGCTCCTGCTCCGCGATGATCCCCGCGTCGCCGGAGGCCCTCATCAGCGTGTCGATCCAGCAGAAGTTGATCAACCGTAGCGCCCCTTCCAGCGGACTGCGCCAGTTGATGCCGTTGGAGGCTGGATTCTTCCTCAGCCAATCACTCATCCATCGCTGCGCCAGGCGCAAAGCGTCCAGATTTTCATTCAGCCAGCCATCCTGGGCCAGCCGCACCACCTCGCTCCACCGCGAAAGCTCCCAGACGCAGCGTGCATCCGCGCCTTCGGGAAGTTCACGATGATTAAACACCTCCGCAGGCACCTCCACCCCATGCACCGGATCGAGATTCCAGTTGGGCGCATCGCCCACCGGCACCTCTTTCCAGCCAAACAACCAAGCTTGGTGCCTCTTCACGGCCTCGCGTAGCTCAGCCGGTGCCTTCTCTTTTGCCGGTAGCCGCATCGAACTCACGTCCACGACTCCGAGCATGAAGTCATCCAGCGTACGCAACGTCGTCGTCGCCGTCCACTCCTGCGCCTTCACCTTCACCCGGCCCGCAATCTCCTGCGGTGGCATCGCCCGCAGGCGATGCCAGATCCAGCTTACTTTTCGAAAGGCGGTCATGTGTTGTTTCCAGTATATCCCCGGCGGTGGCTTGTTGTTACTCAGGGCTTTGATTCACGTCCTGAGCAGAGTGAGCCATTAAATATTTGACCAAATCGATCCCAGCAGACCTCCTCACTGCCTCCAACACCGCAAACGTCAGTCGCATGCTCTCCCTCGATTGCGCGTCAGGTAGCGGATGTGGCTTTCCATCCTTCAAAAAGCCCAGCCAGGCCAGCATCTCCTCCGCGTGGCCTTTCGAGGCATGCTTCGTGATCTTCGCCTTCCGGTTCTTCCACACCGTCAGCTTCATGAAGTTCTCGCACTCCGCCACGAGGCCGTTCGCAAACACGCGGATGCTTTCTTTCGGGAACGCGCTGTCACCCTCCGCTGAGTAGATCAGTTGAAAGGTCGAACCCTCCGCAAACTCCACCTGCGCCGAAACCGAGTCCGCCCCTGTTTTCTGCGCCGAAACCCGCACCGGTTTGCCGAACATAAAGCAGGCAAAATCGAGCATGTGACAGGCTTCGCCGATGATCCTGCCACCCTGCGCCAGATCAGCATACCAATGATCCGCGGCCAAAACGCCCGCGCAGACGTGATACGACATCATTTTCGCTCCCGGAGCCGCATCGAGCCATTTCTTCATCTCCACCGCCGCCGGGGCAAAACGCCGGTTGAAGCCCACCATCAAGCTTCCGCTCGTGTCGGCCATCGCCGCATCGATTTCGGCCAGTTCGGCCTCCGTGAGGCACAGCGGCTTTTCCACAAACACCTGCTTCCCGGCCTTCAGCGCCTTCAAAACCAGCGACGCATGCAAATCATGCCTCGTCCCGATGATCACCGCCTCCGAGGTCGCCTCCGCAAAGTCCGTCGCCGCCTTCGCGAAGCCAAATTTCTCCTTCACATGCCTCGCCGAAAGCCCCGTGCCATTCACCACCGTGCCGAGCGCGATCTTCCCCTTCACATGCGGCAGCAGCATCGTCCGCACGAAGTTCCCCGCACCGATGACATCGAGCGACGCGACGCTGTTCTGTAGTCCCGCCTTTAGGCGGTCTGGATGTACTGAGCTCGAAGCTGCCCCCCGATCCACGGATCGGCTAAAGCCGGAACTACAATACTCGATGACCACGCCGATCTCGTCGTCCAGCCGCTCGTAAACTTGAATGACCTCATCAAACGCCACCTGCCGGGTCGTCACCGGCTGCAAATCCAGCCGCCCGTTCCGCATTAGCTCCAAACACGCCTCAAAATTCCGGTTCTCCGTCCAGCGCACATAACCCGCCGGATAGTCCACCCCACCCCACTCATAGCTCGCATCATACCTTCCTGGCCCGTAGCTGCGACTGTACCTCACCGTGATGTCCTTCTGGAACGCCGTCTTCCATTCGAGCGACGCATCATGCATGCCCACGATGACCAGCGTGCCACGATCTCGCAGACAAGCCACCGCCTGCGCCGTCACCTCCGCCGACTTGCCACCCACGCACAGCAGCACCGCATCCACGCCCATGCCGCTGGTCCACTCACGCACCGCGTTATCGACGTCCGACGAGGCCACACGCTCAGCCCCCATCTGCTTCGCGATCTCCAGACGTGCCGCATTCAGATCGACTGCCATCACGCGCGATCCAGCCAGTTGCAGCAGCTTCGTCGTCAGCAATCCCACCAGCCCCTGCCCGATCACCAGCACACGCTCGCCGATCTGCGTCTGCGCCTGCCGCACGCCCTGCATCGCGATGGCCGCGAGCGTCGTGTAGGCAGCCTGCCAGTCTTCCACGTCGTCTGGCACCTTCGCGGCCAGCAAATCAGGCACCGCGATCACCTCCGCGTGATGCGCACATTCCGCGCCGCCACACGCCACGCGATCCCCCACCCGGAAACGCGTGTTCAGCGCATCCACCGCCACCACCACACCCGCCGCGGAGTATCCCAGCGGTGTCGGCGATTCCAATCGATTGCGCACCTTCTCCACCGCTGCCTTCCAGCCGAGCGTCCGCGCCGTGTCGAGCACCTTGCGCACCTGATCCGGCCTCGCGCGTGCCTTTTCGAGCAGCGACATCTTCGCCTGCTCCACCTTCATCCTCTCCGTGCCCGGCGAGATCACCGAGCACGTCGTGCGCACCAGAATGCCGCCTGGCATCAGCGAAGGCTCCGGCACCTCCTGCAGCTCCAAACGGCCGTCTTGATATTGAGCGAGCTGTTTCATGCGAGCGCCTCCTTGATCAGCCGCCAGATGAAGAGCGGGTTGTTGCGAAAGTAACGTCCCGCGAGCCGTCTCGGCTCCTGGCAGACACGGTAGAACCATTCGAGCCCCAGCCGCTGCATCCAGCGCGGTGATTGCTTCACGCGGCCCGTGTGAAAATCAAAGGCCGCGCCGACTCCAAACATGAGCGTCGTGTCCAACCGGTCGAGATACGCATGCATGAAGCGATCCTGCTTCGGCGTGCTGATGCCCATCCAGATGATGTCAGGCTTCAAAGTGCGCACTTGGTCGATCAAAGCGGCCTCTTCCTCACTCGTGAGCGGACGAAACGGCGGGCACTCCGCGCCGACGATCTTCACGCCGGGGATTTTTTCCTCCAACGCCGCCTTCAACTCCGCCGCCACGCCCGGCATGCCGCCATACAAAAAGTGCGTGCGCCCCGTCTCCACCCCACGACGCATGACTTCGAGCATCAAATCCGGCCCATACACACGATCCATGTCCGGAAAGCCCTTCATCCAGCCGATCCATGAAAGCGGCATGCCATCCGGAGTGATCAAAAATGCCTTCTCCAGCACTTCGCGGAACTCCGGATGCTCATACGCCTCCGTCAGTTGATGCACGCCCGTCACACAGACGTAGCCCTTCGTCTTCGCATCCAGCGCCTGCTCCACCGCGGCGCAGCACGTCTCCATGTTCATCGCATCGACCGGCGATCCGAGGATGTGAAAGCGCGGGATCATGGCTTGAGCGTCGTTACCAGCCAGCGATGTTTTCCGGCGCTGGTTTTCTCAATTTCATCCACCACACGGAGCGTGAGGTCGAAGTCGTCACCGAGCTTCCTCAGCAATCCTGCACGAATGGCTGCCTCGCGATCATGTGACCATGCAGGGGTCGGCAGCAACTGGCATTCCACCATGCCGGGCTCGTGTTGATGAAACTGCACGGCCAGCAGGCCATCGAAAATGTCATCATGCATGTTCATCGCCGTGAGCGAAATGCGACGACCCGTGCGGCTGATGAGAAACTCGTAGTCACGCCCGATCACCCGGCTGTCCGAACTCCACAGGTCACTCGTGCGATAACGGATGAGCGGCATGACGTGGTTGTGAAACGAAGTGGCGATGATCTCGCGGTTCCCTTCCGCGTCCGCTTCACCGAACTCGACGAAGCCATACGCAGGCCAAAAATGCAGCCTCGAGCTTTCCGGACGCTGCGCGGCGAGCACGGCTCGCTCGCTGTGACCATACCAGTGCATCACCGACGCTCCGAAATGACCTTCCAACTGCTTTTCAGCCTCGGTGCTGAGTTTTTCCGAGCCGCAAAGCACAGATGTGAGCTTGAAATCGAGCTTCACGCCCATCTGCATGAGCATCAGCGCCGCGCTGGGATAGGCATGAAGGTGCTGCGGCCGAAAGCGGTTCAACTCCGCCACATACTCCGGCAACCGTTCCGGCGTGAGATGATAGGACGAGAGCGCCAGCCAGTTCCTCGTGGCATCAAAACTCGAAATGCGGCCGTCAGACCGGCTGGAGGTCACCCCACCGCGAATCACCGCCACGCGATCACCGAGCTGATAGCCAACGCGGGCCCACGTCGCTTCGAGATAAGCCTGCTCCTTCGGCCGGCTGACGCCCTTGTGCAGAAAAAAGCTCACCGGCACGCCACTCGATCCTCCGGTGGTCATCGCGAGCCGTTGCGAGGCCTCGCCGCTCACCATCTGATCCCGATGCAGAATGATTTCCTGCTTGGTGAGCATCGGATAAGCCTCGAGCTGCTCCAGCGATTCAAAGTCCTCCGGCTTCACACCAGCCTCAGCGAAGCGTTTCGCATAATACGGTGCACGCTGTGCCGCGATCAACGAATCCCGAATCGCAGCGATTTGATAGCGAGTAGTGGTTTCCTCATCCCACGACTCCGACTCCTCCGCCTCACGACGAAAGCGCTCATACGCCGCCCCTTGCCGGATGGAATTCGGAATGGCCCGATAAGCCCTGCCCGCCAGGATTTTCACCGGCTGCGGTGCCGCTTCATACAGACGAAGCAGCGGATAGAGCGTGTCTTCGAGGGACATGATCATCGGAGCACACGAAGAGCCGCCACGGCGGCACCATAGCCGTTGTCGATGTTCACGACGGTGAGGCCGCTGGCACATGAATTGAGCATGGTGAGCAGCGCGGCGATGCCATGCAGACTCGCTCCGTAGCCGATGCTGGTGGGCACGGCGATCACGGGTTGGGCCACGAGACCGCCTATCACACTCGGCAGCGCTCCATCCATCCCCGCGACGGCAATGATGAGGCTGGCACTGCGAAGCGTGTCGAGCTTTGAAAGCACACGATGCAATCCTGCGACACCAACATCGCACACACGCGTGACCTTCACGCCAGCGAACTCGAGCGTCTGCGCCGCTTCTTCCGCCACGGGTTGATCGCTGGTGCCGGCACTGACAACCACCACCGGTGCCTGCGTGCCGCTGCGTTCCATCTGACCGATTCGGTAAAGGCGTGACACGGCGTCGTAGCTGCCGGTGGGGAAGCGTTGTAAAAGAATCGTGGCCATTTCCGCCGGCACTCGCGTGGCGATAGCACTCCCATGCGCGGCGACGAGCGCGGCGAGCGCATCGGTGACCTGCGTGAGTGATTTGCCTTCGGCAAACACCGCCTCCGGAAAGCCCTGGCGGATCACACGATGCGTATCTGCCAGCACATCACCCGCTTCCGTGAAGGGAAGGGTGCGCAGTCGGTCGAGCGCGGCATCAGCGTGCAGCTTGCCTTCGCTGACTTGCGTGAGGAGATCGCGGAGACGGGCTTCGTTCATGCGGAGCGAGCGGCGAGGACTTCGTTCATGCTGCCGGATCGCAGTCCGGCAAGGTCGAGCGTGATGTAGACATAACCGAGCGCCTTCAATGCGGTGTGGATGGTGTCACGTTGCTTCAAAACACGGGCCAAATCGGCCTCGGGCACTTCGATACGCGCGACATCGCCATGATGGCGCACGCGCAACTCGCGGAAACCGAGGTCAAACAAGGCTGCTTCGGCTTTTTCGACCTGCGAGAGCAGTTTGGGCGTCACCGCCGTGCCGTAAGGAATGCGGGAGGCGAGGCACGCGGCGGCTGGTTTGTTCCAGTTGGGCAGTCCGAGGGCTTTCGCGGCCTCGCGAACGTTTTGCTTGGTGAAGCCAAGTTCATGCAGCGGACTCAAAATGTGCAGCTCACGCGCCGCAGCGCGGCCGGGACGCACATCGAGCGTGTCCTCGGCATTCATGCCGTCGAGGACATGTTGGAGGCCGTTTTGCCCGGCAAACTGTCGCAGGGCTCGATACACATGATCTTTGCAGAAGTAGCAGCGGTTCGGCGCATTGGCCTGATAGCGCGGATCGTCTGTTTCGGAGGTCGGGAGCAGTTCCAAGCGTGCGCCGAGTGATTTCGCGAGTTCGATGGCCTCATCCTTTTCGCTTTGAGGAAGGCTCGGCGACACCGCGAGCAAGGCGATGACGTTTTCGGAGCCCAACGCATCCAAGGAGGCCTTCAACACGAGCGAACTGTCCACGCCGCCGGAGTAGGCGACGACCACGCGTTGCAGCGGCTTGAGGTGATGAAGAAGCGTCTTGATCATGGCATCAGGTTCTTCTGAAACTTCGGTGCCAGGTTGCGCACGAGGTCGAGCAGCATGCCGACGGTTTGCGTGTCGGTGCGCTCACGCTGGCCTGACTGGCGCGGATCCATGCCCTGCGTGACAAAGGCCATCACGGAGGGATAAGCCCAGCGGTGGTTCACTTGTCGGAAGACACTGTCGCTAAAGCTGAGCCACTGGCGCTTCGCATCGCTGGTGGTGGTCACATCTTTGCCGACGAACCAGTAGATGTAGTGCGCTTTCAGCACGCGACGATCCGAGGAGCGCTGGTCGAGGCGTTCGAGGGAGAGATCACGCACATAAAGCTGCTGGCCGGTGGGAAGCTCGACCGGTAGGACGCGTGAGTCGGTGATGGTCCAGCCTTGTCCGGGCAGGCAAACCTCGGGTCGGTGGATGGCACGCGTATCTTGGCCGGCGATGACGAGGGAGGCGTGTGCCACATCGCGCTCCTCGACGCGACGTCCGGGGGTGCGGTAGGTGCGCTTGATCTGTGTGGTGTCGCTTGGAAGGAGCTTTTTCTCCATGTCCGACTGCTCTTCAGACTCGCCGACATAGGTGCCCGCGACGAGGGGGAGCTCCGCGATCACACCCGCATCATCGCCACCGCGCGCGGAGGGCGAGGAATGGCAAAGCAACGCGGTGGTGGCGCTGAGCGCAAGAATGATGAGCGAGCGCCAGATCATGGGAGTCGAGGCGCGGAAGGAAAGTGGCACAGATTTGCAACCTGTGCTGACGGAGCGGACAGCGGAAGAAGACCAAGATCTGGACTGGGTAGGCAGAGAGACTTTCGAATGGTTTGCGTCATGAGTTTTTTAGCTTGGAGGCGAACAGGTTAAAAACCTGTTCCACTTTCCTTACGGCAGTCTGGCATTCGAGATAGCCACACGACGGATGGCAGATGCGGGCTGCTTATTCATAAGGCGGTCCATCAGCCACGCGATGCCTTGCAGCCCGGCGAGGGCGACGAGGAAGACGACAATGCCGGTGAGGAAATGGAAGGTGGAGACTTCCTTGTCGGCATCGCCGATGGCGAAGGATTGACCGAAGAGCGTGGAGGCTCCGAGCAGCACGAGAATGCGGGCCATGTTCGCGAGAATCGCGAGCGGGAAAGTCATGAGGAAGAGGAAGCAGCGCTGCCAGAAGCCTTTTTGCCGATGGTAGCTGAACAACGCTCCGACCATCATCAGCGCGAAGAGGCTGCGCATGCCGGAGCAGGGGCCTTCGACGTTCAGGCTGAACAACGCACCTGCCTCGCGGCCATGCGCAGGGCCGGAGAGCAGCGTGGTGCCTTCTTGAATGACGGGCACATCGAGGAAGTTCAAGATGCCTGACGTGAGGCGGATCATGAGAAAGCGCATCTCAAAGGCGAGGCTGCTTTCAAGGAAGGCGAGCGGCCAGGCAAAGCCAAGCATGAGCCAAGCAAAGATCCCTGCCCAAGTGCGACACGTGCCGACGAGCCACAGCGAGGCACCGGCGATGAGGCTCATCAGGCCGATGAAGCCGAGGTAGAAGTTGTTCGCGCGATAGCCAGCGTAGTAGAAGAACAAGGCGATCAAGATTACTGGCAGACCGAGGTGGGTGGGCTTGGCGGGAATGGCGACAATCTCGGCGCGGCGTCGCCAGATCAAATAAGCCGCGATGGGCAGGGCGAGTGCGCCGTGCTGCCAGGTGGGATCCTTCCAATACATTATCAAATGCGAGAGGATGCTGCGCTTGATCGGACCGTAGCCTGCGGCATACGGCATCACCACAACGAGGATCACCGCGGTGGCGAGCAGCAGGGCGATGGTGAGGAAACGCTTCACGAGAGGCTTTGGTAAATGCGCTGGAGGCCATTCCAATGGGCCAGCCACGAAAAATCCTTCACATGGGCCCGTGAGGCTTCAGATCGACGCTGACGCTCTGCGCTATCGTGAAGCAAAAGGAGGCACGCGGCATGGCCGGCGGGAAGATCATCGAGATCAAAGTAGAGCGCGGCATCACCACCAACCTCGGGCAGGCTGGTGGCGCGGGCGCAGACGACGGGGCAGCCGAGTTGCATGGCCTCCAGCACCGGAAGGCCAAAGCCTTCATGCGTGGAGGGAATCAAGGTGGCGACGGCATGCGCATACCATGCGGCGAGTTGTGCATCACTGGCGCGGCCGAGTTCGATGAGTGTGGCGTGCTCGCGGATATGATCAGCGAGGCTTTCCGGGAGTTTGTGACCTGCTCGAACGAGGGTGACCTTCCCGAGGCCCTCGAGCATGGCGGGAAGGGCGGCGAGGTTTTTGCGTGGCAGGGCGCTACCGACACTGAAAAAGTAGGGCTGCGTGTCTTTCGCCAGCTTTTCGGCCTCAGGACATGATGGTGGAAGTTCGGTGCAGCCGAGAGGCACGACGTGGAGCTTGGCTGGATCGAGTTGAAGAAGGCGGATGGCCTCGTCACGCGTGGCGGCAGAGTCGCAGGAGACGGCGTCGGCGAGGCGCAGGTTCATGACGGTGTGTCGGAAACGCTGCTGCTGGGATTCGCTGATGCCATCGGGAGCCACGAGCGGGATCAAATCATGCAGCGTGACCACCTTGCGCACGTCGGGGCGGACTTTGGGCAGCAGATCGGCGAAGCTGTGATCGAGGATATGCACAATGCCATCACGCACGCGGGAGCGGATGAGCGATGGGTAGCTCACGCGGCGTGTCCACAGGCGCTGCCAGCGTGAGCCGGGTGGTGTGTTCACGGGACGCAGCGGCAGCAGCGGCGAGATGCCGCTGACGCGGGCGAGTTCATGTGCGTAGCGATTCATGCTTTCCCAGCCCATGACGAAGGGTGTCGGCGCGATGTGAATGTTCAGCGACATGAGTCAAGCGATACCGCCGCGGCCAAAGAGATCCGGTTCAGCGCAAAGGAAATCGATCTCACGACTGGCGCCGACGGTGCCGTGGCGGACTTTGAGCAGGAGACGAGCAAAACGATAAATCACCTTGCCGAGCACGCGGCGCACTTTTCCGGATCGGGTAGCGGAGCAGTAGTGGCGTCCCTGAACGTAGATGCGGGTGAAGCCGCAAGCACGCATGCCCTGCGCCATGCTGCCGGGCGTAAGGCCGAGCTCGTGGGTGAGATCGCCATAGCGGGTGGCGGAGGCCAGCGGGCTTTGCGCATTGAAGGTGAGCAGCCAGAGTTCGCCGCCGGGCTTGAGTGCCTGCTTGGCGGCGGTGAGGAAGCGGAGGAATTCGTCTTTCGTGAAGTGCTCGACGATGTCCTTGGCATGAAGGAGATCGAAGGAGGCGGGTTGTGCCTCAAGGAAGTCGATCACGTTTTGCTCGATCCAGGTGCCAGAGGGCCGCTGCTGACGGGCGAAGCCGAGATCGGAGGGGGAAAGGTCCACGCCGGTGAGATTCGAATAGCCTTTCGTATGCAACCATCCAAGCCACTCGCCCTTGCCGCTGCCGAGATCGGCGATGGCGGCGTCGTTTCGCGAGGGCAGGCCGCCGTAGCTGGCTTCGTATTGCGCGTGCTGCGTGCTGGCGTCGTAAGTCTTCTGCTCGCCAAAAGCGGAGGAGTAGTCGCGGTATAGGATATTGCGGTAACTTTTCATTGGGGAATGATAGGGAAAGTTCTGACCTGCCTTGATCGCAAGCGGCGCAAAAGTTCGCCGCGTTTGCCGAGCGTCCAGCGCTCCAACGGAACTCCGATCAAGATGATGATCATCAAGACCACCGCGACAAGCAGCAGCGTGAGCATGGCCAGGGAACCTGCGGGTACCAGATGGCGCAGGGAGGAGGTGGTGATGTCGAGCAAAGGCTGGTGCATAATGTAGAGAGGATAGCTGAGCAGGCCCATCCAGGCCGCGTATGAGCGCCAGCGGTCAAACCCGCGCCAAGTGCTGCCGCCGAGCAGGAGCAGGAGCCAGCCAGGGAGCGAGACATAGGTGACGGCGCACAAAAGCATCGTGCGGGCATTGAGGTGCATCAGCCAGGCTTGAGCGCCATAAGCTGTCATCAGCAAGAGCAGACCGGCCCATGTCATCCACCCCCGTGAGCGACTTTGAAGAAAGTCCCACCACTGGGCTAGGGCGGCACCGCCCAACCAGAGAGGGAACGAAGCGGTGATCAGCGCCAGGGCCAGCAAGGACGAGTCCGCCACGCCATCATGGAGGCTTTTCCACAGGGCAAACAGAAGCCCGGCCACCATCGCGGACGCGGCAAAGGCGAAGGCAAAGGAGCGGACAAGCTTGTAACGGCAGGAGATCAGGATCGCGGGCCAGACGGCATAGTAAACCATCTCGTTGGTGAGGCTCCATGCGGGCTTGATGGCCGGAAGAACGCCAGTGATGCCCTGCATCATGAGCAGGTGGCCGCCTATCATGAGTGAACTCGGCCAGGTGCTGGAGACCATCGCCAGAACCAAGGCGGCCAGATAAACCGGGTAGATCCGCGAGATGCGGGCGAGCGCGTAGAAACCTGTCGCCAGTCCTGAGCCTTGCGCCAGTTGCGCAAGAATTGAGCGATGGATGCAAAAACCCGAAAGTACAAAAAAGCCTGAGACCCAGTATCCTCCCCGAGCAAGTGTGAAGTCCAGCACGACGGGAAACGATGCCGAGGGCAACGCTAGATGCGCGGATTCTAAACCATGCGCGAGCAGCACCATAAGGGCGAGGAGGCCGCGTAGCATATCGACAAACGTGATCAGCGCTTGATCTCGTTCCATGGGCGCTTGCGAGTTCATGAGGCCATGCGCTGGTGAACAAATCCGGCCCAGCGGGCGGCGACGGCGTCGTGGGTGATGAGATCGCGGACGCGTTGAAGCTGTCGCGTGGCGAGGTCGGAACCTTGTTTCACTTCGCGGAGGTGTTGGGCGAGCGTGGTGGCATCGCCGGAGGGGAAGAGAGCGGCATCATCGGCGAGGACTTCGGGGATAGCACCACTGCGTGAACCGAGCGTGGCGACGCCGCAGGCCATCGCCTCGATGAGGACGTGGCCGAATTGTTCTTCCCCGCCGAGTTTCATGCTGCGAACGGGTTTGCTAGCGAGGACGAAGACATCGTACAACTTTTGCTCCCCAATCGCGGCGGAGTAGTCTCTCTAAAGAATATCGCGGTAAGTGCTCATGATTTCATGGTCTGGGAAGGGCTCGGCAGGCCGCTCATCGCCCAAGGTAGCAGCCAGGAGGCGGTCTCGGAGGCGACTCGCCGGACGCAGTGCTGCGCGGCAATCCGCTGGGACGCTGCAGACATCTGCGGCCATTTTTCCGGATGGCGCATCAGGCTGCTAAGTGCGGCGGCAAATGCCTCGGTATCGCAGGGATTCACCACATGACCATTCACACCTTCCTGGACAAGATTGAAGGAGGCTCCGGCATGGCAACTGATGATGATTGGTAGTCCAGCGGAAGCCGCTTCCTGGGCCACTACGCCGTAGGTGTCACCACGGCTTGGAAAAACAAATAGGTCTGCGCCGTGGTACTCAGCGACCAGCTCGGGTCCCTGTTTGATACCGGTGATGACGGTTCGGTCCTCGAGGCTATAATCGCGGACCACACGGCGCACCCATTCTGGATCGAGATAGCCAACCAGGCGCAGTTCAAAGTCGAGAGGGCCATCGTTCAGCACACGTTGGAGAGCCCTGCATAGAAGATCATGTCCTTTGTGAGGTGCGTAGGCTCCGACGTACAGAAGCACGCAGCGTTTTCGTTCACTCGGCTGTCGCGGAGTGCTTCGCGCGAAAATTTTAGTGTCGATGGAATGCGGGGCAAAATGAACCGGACGCCATGAAGCCGCGTGTGGAGTCAGCGCTGCTGGGGCCATCGCCACCTGTGCATTGGTAAAATGTGAACACAGGGCATGCTGAATGCGAGTGTGCCATGGTACTTGATGCTGGTGAGGCGGGTGACGTCCTAGATCACTAAAAACGACCGTTGGGATGCCGCGGCTGCGAGCCCATAGCATTGGCTTTAGCATGGCTGGCGGATATTCCATGATGCAAAGAAGTGTGGGGCTCAGTGTGGCCAATTCATGCAGGTGATGGGGAAAGTCTCGGTATTCGACTCTTCCCTTGGCGGCTTTGAGTTTGGGCCAGTCCACCTCCCACAAGTTCTTGCCAAGCGGACAGGCAATGACTCGCACTTCGGGTGGCAGAGCAGCGGCGAAATGTTCCGTAAAGTCATAGCGGTAGCGGGCCAGTCCTTTCGAGAGCAACAAGATAACGGGTGACGGCTTCACGCGGATTTCTTGAATTCTGGACGGCTGATCACTTCATCGAGCATACGACTCCAATCTCCGCCATCGGGAAGGATGGCCCGGTTTTGGATAATGCGTTGCCGGGATGCTTCGAGTGCCGATTTGAATTCATCGCTGTGGCGTCGTTGATCCAGCCAACTGGCGGCCTGAGCCCACTTGTCAGCATCCAGATTGTCGAGCATTGGCACTGGATAAGCGCAATCCTGAAAGAGTTCGCTGAGGCCCATGCTGCGATTTGCTAGGAGCGGCACGCGGCAAAGAATTGCCTCAAGTGCGGCTGTAAGGCCGGCTGGATCGTCACACGGAAGGATGGGCAGGAGCACCGTGGAGCTGTTTTGCAATAGGTCGCGGTACTCTAAATGGCTTGAGTTGGTCGAAAGACTAAAACCCGCCCGCCCCTGATATGCCGAGAAGCGTTTTTGTAGGCTGTGCTCGCGTCCCGCTCGTGTGATAGGGAAGCCCCTTTCCAATAGGGAATCGACCATCGAATCGTCGCGACTGGCATTTCCTGGTAGGAGGAGGCGTTTGGTTTCAGGACGATGAGCGGGGTGGTACCATTCAGCGTCAATTTTCCATTCACGCAGCACCACGCGTTCGGAACCTAACAATGAATTCGCACGGGCGAGCTGTTGATGGGTGATGACTTCGATTTGGAAAGCCTGATGGGATCGTTTGACCAGTGGGACTAGCTTCTCGACGGTTGAATCGTGAAAGCAATAGCGCCTAATTGCCTTGCCACGGCAGTCAATCCAACCCAGGCGGGAAAGAAAGATCAGTGTGGCGAATGAAGCGGCGTCCAGGCAGTAAATTAAGCTGGCTTTGCGTAGCTGCGAACGATGTTGGAAGAGGAGGCGCAGGCACTTTATCAATGTCTCCGCTCTTCCTTGTCTGCGCCCAAAATAGAGCCGCACCAAGTCTTCATCAGAATCAAACCAAGCCGAGACGGCAGCTGTGCCAGATTGAGGCAACGGTAGGGGATCCAAGAAGCGCCGTGGCCGGTCCTTCCATGAGCGCAAAGCATGAGGAGAGATCACAAGAAGCTGCGGAGGAGAAGGCTCAAGAACCATGCGACATCACGCTTGTGAGTTGAACCCGGCTACTCTTGCGAAAGCTGAAAGTAGGCGTGTTGAAGACCTGGGCCTCGCAGATACTGAAGGATGGTCCTAGCTCGTGATCGCCCGTCCAAGTGCGAATGTGGTAGGGTGCGAGAAAGCCGAGAGGCTGTGTCGAGGAAATCATGGCGTGGTCGTCAGCACCTGCTGGTAGCCGCGGGATTGCGCGAGGGAGGGGGAGGCGAAGAGCGCGTCCAACTGCATGATGCGCATGTCCTTTCGATGAAGGTCGAAGGTATCGACGAGCATGTAACCGTGGCGGCTGAGCTTCTCGATATAGGCCCAGAGCGGTTGCTGACCTTGGTAGCACTTTTCGAGAATGATCTCGCAGAAGATGAGCTGGATGCGGCCAGCGGCGAGCATGCGCTCGGCACCTTTGAGAGCCTCGAATTCGCCGCCTTGAATGTCGAGCTTGAGCAGGTCGATGGTGGTGATGCCGTGCTGATCGCAAAACTCGTCGATGGTGGTGGTTTTCACTGTCACGCCGGGGCCAGTGGCGGTCAGGCGGCCACCCCAGGCGTTCACGGCATCGGCTTCGACAGGCAGGAGTGAGTTGGTGGTCTCGGTGAGGTTGGTGTGGAAGTGCTGAGTGCCGGTTTGCGCGGCCACGGCGAGTTCGTGGACCTGCACTCGCGAGAGATGGGCAAAGCGCTCGCGAAGTTTGGTGGCAGGCTCGCTGAAGGGCTCGAAGGAATGAATCTGCGCATGCGGGAAGGCGGCGGCGTAGTCCGCCGTCATGCCGCCGATGTTGGCACCGACATCGAGGATGATTTTGGCATCGCCGAGCAAGGTTTGCTTCACCGCAAGAGATTCGGAGGCCTGGATTTTCGCAATGGAATAACCTGCTCGTGCGAGCAGGTCCTGGATCAAAACTTTGAGACGGCGCAACATGGTGAAAGTGGGTGTTTAGATGCGGCGGAACGGTCCGGGGCGCGGCAGCGCTTGCGGGATCACGGCAAAGCGGGCGTGTGTGGCTGGTGTGGGCTCTGGCTCGCGGGCTTCGCCTTGATGTTCCTGGTGATCGATCACGCAGGCATTGAGAGCGCCGGCGATAAACCAGCAGAAGAAGTTCACCGGAAAGGTGGAGGTCACATTGCCGGAGAAAATGTTGTGGAAGAGCAAGCCAAACTCGATGGCGGCCATCCAGATGGTGATCTGGAAGAGGCTGCCGCCGCGCATGCGCAGCAGGCTGGAGTGGAATGATTTGAGCGCGATGCCTGCGGCGATGGCGATGACGAGCGTGGGTAGCCAGCCGTTCACAAGGAGCATGTTGGAGACGAGGTCGTGACTGTGAACGACATTCATCTCGTTCATGTCAGCGGCGGCTTGCGAGCCGTGGCCGAAGGTGGTCCACATGAGCGGGTTGTGCGCGATGTCGTGCATGCCGTCGAGGCGGGCGCAGATGGTCCAGAAGCGGGTAAACTGCTCGCCGAGGGCCGTGCCGCCGAAGACATCCATGGCGGAGAGGGTGAGCGATGTCACCCAACGGCTGAGCTCCTGGGCAAAGATGCAGGCAAGCGCGAAGATGCCGAGCATGCCTGTGTAAAGCGCTGCAGTGCCTTTGCCGCTGCGCAGCACGGGCAGGAGCACGAGTGGGAGGACCCAGTTTGCATTCGCCATGCGGGCCATGCTGGCGAGGCAGCCGGCGACGAAGATACCGAAGAGCACCCAGCTCATGCCGCCCCATTGATGGCTGCGATGATCGCGGTGGTATCGGCGCACCATCAGGGCCAGGCAGGCGCAGACAGCGCATGAGGTGCCGAAGGGGGAGCTATCCACAAGCGTGGAAAAGGGCCGTGGGCGCACGTCTTCGAGATGTTTCGAGAGGATGGTGAGGCCGCTGCGGAGGTAGTCGATTTCGAAATCACTGAGGCCAAAGAACTGCTGCTTCAGGCCGTAGAGCGAGACGGGCACGAAGATGATGAGGGTGTATTTCAGGAAGCGGATGATTTCCTCGGGCTTTGGCAGCACGCAGGGGACGACGAAGAGCAAGAAAATGTAGGCGGCGCCATCGGCGAGCTGCTGCGCGGCGGCGTTCATGCCGCCGGAACGCATGTAGGAGACGGCGGAGATGCCAAAGCCCAGGAAGCAGAGCAGCAGCGTCTTCATCTTGCGCGGCTCAAGGATACTGCCGCTGCTGATGGACTTGGAGATCGCCCCGATGCAGATGCCGGCGAGTGTGAGCGGTGCGAGACCGCGTGCCCAGATGACGTCATTCATTGTCACATTACCATCGAGGATCATGAGGCGCTTCAGCAGATCGCTGTAGGCCGCGTAGATGACCATGAGATAGAGGGTCATGCGCGGCTGGAAGACGCCGAGGATGAAGGAGCCGATGCAGAGGAACTGCGCGAGGGACCCGATGGCGTTGCCCATGTCCAGAAGGACGGAGAGCATCACATAGAGTGATCCCATGAAAAAAAGGACGACAATGAAAGCCTTGCCTTGCATAAAACTAGGAGGAACGAAGCAGCGAACGAGCCTGCAGCAGCGTGAAGCGTGGCAGACCCATCACGGCACGTGTGAGAAAGCCGGACACGTGGGTGCGCAGTCCGGGGGCGAGGTAAGTGCCAAGCACCCACGCTGCGGTGTAAGCAACGAGCGTGGCCCAGGCGGCGCCGAGTCCGCCATGGACGGGTATCCAGATGTGGTTCAACGCGGCATTGATGACGACGGCGAGTACGACGGAAGAGAGATTCGCCGCGAGACGATCCTCAACGGTCAGGATTTGGGTGCGGGCGACACCGACGGCGTAGGGAATGAAGGCCCAGGCATGCACGCGAAGCATGTCGGCGGAGCGTTCATACTCGCTGCCGAAGGCCAGCGGCAGCAGCGGCGCGGCCACCCACAAGCCAATGGCGGCGAAGAGTGCCAGCACCACCGAAGCGGAGAGGTAATCGACCACCCGGCGATGATACTCGGGCTCGTTTGGATGCGCGGCCATCAGGCGCGGCAGGAAGAGCGTGGCGAGCACACCCGGCACGAAGTAGGCCATTTCGGAGACACGCACGGCGGCGCTGTAAACGCCGGCTTCTTCCGATCCGCGCAGCCATTGGATCATCGCGATGTCGAGACGGAAAAGGAGCAGCAGCGCAGCCTGTGAGGCGAGCTCCGGCCAGGACCGGCTGACGAGTTGAAGCGCTCGCGACCAACGAAACGCGGCAAAGCGGACACGTCCGCCGTTTTGTCGAAACACCACGCCACAGAGCACGATGAAGATCCAGCCCTCCAGCGCATAGGTGAAAGCGAAGAACCAAAGCGGAGCCTGCATCCAAATGCCGACTGCGATGCAGGCGGCGCTGACGAGAAAGCCGGTGAACTGCGCGGTGACCATGCTTTTCACGCGGTCGTTGGCCTCCAGCCAAGCAAACACCTCGGTGGAGGGATGGGTGAGCAATTGCAGCGCATACACGCTGAGAAGGATCGCGCCTTCAGGCTGCACGAACACGATCCACAGCATCAAGCCGGTGAAGAGAACCACCGAAACAATGACACGGGCGAGGATGGTATTGCCCAGCACATCTGCTTGCTCATCGGGAAGCCTGACAAGCTCGCGAACGGTGTAGCGGCCAAAGCCAAGCTCGCCGAAGCACACGAGAATCGAGACGACGGCCATGGCGACCCCGATTTCGCCAAAGCCAGAGCGGCCCAGATGCCTCGCGAGAAGGCAGGTGAGGCCAAAGCTCAACGCGAGGCGCACGAGTCGAAACACGGTGGCGAGCGAAAGCGTGTGAAGGATGGAGCGGCGGGCGCTCATGGGAGATTTTCGACCGTGAAGCCGGTTTGCTTCAGCGGTTCGATGGCGCGGTGACTCACGAAAACGGCATCTTCACGCGTGTGGCGGTCGCGACGCAGACGACGTGCGGGCATGTCCACATGGAAAGGGCCGTCGAAGAGGCGCTCGGGAAGTACAACACGCTTTTCCTCGGCGAGGCGTTCATCTCGGCGAAGACGAACTTAAAAAGGCAGGATTGAAGATTGATGAACAATCGATTGCTGATTTTCGAGTTCCGATCAGACCGCGTAAGCCTTTTCGACCACGTCGCACAGCAGGTGACCGATGAGGAGATGGCACTCCTGGACGCGGGCGGTGATGCTCGACGGGGCTTTGAAGCTGAGTTTCGCGAGTTTGGAGCACTCGGACTCTTTTTCGCCGGTGAAGGCGATGGTGACACAACCGCGCTCATTGGCCGCTTTGAGTGCAGCGAGGATGTTGGGGCTGGTTCCGCTCGTGGAGATACCGAGAGCGACATCGCCGGGCTGCGCGAGGGCTTCAATCTGGCGTGAGAAGACGGTCTCGAAGCCGAAGTCGTTGCTGTGCGCGGTCAGAATGGAGGTGTCCGTTGTGAGAGCGAGACCGGCGAGAGCAGGGCGATTAACACGATAACGCACGACGAGTTCGGCAGCGAGGTGCTGCGCGTCCGCAGCGCTGCCGCCGTTGCCGAAGAAGAGGATCTTTTTGCCGTTCTTGAGCGCGGTGAGCCACGCCTCGGCCAGCGGAGCGATTTGATCACTCATCGCGCTTAGCTTTGTGATCGCGTCCTGATGCTCGCCGAGGTGCGTTTGGAAAAGAGAGGAGAAGTCGCTCATGTCACGAAAAGGCTGCCAGAAGCTCGTCCGGGGTCAAGGTGGCGGTGCCGAGTTTGGCCACAACGATGCCGCTGGCGTGGTTGGCGATTTCCGCAGCGTCGGGGAGCTTGAAACCGGCGGCGAGTGCAAGTGTGAGCAGTGCGATGGCGGTGTCACCCGCGCCAGAAACGTCAAACACCTCTCGCGCACGCGTGGGGATGTGGTGTGGGCTTTGTCCACGCTCGAAAAGCATCATGCCATGCTCGCCAAGCGTGACGAGCACGCTGTTCACGGCCCATTTTTCGAGCAGGATGCGGCCGACTTCGAGCAGCTCGGGATTTTGCGCCTGAGGACCGGGCAGGAGGTGGTCTTCGATGCCCGCGGCGGCGAAGGCTTCGAGGCGATTCGGCTTCACCAGCGTGACGCCACTCCACGGCAGCGGATTGCGCGGCGAAGGATCGACGGTGACGATCAGCTTGTGCTCGGCGGCGATCATGGAAACGAGCTGCATGAGCTCGGTGGTCATGAAACCTTTGCCGTAGTCTTCGAGAATGATGGCGTCGAGATTCGGCGCGAGGGCGCGGAGTCGCTTTTCGATCTCGGCGAGTTCGTCGGCGGTCAGCGGCAGCAGTTTTTCGCGATCGACGCGGACGATTTGCTGCTGGCGGGCGGAGACGCGTGCTTTGGAGATCGTGGGCAGCGTGTCGTGCACGAGCAAGGGCGCGGGATCGACTTTGTCGGCGATCAAAAGGTCGCGCAGACGGTCGGCGGCGCTGTCTTTGCCGACGCGGCCCATCAAATGCGTGTGCGGCGAGAAGGGCGAGATGTTGCGGGCAACGTTCGCCGCACCACCGGGATAAAATTCCTCACGCGTGACCTCGACAATCGGCACCGGAGCCTCCGGCGAGATGCGGCGCACGTGGCCCCAGATGAAGTGATCGAGCATCACATCGCCAATGACGAGGATGCGGCACTTCGCGAGGCTTCCGAGGCAGTTGCGGGTGAAGTTCATGCCTTTTTGCGGCGTTCGCGCACGGCGGCGGCGAGTTCGTCGAGCATCGTTTCGGTGGAGGACCAGTTCACGCAGGCGTCGGTGATGCTTTGGCCGTAGGTGAGCGGCACGCCGGGCTTGGTGTCTTGGCGGCCTTCGACGAGGTGGCTCTCGATCATGACGCCGGTGATGGCTTTGCTGCCAGCGGCGAGTTGCTCGCCGAGCGAGGCGCTGACGAGCGGCTGCTTGCGGTAATCCTTGAGGCTGTTGCCGTGGCTGCAGTCAATCATGACGCTTGGCGGCAATCCGCGGGCGCTGAGTTGATCGGAGGCGGTCTTGATCGAGGCGGCGTCGAAGTTCGTGCCGCCTTTGCCACCGCGCAGGATGACGTGGCAGGCGTTATTGCCCTTGGTATTCACGATGGCGGCGACGCCGTCTTTGGTCACCGAGAGGAAGCTGTGCTGGCCTTTCGCGGCCTCGATGGCGTCCAAAGCGACCTGGATGCCGCCATCCGTGCCGTTTTTGAAGCCCACGGGCATGCTCAAACCGGATGCGAGCTGGCGATGCACCTGGCTTTCGGTCGTGCGGGCACCGATCGCGCCCCAGACGACCACATCAGCGATGTACTGCGGCGTGATGACATCGAGAAACTCCGTGCCGGCCGGGATGCCCATCTGCGTGAGTTCGAGCAACAGGCCGCGAGCGCCGCGCAGACCGTTGTTGATGTCGAAACTGCCGTCGAGATGCGGGTCATTGATAAAACCTTTCCAGCCGACGGTGGTGCGTGGCTTTTCAAAATAGACGCGCATCACGATTTCGAGGTCCGCGCCGTGCTTCGCGCGTGCGGCGACGATGTGGCGGCCGTATTCGAGAGCGGACTTCGTGTCGTGGATCGAGCAGGGGCCGACGACGACGAGCAGGCGGTCATCTTGGAGATTGAGAATGGCTTCCGACTTCTTGCGCGATTGCTCGACGAAGGCGGCCTCGGCATCCCGCAGCGGATACTCGTGCATGAGCAGCGCAGGCTGGATAAGCGGGAGGATTTCAGCGACGCGAAGGTCGTCAGTAGGATGCGATTGGCTCACGGGACAGGAAGGGGGCGAAAATGGGGCGGCAGTGTGGGGCGTTGAGAGGCCGCGTCAATGGCCGGAACGAGGGAGGGTGGCTGGAGTCGTGGAGTTTTGGAGTGTTGTAGGCCTCATCACTCCTTTACTCCAACACTCCATTTCACTCGGCCAAGCTGCCGCCCTTGGTGACTCCACGGAGGGAGGCACCCCGTCGGTGTGATGGGTGATTCGGACGCACAAGGCGGAGGCAGGACTTCCCGGCTAATTTACATGGGAATTATGCCAATTAGAGTATTTTGGCACCAGTTGGGTATTTTGGCAAAGTTAAATATCCGTCCGTTTCGACGTCGGAAGCTTCGTCGAAAAGTCCTCTGAATATAAAGGGCCCAGGCTAGTCTCAGACCGACCATGAAATCGTTGCTGCTCCCTGCTCTTGCCCTGGTTTTCGTCCTCGCCAGTTGTGAAAAGGCCGCGCCGCCACCTGTGGCCGAGCAGCCCGTGAAGGCACCCGTCGATGACACCGCACTGCGTGAGGCTCGTGATGCCCTCGCTCGGCAGGCCATGGAGGTCGAGACCCGCAGCGCCCTCCTCGACAAGCAGCTCGCCGACCTCGAAGCCCGGTTGCAGCAAAGCGAAAACGAAGCGCTTCGAGGCCAGTTGGAAGGCCTGCGACAGCAAAACGACCAACTCCGCACCCAGGCCGACACGGCCCGCAGACAGAGTGATACCCTCACCCAGCGCCTCGCCGCCTCCGCCCCGGCCGCGGCGGCCCCTTTGGCAGCACCAGCCGCTCCGCGAGACTACGCCGTCTTTTATGAACGCCTCGCCCCGCATGGTCGGTGGCTTGACGTGAGCGGTCACGGCCTCTGTTTTCAGCCCCGCCTCGCCCGCAACCGCAGCTGGCGACCCTATGTCGATGGCTGCTGGGGCTGGTCCTCGCTCGGATGGACATGGCAGACGAGCGAGCCCTTTGGCTGGGCCACCTACCACTATGGTCGCTGGGTGAATCTGACCTCGCACGGCTGGCTTTGGGTCCCCGGCTGCGAATGGGCACCTGCCTGGGTCGCCTGGCGGCAAAGCCGTGACCACATCGGCTGGGCCCCGCTGCCACCAGAAAGCGGCCCTTGTGCCACTGTCCGTCGTGATTGCGATACCCGCTACAACCTCGGCCCAGCCAGTTACACCTTCGTTCGCACCACCCATTTCGTGCGGCCCAGCTACACCACCTGCATCCAGCCCGTCAGCTACAACAGCACCCTCTTCCACCACACCGTCAACATCACCCAGATTGTCCCCTGCGGCGGCGGAAAGCCCGGCGGCACCCCGGTTTACATGCATCACGGCGGCCCGCCACGGCACCAGATCGAGGAAACCTGCCGCCAGCCCGTTCCGCAGACGCAAATTCACCCTGTCGAGCCTGCTCAAATAGCCATCAAGCCTTCCAACCTAGGCCCGCCGAGAGGTTCACCCTCCGTCATCGAACTGGTACAATTTCCGCCTGCCGCCCAAAACAAGCTGCCTGACGTGCGGCCCGTCGAGCGCATCGAAAACCCCATCCTCGCCAATCCCTACGCCGGCGTCCCCGCCAGTGCTCGCCCTGCCATTCAGCAAACCTTGGCCGCCGAGGTCAGGCAGGTCGTCCTCGCCGATTCGCCCAGGCCGATGCCCTCCAATCCAACGCCCGAAGCACCCGCGACCCTGCCAGAAAGCACCCCCAGCACTCCCGAGACCTCCACCAGCCCGATCGAGCCACAGCTAGCCCTCACGGCCAATCTCAGCGCGCCCATCGAAAATCGTGGTGCCCAGCCCCAACTCACCCCGCCGAATCTCCCGCCCGCTCAGCCTGAGCAGCCAGCGTTAGCCGTAACCGCGCCACCCGTTGTGTCGGAACTGCCAGACAAGGCCACCCTGTCCGAACCACCTGCCAGCGCTCCGCAGACTCATACGATGGCCACCCTTCCTCCCGTCGAAACCCCGCCCGCCACTCCCGAAACCACCTCCGTCCCCGTCATACCTCCCGTTGCCGACGAAGCCGTCCGTACGGCCGCCGAGCAGCAGGCCCAAATGGCCGCCGCCCAGCAACAGCAGGCCGAAGAAACGGCCCGTCGAGCGGCCGAAGAAGAAACCGCCCGCCAAGCCCAGATGCAGGCCCAAACTCAAGCCGCCGAAGCCCAGCGCCAAGCCCAGGAGCAGGCTCAACAACAAGCCCAAATGGAAGCCGCCCGTGTCGCACAGGAAGAAGCCCAAATAGCCGCCCAGCGCCAAGCGGAAGAAACAGCCCGCCAACAAGCCGAAGCCGCCACGATGGCTCAACGCCAGGCCGCCGAAGAAGCGCAGCGCCAAGCTCAAATGGAAGCTCAACGGCAAGCCGAAGAAGCCGCTCGTCGTGCCGCTGAAGAAGCGCAGCGCCAAGCTCAAATGGAAGCTCAACGGCAAGCCGAAGAAGCCGCTCGTCGTGCCGCTGAAGAAGCGCAGCGCCAAGCTCA